>NZ_JBZEES010000011.1:0-100326 GCF_058310215.1 Flavobacterium sp. AK-301
TGCGTCAGGATTTCCTGATGGATTTCCAGATCAGAATAATTCACTGGTTTGTTATACATAGGGATACGTATAACTACCTTTTTTTCAATATTTTTTTTTAAAGTTGCAATCATACTGTAGTATTATAAATTAAAGAAACAGAACCAGAGATTTATTTTTTGTTTATTCCAGAGACCAGTCTCTTTGATGTGTGGCTCCTGAAAAATCAATATCTTTAGCTGTGATCTTCATTTCTGTTATCATAGGTGTTTCTGTAGTGCTTCTAAAGCTTTCTTTGTAATAAATGCAATAGCCTTTTGTGAATCGTAATTCCTTCATTTTACTCATCGCATCACGTCTAAAGAAAATTACAGTTCCGTCTTTTGTTTCGGAACTGTTGGTCATCCAGTTCATAAAATCGGTTTTACGATCTGATTCGACAACAATTCTGAAATTTCCTCCGCGGGCGATATCATCAGGTTTTTCGATACTGTCTGTTTTTTGAATGAAATCAATGTCAAACTCTAACACATTGAATTCCTGTCCGTCTATTGCTAATTTTGCTAAAAAACTCATGATTTGTAGGTTTAATTATTTAAAAAAAGTAGTTAAAAAGGAGGTATAAAAGTACACCTCCTTTTGTAGTACAAAAAGGATTTGTGATCAAAACGGAATTCTGAACTTACTAGTCTGCTGTCAATAACAACAGATATGAATTAAAATACCGTCTTAAGAGAATAATAATTTTGTTGAATTACACCCAACTGTTTTCGAAATCACCACCACCCATCTGAATCTTTTTAGAAGAGATCGTGAATGTTTCTGTTAAAGGGTTTTTTCCAATGGAGTCAAAAGTTTCTTTGTACTTTACCATGTAAGCTTCTGTGAATTTTAATTCTTTCAGAGTAGCATCGGTATCACGTTTGCTGTAAACAATGGATCCGTCTTTTCTCTCGAAATTGTTGGTCATCCATTCAAACAATTCTGTACCGCCTGTAGATTCTACCTCAATTATAATTCTACCTCCTCTTGTTACAGAAGAAGGTCTTCCTGTAGGGTCTGTTTCCTGTGCTAGGTCATAACTTACATTTAGAATAGTGTAATCTTTACCGCCTACTTTTAATTTTGCTAAAAAACTCATAATTTTATTTATTTAAATATTTATTTATATTCCAATATTATAATATAATTATGATAAAAACAAATATAATTTATGTTTTTTTTGACTAAAAAATCTTTTGTTAGGTTAATAATGTTTAAAAATATAATTTCATTAATGTTTTATTTTGTGTTTTTGATATAAAGTGGTTTTGTTTTATTTTTTAATTAAAAAACATGTTAATAGAGTTTTAAAATCTTAAAAATGTATTGTTTGATGAGAGGGGGGAATTTGGTAGATTTTTATTTTAAATAAAAATTCCTTTCAGATGTCTGAAAGGAATTTTATATACCGTATATAACAAAGATGCCTACAAGGTCAAAAAAGATCTTGCAGAATAAATCGTATATCTGGTGTTATACTTCGTATATTCATACATGTCTTGTTTCTTGACCCTTGTTTCTTTTCTCTAAACCATTTTAGTAATAGGAGATTATGGGTGAATTTGCTGGTTTTCTTTTTTCCAGGAAATAATACCGCCTTCCAGATCATAGATTGTATTAAATCCGGCTTCTGAGAGTATTTTAGAAGCTTTTCCGCTTCTGTTTCCACTTTTACAATAGATATAAACAGGTTTATTTTTATCTAAAGTTTTTATCTTTTCCGTAAAATCGTCTGCCAGAAAGTCTATATTTTCTGCATTACCAATATGACCCTCTTTATATTCTTTAGGTGTTCGTACATCGATTAACTGTACTTCAGTCAGTTTAATACCTTTTTTGAATTCACTGACACCTATTTTATGATCGTTATTACTGTTTTGTGATTTACATCCCAGAATAGCAAACGAAAGAAGCAGAGTTAATAAAATACGTTTCATAAGTGATAATTTTATCTTTGATAAATAATATAGTTATAAGGATTTTAAAGGTATAAAATTTGTTTCTGTCTCGTCCTTAAATATTTTATAAAAAAAATGCAAATCTTAAGAAATTAAGATTTGCATTTTGATATATTGTTATCCATATATAGCTATTTCAAAAGCTCTAAAATGCAGGAAGGGAATAATGCAATGATAATATTAAAAGCAATAGCCAGAACGGCTACTATTGTATATAAATAAGGAACTGCTTGTTTTTCTGTAATAACAGCTTCTTTATTATACATGGCAATTATTACTTTAAAGTAGTACCCTACACTTATAATAGAGTTGATGATACCTACAATTACTAATGATAAATATCCTGCCTGTAAAGTTTGATTCAGTAAGAAAAATTTAGCGAAGAAACCGGAGAATATAGGAATACCTGCCATAGATAATAATGCTCCTGTTAATACAGCCGCCATTAAAGGATTTGTTTTTCCTAATCCGTTAAAGTTTTCGATATTTTCATTGTCTTTATTAGTTGTAACATATAATATTACGGCAAATGCTGCAATCCCGGCAAGAGAATAAGCTGCTGCATAGTATAATAATATTCCTGCAGAATTACATAAACTTAATAAGGTCATTAGCATAAATCCGGCATGAGAAATACCAGAGTAAGCTAACATACGTTTAATGTTATTTTGTCTCAGAGCCATTATATTACCTACTGTCATAGAAAGCATAGAAATGGCTACAATAACCGTTTCATATTCTATTGTCAGTATAGCATTCATACCGCTTAAAAGTTTGTAAAAAGTCGCCATAGCAGCTACTTTGACTAAAGTACTCATTGCCGCAGTAGTCAGAGCAGGAGAACCTTCATAAACATCCGGAGCCCAGAAGTGAAAAGGTACAGCTGCAATTTTAAATAACATACCTATACTTAGTAATGCAATTCCGATGTAAAACCATGAAAGTACAGCAGGAGTAGTGGCGTGAATAATTGCAATATCGAAAGTACCGGTTGCACCATAGATCATGCAGATACCGAATAAAACGATTCCAGAAGCAAAAGCTCCCATTAAGAAGTATTTCATTCCTGCTTCATTACTTTTTACACTGGTGCGGTTACTTGCCGCTAATATATAAAGAGCAATAGATAATATTTCAAGACCAAGGAAGAACATAGAAAGATTCCCAAAAGAAACCATAGCTACAGCTCCTAACAAAAGGAATAATTTTATGGCAACAAAGTCTGATATTTTATTGATTTGTTTTGCATGAAAGTCAGGACTCATCGCAATTAAAAAGATAGTCAGTATAATAAACAGACTTGAGAATGCAGTAGAAAATGAATCTGCAACAATCATATCTTTATAATGTGCTGAACTACTATCAGATTCACATATTGTCAAGGCTAATGTGCCTATTAAACCAGCAATGGTAACAGGAACAATGGCTTTTCTCCAGTTTAATATTTCAGCTAAAAGGCATAAAATACCTAATCCAGCAATCGCTATTAATGTATTCATTTTTTATTTGACTTAATTAAATCTGTTTATGTGAACTACTATATCCTGAAGTGCCGGTGTTACTAAATCAATAATAGGTTTTGGGTATAACCCAAAAAAGATTAGGAATGCAATAATCAGGACAAAAACAAAACCTTCACTGAAGGTAACATCAGAAAATATTTTGGAGTTTGTTTCTCCTAACATTACCTGCTGGAACATTCTAAGCATGTAGAAAGCACCTAAAATAATGGTTGTACCTCCAATGATTGCAAAGGCAAGATTAGTCTGAAACAAACTGTATAATAATGTGAATTCTCCAACAAAGTTAAATGTTGAAGGTAAAGCGACAGAAGCTAAAACCAGTATGATGAACATAGAGGTAAACTTCGGAGCTTGTGAGCGGATACCCCCCATGTCAACAATTAATCTTGTTTCATATCTTCTGTAGATAATTTCAGCAGCAAAGAACAGACCAACAACAACAAAACCGTGAGCGATCATTTGTAATGTAGCACCTGTTAAACCATCTAATGTCAGTGTATAAGCTCCCGCAGCAATTAGACCAACGTGTGCTAATGATGAATAGGCTAGTAATTTTTTAAGATCCTGTTGTTTTAATGCTACAATAGATCCGTAAATAACGCCTGCAATACTTAATCCTACAAAGAAATTAAGATACTCTTTTGCTGCTAGTGGAGCAATAGGTAACTGCCATCTTATGATACTGTATAATCCCATTTTAAGCATGATGCCAGATAAAAGCATAGTACCAACAGTAGGTGCTTTTTGATATACTTTTGCCTGCCAGGTATGAAATGGTATAATTGGAATTTTAATAGCATAAGCCAGGAAGAACGCCAGGAATATCCAGAATTGTTCATCAGCAGTTAAACGTAGTTTATATAAATCTTCTATTTGGAAACTACCCGCTTTTTGGTATAAATAGATAAAAGCAACCAGCATAAATAGAGATCCGGCAAAGGTGTAGATGAAGAATTTAACAACTGCATTTTTTCTTGTTTCCGCATTACCATTACCCCAGATCAATGCAATAAAGTAAATAGGAATAAGAGAAAGTTCCCAGAATATATAGTAAACAAAGCCATTTGTACTTAAAAATGTTCCTGCCATTGCAAAAGTCATAAACAGAACCAGAGCATAAAAGCTTTTCGATTTTTGGTAGGTGTTACCAAAAGAGGAAATAATAATAATAACAGAAAGTGCCGTTGTCAGTAACAACATTGCTAAAGAAAGTCCATCTGCTTTAAATGTTAATGCAATATTAGGCTGTTTAATCCATGTGCTGTAGAAGTCAATATTTTCACCGAGGTTATACTGATTTAACAGATATAAGGAAGCGATCAGAGATACTGCGCTAAAAAGCAAAGCTACCTTAGAAGCTAGTTTATCTCCTGAGAAATAAGTCGCTACTGCTCCAAATAGTAGTATAATTAATATAAAAGATATGTCCATCATGTATAAATTATTGTCCTAAAAATAAATAGATTAATATCGCACTCAGTCCTAATACAAAAGCGAATAAATAGAATCCGACACTTCCGTTCTGTAATTTTTTTCCCTGATCTGCAACTCCCAATATTATAGAAGTTATACCAAATAGTATATTAGCCAGTAAGGGCTCTATAACACCTTTAAAGAAAGTAGAAAGGTAATATAAAGGAAGTACAAATAAAGCGTTGTATATCTGATCTATATAATATTTGTTATAGATTACTTTTGCAACCCCTTGTATTTCGTAATCTTCTTTAGGAATGGAAGATTGTTTGATATATTTTATATAAGCAATGCCAATACCGATAAGTCCACCTATAATAGCTAATCCCATCAACATATATTCCGTTGATCCAAAATGATGTGCTTCCGTCTCACCTCCAATGAAAATCGGAGCCAGATAATTGTTTAACCAGCTATTTCCTGGTAAACTGATTAAACCACCTATTAAAGATAATACAGCCAGAACAATTAAAGGAAAGGTAATTAAACTCGGTGATTCATGTAAGTGTTCTTTTTGCTCTTTAGTTCCTCTGAAATTTTTGAAGAAAGTAAGGTAAAGCAATCTGAACATATAGAAAGCGGTCATTATAGAAGCTAACGAAGCGATGATCCAAAGTGTTTTATTATGTTGGAAAGCGACCATTAAAATTTCATCTTTTGAGAAAAAACCGGAGAAAGGAGGGATTCCGGAAATCGCTAATGATGCGATTAAGAAAGTGATAAATGTTATTTTCATAACATTTTTAAGCCCACCCATTCTGCGCATATCCTGTTCTCCGTGTAAAGCATGGATAACAGATCCTGAACCAAGGAATAGACAGGCTTTAAAGAAAGCATGTGTAATAACATGGAATACAGCAATATTATAAGCCCCTAATCCAAGAGCTAAGAACATTAGTCCCAACTGAGATACGGTTGAATAAGCTAATACTTTTTTAATATCATTCTGAACTAATCCGATTGTAGCAGCAAACAGAGAAGTGACAGCTCCTATGATTGCAATAATATTCTGAACATCCGGAGTCAGATCAAACATATAATTTAAACGGGTAATCATAAAGATACCTGCTGTTACCATTGTTGCAGCGTGGATCAATGCCGAAACAGGAGTAGGTCCTGCCATAGCATCCGGTAACCAGGTGTATAAAGGTATTTGTGCACTTTTACCGGCAGCACCAATAAATAAACTGAATGTGGCAATACCTAACCAGTATAACGTATCATCAGATAAACCGCCTGTTATTATTGTTTCTTTTAATGTATTGAAATCTAATGTGTTGAAAACATATCCGATGATGAAGATCCCAACTAAAAAACCTAAATCTCCGATTCTGTTCATGATAAATGCTTTTTTAGCAGCATCATTGAAATCCTGATTCTTATACCAGAATCCGATTAGTAAATAAGAACATAATCCAACACCTTCCCAACCAATGAACATAACTAGCAAGTTGCTGCTCACTACTAATGTTATCATGAAAAAGATGAATAAGTTAAGGTAGGCAAAATATTTGTCTACATTTTCATCATCATGCATATAACTGATAGAATAGATATGGATTAAAGCTCCGATACCGGTTACAAAAAGTAACCATAGTAAGGATAACTGATCCAGTAAAATTCCAAAACTTACATTGAAATTAGATAGTTTTATCCAGTCAAACAGATTTACTTCGATTGGTTGTTTTGAACCCAATATACTTCCAAAGAAATAAAGAGTTATTGCAAATGATATAGTTACAGATACTGTAGCAATAACACTTGCCATTGTTTTACTCACTTTTTTTCCGAAAAAAGCATTGAATAAAAACCCAACTAATGGGGCTAATAATAATAGTAATACTAAGCTTGTCTCCATTAGAAACTATCCTTTTAAATTTTTTAATTTATCTATGTCGATTGAGTTCAGATTTCTAAAAACTGAAACCAGTATGGCAAGACCTATTGCTACCTCTGCAGCAGCTACTGCCATTGAAAAAATCACGAATACTTGTCCTGAGGCATCCTGATGATAGTTTGAAAAAACCACTAATAACAGATTCACTGCATTTAACATAATCTCAATAGACATTAATACAACAATTGCATTTCGTCTGTATATAACTCCAAATATTCCGATGGAGAAAAGAATTGCTGACAGGTAAATATAGGATTCAATACCAATTTCCTGAAGTATATTTTGTATCATATTTGGCTATTTTTTTCTTTTTTAGACAATAATACAGCTCCAATCATTGATAACAATAATAATAGGGAAGCAAACTCGAACGGAACAGCATAATCATTAATTAATACCTGTCCCAGTATACGAATAGATTGAAAATCTTGCCCACTAGATCTGTACTGTTCTATAATTGGTTGCGCTTTTAAGAATACAGCTAGTAGAACGATTGCTATCAGACAAAAAGACAATACTGCGGCAATTTTTGTTACTGCTGATTTATGTGGCTCCTCTTTAGAACTCAGATTCATTAACATCAAAGTAAATAATAAAAGAACCATAATGGCACCTGAATATACGATGATGTGTACAATTGCTAAAAACTGAGCGTTGAACATCAGGTAATGTCCTGCGATAGAGAAAAAACAGATAATTAAATAAATAGCACTATGAATCGCATTTTTGCTGATTATCGTCATAAATGCTGAAGCTAATGTTATCGCAGATAAAATATAAAATAAAATCGTTATCATAGTTTAATTAGCTGTTTGTGTTTTACTGTTTTTTAATGCCATTTCTAAAGGCATTACCAATTTGTCTTTACCAAATATGAAACTTTCTCTTTCATAACCGGCTTGAGATATTACTTTTGATTTTGTTAAGTAAATTGCTTCTTTTGGACAGGCTTCTTCGCATAGTCCGCAGAAGATACAACGCAACATATTAATCTCATAGATCGATGCATATTTTTCTTCACGATAAAGATGTTCTTCTCCTTTTTGACGTTCGCTTGCTTTCATTGTGATTGCTTCAGCAGGACAGGAAAGGGCACAAAGTCCACAGGCAGTACATCTTTCTCTTCCTTCGTCGTCACGCATTAACATATGCTGACCACGATAAGCAGGAGGGATATAGGCTCTTACCTGTTCCGGGAATTGAAGGGTCACTTTCTTTTTGAATAAGTGTTTAAATGTAATTCTTAATCCTTTAGCAATTGCTACAAGATATATACTCTCCAAAAAAGTCATTTTTTTATTGGAAACTTCTTTCTTTTTTCCAGATAATGATATCGTTTCTATTGCCATTTTATTTTATTTTATTGGAAAACTAAAATCATAATTCCAGTGATAATAATATTTGCTATAGAAAGTGGAATTAAAACTTTCCAGCCTAAGGTCATTAATTGGTCATATCTAAATCGAGGCAGTGTCCATCTTACCCACATATAGAAGAAAATAAAGAAACAAAGTTTAGCAAAAAGAACAAATATGCTAATTACGTTTGCGATATTAACTCCCCAGTTTTCTACAGCCCATTCCATTCCTGGATAATTATAGCCTCCAAAATATAAAACAGCTAATAATGTAGATGAAATGAATAAACTGGCATATTCGGCAAATAAATAGAACCCCATTTTCATAGAAGAATATTCTACGTGATATCCTCCAATAAGTTCCGTTTCACATTCCGCTAAATCGAAAGGTGCACGATTGGTCTCAGCAAAAGAACAGATCAGGAATATTAAAAACCCAAGAGGTTGATAAAATACATTCCAGTTCATTCCGGATTGCGCTGCTGATATTTCTTTTAAGCTCAGTGTTCCTGTTACCATTACTAATGCGATCATCGAAAGTCCCATTGCAACCTCATAAGAAATCATCTGTGATGAAGCACGAACAGCACTCATCAAAGAGAATTTATTGTTAGAAGCCCATGCTCCGATAATAATACCGTATACACCACAGGAAACAACTGCAAAAACATATAGTAAAGCAACATCAATATCAGTTGCTTGTAATATAATATCTCTTCCAAAAAGATGAAGTTTATCACCCCATGGAATAACAGCACTGGTAATCAATGCCATGCTCATTGCAATAATAGGACCGAGAACGAATAAAAACTTATTTGGGGTATTAGGCAAAAATTCCTCTTTCGAAAATAATTTCATACCATCCGCGAGAGGTTGCAGTATACCATATTTACCGGCTCTGTTAGGTCCGATACGATCTTGTAAAAAAGCAGCTATTTTTCTTTCCGCAAGCGTACAATACATTGCCATAACCATTGTGATCGCAAATACAACCAAAATAATGACTCCTTTTTCTATAATAAATGTAGTGTCCATTTCGCCACTTAAGATTTAAGATTATTGTTTGTATGTATTTCTTCGTCCAGTGGAATCGCAGACATACTTATTTTTTTGCGATCTTCATCTCTACCAAGTAAAATGTTTTTTTCAGTATTGATTACTACTGGTTTTAATTCTTCGGTGTAATTGTTCTGATTGATTACAGAGAATTTCTCGAATTTTCTTGGTCCTTCAATTACCCAGTCAGCAGTATCTTTATGGTCAAAACGACATTCGTTGCAGATAAATTCATCTACTTCATGATATTCGTCTTTTCTTCCTGTTACTCTTTGTATTTCGTCTCCAAACATCCAAACCGTAGTTTTCCCAGAACATTTAGTACAGTTTCTATGAGCATTGTATGGTTTACTGAACCATACTCTTGATTTAAATCGGAATGTTTTATCTGTTAATGCTCCTACAGGACATACATCGATCATATTTCCTGAGAATTCATTGTCTATTGCTTTAGAGATACAGGTAGAGATTTGAGAATGATCTCCACGATTCATTACTCCGTGAACTCTGTTGTCGGTTAACTGATCTGCAACCAAAACACAACGATAGCATAAAATACAACGGTTCATGTGTAACTGAATCTTATCACCAATATTTTCAGGCTCAAAAGTTCTTTTTTCTTCAATAAAACGAGTTTTAGCAGTTCCATTATTAAAACTCAGGTTTTGTAAGTCACATTCACCAGCCTGATCACATACCGGACAATCCAGAGGGTGATTGATTAATAAGAATTCTGTTACTGCTTGTCTTGCTTCTATAGCTCTTTCAGAAGTAATACTTTTTATTTCCATACCATCCATACACCCTGTAAGGCAGGAAGGCATTAATTTTGGCATTGGTCTCGGATCAGCTTCACTTCCTTTAGAAACTTCCACTAAGCAGGCACGACATTTTCCACCACTTCCTTTTAATTTAGAATAATAGCACATGGCAGGAGGAACAGATTCCCCGCCTATTAGTCTGGCAGCCTGTAGGATAGTTGTTCCCGGCTCTACTTCTATATCTTGTCCGTCGATTGTTACTTTCATTATCTAATACTACTTGACGTTATACGATTACTTTAGAAACCAGATGTTTTACCTTTTCAAAAGGTTCTGCAACATAATGATCTCTGTTTTTTATTTTTTCAGGGAAACGAATATGATATTCAAACTCATCTCTAAAGTGACGAATAGCGGCAGCAACAGGCCAGGCAGCAGCGTCACCTAATGGACAAATGGTATTTCCTTCGATTTTACTCTGAATACTCCAAAGTAAATCAATATCTTCTTCACGACCCTGTCCGTTTTCAATACGGTATAATACTTTTTCAAGCCATCCTGTACCTTCACGACAAGGAGAACATTGTCCACAACTTTCATGATGGTAAAAACGGGAAAAATTCCAAGTATTTCTAACAATACAGGAAGTGTCATTGTATACAATAAACCCACCGGAACCTAAAGAAGATCCTGTAGCAAATCCACCGTCTGCTAATGATTCATATGTCATTAAACGGTCTTCATTATTGGCTGTTTTATAAATTAGGTTCGTTGGTAATATCGGAACAGAAGAGCCTCCAGGAATAAATGCTTTAAGAGGTCGGTCATCTATCATACCACCTAAATATTCATCTGAGTTCATGAATTCATAAACCGTAAGTCCCATTTCGATTTCATAAACTCCCGGATTTTTAATATGTCCCGAAGCAGAAATTAATTTTGTTCCTGTTGATCTTCCTACGCCTATTTTAGCGTATTCTTCTCCTGTGTTATTAATGATCCATGGCACTGTAGCAATAGATTCAACATTATTTACAACCGTTGGATTCGCCCATAAACCACTAACCGCAGGGAATGGTGGTTTAATACGAGGGTTTCCTCTTTTTCCTTCTAATGATTCTATTAATGCTGTTTCTTCTCCGCAAATATAAGCTCCCGCACCGCAGTGTACATATAAATCCAGATCAAAACCGGAACCTAATATATTTTTGCCCAGCCATCCATTAGCGTAGGCTTCTTTAATAGCATGTTCAAGGATTTTATAGATCCACATATATTCCCCTCTAATATAGATATAGGATAAATTCGCACCCAACGCAAAACTGGAAGCGATCATTCCTTCGATCAATAGGTGAGGGATGTATTCCATCAGGAAACGGTCTTTAAAAGTACCCGGTTCTGATTCATCGGCATTACAAACCAAATGTCTTGGTTTTCCTGATTTTTTATCAATAAAACTCCACTTCATTCCCACAGGGAAACCAGCGCCACCTCTTCCTCGTAATCCGGACGTTTTAACGTCTTCTACGATCTCATCAGGAGTCATTGTTTTTATCGCTTTTTCTACAGATCGGTAGCCACCATTTGCACGGTATACTTCATAGGTTTTAATTCCCGGAATATGTGCGTTCTCTAATAATATTTTTCTACTCATGATTTCCTATTATTAGTGTAAACTAATTTTATTATCCTTGCAATCAGCAATGAGCTGATTGATCTTTTCTTTATTAAGATGTTCGTGATAAAAATCACCAATTTGCATCATCGGAGCATAACCACATGCACCTAAACATTCAACACCGGCAACGGTAAACATTCCGTCAGCAGTAGTTTCACCTTCTTTGATTCCTAGTTTTTCACAGGTATAGTCAACAAGATCTTCTGTTCCTTTTAAACAACATGGGGAAGTTTTACAAAACTCAAACATGTATTTTCCAACTGGTTTTTGATTGAACATGGTATAAAAAGAGACTACTTCATATACTTCAATTGGTTTGATCTCCAGTATTTCGGCAACTTTATCCATTAATTCAATGCTCAGCCAGTTTTCGTGAGCATCCTGTACTTCATGAAGTACGGGTAATAGAGCTGATTTTCTTTTATCAGCCGGATAATGACTTATTAACTCGTTGATGCGCTCCATCAGAGTAGCATCTATATTGATTTGTTGTTTTATATTGGTATGTTCCATAATCCTTTAGGCGTCTAATTCGCCCGCTATAACATTAAGACTAGACAAAGTAATGATTGCATCAGAAAGCATTTGCCCTCTTACCATTTCGTTAAATGCTTGATAGTAAATAAAACAAGGTCTTCTGAAATGTAATCGGTAAGGTGTTCTGCTTCCGTCAGTGATAAGGTAAAATCCTAATTCTCCGTTAGCTCCTTCTACTGCATGGTATACTTCTGTTACCGGAACAGGAATTTCACCCATTACGATTTTGAAATGATAAATTAATGCTTCCATATTATGATACACTTCATCTTTTGGAGGGAGGTAATAATCAGGAACATCAGCATGGAAAGGACCTTCAGGTAATTTAGCAAGAGCTTGTCTGATGATGCTTAAACTTTCCCATACTTCTCCGTTTCTTACACAGAAACGATCATAAGTATCTCCAGATTTTCCAACAGGAATACTAAATTCAAAATCTTCATAAGAGGAGTAAGGTTGCATGATTCGGACATCATAATCAACACCGGTAGCACGTAGATTAGGACCTGTAAATCCGTAGCTAATTGCTCTTTCTGCAGAGATAGAACCGATATTTATGGTTCTGTCCATAAAAATTCTGTTTCTGGATAATAAGTCTTCGAATTCTCTCCAAATATCAGGGAATTCATTCAGAAAATCATTTATTTTTTTGAAAGCAGTAGGACTCCATTCTCTTTCGAATCCGCCTATTCTGCCCATATTGGTTGTTAAACGAGCTCCGCAAATTTCTTCGTAGATTTCGTATATTTTTTCTCTATACTGAAAAACATATAAGAATCCGGTAAGCGCTCCGGTATCAACACCCATTACTGAGTTACAAATGATGTGGTCAGCAATACGTGCCAATTCCATTATAATAACACGTAAATATTGTACTCTTTTTGGTATTTCAATACCCAATGCTTTCTCTATTGTCATCCACCATCCCATATTATTAATAGGAGCAGAGCAGTAGTTCATTCTGTCTGTTAAAGGTGTAATTTGATAGAAAGGTCTGTTTTCCGATATTTTTTCAAATGCACGGTGGATGTATCCAACAGTTCCTTCTCCATCAATAATTTTCTCTCCATCCATTAGCAGAACATTCTGGAAAATACCATGTGTTGCCGGATGCGTAGGTCCTAAATTCAAAACTGAGTATTCGTGTCCTTCTCCGTTTTCATTTTGTCCGCTACGTTCTATTAATTTAGCATATCTATGCTCTGGTGTTAATAACAGGTCTGACATTTTAATCGAAATTATTTCAGGTTCATTATTAGCAATTTTCTGGAGTTCTTCCAAAAAATCTATCATCTTTATCTGTTCTTCCGCCGTCTTCTAAAGGATATTCTTTTCGCATAGGGAAAGAAACCATTTCATCCATGTTGAGAATTCTCTTCAGTTGTGGATGTCCTTTAAATATAATACCGAAAAAATCGTATGTTTCTCTTTCCTGCCAGTTAGCACTTAAAAACAGATTGGATACAGTGCTGATTTCAGGTTTGTTACCATTCAGGTAACATTTGATTCGTATACGAACATTATCATACCAGTTGTGCATATGATACACAACGGCAAATTGTCGGTTGACTTCTGAATCTGGATAATGAACGCCACATACATCGGTAAGGAAATTGAAACGTAGTGTTTCATCTTCTTTAAGGAACTGCATTACTTTTTCTATTGATTCCGAAGAAACTTCAAAAGTGAATATATCTTTATGCTGAGCAAAATCGGATACTTTTGAACCGAAGGTCTCAGTTAATTTGTTTTCTATTACAAGGTTTTCTAAAGCCATTTTATTACTTTAAGAAAGGTTATAAGAAGCCAGTAAATCTTTATAGACTTCAGAACCTCTTCTTTTAACAGATTCCGATTTTACCAGTTCTTGCAATTTTAAAATTCCGTCTAAAATTTGTTCTGGACGGGGAGGGCATCCCGGTACATAGACATCAACAGGGATTACTTTGTCAATTCCCTGAAGAACAGAGTAAGTATCGAATATACCACCTGAGGAAGCACATGCACCAACAGCGATAACCCATTTAGGCTCTGCCATTTGCTCATATACCTGACGTAAAACAGGAGCTAATTTCTTAGAAATAGTTCCCATTACTAAAAGCATATCTGCCTGACGAGGAGAGAAACTCATACGTTCTGATCCAAAACGGGCTACATCATAATTAGCAGCCATAGTTGCCATAAATTCAATACCACAACATGAAGTGGCAAAAGGTAATGGCCATAATGAATTGGCACGAGCAAGCCCTACTACAGTATCTAGTTTTGTAGCAAAAAATCCGGCACCTTCAAATCCTTCAGGTGCATCTACCATATTTATTTTTGATGAATCGCTCATAAATTACTTAATAATTAATTTTCCCATTCTAATCCTTTTTTCTTGATAATATAGAAGAATCCAACTAAAAGTATCATCATAAATATTACCATTTTGATCATTCCTTCAACCCCAAGAGCTCTGAAATTAACAGCCCAAGGATACATGAAAATAACTTCAACATCAAACAGAACGAATAATATAGCGATAAGGAAATATTTAACAGAAAACGGAATGCGGGTTTTTCCAATGGATTCGACTCCACATTCAAAGTTTTTATCTTTATTTGGGTAGGATACTTTTGGTCCTAATAAACCTGATATAATAACGGTTAGAGCAACAAAACCAAATGCAAAAACAACTTGCATTATAATTGGTATCAGGTCTGTTTGAGTTGACTGCATGACTAAAATATTTATTAAATAATAAAGACTACGAAGATATAAATATTAGCTCAGAATACAGGTGTTAAAATTTAATTTAGAATCATTTTACTTAAATTATGTAAAATAGAATTTTGTTTTCTCGAAAATTAGATTATATGGTATAAAAAAACCGCACAACAGAATGTTGTGCGGTTAGTCTTTTTAGGTGGACTAAAAATATAGGCTATTTTTAGTCTTCAAGAACTGCTACCTGAGCAGCTACTTTACCTTTTCTTCCTTCCTCTTCTTCATAACTTACTCTGTCACCTTCGCGTAATTCTTCCGCTCTGATTCCTGAAGCATGAACAAAAATGTCTTTTCCTGTTTCTTCGTCTGTAATAAATCCGTAACCTTTAGATTCATTGAAAAATTTAACTGTGCCTGTTCGCATTGTAATAATAAAAATAATTAATAATAAACAAATGTACTCTTTATTATTATACCAAAGACAGATTTTATGTTTTTTTTTAGTAAATAAGATTGATTTTCAGAGTTTTGGTCTGTTTCATAGGTGTTTAATCGGTTTTAATATTAACACTTTTTAGCCTTTATTTTGTAAATTTAGTTGAATATGTAATTCTTTTAGCTGTATTTCATCTATAATTGCAGGTGCATCGATCATTACATCTCTTCCTGAATTGTTTTTTGGAAAAGCAATAAAATCTCTGATGGTTTCTTGTCCGCCCAAAATAGCAACCAGTCTATCCAGACCAAAAGCTAAACCTCCGTGTGGTGGAGCTCCGAACTGGAAAGCATCCATTAAGAAACCAAACTGTGCTTTTGCCTGTTCTTCTGTGAAGCCAAGATATTTGAACATTAACTGTTGTGTTTCTTTATCATGTATACGGATAGAACCGCCTCCGATCTCATTTCCGTTTAAAACCATATCATAGGCATTTGCTCTTACTTCTGCCGGATTGGTCTCTAATAGAGAGATGTCTTCCGGTTTAGGAGATGTAAACGGGTGGTGCATGGCGTGGAAACGTTCTGATTCTTCGTCCCATTCCAGTAAAGGGAAATCTACAACCCATAATGGAGCGAAGACTTTAGGGTCACGTAATCCTAAACGAGTTGCCAGTTCCATACGTAAAGCACTTAACTGAGCACGTGTTTTATTTGCTGTTCCGGATAAAACAAAAATCATATCGCCTGCTTTTGCTCCTGTTTTATCTGCCCATTTTGCCAAGTCATCCTGATCGTAAAATTTATCTACAGAAGATTTAAAAGTACCATCTTCATTACATTTTACATATACCATTCCGCTGGCGCCTACTTGTGGACGTTTTACCCATTCGATTAAAGCGTCTATTTCTTTTCTAGTGTATTCTCCAGCTCCCGGAACGGCAATCCCGACTACTAATTCTGAATTGTTAAATACAGAGAATTCTTTATGTTGGGCAATTTCATTCAGCTCGCCAAATTCCATTCCGAAACGAATATCCGGTTTGTCATTACCATATTTTCTCATCGCATCCGCATAGGTCATTCTCGGGAACTTATCTACTTCAACTCCGTTGATCTCTTTTAACAGATGACGTGTCAGTCCCTCAAAAACATTCAGAATATCTTCTTGCTCTACAAAAGCCATTTCACAGTCAATTTGTGTAAATTCAGGCTGACGGTCTGCTCTCAGATCTTCATCACGGAAACATTTTACGATTTGGAAGTATTTATCCATACCACCAACCATAAGTAGTTGTTTGAAGGTTTGAGGAGACTGTGGTAAAGCATAGAATTGTCCTTCATTCATACGGGAAGGGACTACAAAGTCACGAGCTCCTTCGGGAGTGGATTTGATTAAATAAGGAGTTTCTATTTCTACAAATTCTTGTGCAGAGAGATAGTTTCTTACTGCCATTGCTACTTTATGACGGAACAGTAAGCTATTTTTTACCGGATTTCTACGAATATCCAGATAACGGTATTTCATTCTGATATCTTCACCACCATCTGTTTCATCCTCAATAGTGAAAGGGGGAGTTAAAGAACCGTTTAGAATATTTAATTCTGATACTAGAATTTCAATATCGCCAGTTAACATATTAGGATTTTTGGAAACTCTTTCGATAACAGTTCCTTTAATTTGAATTACAAATTCACGTCCCAGTGTTTTAGCTAGTTCAAAAACATTTGATTTTGTTCTTTCAGAGTCAAAAATAAGCTGAGTGATTCCATATCGATCTCTTAGGTCTACCCAGGTCATAAAACCTTTATCGCGGGATTTTTGTACCCAGCCTGATAATGTAACTTCTTTATTGATGTGTGAAATTCTTAGTTCTCCACAATTATGACTTCTATACATTGTATCAAAATTTTAGGTTGCAAATTTAATAACTAATTACGAAATAAGGACTTTAAAAAATGAAAAGGAAAATTTTCTTTTGAAGTTGCAGAGATACAAAGGTTTAAAAGGGTTTTCTTGTAAGCTTTTTTTGATTTTAAGGGTTTTTGTAACGCAGGGTTAGGGGACGTCTTGTCGATTAAATCAAATAGTTTTTAAATCTGTTAGATCTTGTAGATTTATATTTATTTTTTATTATAGAATGAAGGAAAACAACCTTATTTATATTTAATCAAGGTTGTAATCCTTATTTTTTATTTTTACTGATCTCTTTAAAGGAGAGAAGTATTGCATCCATTTGTCCATTATGTTTTTCTTTCTGATCCTTGAGTGTCCATGTGATAACCTGATAAAAAGTACTATTACCTTCAATAAATGCAAACTTCCAGTAAAAATCATTATTGTTTACCGGTGCTGAAAGTGAGATTGTTCTTGTATTCAGACCGTTTATAGTTTTTTCTTCAAATGCGGATAGTACAGTAACCGGAATAGTTGCTTTAAAATTTTCTATTAAAAAATCAGAATAGTTTTTTAGATTGGCATCACCCATATTGCTTTTCTCCATTGCTTCTTTAAAGCCGGCTTTACTTTCTTTAATAACAACAACATAGAATTCTTCGTTTGTATTCTGATATTGTAAAGAAGCATTTTTGTTCAGTTGATTTGTTTTAGATAAAAATGCAGGCAAATCAATAGTGTACTGATTGTCTGTTCGTACCGTTTCCGTTTTAGTATCTGATTTGCATGAACTGATAAGGAGAGAAAGAACAAGTATGGATATTATTTTTTTCATTTTTTTAGAATTGGAAATTAATCATACAAAATAAGGAATAAAAATAGATTTAACTTCTCTTTTTGGTTTTCTTTTTACGTCCCCACCAGATAATAAAACCGGTTATGGGTAAACTGGCTGCAATAAGGCTGACCGTAAAAGCAATTATCTTTCCGGGTAAATTTAATATTTGCCCTGTATGGATACCATAACTCATTTCGACCAGTTGCATTCCTGTGCTTTTCTCATCATTTGATTCGCTTTTTATAAGTGCTCCGCTGGATGGGTGAAAATAATAATTACTCTGATGATCGTAACGAAGGGAATATAGATAAGCTCCCGAAAGAATAGGTTGGCTTTTGTCAAAAGAAGCTCTGACAAAGAACATTTCTGCTTCGGGTTCTTTCTTTAAGGTTTCAAATAAGGCGATATCCAGTGCTTTATCAGAACTGGATTGAAACAGTGTGGTGTCAATAGTCGGTTCTATAGCTTCTTTTTCTCTGTCACCTCCCAGATTAGCAGTATAATAAATAGAATCTTTGACCCATTCATATGAAAAAGTTAATCCGGTGATGGCAATAATTATTGCGATTAATCCAATATAAAAACCAAGAATATTATGCAAATCATAATTTTTCCTTTTCCATTGTGTTGTTTTTTTCCACTGAAAAGAAAAACGTTGTTGTCTGGCGTTTTTGTTTTTAGGCCACCAGAGAATTATTCCACTGATTGTCATCAGAATAAATATAATAGTTGAAATACCCACTACATGTCTGCCTATTTCTGGAGGTAATAGTAAATAAAGATGGATGTTTTCTACAATTAAGAAGAAATCTTCTGTGAGGCTTTCCGTTTGCAAATAATCTCCCGAATAAGGGTTAAAATGAACATAATAATAATGTTCTTTATCTACAGGGGTATATACATAGGCAGAACGATCACGTCCGGAATAGATAACCATAGAAGGGCTACCTTTTGGTATTTTTTCTTTTGCTTTTTCTAGTAAAAGAGTTGGGGAAACATAAGTTTTGTTCTGATATTCTACTTTCCTCCAACTACGGGTCACATCTTTTATTTCATCATGGAAACAAAAGATGCAGCCTGTAATACTGACTATGAAAACGATGATTCCGGAAGTAAATCCCAGCCAACGGTGTATGCTTTTTATAGGTTTTCTAAAATTCATTTTTAGAATTTATAAGAAAAATTGGCACTGATAGTTCTTGGTCTTTGCGGATTGATCGTAGACCATCCTGTATAGTATTCTTTGTTGGTTATATTGTCTAATTTTAAGGATAAAATATATTTTTCTGTGCTGTAAAATACAGAAGAATTGATTACAGTATATGAAGGAAGGGTGAATGTTCCTGCAAGATTTCTATTCATGATATAGTTTTCACTGGCATAATTTCCTCCAAAACCAAGACCAAAACCATTCAGAGTGCCTGTGCTAAATTTATAACTTGCCCATAAATTAAACAGATTTCTCGGTCCCGCATTTTCCGGTCTTCTGCCGAGGAAATCAGTTGCATCAGATTTGGTTAGTCTGCTGTCATTATAGCTATATCCTGCAATAATATTTAAACCTTCGATAGGACTAGTAGTAATTTCTGCTTCAAAGCCTTTACTGGTGCTTTTTCCATCTTGCACAAAATAATAATTATTGGCATCTGTGTCAATTCGTATTGTTTTATCAGAAACTTTAATGTCATAGTAGCTGAAAGTTGCAGCTAGTTTATTGTTCAGTAAGTTGAGTTTGATACCGGTTTCAAATTGGTTTGCCTGTTCCGGTTTAAAAGTTTTAATGGATGGCGCGCCATTCGTGCGTATTTCAGAAGGAGCCACATTTGTAAAGCCATTCATGTAGTTGGCAAAAAGAGAAACTTTATCGAGTATAGGTTGGTAGATCAAGCCGAATTTTGGAGAAACAGCTGTTTGATTATAGTCATCACTTTTTGTAGTAATATCTCCATCATTAATGAAACGGTCTATACGCACACTCATCATAGCGGATAAAGCTGGTGTGAAATTTAAAACATCAGAAATATAAGCACTATATACTTCTTCTTTGGTTTTGATATTGCTTGTTGGGGCATTTGCCAGTAATGTGTTTGCGGCAGGAAGAGACAGATTACCACTGTCATAAACATTTGCAGGGATATATTTTGTAGGGTCTGTGATTCCGAAAACAGTTTCGTTTACATTTTGTAAACTTGCATTACCAATATATATTGAGCCATTAGGTACATAACCGCTACCATTGTTGGTTGTAGTTCTGTTGAAGTAATCCACACCAGCTACAACGCGGTTTCTCATGCTTCCGATCTTAAAATCTCCAATAAAATTTTGTTGAATATCAGTTGTTAAAGTGTTGGTGTTCTGACGATTCATATAACGCGTAAAAACGACTCCTTCTGTTAGGTTTTTATAACTATCAGAATTAGTGCTTTCATATAAATAGGTGTAAATGCCTCTTGATTTAGATGAACTTCTTGAAATAACGGTTTGTGAAGTCCATTCTTTTGACAATTTATAATTCATCTGACCCTGGAGGTTAAAGGTAGGTGTTTCTAGAGCAAGATCGTTACTAGTATAGGAACGTTTGTTGTTATAACTCAGTTGACCAATAGTGTTGACTCTCAGTTTGGAACTACGATCTAAAAACAGCATGGTGGGATTTGTACTTTCTGCATTCATGATCTCTGTATTAATAAGGAAAGATAATTGATCATTTACTTCATAGGATAAGGAAGGGGCTATAAAAAAGGATTTTTTAAAGCCGGCATCCTGAAAACTGTCTTCTGAGTGATAAGCAGTATTCACTCTGAAATTAATAGTGTTTTCTTTGTTCAGAGAAGTATTAACGTCAGCGGTTACTCGGTTTAATCCGTAACTTCCTGTTATGTAGGATAATTCACCGCCAAATCCCCGATAAGGTCTTTTTGTCGTTATATTAATCAGTCCTCCGTAAGAGATTAGACTACTTCCAAATAAAGTTCCGGAAGGTCCTTTGATTACTTCTATTCTTTCAATATTTGCAGGGTCTAATCCTCCGTTGGTTAATCCCGGAAGACCATTAATCATTGTGGGCTGTACCGCAAATCCTCTTAGAGAAAAATAGCCTGCTCCATCGCTACCACGTCCGGTCGATTCCCATAATTTCACAAGTCCCGGAGCATTTTTTAAAGCATCATCGATATTGGTAACGATTTGTTCTTTTAGAAGATCACTTGTGATAGTGGTATAAACTTGTGCGTTTTCAATATTTTTAAGAGGCATTTTTGAGACTTGTGTGCTTTCTGGTCGAATATATTTACTATGTTGGTTATGAATAATTATTTCTTCAAGTTGTTCCAGTTCTTCTGTTAAAGTAAAATTGATACTAAGAATTTCACTATCAGTAATAATTATTTTTTTTTCCTGTGTGACAAATCCAATTCCGGATGCTTTCAGAGTGTAGTTTCCGGCTTTTAAATTCTTAAATTGATAAATACCGAAATTATTTGTTGTGGTTAATTTGTTTTGGTTTTTTAATTTTATTGTGATGTTTTCTATAGGATTTCCGTTTGCAGATTTCACTTTTCCTGTGATTTCTGAGTTTTCCTGTGCCCATAGATTAATGTTGCTAAATAGTAGCATAGGGGTAACTACCATTAGTATTAGATACTTTTTCATGTTTGGGATTTTTAGATTTTTAGCAAAAGTATTACAAGGGAATTTCACACACAAGTTATTTTTAATTATTCTAAATAAAATTAAAAAGATTATTAAATTATTAAAAATGGAGATCCGGTTCTTTTTGTAGTTTGTAAAATGGGACTATTGGCGTATTTTAGCCGAAATTTTATTTTTATGCATTCAATTGATCAGTATCAGGAATTATTTTCTTCCTATTTAGAGTCTCTTTCTCTTCACAAAGAACCTAAAAATCTATATGACCCGATTCGTTATATTTTATCTTTGGGGGGTAAACGTATTCGCCCTGTATTGACTCTGATGGCAGCGGAAGTGTTTAATTCAGATTATAAAAAAGCATTGTCTGCAGCTATGGCAGTTGAGGTTTTTCATAATTTTTCATTAGTACATGATGATATAATGGATGCAGCTCCTTTGAGGAGAGGAAATGAAACGGTTCATGAAAAATGGAATACCAATACTGGAATTCTTGCTGGAGATGCGATGTTGATAATAGCGTATCAGTATTTTGAACAATATCAACCGAGTGTTTTTCTGCAACTAGCAAAATTGTTTAGTAAAACAGCTCTTGAAGTTTGTGAAGGACAGCAATGGGATATTGATTTTGAGAGCCGTGATAATGTTACTATTCCGGAATATATTAAGATGATCGAATATAAAACAGCCGTTTTAGTGGGGGCAGCTATGCAGATGGGGGCTATTGTTGCGGAAACGTCTAAAGAGAATGGTCAGCTGATCTATGATTTCGGGTTGAATTTAGGAATTGCTTTTCAGTTGCAAGATGATTATTTAGATGCTTTTGGTAATCCGGAAACTTTTGGAAAACAGATAGGAGGAGATATTATTGAAAATAAAAAAACGTATCTGTATCTGATCGCCTTACAGAATGCGGATAAGGAAGATAGAACACAGTTAATGCATTTGTATTCCATTCAGCCAAGCGATAATACAGATAAAATTAACTCAATAAAAGAACTTTTTAATACTACAGGGGCTTCAGATGCCACACAAAAAACGATTCAGGAATATACTTTTAAAGCTTTTGATACTTTAGAGAAAATGGACATTGAAAAGGATAAAAAAGAATTATTAAGAACTTTTGGTAAAAACTTAATGAGCAGAGATGTATAGAACATATGTAGCTCCGTTAACAACAGATTTGTTGCTAACGGAGGCGGAACAGGAAAATTTGTATGAGAAACTGATTGAGCAGATCAATAAGGACTTTGGTCTTGCCAATGAATCTGTAGATTTTCCACAGACGATAACTCCGTTGGAGTTAAAGATCCAGATTCATGAAAAAATATATCAGCTAATACAGTATAAGTTTGCTGAATATTTAAACCTGCTTTATATTATTGATGTTTCGGAAGAACAGGTTAAAAGTCTGGATGGTTCAGATCTTCTTGAGCTTTCTGAACAGGTTAGTTTTCTTGTCTTAAAAAGGGAGTGGCAGAAAGTTTGGTTTAGAAATAAACTCTGATAAAAGGCATTATAGCGTCATCATAAACATTCTTTTTATTGTCATGTAACACATTGTATTTTGCACCAACGGTTACATTCTGAGTTCTGAAACCGGCTCCTAAGAATAATGCTGTTGTCCAGAAATTATCTGTTACCTGACTAAAACCGGGTATACGTTCATAATCTACATTGACATTTAATTGTTCTAATTCAGCAGAAAGCTGGATTTCATTTATAGGGTTTACAAGTAATATGGCACTTCCTCCATATATATAGGAGGTGTATTCATTTTTTTGGCTTACATAACTTCCTTGAAGACCTAATCCTACTGAAAAAATTTGATCAATATCATAAATTGCACTTGGAGATATTGTACCACTAAAGTACCCTGAATTGAATCCCAGACCTAGTCCTCCTCCAAATCTCACTTTTTGCCAAAAATCAGTTTGTTCTTGTGCAATTCCATTATTTGTTGACAATAAAATAAACATGGCAACAAAAAATTTTGTTAAAAAATTAAAAAGACTTGATTTCATGATTGGTTTTATAAATAAATTGTGATATAAATGTATGAAAAACATTAATAGATTATGACAATTATTGTACTTTTGTAAAAAATTATTTAACAAAATCGGTCAGTAGACAGTATTTATGGATAGGTTTTCATTTTTAAACGCGGCACATACTGCATTTTTTGCAGATTTATATGATCAATATTTAGAAAATCCGGACAGCGTAGAGCCAAGCTGGAGAAGTTTTTTTCAAGGCTTTGACTTTGGTAGCGCTAGTTACGGAGAAGAAGGGTCGATAGCTCAGTATGCATCTGGAGATGTAGATGTAAGTAAGATTTCTGAGAAACTGCAGAAAGAATTTAATGTCCTGAATTTAATTGAAGGTTATCGTACTAGAGGGCACTTGTTTACAAAAACAAACCCTGTTCGAGAGAGAAGGATATTTGCACCACCCTTAAAATTAGAGAATTTTGGATTGACAGATGCAGATTTAAATACTGTTTTTGATGCTGCCAAAGTTATTAATTTACAACCCACAACTTTACAGAATATAGTAAACCATTTACGTACGGTATACTGTCAGCATATCGGGGTAGAATATATGTATATTCGGGATCCGGAAGTAAGAACCTGGATTCAGAAAAGACTAGGAGTAAATCAGAATCTTCCCTCTTTTTCAAATGAACAGAAAAAAAATATTCTTTCTAAACTGAATGAGGCTGTTTCTTTTGAAAGTTTTCTACATACAAAATATGTAGGTCAGAAACGATTTTCATTAGAAGGAGGAGAGTCTATCATTCCGGGACTTGATGCACTGATTGAATCAGCAGCTGAAAAAGGAGTCGAGCAATTTGTGATGGGAATGGCACATAGGGGGCGTCTGAATGTATTAGCAAATATCTTTGGAAAATCGACTCAGGATATTTTCTCTGAATTTGATGGTAAAGATTATGATGATGATGTTCTTTTTGATGGTGACGTAAAATATCACTTAGGATTAACTTCTGAAAGAAAAACAAGCTCTGGTAAAAGTATTAATATCAACTTAGCACCAAACCCTTCACACCTTGAAACGGTAGGTCCTGTTGTAGAAGGTATTACAAGAGCAAAACAAGATAAACATTTTGCTGACGATTTCTCAAAAGTATTACCGATCATTGTTCATGGTGATGCTGCAATTTCCGGACAGGGAGTTGTATATGAAGTAGTTCAGATGGCACAGTTGGACGGATATAAAACAGGTGGTACAATCCATTTGGTTATTAATAATCAGGTAGGTTTTACAACAAACTATCTTGATGGACGTTCTTCTACATATTGTACAGATGTAGCTAAAGTTACTTTATCTCCGGTATTACATGTAAATGCAGATGATACGGAAGCTGTTGTTCATGCAATGCTATTTGCTTTAGATTACAGAATGCAGTTTGGAAGTGATGTTTTTGTTGATTTGTTAGGATATAGAAAATATGGTCATAATGAAGGTGATGAGCCTCGTTTTACACAACCGAAATTATATAAAATTATTGCAAAACATGAGAACCCAAGAGATCTTTATGCTAATAAATTATTAGCAGAAGGTATTATTGATAATCAGTATGTAAAGCAATTAGAACAAAAATATAAAGCAGGTCTAGAAGAAAATCTGGAAGCTTCACGTAAAAAAGATCTTACTATAATTACTCCTTTCATGCAGAATGAATGGGAAGGATTTGTTCAGGTTGATGATGTTGAAATGCTTCAGAAAGTAGATACTACTTTCCCTAAAGATAAATTAACAGATATTGCCAACGTAATTACGCAATTACCGTCAGATAAAAAGTTCATTAATAAAATAGTGAAACTGATTAATGATCGTAAGAATATGTTCTTTGAAACAGATAAGTTAGACTGGGCTATGGCTGAATTATTAGCTTATGGCTCTTTATTAACAGAAGGGTATGATGTTAGAATGTCAGGTCAGGATGTAGAAAGAGGAACATTCTCTCATCGTCATGCTGTAATTAAAGTGGAGGATTCTGAAGAAGAAGTAATTCTTTTACAACATCTGAAAGATCAGAAAGGAAAATTCAATATCTTCAACTCTTTATTGTCTGAATACGGAGTAGTAGGATTTGATTACGGTTATGCTTTAGCGAATCCGAAAACATTAACGATTTGGGAAGCACAGTTTGGAGATTTCAGTAATGGAGCGCAAATTATGATTGACCAGTATATTTCTGCGGCAGAAGATAAATGGAATAATCAAAACGGTTTGGTAATGTTATTACCTCACGGTTATGAAGGACAGGGAGCAGAACATTCTTCTGCAAGAATGGAAAGATAC
Source organism: Flavobacterium sp. AK-301 (assembly GCF_058310215.1). Classification (NCBI taxonomy): domain Bacteria; kingdom Pseudomonadati; phylum Bacteroidota; class Flavobacteriia; order Flavobacteriales; family Flavobacteriaceae; genus Flavobacterium; species Flavobacterium sp. AK-301. Next base: position 26,115 of record NZ_JBZEES010000011.1, read on the forward strand.
TTACAAATGTGTGCAAGTCACAATATGTATGTGGCAGACTGTACTACGCCTGCTAACTTCTTTCACTTATTGAGAAGACAGATGAAAACAACGTTTAGAAAACCTCTGATCGTGTTTACTCCAAAAAGTTTATTACGTCATCCGTTAGTGGTTTCTTCTGTTGAAGAATTTGCAAATGGAAGTTTTCAGGAAACAATAGATGATACTACAGTAGATAAAAAGGATGTTAAATCGTTAGTATTCTGTACTGGTAAATTCTATTATGACCTGTTAGCCGAAAGAGAGAACCTAGGAAGAAAAGATGTTGCTCTGGTAAGAATAGAACAATTGTTCCCTCTTCCAGTAGAGCAATTAAAAGCTATTATAGCTCAATATCCAAATGCAAAAGATTATGTTTGGGCACAGGAAGAACCTAGAAATATGGGAGCTTATAGTTATATGCTGATGAACTTTACTGAAGTGAAATTTAGGGTAGCATCATTAAAAGCATATAGTGCTCCTGCAGCAGGAAGTAGTACCCGTGCTAAAAAACGTCATGCGGTAGCAATTGCAATGGTCTTTGATAAGAATTTATTCAATTAATATTGTATTTTTGGTAATCATATAAATAAACAACACATCATTAAAATTATATACGGATGATCTTAGAAATGAAAGTCCCTTCACCAGGGGAATCAATTACCGAAGTTGAAATTGCAACTTGGTTAGTAAAAGACGGAGATTATGTTGAAAAAGACCAGGCAATTGCTGAGGTTGATTCAGATAAAGCAACATTAGAATTGCCAGCTGAAGCTAGTGGTGTAATTACACTAAAAGCAGAAGAAGGTGATGCCGTTGCTGTAGGTCAGGTAGTTTGTTTGATTGATACAGATGCAGCAAAACCTAGCGGAAGTGCTAGTGCTCCTGGTGCAGAAGCTACTAAAAAAGAAGAAGTTAAGAAAACAGAAGCTCCAAAAGCAGCTCCTGCTCCTGTAGTTGAGAAAACATACGCTTCAGGAACACCTTCTCCTGCAGCGAAAAAGATATTAGATGAGAAAAACATCAATCCGGCTGAAATTTCAGGAACCGGTAAAGGTGGAAGAGTAACAAAAGATGATGCTGTAAATGCAGTACCGTCAATGGGAACACCAACAGGTGGTAACCGTGGTTCTGAGCGTACAAAATTATCTATGTTACGCAGAAAAGTAGCAGAGCGTTTAGTAGCTGCTAAAAATGAAACAGCGATGTTGACTACCTTTAATGAGGTAAATATGACGCCTATCAATCTTTTGCGTAATGAATATAAAGAGGCTTTCAAAGCAAAACATGGTGGTCTTGGTTTAGGTTACATGTCTTTCTTTACAAAAGCAGTAACAAGAGCATTACAATTGTATCCGGATGTAAATTCAATGATTGACGGAGATTATAAGATAGCTTATGATTTTTGTGATATATCAGTTGCCGTTTCAGGACCAAAAGGATTAATGGTTCCTGTTGTTCGTAATGCTGAAAATCTTACTTTCCGTGGTGTTGAAGCTGAAATTAAACGTCTTGCAATTCGTGCACGTGACGGGCAGATCACAGTTGATGATATGACAGGAGGAACATTTACGATTTCTAATGGGGGTGTTTTTGGAAGTATGTTATCTACTCCGATTATTAACCCTCCGCAATCTGGTATTCTTGGAATGCACAATATTATTGAGCGTCCGATTGCTGTAAACGGAAAAGTAGAAATTCACCCGATGATGTATGTTGCGTTATCATATGACCACAGAATCATCGATGGACGTGAATCAGTTGGTTTCTTAGTAGCGATTAAAGAAGCTCTGGAGAACCCTGCAGAATTATTAATGGATAATAACCCTAAAAAAGCTTTAGAGCTTTAATATAGGGGATTTATATAGATAAAAAAGCGGTTCAACAATAAGTCGAATCGCTTTTTTATTGTTCTTTTAAATAAAGATAACAATCTGAATAATCAATGATGGCTTTTCCTTTTAAAAGAGTGTCTGCACCAATAATGCCATGAACAGGTTTTGCTTTATACTGTTCCAGAGCGAGATTAACATGGGAGAGGTCAAAAATCACTAAGGAAAACTTTTTATCTGTCCAGTGACCCAATTTCAGAATATTGTTTTCGGATAATTTTGTTTCCATTCCGGTGGCTCCTGCTCCTGCAGCTTTCGTTTTAGAATGATTTGCGGTCAGCAGAAAATAATCTATACTTTCAAAACTTACACAACTATTAGAAGCTCCGGTGTCTAAAATGAAATCTCCCTGAATTCCGTTAATTTTGGCTTTAACAAGTAAATGTTGTGTTTTAGATACTTTGAATTTTATTTTTTTATATTTTTTCCCCTTTAGGAATTGCTGTAAGTCTTTCATATGTTTTTGATAGAGTAACAAATTTAAACTATTTTTTTAGTCTAAAGTTATTTTAACTGCTAAGACCGCAAAGGTTATAATAGTTGATAGTTTTTAATTGATAGTTGATAGTTTGTGTATCGCTGAGAACTGAGACTGAAAACTGTTTACTAATCATCACGTTAAGACTTTTGACTAAGTTACTGGAAACTGAATATTTTGAACTGAATACTTTTTACATTTTACAAATAACATTTTGCAAAACTACCAACTACTATTCTAAACTTTGTAACTTTGTTTTTTGAAATTGATATACATGATAATTACAGATACACATACCCATCTTTATAGTGAAGAATTTGATCAGGACAGAGCTGAAATGATGCAGCGGGCAATGAATAACGGCGTGACTCGTTTTTTTGTTCCTGCGATTGATTCAAAAGCTGTTCCGTCAATGTATGATCTGGAACAGCAATATCCTGATAATGTATTTTTAATGAGCGGACTACATCCCACTTATGTAAAAGAGAATTATTTGGAAGAACTGGCTTATGTTAAACAACAGCTAACAGAACGAAAATTTGTTGCTATAGGAGAAATAGGAATTGATTTGTATTGGGATAAAACATATTTAAAAGAGCAGCAGATAGCTTTTAAAATACAAATTCAGTTGGCAAAACAATATCAGTTGCCAATTGTAATTCACTGTCGTGAAGCATTTGATGAGATATTTGAAGTTCTGGAATCTGAAAAAGGGGAAGATTTGTTTGGGATCTTTCATTGTTTTTCCGGAAACTACGAGCAGGCTTTACAAGCTATTTCATACAATATGAAACTGGGAATTGGAGGAGTAGTTACCTTTAAAAACGGAAAAATAGATCAGTTTTTAAATCAGATTGATATAAAACATATTGTTCTTGAAACAGATTCGCCTTATCTTGCACCAGTACCTTTTAGAGGAAAGCGCAATGAAAGCAGTTATATTGTAAACGTTGTTGATAAACTGGCGGAAATATATGCCGTTTCGGCAACAGAAATAGCAGAAATAACAACTGAGAATTCTAAAATGATTTTTTTGGTTTAACAAATAATGAACATTGATTTCAATAAATTTTTGTTCATTTGTACTTTTAAAATAAAAATATATATTTAAATGTCAAAATTTGATCATATTAGGCCATTTTATGATAGTGAAGTAAATGAGGCGATTTGTGGAGTTGCTCATAATCCTATGATGAAAGCATTGATGAGTTTTGCTTTTCCTGATGTTGAAGAGGCAATCTGGTTAGAGCAATTGAAGAAAACACATTCCATTCGTGATTTTCAGGTGAACTTTATTTATGATTCTATGCTAAAGATTCTGGAAAAAAGTTCAGATGGATTAACTACTTCCGGGTTTGAAAAACTAGATAACCACACTCCTTATCTTTTTGTGTCAAATCACAGAGATATTATATTAGATACTTCTTTGCTGAATGTTTGTTTATATGAGCATGGATTAATCATGACTGCATCAGCAATTGGAGATAATCTGGTAAAAAAATCATTTTTATATACTTTATCAAAGCTGAACAGAAATTTTCTGGTACAGAGAGGTTTGTCTCCTAGAGAATTACTTCAGAGTTCAAAACTAATGTCTGAATATATTTATCAGTTACTTTCAAAAGAGAATCGTTCTGTTTGGATTGCTCAGAGAGAAGGAAGAACAAAAGATGGTAATGATGCTACACATCCGGGTGTTTTGAAAATGCTTGCAATGGCTTCGGATGAAGAAAACCTGATGCATTATTTTAAGAAATTAAAGATCGTTCCGGTTTCTATTTCCTATGAGTATGATCCTACAGATGCTTTAAAGATGCCACAGTTACTAGCAGAAGCAAAAGATTTGACCTATATTAAAGATAAAAATGAAGATTTTGTTACTTTATTAAGTGGAATAATGGGACAGAAAAAACGTATCCATATTCATGTGGGAGATGTTTTGGATCAGGAATTGGATGAGATAGCAGGTGAGTTTGATAACTCGAATAAACAGATTCAGGCATTAGCACAAACAATTGACAGAGCTGTTTTGTCGAATTACAGATTGTGGCCAACGAATTATATCGCACTTGATCTTTTAAATAAAACGGATGAATATGCTTCTTTTTATACCGAGAAAGAGAAAATGTTATTTGAGAGAAGAATGGATAAAAGAATAGATAAAAATGACGGAGTCAGCTATAAGGGTTTTCTTTCTATGTATGCTAATCCGGTTCTGAATAAATTAAAATTTGAAGATGCAATCTAGAGCAAAGATATTGCTGATCTATACAGGAGGCACTATCGGTATGATCAAAGATTTTGATACAGGGGCTTTAAAAGCATTTAATTTTAAGAAACTTTTACAGAGAATTCCGGAATTAAAACAACTGGATTGTGATATAGAGACTTTCTCTTTTGAAGTGCCTATAGATTCTTCTAATATGAATCCGGAAGAGTGGGTTAATATTGCTACAGTTATTGAGGAAAAATATGATCAGTTTGACGGGTTTGTACTTTTACATGGTTCAGACACCATGTCTTACAGTGCTTCTGCGTTGAGTTTTATGTTGGAAAACTTATCAAAACCGGTAATTTTTACAGGTTCACAGTTACCGATTGGTGATCTGAGAACAGATGCCAAAGAAAATCTGATCACAGCAATACAAATTGCTTCTTTACAGGAAAAAGGACAGCCGGTCGTTCAGGAAGTCTGTCTTTATTTTGAATATAAATTGTACAGAGGAAACAGAACTACCAAGATTAATGCGGAACATTTCAATGCTTTTAATTCACTGAATTATCCTGCATTAGCTGAATCCGGTGTGCATCTGAAAGTAGAAAAAGAGCTGTTACTGCTAAAGGTAGGTAAGAAAGAATTTAAAGTAAATAAAGTATTAGATAATAATGTTGTAATCATTAAAATCTTTCCGGGGATTAATGAAGCGGTACTATCTGCTGTTTTATCTATTCCTACTTTAAAAGGAGTTGTTTTAGAGACGTACGGATCCGGAAATGCACCAACAGATGAATGGTTTGTAGAACTGCTTAAAAACGCAGTAAAAAGAGGTCTTCCGATTGTTAATGTTACCCAGTGTTCAGGAGGTAGCGTTAATATGGGGCAGTATGAAACCAGTACGATGCTAAAAGAGATAGGAATTATTTCAGGAAAAGATTGTACTACGGAAGCTGCCATTACAAAACTAATGTATTTATTAGGTCAGAAAGTAGCGCCAAAAGTGTTTAAAACTGTTTTTGAAACTTCGATAAGAGGGGAACTGACATAAAATTCTATTTTAATTTTTTTAATACTATTTTTTTTGTTTCTTTGCAACCTTAATAAAATAAGGAGAGTTGTCCGAGTGGTTTAAGGAGCACGCCTGGAAAGTGTGTATAGGTCAAAAGCTTATCGAGGGTTCGAATCCCTCACTCTCCGCTGAGAGGGACTTCATTATGAAGTCCCTCTTTTTTGTATAGTAAGTGTTAGAGTATCCCATTAGCAATTTGCCAATTTAGCTCTGTTATTAAATATTCATACACCGCCTTTATGTAATTATGTTCAGCAGTAATTAAAGATTTTTCTGTATCCAGTAAGTCACTGTATTGAAAAGCACCAATTGTAATCTGTTTGTTTTGATTGTCATATATCTTTAAGGAAAGTTCATAATTGCTTTTTGTGATCCGTGTATTATCCCAGGCATTTTCAAACTCGGTACGAGTAGTTAAAATTTCATTTTTTATATTTGCTTCTATCTGCTTTTCCTGTAATTCATTTTGTGTGATTTTAAGCTTATTTTCTTTTATGTTTACATGGTTTGTAAAGAGAGAAGATAAAGGCATGTTTAGGTTTATACTAACATAACTGAAAGGAGTCCACCAATCTCCTTTTGAATAATTATAATTGTCATACAAAAATTGTTGGGAGTAGTTACCAATAAGGGTTACAGTTGGTATGCTATTCTGTTTGGCTTTTCTTAAGGACAATTTGTCAAATTCTTGTTGTAATTTCAATTGTTTTATTTCTGTTCTGTTTTTTCCGTCTCCCTGAAAAAATATGGCTTCTGCATTGTTAAAATCCAGTGAATCTGTAAGTTTAATAACAGTAGTAATAGGAATATTCATCTCATGTTTTAGAGAACTGAAAGCAAGTTCCATATTTTGCATCGCTGTTTTAGTTTGTACCTTTTTATTTTCTAAATCAAGTTTTACTCGTAAATAGTCATTTTCAATCAATTGTCCATGTTGGTATTTACCTTCAGCAATAGCATGATAAGAATTATAACGTAATTCTTCATTTTTGGAAAATTGATGTTCCAGTTTTTTCAGTAAAACATTTAGATATGCTCTGCTGATTTGTTCTTTTATTTTGATTTCATCGGCGTATTTTTTCTCGTTCTGTAATTTTTTTTCATTTTTGGCTAATTTGATGTCATTGTAAGTAGCCGGATCAATCAGTCTTTGATTTAAATTAAGTCCCACTTTTGTAACATTTTTTGACTCAAAAGCGAATAAAGAAGGATCTGGATTATTATCAAAACCACCCGGAATATACATTGCTTCTAATTGTGAATTATAACGTACACTTCCATCCAGAGTTATTGTAGGCACCCATTTACTTTTAGCTTTTGCTATAGCATTATCTGCTAATAGTACATTATATTGAGAGGTTTGGATATCAAATCTGTTTTTCAGTCCTAATTCTATTGCTTGTTGTTTACTAATAACAATTGTAGTTTCTGTTTGTGCCTTTCCGGAAAGAGAAAACAGCAATAAAATAATAGGTAATATTTCCTTTTTCATTTGAATTAATATTTTAAAATTATTATAGTACAGATAGATCGTAATGAGGTTGTATTTATTATATATCTGTTATCTGTAAGTTATTTTCCTGATGTTGGTTGTTTACGTTTAATCATTAATACTATAGGAATACAACATACTACCAGAATAGAAAAAAGCATAAACCCTTGATTATAACTAATAATTGTCTGTTGTTGAATTAGCGCATTATCTAATATTGTATAGGCTGCTGCTTCTGCATTATTCGTTGCATATCCCACATCAAAAAGTTGTTTTGTTAGACCAGTTATTCTTTCTGAAACCAATGGGTTATATTCAGTAATATGACCGATTATATTTTTTCTTACAAAGGCATTTGTATTTGTAGTATAGATGCTTACTATGGCGACTCCAATTCCTGAACCTAATTGTCGAAACATTGTACTTAATCCTGTTGCCTGAGCAAGGTCTTTACCTCTTAAATCACCAACTGCAAGTGCTGTCATCTGAGGAATTATAACGGATGCTCCGATACTTCGAAGAACATAACCTAATAATAATGTATGTTGATTAGATTCCGGAGAGGATAATGATAACATAAATAAACCCGGAATGACAATTGCTATTCCTCCAAGCATCATCTCTTTTGGGCTTGCTGAAGGAAATAAAGTTTTACTATATTTCATGGCTAATGCTCCCGCTATACCTCCTATAATTAGAAACTCACCTGTTTGAGTAGCTGTCCAGCCTAATGAAATTTGCGCAAGTAATGGAAATATATATTGTGTTCCCATAAGCATCATGCTGATAATGAAACTTATAATGTTTCCAAAACCAAGACTAATATTCTGATATAATCTGATATTAACAGCAGGTTCTTCCACCGTTAGTTCTCGCCATGTAAATGCAATAAATGCACCGATTGAGGTAATTGTAAGAATCAGAATTTCCAGATTCTGAAACCAGTCTTTTATAGAGCCTTCTTCCAGAACATATACTAATGTGCTTAATGCAATTATTATAAAAAAAATACCTGACCAGTCTATTTTTTTTGGTTTTTTTGCGCCGATCAGATCTGGTACATATTTCCATGATAAATAGCTTGCTATAATGCCTATTGGGAAGTTAATAAAGAATACCCAGTGCCAGGAATAATGATCTGTGATATATCCTCCAAGGAAGGGTCCCATTATGGGTCCTAACATTAGGCCCATTGCAAAATAGGTAAATCCGGTTCTTGCTTCTTTTGGTGGGAAAGCGCCTATAACTATAGATCCGGCAGTTGAAAGTAGCCCTCCACCGGCAAGCCCTTGTATAAATCGCCACAATATGAGTCCCCACAGATTTGAAGAAAATCCACACATTAGAGATGCGATTGTAAATAGAACAACGGAACCTGTAAAATATCGTTTACGACCAAAAAGATTGGATAACATCCCGGATAAAGGAATGATAATAGCATTTGCTATACTATATGAGGTAGTTACCCAACTGATTTCTGTAATTGAGGCTCCTATATTTCCACTAATTTCCCTTAGCGATACCGTAACAATGGTAGAATCGATTAATTCCAGAACAGCACAGGCAATTGCAGTGGAAATAAGTATCCACTTCGTTATACCGGTTGGATAGATGGTTTCCTTTTCTGTGTTTTCAGACATATTACTGTGTTTTAACTTTTGCAACTACACTTAAACCGGGGAAAAGCACCTCTGTTTTGCTAGATTTAGTCTGTGTTTGATTTACTGCTATCCGTACAGGTAAACGTTGGACTATTTTAATAAAATTGCCAGTGGCGTTATCTGGTGGGATAATTGAAAACTTCGCTCCGGTTGCACCTCCCCACGAATCTACTATTCCTATGAGTTGTATATCGGGATAGGCATCAACTTCTATTATTACCTCCTGCCCAATCTGGATTTTATCCAGCTGTGTTTCTTTAAAGTTAGCGGTGATCCAGATATTCTCATTATTAATCAGTGCACCTAAAGCCTGACCAGCTGATACAAACTGTCCTTGCTGAATAGAACGTTTAGTGAAAATACCATTAAACGGAGCTATCACAAAAGCCCGACCCAGATGTTCCAGAGCCTGATTTAGTTCTGCTTCTCGTTGTTGTATTAAGGCCATACCTACGGTAATCTGGCTTTTTTCTGCTTTGGCCTGTGTTTTAAATCCTTCTGAACTGCTTAATGATGATTGTTGAACCTGAATTGCTTTGCTATATTCCGCCTCAGCGATTTGTAATTTATTCTGAGCGGCTTCAAGCTGTTCTTGTGTTGCGGCTTTAATAGTAAGTAATTCATTAATCCTGTTGTAGTCTTTCCATGCTTTAGTAAGATTCGATTGGGCGGCGGCAATGAGTTCTTTATTGGTGCTGGAAGTAAGTACAGATGCATTAGCATTTTCAATACTTGCTAATGCTCGTATATCTGAAACCTTTACTGTGGCTTTTGCATTCTCCAATGCTGCTTCTGCTTGTTTTACAGAAGCTAATAGTTCTTCTGTTTTAAAGAGGATAAGGGTATCACCTTTTTTTACCCATTGATTGTCTTTAACATATATAATTTCTACATAGCCTGTAATTCCTGCTCTTAATGAAAGCATATCTCCATCAATCTGAGCATTATCGGTGGTGGTGAAATTGCGGTTGGATAACCAATAATCAATACCAAAAATTATGGTAATAAGGGCTATCAGTCCGATAATAATATATCGAACAGGTTTTTTCTTTTTTACTTCTTTTTCCATATATCTGTTATACTTATTTAACAGTACAAAGTTCTGTCAGAAAGAAAGCATAAAGAATAGCCGGATTTATGGAAACGTTGGACTATTTTCGGGAAGATTTCCTGAATTGGATAGCTGACATCCCTGTAATATTGCTAAAGAGACGGGAAAAATAAGTGTGATCTTCGTATCCTAATGAATAAGCAACTTCTTTAATGGTAAGGTCTGTGTAATATAAAGTGCGTTTTGCTTCTGTAATAATTTGCTGGTGAATCCAGTAGCTGGTAGTAAAGCCACTTATTTGTTTTACCACTTCACTAAGATAAGCAGGAGTGATGTTAAGTATTTCTGCATAGGCTGATGGTCTTTTTATGGTTCTAAAAGAATCCGAAAGAAGGGTTTTAAACTGATGCATAATAATAGATGGTCTACCATTCAGTAATCCTTGTTGTTCTTCACGTTCATAATACGTTGATGCAAAAATGCCAATGCATGAGTCAATCATACCATGAATAATCTGCCTTGAAAAATGATTCTGTTTTAATTTATCATGAAGTCCTTCTAATAGTGACAGGCATTTATTTACCAGTTCTGCTTTATCTGTATTCAAAGGTATAGGGCTTCTTTTTAGTAAGAACGCATCAAAAGTAGGTTTGAATGCGTCATTTAATAAAGCTGCATCAAGAGAAATTACCCAGGTATAAGAATTACTGGCAGACACTGCATGATGTACTTGACCGGGTAGTATATAAAGAATATGGTTTGCTTTCAGAGTAATAGATTCAAAATCAATCATAATATTACATTCTCCTTTCTCCTGGAAAAAGAAGATATAGTGATCATCCCGATGTGCTGTTTTTTGATGTAAGCGAGTAGAATCAATATTGGATAGCTTTATTATCTTTAATCCTAAGTTATTCTTTTGTTGTAAAGAATGTATTGGTATGAAAGTTTTATTTCTGGGCATTTCTTTTTTATCTTTTTAACAAATATATTAATTCCGAAGAGATAGGAATGTGTTCTTGTTTATTATACTTTAAAGCTATCTTTCTAATTTAAAAGAGCAAGGTTTTCATAACCTTATTGTAATTAACAGACAAACTCCATATATAAATACATGCAAATTTGCCTGTTAATTTTCATTTTTTTAATTTAAGATAGAGATTATTTATGAGAACATCGGTTTGTATTTCCCCCAATTACAGATAATGATCCAAATGTTTATAATAAAAAGAGGTAATGCGATCATAAGACCGGATGGTTCAAAAACAATATTATGCGATATGATCCCTACCATTACTGGTAAAATAACAATTGCTCCTAAAGCTCTGGTTTTAGGGATGATAAACAAAAGGCCTCCAATAATTTCTATTGTACCGGTAAGAGGCATGAGCCAAGAGATTTTCATAAAAGCATCCATTAATTTTAGTTGCTCTTCGTTCATTTCAGGCATAGGCATATAGTGTAGAAACTTATTAAGCCCTGCGTTAATAAACATAAGTCCGAAAAGAAGACATACGATGAGTTTTACTGTTTTCATTTTTATTGGTTTTAATAGAGGTTACGTTACTGTGTATTTTTGATTATTAGTCTGTTTAAATAGTGTATTTGCTATATTGTTCTGAGAATTTATATTATAACTGATAATAAAGGTAAGAAAGATATTTTATATTTATAGATTATAATTACTTAAAAATGAGGTTGTTATTTAGTTTTTCGCTTAGATTGATATAAGGTAGGTTCGATAATTTGTAAGAAGTGTCTGGTGATTTTTTCAAACAGTGTTATTTTATAAAGAAATTAAAAAGATACGGTTTAATTAAAAGTATATTTATAATTAAAAAAACAAAACTTTAGAGATAGAGGTGTTATAACTTTTTTAATTTAAATTAGCTCCTTTTTAAATTTAAACGAAATAATTTTGAATCCGATACTACAAAATCAAAAAGAAAGAGTAATTGTACCAGTATCAAGCTATATAGTAGTCTTTATTCTTATTGTATTTGGGAAACAACACAGTTTTGCTCAGATAGATAGTACTTATATTGGAGAGTTTGAGCAGGAGTTTTCTGCAAGAATTTTTCTTGTTCAGAATTTTTCTACGCTGATGGATGAGACAGCAACATCGGATTATGAAACAGAATATAAACCGAATAATCCTTTAGGTATTGGTATAGATTTTTCCTGGAAAGGAATAGGGCTGAGTGTTAGCTACGGCCTTAATTTTTTGAGGGATTCGGATAAAGGAAAAACAAAATCATTTGATTTGCAATATTACTATTATGGAAAAAAAATTGCGTTTGATTTTATTGGACAGAATTATAAAGGTTTTTATTTAGAGAATGAAGCTGAAAATTATACTTTATTTCCAGAGCTGAAACTTATCCAGTATGGACTTTTAGTACAATATATATTTAACGGAAATAAATTTTCTTATCGAGCAGCTTTTGATCAGAGTGAGAGGCAGCTTCGTTCTGCAGGAAGTCTTTTGTTGGGAGGAGGAGTATATTATACTAAAGTTGATTCTGGTGAATCTATTGGATTTAATAAAGCAATGTATCAGGTAGGACCCACTATTGGATATGCTTATACCTGCGTTATCAGAAAAAAGTACTTTGCTACTGGTTCATTTGCTCCGGGGCTTAATCTAAGTTTTAAGAATCTTAGAGATAAAATAGATTTTAATCCAACCTTATCTTTTCGATTTTCTTCAGGATATAATTCAGATACTTGGTCTGTTAATTTTTCTGCTATTTTGAACAAGGTTTATGTTTCTTATACAGATAATAATCAGATGAGTCTTAATTCAGGAAATTTAAAATTTACCTTTATCAAACGATTTGACAGTCAGTCTAAAATATTGAAAAAACTCCCCCAATTTTAAAAAGTAAGAGTGATTTGTTATGCGATTGATGTTTTTTGTTCTTTTTATAGAGGAAAAGCTTTTGTGAATTAATTATTATATTTGAGATATTTCAAAGAATTTTAAATGTTTCAAAAATTATTAGATTTTATCGCTACAAAAGTTACGGTTACTTCTAAAGAAATAGCACTTTGTAATCGCTATTTTGAACCTATTGTATATTCTAAAAATACATTACTTGAAGAAGAAGGGAAGGTTCCTCAGTATCTCTATTATATTATTTCCGGTTATCTGCGGTTGTTCCATTATAATGAAGCAGGAGATCAGGTAACCAGTCAGATTAATTGTCCTCCTGGGTTTTTTACATCCTACAATCATTTTGTAAATCAAACAAAAGCAGTTGAAAATGTTGAATGTATTACAGACTGTGAATTATTGAGAATAACAAAAGAGAATTTGGATTTAATTATGACTAAAAGTCCAGCAATGAAAGATTTTAGTATTGCTGTTTTTCAGCAATCTATAGAATATCATGAAAATCGATCAAGAGAATTGGCTACACTTACAGCAGAACAGCGTTATAAAAAACTCATAGAGGAGCAACCAGATATTTTACGAAATGTACCTATTCGGTATATTGCTTCTTTTTTAGGGATAAAACCCGAAAGTTTAAGCAGAATACGAAAAAATCAAATTAACTAACAAATGTTAACCATTAACAGGTAATTGTTTTTGATTTTTGTAATCAAATTAAATGGATAATTATGATGGATAAAAATTTAGCATTAGTTTCAGGAGCAAATGGACATTTGGGTAATAATCTGGTAAGATTATTAATTAGTAAAGGAATTCCTGTCAGAGCTACCGTAAGAAATAGTAATAATAGAGCTCCTTTTGAAGGATTGGATTGTGAAGTGGTTCAGGCGGATATTACAGATAAAGCTTCCTTTGTAAAAGCGCTACAGGGAGTAGAGACCTTTTATGCCGTTGGAGCTGTTTTTAAGCTTTGGGCTAAAAATCCTAAAAAAGAGATTTATGATGTTAATATGAATGGGACAAAGAATGTAATTGAAGCAGCAGCCGAAGCAGGAGTAAAGCGAATTATATATGTGAGTTCTATTGCCGCTCTGGATTATTCAAAACTTCCGATAAAGGAAAGTTATGGTTACAATCCGGAGCGTAGAGATATGTATTATAACTCTAAAAATGATGGAGAAAAGCTGGCTTTTGAATTAGCAAAAACACACAAAATTGATTTAGTTGCCGTTTTACCGTCTGCAATGATTGGAAGTACTGCTTTTGCTCCGTTAAATGTGTCTTATTCAATATTACGATTAATTTTAAACAAAGAAATCCCGGTTGACACAAAGATTATGTTGAATTGGATTGATGTAAAGGATGTTGCTGAAGGTTGTTATCAGGCAGCTGTTAAAGGGAAAAACGGAGAGCGATATATATTGGCAAATGAGCAGTGTATGTCTATTACAGATACAACCCGAATAGCACAGCAAATGTATCCGGAACTAAAAATTAAAATTCCGGGAGCGATTCCAAAATGGCTTTTGTTTATGATTGCCGGAATAATGGAAACAGGAAGTAAGCTGAGTGGAAAAGCTCCTGTGCTAACAACTAAAGATATTGCGATGTTTTCTGGTTTACAACAAAACTTTGATATATCCAAAGCAAGAAATGAGCTGGGGTTTGCTCCAAAATTACCAGAACAGGCTGTAAGAGTAGCATTGCAATATTTAATGAAAAATAACCATTTATTAACCAAATAATACACTATGATAAAATTTGCATATACCATTCTTTATGTTCAGGAAGTAACTGCTTCTGTTGATTTTTATACAAAGGCCTTTGGGTTTAGCATAAAATTCATTACTCCTGAAAAAGATTATGGTGAAATTGTTTCAGGAGAAACGACTTTGGCTTTTGCTTCCGTTGCACTTGCCAAAACGAATTTAAAAGAAGGCTTTACGCAAAGTACTCTGTTGAATAAACCCTTTGGTATTGAAATTGGTTTCACGTCTGATGACGTTGAACAAACCGTTGCTGACGCGGTAAAAGTAGGAGCTGTGATTGTAGAAGAAATAAAAACAAAACCTTGGGGGCAAAAAGTAGCTTATGTAAGAGATCTGGATGGTTTTTTAATCGAGATATGTTCACCAATGTCATGATAAAAAAACCGGTTACATTTTAAGTAACCGGTTTTTTTATAGATATGCTATTCTCTTTAAGGAACAATGGTTGTAAACAGATACGTAGCAAAAAGAACTAGTAATACAATTCCCTGCAACATATTCGTTTTCCCGGCATTAAGA
Organism: Flavobacterium sp. AK-301; assembly: GCF_058310215.1. Classification (NCBI taxonomy): domain Bacteria; kingdom Pseudomonadati; phylum Bacteroidota; class Flavobacteriia; order Flavobacteriales; family Flavobacteriaceae; genus Flavobacterium; species Flavobacterium sp. AK-301. The sequence continues at coordinate 41,178 of NZ_JBZEES010000011.1, forward strand.
GCGGAATAAACCGTAAATAATGAAAGAACCAGTAACAAAGTAGATTTTGCATCAATTCCCAGTGTAACCGTTAATCCGGAAAAATAAGAAACCACAGCTACAGCAGGAATGGTTAGCCCAATACTGGCAAGAGCAGAACCTAAAGCAAGATTTAAACTGGTTTGTAGTCGGTTGTTCTGAGCAGCACGTAAAGCCGCTAATCCCTCAGGAAGAAGAATAACCGTCGCAATAATAATTCCCACTAAACTTTTAGGAGCTCCTACGTTCATGACCATACTTTCTACAGTTGGAGAAAGTTTTTTTGATAATAATACAACCGCAACTAATGCTGCAATTAATAATACAGAACTCACAATAGTGGTTAATGTAGTAGGAGGCTTAGCATGAACTTCTTCTTTTTTTGTATCCTTTGTTTCTGGATCAGGTAAAAAGTAATCCCGGTGTCGTATTGTCTGCATGGAGATAAAACCTCCGTAAAGAATCAAAGAAATTATAGCTACAAAAATCAACTGACTGTCAGAATAAATGTTACCTGCCTCTGTAGTCGTATAATTCGGTAGAACTAAAGTTAGAATTGAAATGGCTACCAGAGTAATTAAAGCAGCACTTACACCTTGTTGTGTAAAAGCCTGTTCTTTAAATTTTCGTCCCCCTGCCCATAAACATAAACCGATAATACCAGTAAGCAGAATCATAATAGCGGCAAAAACGGTATCTCTGGCTAAAGTAGAGGGTTTATCATTTCCTTCGGAAATCATTAAAGAAACAATAAGCGATACTTCAATAACGGTGATTGCAAGCGCCAGAATAATGGTTCCGAAAGGTTCGCCTACCTTATGAGCAATTACTTCTGCATGATGTACGGCAGACAGAACAGCGGTAATTAAAATAGCTCCTAATAGGGTCAAAAACCAGCCCGATTCCTGAAAAGAACCTTTTAGAAAGAGTAAAAAAAGTGCTAAAAAAGGGAAAATTACGGTCCAGGTGGGAAGGTTTATTTTTAATTTTTTAGAGAGGAAATTGTTGTATCCCATAAATTTGTTTATTGGTTGTATTTGTGTAAAAAAGATGTATATAACTCCGTTTTTAAATAGTAAACGGTTTAAAAAACGAATAAAAGTGAGTTATGTTTCAAAAATTGCAAGATAATAAAAAAAATAATAGTCAGCACTATTGTGTTTAAAGGGATTTGAAAAATGAATAATTTAAAAAAGAAAAGGCTTGAAATCAAGAATAAAGAAAAATCTCTATTGTGCTTTATTAGATCGTTTTTCTGTTTAATAGATGTAGTTTTTCGGCGTTATAAATAATTATAATTACGTTATAAATTTTAGTAGATTAATAGATTTGACTTTGAACTTCTTAGTTACCTATAGAGGGTAGGTAATTGTAATCTCATAATTTTTTTGAAAAATTATAAATAATAAAAGATTTTTTTATAATAAATAGAATAAAAGCTTGTCTATTCTTTGTTTTAAAGTATGATACTAGTGAAATTGTGTTTAATAAAAAAGCATAAATCTATTTTTTCATCTGCTTGATTTCTTATTTTAAAAATCGAATTTGCAAATTTAATTTGAAATAGCTATCTGTTTCTTCTTTATAAATTATACCGAAATTATGTCTAGTACTACTTGCTGTCTCAAGTTTTGAGTTATTTAGTAAGTAATTTTCAAACTCGTTTCGGTTATAGATATGATAACATAAAATTTCTCCATTTTCTTTCACAACTAAATACCCACCTGTCGCATCTAATTCTCCCGTCCAAACTTTTGAAGGCATCATTCCTAAAGCAACGTCAGTTAAAAATCTTTTTATTTTATATGAGTAAAAAGGGTGGTTGGCACTTAAATCATAATATAATGGATTTTTTTTTGAAATTTCAGTAATTAAATCAGAGAGAGTTGAAAAGTTTGATGTAAAATACAATAATAAACTTTCTGCAATGATTTTAGGTAAAGCGCTATCAATCAAAATCAGATTATTGCTAAAAGTAGAGCTTTCAGTATTTTCAAATTGTAGATTTCCTCCAAATTTGATTATTCTATCAATTCTGTCCTTGATTTTGCTTTTTGTTTTTATTTCGTTTATTTCTGTAATTTGACTTTGCGTCAAATTTATATTTTTTATTTTATAAACAAAGTTTGTGGTTTTTCCTGCATTTAACAGAGTTGAAGCTCCTCCTAATTGTGACTTAATACTAAAACCAAGTTCCGAATTTGTTCCTGTTCGTTGGTCATGAATTACAATTCGAATATCACTTTTAATAGATGATTTTGCTTTTAAAGAATAATTATTAAATAAAATCATGAAATTTTCAATTTCTGGAATTGAAAACGTTCCATTTGTTTTTTCTTGAAGCTTAGTTAATAAAAAATATGCTTGTTTTTCAAATTCAATAACAGAAATTCGGATTTTTTCATCATGATTTTTAATGATTACTAAGTCATGGTCGTAACTAAATTCAAAAGTTCCATCTGATTCATCACGAAGAACCTTGATAATAGGGAAAATTAGCGTTTCTATTTTATTTAGATCACTGTCTCCTGCAAAAAGTTGTTTGTCTGCAATGATTTTCAAAAGAGTGTAAATTTCACTCCATTCTCCTTTGTTTCCCGTTATCATTTTGTTTTTGTAATTTTTATTATTATTTCTTTTGCGGTTGCTTGAATAGCGGGTATAGCAACAGAGTTTCCAAACTGTTTATAAGCAGATGCATCGGCGACCGGGATGATGAAATTATCAGGAAAACCTTGCAGCCTTGCCCATTCTCTGGGGGTCATTTTTCTTATGCCTTGTCGGTTGACTTCTCCTTTTATATGTGTTGTAGGTGTAAAATCTGTAATTCTATGATCTAAAACTAAATTTCGTTCTCTTCCCATTCCACCAACTACAATAGCATTGGTTAATCCTTCATCAGGGATGATTGCATAACCAAACCCGTTTCCTTTACTTTTATGTCTTGCTTTGTGATTTTCTAGTGTTTGAAGGTATTGAGTTGATAAATAATATTTTGTAGGGACTATATTTTTTTCTTTTACATCTGAGAAAGCTACTTTTTTATTTAATACTTTCGGATAAGTAAATTCATTTACGTTAGTTTTGGGATGAAAACCGACAATATAAATTCTTTCCCTATTTTGCGGAACTCCAAAATCTTTTGCGTTTATAATTTGTGGTTCTGGAACAAAATAACCTAAATCGTTTCTCAAGACATTTAAAATTGTTGCTAATGTTTTTCCTCCGTTATGATTACGTAAGCCTTTTACGTTTTCAAGAAAGATTGCTTTCGGCTGTTTCCTTTTAATTATTTCGGCAACATCAAAAAATAATGTTCCCCTTGTGTCTTCAAATCCCCCACGTTTTCCGGCAATAGAGAATGCTTGACAAGGAAAACCAGCACAAAGGATATCAAAATCATCTGGAATATACGATTTTGTTTCCTCTTTTGTAATATCGCCAAAAGGTGTTTCTCCAAAATTTGTTTTATAGGTTCGTTTTGCTTCTTTGTCCCATTCACTTGTGAATATACACTTTCCTCCTAAGTTTTGTAGGGCTAATCTAAATCCACCAATTCCGGCAAATAAATCTATAAACTTAAATTTTGGTTTTTCTATTGGAAGAAATGGGATTTGATAAGTGTTGAAAATACCATATTGTAGTGCTTCTTCAGCAACTTTTAATGTTATGTCTTTATCAGGGTATTTGAATTTTAAAATTTCTTTCGTGTACTTAATCGCATCTTTTTTATAGAATTTTGATACTTCATTTTTGCTATTGTGTAAATAATGAGTTAAAATCGCGTCTTTATTACAATCAGATTCTATAATTTTAATTTCGAATTGCTTACCTTCAACTTCTTCAAGCGATATCTTCTCTTTCAAATCCATTTTCAAATCGTTAATTATATTTTCTATTTCTAACGTGCAAGGTAGTAAATTTTTTTCTATGTCTTTACTCCAAAACCGTAAAACCGACCAACCTTGTTTTGTTAATTCTCGGTTTACTTCCCTATCCCTTTGGATATTTCTTTCTATTTTTTTATACCAAAATTCTTGATTGGTTTTGTGATCATATTTTCGTTGTTCCCAGTTTTTTCCATGCCAAAATTCTCCATCAATAAAGATCGCTAATTTAATTTTTTTGAAAGTTAAATCGGGTCTTCCAAAAATAGTTTTGTTGTTTTTTCGGTAACGATGACCTCGGTTAAAAAGGGTTTTTGCTAACAAAAGTTCAGATTTGGTTCCTGTAGATTTGTTTGCTTGCATATTTTTTCTTCGCTGTTCTTTGGTTAATTTGTCCATGTTGTAAAGTTTATTTTTAATACAGATGTCAAATATAGTTAGTGAAATAAGTTATTAAAGAAGGCTTAATGTTGTATCTCAATTTACAAAAATGTATATTAAAAACAAATTTGTAATAAGTGTTTAGTAATCAGAATAATATTTGGAATTAGTCATACAATAAAAGCGTTATTTTTGTACAGTACCGTAAATTTGAAAAAAAATATTAGATAAGCAGTATTTAACAGATAGATTATGAATCTAAAAAAAACATTTTTCAAACCATTTGTCACTATTCAATTATAAAAACGCAAAATTATTTTCTTCTTACCTTTGCAATAGAAGCTTCGGGTATTTACTTAATTTTTTACTAATTGTGATTTATACCTATTAAAATGTAGATTATAACTTAAAGCGAAATAGTTATGGCAACACAAATTTTCGTAAATCTGGCAGTAAGAGATCTCAAAAAATCAAAAGACTTTTTCGAAAAACTGGGTTTTTCCTTTCATTCTCAGTTTACAAACGAATATGGCGCCTGTATGATCGTAAACAGCGATGGTTTTGTTATGTTGTTGACTAAACCTTTCTTTAATACTTTTACAAAAAAGAAAATCGTTAATGCCACTAAAAGTACTGAGGTGCTTATTGTTCTTTCCAAAGAAAGCAGAAAAGAAGTAGATGAACTGATGACAAAAGCCCTCACGTTGGGAGCCGTTGAGTCCAGAGAAGCACATCAAGATCATGGTTTTATGTACGGTCGCAGTTTTAGTGATTTAGATGGGCATATCTGGGAGATTATCTGGATGGATTCTGTTACAGGCCCTAAATAAAGATAAGAAATATTCTATATTTTATTTTGTCCCGTCATTTTCCGTTCGGATTAATGTTTGTTGTTTTAATAGATGGAGGTATTGTTAAATATTTTTTGCATTGATTTGATTTCCAAATAATTCATATTCTGGAAGTCCTTTGTTGAATTCTTTAATTACAGATGTCTGATCTTTTATTTTTCCTTTTTCATCAATATGTTTTAGGGTAATTTTGTCAATATCAGGAGCTCTGCCGATAAGTTTGCTTCGATGACATTCACAGGGTTTACTTTCGCTACACATTATAATAACGTTGATTATTTCCACTAATGCTACTAATTATAGTCTATCATAATCGAATCCGTATTTTAGATATAGTGCATTTGTATATAAATAGCTGATTATTAGTAAAAAAGAAATCAAGACAGAAAGTAAAAAAGAAGAATTTCTGAACAAATTAATTTAATAGTATAGTTCAAAAAGGCAAGATAATAAATAAATTCCCCGCGAGCACTACTGTACTTTGGGGAATTTAAAAACCCAACTAAAAACCTAAAAATATTATTTACCAAAAATGTAACCAAGAGAAAAGGAAATACCTTTATTATACATTCTCAATTGTCCGTCAGTAGTATCTGTATTTTCAATTAGAGGAACAAATCCTTGTGTAAATTGAGCACCAATAGTAATTCTGTTTTTAAAGACATATTCAATACCGGCAATAATACCGGCGTCTATTTTCTGAGAATAGTTACCTTCCTGAGTGGCATCACCAAAAATACTTTTATCTTTTATCAATTGTCCGTTTTCATTTTTATACTGTATAGAAGAGTTTATTAATATACCCACATAAGGTCCTGCATAAACTTGAAAGCCGTGAAAATAGAATGTTGGACTTATTGGAGCAATATCAAGATATAGATTTTTGTATTTGCTTTCATAACCGGTATTATCTGCTTCATGCGCTCTTATTAAAACGGTGCCTTTCTGAACAATAGCAATATTGTGTTTTAACCGTAAGTATGTATTGAGTTTTGTAGTAACTTCAGCTCCGGCATAAAAACCATTCAGGGTTTTAGTTGCTCCTTCCGGAGATAGTTCAGTTTTATCTTTTCCATAAATAGTAAACTGGCTATAACCAACTTTAAGTCCAAAGGTTACAGTATTGTTTTCCGTTTCTTTTTGTTGTCCAAAGCTGTTTCTGATAAAAGAAAACAGGATTAGTAGCAGAATAATATATTTTTTCATTGCATTCTGATTTTTAGAGTTAGAAATTAATATCCCAGATGCCTACTGCTCTTTCTAATTCTACAAGAGCACCGGCAAAAGCATTCACTATTTCAAGATAGCTTTCCTGCACTTCATTATAAGTACGACGTGCATCGAGAACCTCCAGCAGGGAAGTTTCGCCACGTTGATAACTGTATATTTTTCCGTCAAATATTTTTTGTGCGTTTTCAAGCATACCCGAAGCAAATTGTTGTGCCTGTTTTTTGGTTGCGAGGTAGTTATAATAATGCTGGCTGACTTCCGTCTGGATTTGGAGCTCCGTTTGTTTATAAACCATTTCACTTTGATCGATAGTATATTGAGCCGCTTTTAATTCGCCTTTGTTATTGTTGGAGAATTTTAAAGGAATGCTTAATCCTATAGAAACAGAGGTAAAAGACGGAGTAGGAGCCACACTATTGGACACAACAGAGTTTTGTTCGGCACCTATAGAAATTCCCAGGTCAAGAGCTCTGTTGGCTCGGGCTAATTGCAGTATTTTTTGTGAAACCTCTTTACTTTTTAAAGCAGCAGCCAGATCCGTTCGGTTTTCTTTTGCTTTGGAAATCAGTTCCGGCAGGCTGAATTCTCGTTTTAAATTTTCAAATTCTCCTTTCGGCTGATATAATGTATCCGTTTGTTCTGTTCCGGTTAATAAATTCAGATAAATGAGTGCTGCTTTCCAGTCCGCTTCCTGTTGATATACTTCATTTAACAATGAATGAGCTTCCAGTTGGGTTTGTCGGGCATCAATTTCAGTAATGGCACCCAGTTGCAGACGAATACTATCTGAAGTACTTAGTTTTTTCATAGTCTCATAGGAGCTGATCTTTACTTCCAGTATTTTCTGTTGTTTTATGGCTTCCAGATACTGTAATGTAGCATCTGCTCTGAGATTCCGAAAGTAATCGGCAAGCAACAGTTTTGTAAGTTCCGTTTCGCTGTTAGCAAGACGAATCCTTGCTTTTCGTTTTCCGCCCAGTTCCAGGGTATAGCTTAATTCGGTACTGAAACCATAGCCCATCTGCATACGATGCTGACCGTTATCAGAAGCACCTATGGAGAGTTCCGGATCCGGAAATATTCGTGCGCTCAAAGCATCTGCTTCTGCAATATTGACATTGAATTTTTCGGCAGCATATTCCCTGTTATTTTCACCTATAAGGTGCAGAAAGTCCGAAAAAGGCAGTTCTTTTTTTTTGAAATCGGCATCCGTCTGACCAAAAACCGTAGTGCTGAGCAGGAATAGTATCCCATAAACCGCTCTGAAAGTGTTTGTATAGAAGTTCATTTCTTTTTTAGTTGATAGTTGATAATGAATAGTTGATAGTTTGTGAAATGTTATCTGTAAAATGTGAGAGGTGAAATGTTATTTGTAGCTCTGCTAATTAGCGGAGCTAACCTTAACCTTACTTCATCAGTTCGCTCTTTCAGGCTCGGGTTTCAAATTTTCAAATCCTCTTGGTTCTTGACTCTTTCTTCTTTTCTCTCCAGCAGGTAATACAGTGCGGGTAAAGCAAACAATGTAATAATGGTAGAGAATAATAATCCGTAAACAATTACTGTTGCTAGTGGTCGTTGTACGTCAGAACCAATTCCGGTTGCCATTGATGCGGGGAATAATCCGAGAACGGCTACTGTTGCGGTCATTAAAATCGGTCTGAAACGATGTTGTGAACCTTCAATTACTGCATTTTTTAATAATTTTCCTTTTTTTCGCAGCTCATTGATATGGGAGATCATAATTACTCCGTTTTGTATGGCTACACCAAACAGAGCAATGAACCCGACAGCTGAAGAAACATTCAAAGTCATTCCTCTTATATTCAACGCCAGTATTCCGCCAAAAAGAGCCAAAGGAACAATAGTTAGTAATAATCCTGCCTGACGGAACTTGCCAAAAGCACCATATAACATCAGAAACATAATAGATAATGCCAGTGGAACAATAACCATTAGTCGAGAGTAAGCACGATTTTGATTTTCAAATTGACCACCCCATTGTATACTGTATTGGTTATGATCATATTGCACTTCCTTTTCGATTTTTTCCTGTGCTGTTTTCAGTAAGGTTGACAGGTCGGTTCCTCTCATATTCAGTTTTACGGTAAGATGTCTTTTATTCGCCTCACGAGTGATCGTACTTTCACCTGTACTCAGTTTAATATCAGCTACCTGTGATAGTGGGATTTTTATTCCATCATGATTGGTTAGCATCAGATTACCGATTTTTTCCGGCGTATTGCGACTTTCTTCATTATAACGGCAGATGATATCATAAACTCGATTACCGGAAAAGATTTGTGAAACTGCTTTTCCTCCAATAGCGATTTCGATCAGATTGCCCACATCGGAAACATTTAAACCATATTGTGCGATTTTTTCACGATTTGCATGAATCTGCAGTTGAGGTAAAGGGGGTTCCTGGTCGATAGCAATATCCACTGCTCCTTTTACAGTTTTTAATGTTTTCTCAATTGCTTCCGCAATACGACGGGTTTCTTTAAAATTATCACCGTATATTTTTACAACCAGTTCACTGTGTGCTCCTGAAATTTTATCCATTACACCGTCAATCATAGGTTGAGCAAAGCCAACGGTATATCCGGGCATGCTTTCATATTCTCTTGCCAGTTCTTCGATCAGGTCGTTTTTTGTCTTTCCTCTTGGCCATTCGCTGTAGGGAAGTATTCCGATAGAACATTCAAAGTGAGAAGGGGTAAAAGGATCTGTTCCGTCATCATTTCGTCCTGCTTGAACCATAATATAGGTTACTTCCTTGTATTTCATGGTATGGTGGCGCAGACTGTCACTCATTTCTTTTGATTTTTCTACGGTTATTCCCGGTGGTAATTGTACTTGTAGCCAGATAGAGCCTTCGTCCAGAGGAGGCAAAAAGTCTTTTCCTACGGTTATACTTAATGAAATAGCAGCGGTTAACAGCAGAGCTAATGGCAGAAATACTTTTTTAGGAGCTTCCATTATTTTGGTAATGCGGCTGTGGTATGCATTCGTTAATTTTTCAAGCCATCGGTTATGGTATAGTTTTTTTGGTTTTCTGTATGTGATATAGGCTAATCCCGGAATTAATAGTAAAGCTACTGCCAGCGCACCTAATAAAGCATATCCTACTGTAAATGCCATTGGTGTAAATAGCTTTTTTTCCACTCGTTCAAAGGCAAATAAAGGCAGATAAGCGGTAATGATGATTAGCGTAGCAAAGAAAATCGGTTTTGCCACTTCAGTGGCACGTTGTGCAATGGTTTGTTCCTTTAATTCTTCTTTGGGATTATCTTCCCGTTTCTTTAAGATCGTTTCCATCATTACAATGGCGCCATCCACAATAATCCCAAAATCAATTGCTCCTAATGATAACAGATTTGCCGGAATATTGGTTAATTTCATTAATATAAAAGCAATCAGCAATGAAATAGGGATCGTGATAGCAACCAGTAATGCGCCTCTCCAGCTACCCAGAAAAACAATAAGCACTACAATTACAAGAGCCATTCCTTCCAGTAGAGTATGAGAAACAGTAGTAAGCGTAGTATCTACTAAATCCGTTCGATCCAGAAAAGTATGGATTTTGACACCTTCCGGCAGAATTCCGTTATTTAATTCTTCAACCTTTTGGTTGATACCTGCCAGTACATCCGATGGATTTTCTCCTTTTAAAAGTAAAACAATTCCTTCCAGACTCTCGCTGTAATCTCTTTTTCTGTCGGTATAGCCCAGAACTCCTTTACGTTCCAGATTTCCGTATTTTAAAGCCCCCAAATCATTTAAAAGTACAGGTACCCCTTTTTCGGTTTTTACAACAATCTTTCCAATATCTTCCAGATTTTTTACCAGTCCGATACCCCGTATTACATACCCCAGATCACCCCGGTTCAGAACACTTCCTCCGGCATTGGTATTGTTTTTTTCAATGGTCTCGATCACTTCATCCAGTGAGAGATGGTATTGTTCTAATTTTTTAGGATTCAGTTCGATCTGATATTGTGTGGTAATACCTCCAAAGTTTGTTACTTCAGCAACACCCGGAACCTGTGTTAGTTTTGGAATTACCACCCAGTTTTGCAGATCGGTCAGCTCTCGAAGATCATAACGGTCGCTTTCAATAATATAACGGTAGATTTCTCCTGTTGGCGAAGTTAACGGATCCAGACCCGGAACAGCATCATAAGGAAGTTCGACATCATTCAGTCGCTCCTGAATGCGTTGTCTAGCCCAGTAATCATCAATACCATCATTAAAAACAATAGTAATCATTGATAATCCAAAGGTGCTTTTACTTCGCATAACATGCATTCCCGGCATTCCGTTCAGAGCCCGTTCCACAGGAATGGTAATTTGTTGTTCGACTTCCTCAGCAGCCAGTCCCGGAACCTGAGTAACCACCTGAGAAGTTACATCAGCAATATCCGGATAAGCTTCTACAGCCAGTTTGGTCCAGGAATAATAACCAAAAACACCCAGTAGCAGGAATAAAGCCACCATGAGCCAGCGTTTTTGTATAGCGGTAAGTATACTATTTTTCATTTTAATTTTTTTAAAGGATGAGTTGGAATTATTAAATACTCATATTATCTTGCTTCCAGCAAATAAAAACCGCCTTCACTTACAATGGTTTCACCCGCTTTTAGACCTTCTGTGATAATAATTCTTCCATTTTCCGATATTCCTGTTTTTACTTTTCGTTTTATGTATGTATTAGGTTGAGTCTGAACAAACAAAAAATTGTTCTCATCCATCTGAAAAACAGATTTAGAAGGCACAAGCAATACCTTTTCCGGATGATCGATAAAGTTGACAGTAACGTACATTCCAGGTTTTAGAGTAAGGTCTTTGTTTTTACATTCGATTAAAACACGGACACTTCGTGTATCCTCATCTACCATTTCATCTACATGGTATACTTTACCTGTTATTTTCCGATCCGGATAGGCTGCGATCTGTATTTCGGCGCCATCCAGTTCATGGATAAAGCGAATATCTTTTTCTTTTACCTGTCCCACAACCCATACCTTGTCCAGTTGGGCGATAATAGCATGAGCCGGATCGTCTTCTCTAATATAATGTCCGTTTACAATCTCGTTATCAATTACTTCTCCTTTGATAGGTGAAGTAATTATCAGCGGTTGCCCTAAGATTAGTTTTTCCGGATTAACATTAAATACTTTTAATCCCGAATGGTTGTTTTCATATTCTTTTAAAGCAATTTCATATTCCGCTTCCGCCTCTTCCAGATCTTTAAGAGAACCTACTCCGTTTCTTTTCAGGTCTTTCTGGCGTTTCAGGTTTAATTCTGTTTTTTTGAGTTCCGATTTGGAAGCAAAATAATTTTTTTGCATTTCAGTAAAATCAGGAGAGATCATTTCAAATAAAGGAGTGCCCGGATTTACTTTCATGCCTAGTTTTAAATGTACTTTGGTTACTCTTCCGGCATAAGGTGGAGCAATTTCAGCATAGAAATTTGGAATCGCTTTTACCGTTCCGGCACTTACTAGCTGCAAACGGAAAGCTTCTTCCCGGGACGTGAAAAGTTTTAAATGGTTTTTTATCGTTGATTTTTCAGATAAAGTAATAATCGTATCATTGGTAACCATGTAATTTTGCTGATGTTCAACATCTGTTTTCTTTTTACAAGAAATGAACAGTACCGAGATCACTAAACTTAGCGTTGCTGTTGTTCGTGTATGTTGTTTGATTTTCATTTTTTGTTGTATTTGAGGATTAACGGTATTTAGAATAGTACTATCAAAAAGCGAAATAGATGAAGTGCCGATGGCAACAAAAGGGATGGCTTCGGCTCCTAACGGGAACTCGTAATTTTCGGCAGAAAGCATTGTGTTTTTAGTAAGCCTGTAACCTTTTATAAGCTTTAGAAAAGGAAATAGAATTTTCATGATTGCTGTTTTTGCTCACTAAAGAACAAAAAGCATCCTGTTCTATAGTGAAGATTTATGATTTATTGAGGGATAATCATCCATAATTGTTGTTGTTCTTATTTGTGGTGCAAAAGTAAAACAGTCCTTAAGAAAGGACTGTTAGAGATGTTTTAGAAAATTATTAGAAAGCTATTAGAAAAATATCATATATAGGATTTTAAATTATCTGTTTGCTTTTTGTTTGTTTTTTAGATAATACTATTTATGTTTGTAATTGCTTTAAATATAGATTAGTAGAAATGAGAAATCCAACATGGAATAGGAATAAATTAATTCTGACATTAGATCTGTTTTTTGATGAAAATAGGGGGGAGTATTGATAGAAAGAACCCGAAAGTTATAGAACTATCCAAGATACTTAACAGGTTTTCTAGTCATAGTGATACTACTTAAAATACGATAAGCAGTGTTTTATTTATCTTTAAAGTTTTAAAATAGTTATTATGGTATTCCGAAATGTTTTGTATGTAGTGGTGTTGTTCTTTTGCAATGCTGTCTTTGCTCAGAATGATTTAGCAAAAGTAAAGCTTACTACCACCGCTTATAATAGTGGAAAAATTGTAGTTTATGATAATGCTTTTGGCGGATATGGTACTGTAGGAACCAGTACAATTACCCTGAGCAGTTTGTTGGAGACTCAAAAAGAACTATTGACCCGGGTGTCGAAACAGGAAAAGAGTGCAGCAGAGCAGGAAAAGAGAATAAAAGAATTAGAGAATACGATTACTAAACTGATAAAATCACTGGAAAATTCAGAACGTACTTTAAAAAAAGTAGAGTTGGATCTTAAGGACTTACAAAGAAAAGTAAAATAAAGTATTCCTTTGTTATAGTGCCGAAATAGAAATGCGGTAATTTTTTAAACATGCACTAATTCAACTGTAAAAATAGTTCCTTTATTCGGTTCAGAAGTTACATCAATTGTTCCATTATGAAGGGTAATGATCTTTTTTGTTAAGGATAATCCAATACCGTTTCCTTCTGTAAAAGAGGTGTTAGTACCACGATAAAAAGGAGTAAAGATATGGGGTAAATCCTCTTTTTGTATTCCGATTCCGTTATCCTCAAACCGAATACTGGTTTTTTCAGTAGTACAGTGAATGGTAATAGTTGTTGTGTGGTCTTTAGAGAATTTACATCCGTTTTCGATCAGATTGATAAAGGCAACTTTTAGCAGATATTCATTTCCGTAAACTGAGATCAGATTATCATAGTCGATCTCTTTTTCAAATAATATACGAACTTTAAATTTCGGATGATTGTGTAACACATCATTCTGAGCATCGATCAGCACTTCATCCGGGCGAATGACTTTAAATCCGATTTCGGATGGATCGTAATTCGCTTTTGCCAGATCCAGAAGACTGTTCGATAAATGCACTACCTTTTTAGCATCATTAATGGCATGAGTAATCGATTTTTTATACGTCTCATTCGTTCTTTCATGTTGAACAGAAAGCTGTAATTCAGTAAGCATTGCCGTAATGGGTGTACGTAATTCATGCGAAATATTCGAAACAAAGTCTTTTTGTGCGCCAAAGGATTGTTCCAGTCGGTTCAGCATTTCGTTAAAAGTAGTTGCCAGTTCTGCGATTTCATCCTTACTGTTTGGAATAGTAACGCGTAAATCCAGATGGGTTGCCGATATTTCTTTTACTTTTGTTACCATCTGAGAAACAGGAGACAAGGCACGTTTTGAAAAAACACGTCCCATATTATAAATCAGAAATATTGAACAGAAAAAAACAATAAGAAGTGTATTTTGCAGGTTTTCCGAGTTGTGATAGCCGTTCTGGTCATAAGCTGCAGCTGTAATGATATAATCGGTGTTATTGTGTTTGTATTTTAATCCTACCACCTGCCATTGGTTCAGATAGAATTTGATCACATCGTTTTGTAAAACGGAATCGATCATTCCTTTCGTTTCTTTTACAACATCAATATCTACCGCATCATGATACAAAAGATGAAAGTCTTTATCATAAATAGCCACTTCGACCTCATTGATAATAGAACGGTTGTTACTGTAAATAGCTTGTAAGGTTGCGGTATCAATTTTAGCATTAAAGTAAAGATTTGCCTTGGTTAAAGCTTCTTTGCTTAGACTGTTGTAAAAAGCGGCTTCTCTGCTTTTTTCTCCGGATATATAGATAATAACCGCAAATAACAACAAGACCGATGCGGTCAGAAAAGTAAAAAGAAGACTGAGTCGGTTCTGGATTGTCATAGGTTATTTTCCTCCGTTTTTTAATATAAATCCCATGCCTGATTTGGTATGAATCAGTTTGATATTAAAATCCTTATCTATTTTTTTACGCAGATAATTAATATAAACATCGATGAAATTAGTTCCGGTATCAAAATGGGTATTCCATACTTTTTCTGCAATTTCGGCGCGTGTGAGTACCCGTTCAGGATTCTGTATCATATATTCCATCAGTTTGAATTCCTTTGGCGTAAGTTGTATTTCCTGTCCGGCACGTTTTATTGTTTTGGTATTGTGATCTACCTCTAGATCCAGATAGCTCGATTTTTCAGCATAATTAAAATTTACGGCGCTCCTCTTTAATAAAGCCCTTATTCTGGCAAGCAGTTCTCTAAAATCAAATGGTTTTACTAAATAATCGTCTGCTCCGGCATCAAATCCGTCTACTTTATCATTGGTAGTACCCAGCGCAGTCAGCATGATGACCGGAAGTTGTGGATTGCTGTTCTTGATACTCTGACACAGTTCCAGTCCACTGATTTTGGGCAGAATAATATCCGTTATCATCAGATCATAGGTGTTACTCAGACAAAGTTTTTTGCCCATTTCTCCGTCATAAGCGATCTGGGTTTCAAAACCTTCTTCATCCAGACCTCTTTTTAGTAGTTCCGCTACTCTGGTATCATCTTCAACTATTAAAATTTTAGGCATATTCGGATTAGAATAGGTGTTTGTAAAACGCAAAAATAGAGAATATTTAATTATGGCTTATAAGAGCACGGAAGAAATGAAATCTGAATTTAGTCTTGTTGATGGATAAGGTTACCTTATTCTGTTCTTTTATTATCTTTGATATATGAATTTAGTGATGTTTATTTATTGGTAAATCATATTGATTTATAACTTAAAAACGAAATAGTTATGGGAACACAAATTTTCGTAAATCTGGCAGTAAGAGATCTCAAAAAATCAAAAAACTTTTTTGAAAAACTAGGTTTTCCATTTAACCCTAAGTTTACAAACAATGATGGAGCCTGTATGATTATTAACGATAAAGGTTTCGTTATGTTACTGGCAGAACCTTTCTTTAAAACCTTTACCAAAAAGAAAATCGTTAATGCCACTAAAAGTACCGAAGTGCTTATTGCTCTTTCGAAAGAAAGCAGAAAAGCGGTCGATGAACTAATGGCAAAAGCCCTGACGTTGGGAGCCGTTGAGTCCAGAGAAGCACATCAGGATCATGGCTTTATGTACGGTCGCAGTTTTAGTGATTTAGATGGGCATATCTGGGAGATTATCTGGATGGACCCTGTGGCGGGACCTAAATAAAGACAAGAAATATTCTATATCCTGTTTTACCTCGTTATTTTCATTTGGGTTCGTTATTTTGATAATCTGATGGGTTGTTAAATTTGTTTTGTATGGCGTTGATTTGTAGATAAATGAAGTAAACGTCTTTAAAAACAAGACTAAAGTGTACTTTTATATGCGTTATACTGTTATCTTTAGCGATTTATTTTGAAAAATAAAACGATTATGGAGAAAAAGTTCTGTAATTATAAGATCGTTGTTTTTAGTAATTAACACTATCAGTACAATATGAATAAAATTATTTTTCCGGTGTTGTTGTTGGTAATATGGGGTAGTAATGCTCAGGAGACTGTTTCGGGGTCTTCTCCGTCGGATATACTGTCTAAAACTTTAGCAGAGAAATTTAGTATAGCACGAATTGTCAATTTTCAGTATGAAAGACTGACTTCTCATAATTTTGATACTAAATTTTTAGGAGAGAATCTGAAAGAAAGAAGGATTACTGGTAATGATCGTTTAAAAGTAAATTTTAATATTCCCGTTATTACAAACCGAAAAAGTAAGCTGACCTATTCGCTGTTTTATAACTATGAAGGTTTCAGTATGCAAGATGTGGGAGACAAAAGTATTTCCAGAGATATGAATCTGCATTATATTAGTTCCATTGTCAGTTATACGTTTTTTTCTACACTGTTTAAAAAACCGATTATTTATAATGGAAGTCTGGTCGTAGACGGAAGTCAGAAAAATATTGAAAGAGTAAAGCCGATGGCATCTGCTATTTTAGTTCTGAAAAAAACCGATAAAACAACAATGACAGTTGGTGTAGTTGGGTTTTATGATCCGGCATCCAGAATTCCTGCATTCCCTATTTTTACGTATAGTCACCGATTTGATAATAACCTGAGGCTGGATTTTATTCTGCCTCAACGTATCTTGTTACAGACCAGAGTTGCTAAATCAGGGCGTTTATCTTTAGGATCAGAACTGAGCTCTACGAATTATTATATGAGGTCAAAGGAAATTGTTCCTTATGCTGATAAATTTGAATTTCGTCAGACGGAGATTCGATCTGGTCTTTCGTATGAATATCTGATTAAAAATTCAATTGTATTGACGGCAAAATCCGGCATGATGAATGTGCTGTCATCTCGATTATCAGAGAGAGGGAAATCATTTTCTGACGGTCATTATATTATGAAATTTACACCAAAAGCTTCTGCTTATTTTAATGTGGGAGTCTCTTTTAATCCATTCTGATCATTTCGTTTTCAGGAAATAAAACAGGATTTGGTTTGAAGCCCTTTTTTTTACTACTTTTATCGGGATAATAATCAGTCTATGTATAAATCCCTATATATTCTATTGTTTTTTGTAGTGCTAAACGGTTATGCTCAACAGGAAATGGAAAATGAACCGGACCATCAGATGATGATGTTCAGTAGTGACGCACTCAGAGAAAGTGTTAGTGAAGTAATTGATTCTGTAGATATAAAGGTAATTGATCCCTATTACAGAGAAGATCAGTTCTATGTTGGTGTTACTTATAATTTACTACAGAGCAGACCGGAGGGAATTTCTCAAAAATCATTTTCCACCGGACTACATTTTGGTTTTTTGAGAGATATGCCCATTAATAAGAATAGAACCTATTCGATTGCTGCCGGATTAGGATTTTCGATTAATAATCTGGAGCAGAATCTGAGGATTTCTGAAGTAGATGGGCAAATACTGTATCAGCCAACACCTAAGGATGTTAAGGTTAATAAAAATAAATTAGCATTAAATTATCTGGAATTACCCATAGAATTTAGATGGAGAACATCAACATTTGATAGTTATAAGTTTTGGCGGATATATACCGGTTTTAAACTGAGTTATTTAGTGTCTGATCGGTCTAAATTTGTATCCGGGGATATTCATGAAACTGTAAAAGGGAATAAGGATCTCAACAAACTTCAGTATGGTATTTATACAGCCTTTGGTTATAATACATGGAACTTTTATGTTTATTATGGCTTAAATCCTATTTTTAAATCCGGAACGGTCAACGGGCAGGCGGTAGATCTTACTACAGTCAATCTGGGGCTGATGTTTTATATTTTATAACCAGAAATACCATAAAGCAACCTGAGGGATAATTCCTGCAATAGCTCCCAGGATAAGTTCTTTATAACGATGTCCTTTGAGAGATAATCTTGAAGATGCGACCACGCCGATACAAAAGACCAATAAGGCAATATTTTCTATTAAATGAGTCTGTGTATGAATACTTATTCCGATTACAAATACGGTCAGGGTAGTGATCCCTATGATATGCAGACTGGCTTTGTGTTTGAGGATTACCAGTAATAAAGCAATTACCGTACTGATTAAGCAACCTGTAAAAAAGTAATAGAGTTCTGGTATTGCATCAATAGTAATACTTTTTTCTATCAGTATAAATAACAGAACGGAGTGAATAAATAAAGGAATTTTTCTCTGAGTCAGGTCTGTATTAGCCAGTGAATTGATTTTACCTAGAGACAGTAACAGATAATATACAGAAGCCGGAATCAGAACCGTAACAAGGAGTATTTGTATAACGGTCAGATAGATTTGTTGATACATGAAAAAGCGTCCGCCAAAATAAAAATAAAAAAGTACCGCATAAACGGATATAAAAAGCGGGTGAAAAATATAGGAAAAAAAGGATAGTATTTTTTTCATTTAGAGAGGTTTCACTTTAGCAGGTGCTTATATTTTTTTTCTCATTCTTGCTACTGGAATATCCAGTTGTTCTCTATATTTGGCAATTGTTCTTCGGGCGATAGGATATCCTTTTTCTTTTAAAATTTCGGCTAATTTATCATCAGGAAGTGGTTTTTTCTTATCTTCTTCTTCAATAATATTCTGTAATATCTTTTTGATTTCAATCGTAGAAACTTCTTCTCCCTGATCATTCATCATTGCTTCGGAGAAAAATTCTTTGATTAGTTTTGTCCCGTAAGGAGTATCAACATACTTACTGTTAGCAACACGGGAAACAGTGGAGATATCCAGACCGACCATGTCTGCAATATCTTTCAGAATCATTGGTTTTAGCTTTGTTTCGTCACCATCAAGAAAGTATTCTTCCTGATAATGCATAATGGCATTCATGGTCACGTAAAGTGTTTCCTGACGTTGTTTGATCGCATCAATAAACCATTTTGCTGAATCTAGTTTCTGTTTAATAAACTGAACGGCTTCTTTCTGTGCATTTGATTTTTCACGGGCATCTTTATAACCCTGTAACATTTCCTGATAGTCCTTTGAAACATGGAGTTCCGGTGCATTTCGTCCGTTGAGTGTAAGTTCCAGTTCTCCTTCTACAATAGTAATGGCAAAATCAGGAACAACATGCTCAATAACTCGGTTGTTACCGGTATAAGCACCGCCAGGTTTGGGATTTAGTCGTTCTATTTCCTCTATTGCTTTTTTAAGAGCATCTTGTGAAATATCATATTTTTGTAACAATTTGTCATAGTGCTTTTTAGTAAAGGCATCAAACTGGTTTTCAATAATATCAGTTGCTAAAGAGATGGATTCCGTTGGGGTTTTATGTCGTAATTGTAATAGTAAACATTCTTGAAGATCACGGGCACCAACGCCGGAAGGCTCTAGTTCATGGATGATATGCAGCATGTTTTCTACTGTTTTTTCATCTGTGTAAATTCCTTGTGTAAAAGCCATATCATCGACTATATCCTGAACACTTCTGCGGATGTAACCCATATCATCAATGCTTCCTACGAGGAATTCAGCGATTTCTCTTTGAGAATCGTTTAGGATAAAAGTATTTAACTGATTGATCAGATCTTGATGAAAACTAATAGGAGCAGCAAAGGGCATGGTTTTATCATCATCATCGTCACTATAATTATTTGTTTGCGTTTTATAATTTGGGACTTCATCATCACTCAGGTATTCATCTATATTGATCTCATCAGTATCAATTCGGTCATTGTCATCATAATCATCATACTCGTCATATTCCGGAGTATCATATTCATCATGATCAGGTTCTTCTTCCTTACCGGTTTCCAAAGCCGGATTTTCAACCATTTCTTCTTTTAAGCGTTGTTCAAAAGCTTGTGTAGGCAATTGAATCAACTTCATCAGTTGAATTTGCTGAGGAGATAATTTCTGAGATAATTTTAATTGTAAATATTGCTTCAGCATGTTTTATAACCTTGTGATACTTTTATAAAAATACGAAAAAACAAGCAACAAAAGAAGTTTCATTTTTCGGATGATAATCAGAAAAGGAGAATACCGGGTTTGTTGCTTGTTCAGAAGAGTTCTTAAAACTCTGCGTTTTGTGGTGTTCTCGGGAAAGGGATCACATCTCTGATGTTTGTCATACCGGTTACAAAAAGCACCAGTCTTTCAAAACCAAGACCAAAACCGCTGTGTACAGCTGTTCCAAATCTTCGTGTATCTAAATACCACCATAATTCTTCCTCATCAATTCCGAGGTCTTTTATCTTTTGTTGTAAAACGTCCAGACGTTCTTCTCTCTGAGAGCCTCCGACAATTTCTCCAATACCCGGGAAAAGAATGTCCATGGCTCTTACCGTTTTCTGATCTTCGTTCAGACGCATATAGAATGCTTTTATTTTTGCAGGATAATCAAATACGATTACCGGACATTTAAAGTGTTTTTCTACTAAGAAACGTTCGTGCTCACTTTGTAGATCAGCACCCCATTCTTCAAGGATATAGTTGAATTTTTTATTTTTATTCGGTTTAGAGTTTTTCAGTATGTCAAAAGCTTCCGTGTAGCTGACACGTTTGAAATTGTTATCTAATATGAAATTTAATTTTTCCAGTAAAGCCATTTCGCTTCTTTCCGCCTGAGGTTTGTTTTTCTCCTCGTCCAGAAGACGTTGTTCTAAAAACTTCAGATCATCGGCACATTTCTCAACGGTGTATTTTACTACATACTTAATAAAGTCTTCCGCCAGATCCATGTTGTCATCCAGATTATTAAAAGCTACTTCCGGTTCGATCATCCAGAATTCTGCCAGATGACGGGAAGTATTAGAGTTTTCTGCTCTGAAAGTAGGTCCGAAAGTATAGATCTGACCCAATGCCATAGCATACGTTTCTCCTTCTAACTGTCCGGAAACCGTTAGGTTCGTTTCTTTACCAAAAAAATCTTCTTTATAATCGATTTTCCCTTCTTCATTTCTTGGAGGATTATCAAGAGAAAGAGAAGTTACCTGTAGCATTTCTCCCGCTCCTTCGGCATCAGATCCGGTAATAATAGGGGTGTTAACATAGAAAAACCCTTGTTCCTGAAAATAGTTGTGTACTGCAAAAGCCAGTGTGGAACGTACACGCATGATCGCTCCAAAAGCATTTGTTCGTACACGTAAATGTGCATTTTCACGTAAAAATTCCAGAGAGTGTTTCTTTGGCTGCATAGGATACTTTTCAGGATCACAATCGCCTAGTATTTTTAATTCACTTACCTGAATTTCAACACTCTGCCCTGATCCCTGACTTTCGATTAGTGTTCCTTTTACCGCAACAGACGCTCCGGTAGTGATTCTTTTCAGGGTTTCTTCCGGCATGTTTTCAAAATCAACAACGCACTGGATATTATGTATTGTAGAACCATCATTTAACGCAATAAAACGATTACTTCTAAAGGTTCTGACCCAGCCTTTAGCATGAACTTCATGTAATCTTTGTGTACTGTTTAATAGCTCCTTAACTTTTGTATGTTTCATTTTATATACTATTTTCTAAATTGTCTTTATATTTTACTTTGACTAAAAAGTTTTCGTTAAAACAGGCTGCAAAGGTAATAAAAACCTTAGTGAAACGAGAACAATAAAGATAGGATTTACGATATCAGATATTAGAGGTACGATATTTTGGAAGAAAGAATCAAGAATCAAGAAAAAAGAGATCTGATATACGGTTGTTCCCCTGTGGGGTTAGAGTTATAATTAAAGAAAGGCTAATTTTTAACATGAATTATATTATTTGTATTGTATTGCAAAAATAATACTACATTATTAAGATAATATATTATATTTGTTTTTTTTACCTTAAATTTTTATTAAAAAACAACTAAAGCAAACAAAAAACAAACAAAATTTCACTAATAATAACTATACAATGAATTATTTAGAAAAAAATAAAGAGAAAAGAATCGTTATTCGTATTCCTACATATGATAAGGTCATACATTTTTCAGATTTAGAAATACATCAGAAACTGCTTTCTCACAGCCGATTCCAATTTTTGTGGCGTATATCAGGAGATCTAATGACCAATTCACAAAAAGATTTTAAATACTTTCAGAATTTTCAGGATATGGAAATTACTTTTTCGTTGTATACAACAGCGGGGAAAGAAGTAATTTATAAAGGACTAATTACAGAAATGGATCTGGATAACCGGGACGGGAGTACTCGTGGATTTCTGGTTACCGGATACAGTCATACTATTGCTATGGAAGATCTGTCTCACAGCAGAATGCATCTTAACAAGAGTTTGGCTGCTATTGCAAAAGATACTTTAGCGGGGCATACTCAGGGATTATGGGAACCGGAAGACATGGAGCCCAGATATACCGATGTTATCCCGTCCGTTATGCAGTCGAATGAGAACAGTTGGGAATTTATGACCCGCCTGGCAAAACGATATGGAGAATTTTTCTATTGGGACGGGCGAAGGCTTCAGTTTCGTTTAAAAGAATCCGGGATAACCTTAAAAAACGGACTTCATCTTAGAAAGTTTGGGATGAAATCAATTCTGATAAGTAATAAATCCGCTTTATCCGGCTATGATTATCAGCGGGCAGAAATAATAAAATCCGAGCAGGAGCATACGCAGAACCATTTTACTTCCGATTTGATGAAAAGTGCTCTTGATGCACAGGGAAGTCAGTATAGACGGAAACTGAAAGAGGATATTCCTTATCAGTACTATATCCCTGGGGTCGGAAACGAAAAAGAGATTGAAAATATGGGACGTTTAGCTACTTCAGGCAAAGCCTCCCGAATGGTAATTTATACCGCAATTACTGCTGATCCGATCAATATAGGGAATATTATAACCATAAATAATGATGGTGTATTGCATGATATTATTATAACGAAATGTACTTTTCGCAGTGTAGGAACCGGAAATCTGAACAACGAATTCGAAGGTATTCCGGCAGATTGTATTCAGCCGTCTTATACCGATCCGTTAGTAAGAGGATTTGCTTATGACCAGTCCGCTGTGGTAATTGATAATAATGATCCCAAAGGAATGGGGCGCATACGGGTAAAATACTTCTGGAATAACCGTACCAGTGAAAATGAAAGTGACTGGATTCGGACAGTAGTTCCTTATGCCGGAAACGGAAGAGGTTTTTATTTTGCACCCGAAATAGGGGATGAAGTATTTGTTTCCTTTCAAGGGAATCATCCCGATGCTCCTTATGTGTTTGGTGCTATTTATAATGGAAAAGCAGTTTCCGGTTTTGCTACAGCAGAGAATGATTTAAAAGGGATCGCTTCATTAAAAAGCAAATTAGAAATGAACGATGGTAAAGACAAAGGAAGTTTGTGCTTTACAGACGGTAGCCAGGTGAATGTAGAAATGGACGGAAAAGGGAACTTAACCCTTTCTGCTCCCGAAACAATAAATATAAATTGTAAAAACCTGGTTGTCAATACGACAGAAAATAGTGTTGAAACAGTGGGAGCCAATAAAATAACTACTGTGGAAATGAATAATACAACAGTAACAGGATTGATGCATCAACTCAATGCCCAAAATATAATAGAACAGGCAGAGAATATGTTTACCAGTGAATCTTCAGAATATTCTAAGGTATCCGAAAAGGTAAATATAATATCTCAGGATGAAAATATAGTTATCAATACATCAAATGATATGAAAATAAAATCCGGAGAAAAAAGCAGTAATAGTTAATAAGATGAGAAAATTTTTAATCCTGCTATTACTATTGTGTTTTACTATGGTTTCGTGTGAGAAAAAATATGATTGGAGTATGTATGTTTCGGGACCTAAGCATTATGGCGCAACCATAACGGTCAACTATCATTTTGATAATGATCCGGATAGTGATGATTTTGTAGGTACTATGGGTACCGGTAATGCAGGTTGGGGTAATGCTGTTGGAGGTATGGGGAGTGGTAATGGAGGTAAAAAGCCACTGCCTCAATTAGCAGTAGTAGAGTGTTATTCTGCCCGTGAAGGAATTACCTATGAAGCAATCGTTCCATTACCTAAAAAAGAAATGGAAAAATTATTTAAAGAAAAATGGGTTGCTCCGGAAGGTATTCCTGATAAATATGGATCAATCATTTGTGGATGTGCTCCGGGAGGTAAGATCGTTTTTTGGTTAAATAGTTATAGTAAAGTTACTGAAGTAATACGTGTTCAGGGTAAAGAAATTGCACGGGAAACGGCAGCGGAACGTGCTGCCTATTATAATCGAAAACCTAAAAAAGAGCAAAACTGGATCGATACGAATGGTATTCCCTATGGTACCTGGGATAAATATGAAAAGGAATTTGTATGGCATATAGAAGGTTTAACAGATAACATTAATTCTGTAGAGAGTTTTTTTGCTAACTTAAATTATACACAGGGACAGGAAGAGCACTATAATGGAGAAGGAGTTCGAGTAAAGAATACTATTTCCTGGGAACAGTTATTAGGGAAAAAGAAGTTTTTAAAAAAGAAAAGAGGAATTCCATTTTATATAGAGCTTTTTTGGTTTTCTAAAACAGAGGATAAAAGTATGGTTGCTACTTTTCTTTTACCTGTAGAGAAATTAAAACATTATTTTGAGCAGGGATATACAGGAGCAAATAATAAGAACTATTATTATAACCGTCTTGTTTTTGAACTAAAAGAAAATAGAGATGTAATTGTCTGGATAGCTGGAGATGATGGTACTAAGGTGGAAATAAAAAAAGAAATGGGGTCTGTTAATAATCTAGATTACTAAATTATGAAAGAACAAAAAAACGGTAGAATAATAAAAATCTCCAAACAAGCGGTTTTTAAAACACTAAAAAGATTTATAAATACTAGAATAGCTTTAGCTCTGCTGTTACTATTGTGTTTCACTATGATTTCGTGTGAGAAAAAATATGATTGGAGTATGTATGTTTCGGGACCTAAGCATTATGGCGCAACCATAACGGTCAACTATCATTTTGATAATGATCCGGATAGTGATGATTTTGTAGGTACTATGGGTACCGGTAATGCAGGTTGGGGTAATGCAGTTGGAGGTATGGGGAGTGGTAATGGAGGTAAAAAGCCACTGCCTCAATTAGCAGTAGTAGAATGTTATTCTGCCCGTGAAGGAATAACCTATGAAGCAATCGTTTCATTACCTAAAAAAGAAATGGAAAAATTATTTAAAAAAAAATGGGTTGCTCCGGAAGGTACTCCTGATAAATATGGATCAATCATTTGTGGATGTGCTCCGGGAGGTAAGATCGTTTTTTGGTTAAATAGTCATAGTAAAGTTACTGAAGTAATACGTGTTCAGGGAAAAGAAATTGCACGGGAAACAGTAGCGGAACGTGCAGCTTATTATAATCGAAAATCTAAAAAGGAGCAAAACTGGATCGATACGAATGGAATTCCTTATGGTACGTGGGATAAATATGAAAAAGAGTTTGTATGGCAGCCTGTATTGTTAACTCAAAAAGAAAACCCGATCAGTAAAGGGAATGGTATCTCTATTAATTATACTCAGGGTACCAGCGAATCACTAAATAATTGGAAAAATGGTTTTGGAGAAACAGAAGAATATGTCTATCCAACACCTATTTCATGGGATGAAGTTCGGGATTATACGGTTTATGGAACTAATAAGAAAAGAGGGATTCCTTTTTTTGTAGAAATACAGTGGTTTTCTACTTTAGATAAGGTTGCTTATAAAGGAGAAATGCTTCTTCCTGTTCAGGATTTAAAATACTATTTTGAGCAGGGATATATAGGTAAAGAGGATAAAAAATGTAGTTATAACCGTCTTGTCTTTGAAGTTTTTAAAGATAAAAAAATTATAGTCTGGCTAAGTGGGGATGATGGATCAAAAGTAAAATTAAAAGAAGATATAGGAATCTTTTTAAATTATTAAAAGAAATGAAAGAACAAAAAAACGGCAGAATAATAAAAATCTCCAAACAAGCGGTTTTTAAAACACTAAAAAGATTTATAAATACTAGAATAGCTTTAGCTCTGCTGTTACTATTGTGTTTTACTATGGTTTCGTGTGAGAAAAAATATAGATGGACTATGTCTGTTTCGGGACCCAAGCATTATGGAGTAACCATAACGGTCAACTATCATTTTGATAATGATCCAGACGGTGATGATTTTGTAGGGATAAGAGGAACTGGTAATGCTGGTTGGGGAAATAGTTCAGATGGTGTGAGTAGCGGTAATGGAGGAGAAAAAAAACCGTTGCCTCAACTGGCAGTAGTAGAATGTTATTCTGCCCGTGAAGGAGTTACTTATGAAGCGATTGTTCCATTACCTAAAAAAGAAATGGAAAAAATGTTTGATAAAAAAATAAATGATACAATTCAATGGTATGAAGGCAAAAAAAGAATAATAGAGAGAAATTATTTTGATATAACATGTGGATGTGTTCCGGGAGGCGAGATTGTTTTTTGGGCTACGAACGGTAGAGACAAAGAAGAGATTACCAGAGCTCAGGGTAAAGAAATTGCAAGGGAAACAGCAGCGGAACGTACAGCCTATTATAATCGAAAACCTAAAAAGGAGCAAAACTGGATCGATACGAATGGAATTCCTTATGGTATGTGGGATAAATATGAAAAGGAGTTTGTGTGGAAACCGGATGTATTAACTAATTTATCAGAATTGAATAAACCATATCATATAACTATAAATTATACAAAGGGAGATACAGAATATTATAATGATATAAATCGAGGATATAAAGAAGAAAAAGTAAAACGAAACTGGAATGAAGTTTTAAAAGTAGGTAATGAATTAAAAAAAAGAGCTTTACCTTTTTATATTGATCTTTACCTATTTTCTACAGATTATGAGAAAGGACTAAGATCAGAGATACTTCTTCCGGTTCAGGATTTAAAATGCTATTTTGAACAGGGCTATATTGGAATGGATGGTAAAAAGCAAGATTATAATCGACTGGTTTTTGAAATACAGCAGGATAAAACGGTTATTATTTGGTTGGTAGGAGAAGATGGTTTTAAAATAGAGATTAAAAAAGATAAAGCAACTACAGACTGGAATTAAAATGAAAGAACAAAAAAATGGAAGAATAATAAAAATCTCTAAACAAGCGGTTTTTAAAACACTAAAAAGGTTTATAAATACTACAATAGCTTTAGTTCTGCTGTTACTATTGTGTTTTACTATGGTTTCGTGTGAGAAAAAATACGATTGGAGTATGTCAGTTTCTGGTCCCAAGCATTATGGCGCAACCATAACGGTCAACTATCATTTTAATAATAATCCGGATAGCGATGATTTTGTGGGAGCTATAGGTACCGGTAATGCCGGCTGGGGAAAAGCGGTTAGTGCTATTGGGTCCGGTAATAGCGGTAAAAAGCCTATGCCTCAATTAGCAGTAGTAGAATGTTATTCTGCTCGTGAAGGAATTACCTATGAAGCGATTGTACCCTTACCTAAAAAAGAAATGGAAAAAATGTTTGATAAGAAATTTTATGATACGATGTATTGGAAAGGTCGAAAGATAATAGAAAAAAGATATTTTGATATTCTTTGTGGATGCGTTCCGGGAGGTGAGATTGTTTTTTGGGCTACTAATGGTAAAAATAAAGAAGAGATTATCAGAGCTCAGGGTAAAGAAATTGCAAGGGAAACGGCAGCGGAACGTGCAGCCTATTATAATCGAAAACCTCAAAAGGAGCAAAACTGGATTGATACGAATGGTATTCCCTATGGTACCTGGTGTAAATATGAAAAGGAGTTTGTATGGCAGCCTGTATTATTAACTCAAAAAGAAAACCCGATCAGTAAAGGGAATGGTATCTCTATTAATTATACTCAGGGTACCAGTGAATCATTAAATAATTGGAGAAATGGTTATGGAGAAACAGAAGAATATGTCTACCCAACACCTGTTTCATGGGATGAAGTTCAGGATTATACGGTTTATGGAACTAATAAGAAAAGAGGGATTCCTTTTTTTGTAGAAATACAGTGGTTTTCTACTTTAGATAACGTTGCTTATAAAGGAGAAATGCTTCTTCCTGTTCAGGATTTAAAATACTATTTTGAACAGGGATATATAGGTAAAGAGGGTAAAAAATGTAGTTATAACCGTCTTGTCTTTGAAGTTTTTAAAGATAAAAAAATCATAGTCTGGCTAAGTGGCGATGATGGGTCAAAAGTAAAATTAAAAGAAGATATGGGAATCTTTTTAAATTATTAATAGAAATGAAAGAACAAAAAAACGGAAGAATAATAAAAATCTCCAAACAAGCGGTTTTTAAAACCAAAGGTGATTTTACAATAAACAGTACCGGAGATGTTACAATAAGTACTCCGGGTCAGGTACAAATAGAATCCGCTAATACGATCTATAGCGATTTTGAACCCTTTACTCGTCAATGTCCCGGTAGTACGTGGGTGCATCTGGGTGTGTTTTTTGACGGAACCGGAAATAATAAATATAATATTGATCTGCGCCGGAAAAATAAGATTACCATTCCTGCTGATAATAGTAGTTATGACAGTTATCGTGCTAATTTCTCTAATGTCACCCGATTATGGAACTTATATAAAACAGAGAAGATAGAATATGAATCAAAAAATATAAAAACCTATCATGTTCGCACTTATGTAGAAGGAATAGGAACTAAAAAAGGAAAGCCGGATGACAGTATCGGTTCCGGAACAGGCAGAATGGATAGAGGCGTAATTGGGAAAGTTGAAGAAGGGATTAAACAAATTATTAAAGATTTTGATAGAGATGAAGTTGAAAAGAATAAAAAAATAGTCAACGGTATTGAAGTACCGCAAATTGATAAACTGGTTATCGATATTTTTGGCTTTAGTCGGGGAGCAGCTGCGGCACGACATTTTGCCAATGTGATCTCCGATCAGGAAGAATTTGTTTGCGGTGCCTTAGGCGAAGCCCTTGAAAAAGCCGGATATCCTCTTGAAAAAGGTAATGTTGAGATTCGGTTTATCGGGTTGTTTGATACCGTTGCCGCTGTTACGTCTAATACAGAGATTGCACCCGTTGTTACAGGAGCGATCAACGGTTTTACCGTTGGTGGAGCTGTGGGAGCTGCTGTGGGAGCAGGTTCCGGTATTTCCGGCGTAACTAAAGCGGCTCAGAACTGTGATAATGGTAAACTGCGATTGCATTTAGGAAAGATCAAAGCGAAAAGGATCATCCATCTTACCGCAGAAGACGAATACCGAGCCAATTTCCAACTCAATCTGGGTGGAACCCGGGTGCGGATTCCCGGAGCCCATTCCGATATTGGTGGTGGTTATGAAGAAATACGAAGTGAAGTCGATTTTAAACTTTCGTTAGCAGTTAAAAATTTCAGTAGTAAACCGCCGCAGAAACTGGAACAGTTAAGAGAAGCTTTTCTGAAAAGTCTTTTTTATACCGAGAAA
Organism: Flavobacterium sp. AK-301; assembly: GCF_058310215.1. Taxonomy (NCBI): domain Bacteria; kingdom Pseudomonadati; phylum Bacteroidota; class Flavobacteriia; order Flavobacteriales; family Flavobacteriaceae; genus Flavobacterium; species Flavobacterium sp. AK-301. The sequence goes on from NZ_JBZEES010000011.1 coordinate 70,675, forward strand.
CAGATTTGGATTGCTACTCAGGTACAGGAAAACACCCAGACGCTGGGCGGGATTAATGGTATTAATGAAACGGTTACTTTAAAAAGTTATACCCATACTCTTATGGGCAATCGTGGTATTATTTCAGATCGCTATAGTCTGATTCCGATGGAGATTATGAAAAAATACAGTATGCAGACAGGAGTAGAATGGATGACCCCGCAGGAAGCCGCTATTAAAGACGAAGAACAAACTATTCCTGAAAGCGATTATACTTTTAGTAATAACAATAAAAGTACAGCAGAAGGAACTGCTTTTTTAGAAAAGATCAACCAGTTGTATTTGAAACATTATTTTGGACAGCTTCAAAATTATGCTCCGGGAGACATACAGATCATAAAAAATAAAATACTGCATATTTCTTCGGAGTACAATAATCCGATGCTGATGGGATTCGTTTACCCGAATCAGCCCAATGCAACCGGAATAAGAGGAGAGTGTCCGGATATAGCTTCCACTTATGAATTACAGTTGGAACAGGATAAAATAAAAAGAAAAGAAAAAAGAATACAGGGAGAGAAACTAGAGAACAGAAAACTCGAACAGCGAAATACGCCTTGGGGAATAGGTACTAAATATTAATAATAGATAGAGAATATTCAGAAACCGAAAATATAAATAATATTTCCGAACAGTTGGCATTTACCATCGAAAAAACCAACTATTGAAAAATCAAATGATCTGATAATCTCCGTATCTTTGAGTCCGTTATACAACCGATATGAATAAATATATTGAAGTACGGAATGTTTATTTATGGATAGGGCTGATTTTCCTGTCTGTGCTGGTTATACTCGTTATTTATTTAGTAAGTCGGCTGAAAAAAGCAGAAGTCAGAAAGAAGAATATAGAACAGAAGTTTTCCGCTTTAGAATCCAAAGTGGATAATCTGCAACTGAAAACACTGGAATCCAGATTAAATCCGCATCTTTTTAAAAACGTGTTGAATTCGATTCAGTCTCATGCCTATCAGACTTATTTTGCACTGGATAAACTGGCGAATGTTCTGGATTATATATTATATGAAAGCCGAAAAAAGTTTGTTTCACCCAAAGAGGAAATAGAATTTGCGTTAAATCTGATAGAGATCAATAAGATCAAACTCAGTCCGCTTTTTGAACTGAAAGTAAAAACGAAGATTAATCCTGATGAGTTGCTTTTTGATCAGCGTCTTTTAGCCCCTTTAGTTTCTATTGATTTTATAGAAAATGCGTTTAAACATGCCGATTTGCAGAGTCCTGATGCTTTTATATCCGTAGTATTCGAATTTAAGGAAAGTACATTTTCTCTGACCGTATCGAATAAAGTATCTGATAAGAAAGCATTAAAGAAAGAACATAGTGGTTTTGGATCCGATACATTAGAACAGCGACTCGATATTATTTATAAAGGAAACTATAAACTAAACCGATTTATAGAAGAAGATATTTATATTGCACACTTAAAAATCAATTTACTTGAATACAAGGCTCAAATGCTTACTACTGGATGATGAACTGCCGGGACTTACGTATCTGAAAATGTTATGTGAGCAGATTCCGGAACTAAAGATTGTTAAGTCCTTTAACGATCCGGAAAAGCTGTTGGCAGAAATGAATACTCTTGAATTTGATCTGTGTATTCTGGATATTGAAATGCCCGGAATTGACGGACTGAGTGTAGCCCATCTGTTAAAAGATAAAATGATCATTTTTACGTCCGCTTATAAGGAGTATGCAGCAGAAGCTTTTGATATTGAAGCGATTGATTATATTACCAAACCCGTAAAAAGAGAACGACTTCATAAAGCGATACTGAAAGCGCTGGAACAAAGCAATAAGCGAAAAACAAATAAAAAATTTATCCAGGTAAATACAGATAAAGGAAAAGCATTGTTGTTTTTTGATCAGATTGCTCTGATTCGTTCTGCACAAATGGATAGTCGTGATAAAGAAGTCTTGTTAAAAGACGGTAATTCAGTAATCCTGAAAAATATTACTTACGATAAGTTGCTGAAACAGCTTCCCAAAGCAGATTTTTGCAGAGTTAATAAAAAAGAAGTAGTAGCGATGACCAGTGTACAGTTTTTTGTACATAATGAGATCACTTCTAATGTCACTCAGAAATCCGGTAAACTAATCACATTAGTATTAAGTGATTTGTATCGTTCTGATTTTTTGATGAAGATTAAGGTCTGAACTTATTACATTTTTACCCCGTCTTGTTACATTTCTTCTACTATATTTAGCGATATCAGTTTTAAATACAAAGGAAGTTTACATCTTTGTATCAGTTAATTGAGCGAAAATAAGATCGTTATGAAGAAGTTTAAGAACACTTATTTCTATGTAGGAGTCATGGGAATTGCGGCAATACTGATGTATTGGATCGTTTCAAAAGGGAAAATGCTGGAAATCGGCAGAAATGTAGTGGTTTCAAACACATCAGAAAGTCAGTGGGATACTTTTACAACCTCATTATTACATAGTTTACAACACCCGTTAGCTATATTATTAGCGCAGATCGTTACTATTATATTAGTAGCCCGTTTATTTGGGTTTATTTTCAGAAAGATCGGACAGCCTTCCGTTATTGGAGAAATTATAGCAGGTATTGTTTTAGGACCTTCTTTAGTGGGAATGTATTTTCCGGAATTTTCGATGGCATTATTTCCAAAAGAATCACTAGGGAATTTAGAGTTTTTAAGTCAGATTGGTCTTATCCTGTTTATGTTCGTAATAGGAATGGAACTGGATTTGAAAGTGCTGAAAAATAAAGCACAGGAAGCAGTAGTCGTAAGTCATGCCAGTATTGTGATTCCGTTTACATTAGGAATGGGGCTAGCCTATTCTATTTATGATTCATTTGCGCCGGATGGAGTTGAATTTCTTTCATTTGCTCTATTTCTGGGTATTGCAATGAGTATTACCGCTTTTCCGGTTTTGGCACGTATCGTTCAAGAACGTGGAATGCATAAAACCCGTTTGGGAGCGATGGTAATTACCTGTGCTGCGGCAGATGATATTACCGCTTGGTGTATTTTGGCAGCAGTAATAGCTATTGTAAAAGCAGGTTCTTTTGTAAGTTCCCTTTATATAATGGCTTTAGCCGTTATTTATGTCTTGTTGATGTTGAAAGTAGTACGACCATTTCTGAAAAGAGTAGGTGATTTGCATTCTACAAGAGAAAATTTAGGAAAACCGGTAGTCGCTATTTTCTTTCTGACGATGGTTATTTCAGCTTATGTTACAGAAGTAATTGGTATTCATGCTTTATTCGGGGCGTTTATGGCTGGTGTGATTATGCCGGACGTAACAAAGTTCAGAAATATATTTATTGGAAAAGTAGAAGATGTTTCTGTAATCCTGTTATTACCTCTGTTTTTTGTGTTTACAGGATTAAGAACCGAAATTGGATTATTGAATGATCCTGCATTATGGAAAGTGACCGGACTGATTATCCTGGTTGCAGTAGTCGGGAAATTTATAGGAAGTGCCCTTGCTGCAAAATATGTGGGGCAGAGCTGGCGAGAAAGCCTTATGATTGGTGCGTTGATGAACACAAGAGGTTTGATGGAACTAATTGTACTGAACATTGGGTATGATCTTGGAGTACTTACCAAAGAGGTTTTTACCATGATGGTTATTATGGCATTAGTGACCACTTTTATGACCGGACCAGCATTAGACCTGATTAATAAAATATTTAAAACAAAAGATCCTGTTATTCCGGATGAGATCAGTAATAAGGCTAAGTACAGAATTTTAGTTTCGTTCGGAAATCCGGACAGAGGGAAAAAATTACTGAGACTGGCACATAGTTTTGTAAAAAAGCAAAGTGGAAATTCTTCTATTACCTTGATGCATTTATCGTCCAGTAATGATACTCATTCCTTTAATGTTGAAGAAAGTGAAGAAGATAGTTTTGCACCTATTATATCCGAATCAGAAGAGCTGGATCAGAAGATTATCACTTTATTTAAAGTTGCCAATGATATTGATTCCGAAATAATAGATGTAGCAAATCAGGGAGAATATGATTTATTATTAGTTGGTTTAGGGCAGTCCATATTTCAGGGAACTTTATTAGGAAGAGTTTTAGGATATACGACCCGTATTATTAACCCGGATCGTTTAATAGATAAATTTACAGGAAAAGAAGGTTTGTTTGAGAATTCTCCATTTGATGACAGAACCCGTCAGATTCTTCTTAAAAGTAAAATGTCAGTAGGAGTATTAGTCGATAAAGATTTGGAAGAGATCAATCAGGTATTTATGCCTGTTTTTTCTCAGGAAGATATTTTTTTAGTTGAATATGCTCAGAAATTAATCAATAATAATGGTTCCCAGGTAACAGTTATTGATGTTATGGGAGAGATCAAAAACAACAGTGAAATAAAAGAAACCATCCGTTTAATAGAGCAAACCGCTCCTAATCATATTACAATGACAACGGAGCGTACTATGAAAAAAGAGTTTCTGGAAAAACAGGATTTGATGCTTATCAGCCTGGATAGTTGGAAAAAATTACTGGAATCGCAAAGTATTTGGTTAAGTAATGCACCCTCAGTGCTGATTATAAAACCATAAAAGTTTATACTAAATTAGGTTAATTCGTTTGTAAAAGAGGTTGTCTGAATACACAGACAACCTCTTTTTTTAGTTATAGGCTTTTATTCTTGTAGTCTATTTTGTAGTCATTCCAGGTTAGTTTAAAATTAAAATGGAGCTCAAATATATACTGTAATTCGTTGGGTAGCCGATACCTGTATTATAAAAAAGTCAAAACATATTCGATATTTTTAAAACTATTGCTACACTACAGCCTGAATAGTTACATATCCTATAAATATTCAATACAATAAGTTTAAAAAAAATAAAAAAATATATTTTGTTGTATTGAATGGAAAAAAAATATATTTTTGCGACATAAAGTATAGTTAAAGATTTAAATTATGATTAAATGTACAAATTATAATTAAATTTAATAGTTTGTAATTATTAAACAAAAAATTTTATTATTTCGATTCAAATAATAAAATCATAGTATTCTCTATATACTAGATGGTGATATAATAGATAATGAAATATTCCCTCTCCAAAAGGAAATTCCCTAGAACATAACAGATGAACAAGTTGGTTATAGCGGAAGAAAAAAGAGAAAAACGACTAAACCCCTTAGTATTTCACCAATAGGCAGGCTATAGTAATTAGGGCAAATGCTTTTGAACAAGCTATTTTTAGATAGCTTAAGTGGAAATTATAAATAAATAATCTAAAGTTTTTAAAAATCCTTTTTAAACCAAAATAATTTTAATGAAAAAAAAAACAGTACTCATTTTTGTAATTATTATAGTCGTAGCAATTGTAGCTTACGGTTATTTATATAAACCACATCGGGATATTGAAAACGAAGACGCGTTCGCTAGTTTAGATGCAGTAGCATTAGCACATGCGTTTGCTTCTTCACCTGAACAAGGAGAAAAATATCTTAACCAAACATTAGAAATAACAGGTAAAATCACTGAATTTTCAGATTCTACAATGGTTCTTGATGCTGTTGTTTTTTGTCTTTTAAGTAAATCGGATAAAAAATCTGAATTAGGGCAGAAAGTAACAGTCAAAGGAAGATGCATTGGTTATGATGAACTTTTTGAACAAGTGAAAACAGATCAATGTGTTATTAAAAATTAGTTTATGAAAAAATATTATGTTTATTATTTGGTGTCGTTTGCCTTACTATTAACAAACCCTTTATTTGCTCAGGAAGATTTACTTTCTGAATTAGAAGAAACTCAGGTAGAGGATCATAATGTGACATCGGTTTTTAAAGCATTACAGATTGTGACATTACAATCGACAAAACTTCCTGCAGAAAAAGAATTTTATATGGTAGTGTCTCATAGATTTGGAACAGTTAAAAATGGGATTTCTGAATTTTTTGGTCTTGATAATGCAACTACAAAAATTGGAATTATTTATGGGGTAACGGATTGGTTTTCTGTGAGTGCTTCACGTCATACTTTGCTAAAAGTCTATGAAGCTTCTGCAAAATATCGATTTACAAGACAGAATGATAGATTCCCTTTTGATATCGTGGGATATTCTACTATAGACATTAATAGTAGCTTAAAAAAAGAAGAGTATCCTAAAATTCAGTTTTCTGACCGATTGACATATGTTCATCAGGTTCTTTTATCAAGGAAATTTTCTGAAAAATTATCTCTAGAGTTAGTTCCTTCCTTTATCCATAAAAACCTGTATGATCCTACAATTGAAAAGAATAATCAGTTTACTTTAGCGGCAGGAGGACGGATAAAATTAAGTAAAAGACTATCTCTTAATTTAGAGTACGGATATAATTTTAATAAACCTGATATTTATAATAACCCATTATCAGTAGGTTTAGATATGGAAACGGGAGGACATGTTTTCCAGTTGTTGTTTACTAATTCTCAGATGATGACAGAAGGCGGATATCTCACAAATGCTTCGGGAGATTGGGGTAAGAGTAATGTTTTCTTTGGATTTAATTTATATAGAGTTTTTTAAAATATATATATGAAAAATTTTCTTTATTTATCAGGTTTGGTAGTATTGCTTTACAGTTGCAATTCTAATACATATGAGGACTTAACAGATCCGGTTATCGTTGAAGGGACGGTTACCTATTCTGCAAATATAAAGTCTATAATTGATACTAATTGTGCAGGTTGCCATTCAGCAGGAAGCGTCGCATCTTTTAGACCCTTAACAGTATATGCAGAAGTAAAGAGCTCTGTTCAGGATAATCTATTGGATCGTATTAGTAGACACAATGGGGAGTCTGGATTAATGCCTCCAAGAGGAAGAATGTCACAGGCACAGATTGATTTGATTTTTCTTTGGAATTCTCAAGGATTACCGGAATGAATAATATAATACTAAATAATATAACACTAAAAAATATGAAATCATTAATTATCGTTTTTTTTCTGAGTTTTACCACAATCGTATCGGCTCAGAAATATATGACTAAAACAGGGGAGCTAACTTTTCAGGCTTCTATGCCTGCTTTTGAAGAAATTGTTGGAAAGAATAAATCTGTTTCAGCAGTTCTGGATGTTTCTAAAAATGAATTAGCAGTTCTGACCTTGATGAAAGGATTCCGTTTTAAAGTGTCTTTAATGGAGGAGCATTTTAATGAAAATTATGTTGAATCTGATAAATATCCTAAAGCTAGTTTTAAAGGAAAAATAGAAGATTTAGACGTGATGAAATTAAGTGAAAAACCTCAAATATTTAAATTGACAGGGGATTTAACATTACATGGCAAAACAAAAAATATAAGTGTACAAGTTAATATTGTAAAGTCGGATAAAGCTAATACAATTACAATATCAGGAAGTTTTAAAGTTAAATCAGAAGATTTTGATATTAAAATTCCTAAAGCGGTCAGAAATAAAATAGCAGATTTAATTGATGTTTCTTTTAATCTCCCATTACTACAAAAATAAGATTTCCTGGTAATAAATATAAAAAGAAGAGGAATATCTGGCTTACATAGAAGAGGGTTGTCTGTATTTCAGATAACCTCTTTTTGTTTTTAATCTTAGTTTCTATAGAAAAGAAAGAGGTACCCGAAGACACCTCTTTACAAAATTAAAAAAACTAAAATTAAGGCAATATTTTTATAAGGTAAAGTAAGGCAGTAAGGTCCAGAGGTAAAACAGGAAATCGAAGATTTCGAATTTTGTACCTCTGCACCTTTGCGCCTCTGAATCTTTTTTAACTTCTTTATCTAAAACTGCGCTGTTTCCGTAGAATCTTTCATTGCCATAGTAGAAGCCGTTCCCGCTGTAACCGTGTTCTGTACCGCATCAAAATAAGAAGTTCCTACAAAGTTTTGGTGTTTTACCGCTTTAAACCCGTGTTGTTGTAAAGCGAATTCTCTTTCCTGTAATTCAGAGTAGCCCGCCATACCACGTTCTTTATATGCTTTTGATAATTCAAACATACTAGTATTCAGTGCGTGGAATCCTGCCAGAGTGATAAACTGGAATTTATATCCCATTGCAGCCAGATCCTCTCTGAAGGTTTCCATTTCTGCAACAGACAATTTAGCAGCCCAGTTAAAAGAAGGAGAGCAGTTGTAAGCCAGCATTTTATCCGGATATACTTCATGAATTGCATCTGCGAATTTTTTAGCAAAAGCCAAATCAGGATTACTCGTTTCCATCCAAATCAGATCAGCATAAGGAGCATAGCTCAAACCTCTGTCAATTCCCTGATCAATTCCTGCGTTCACATAGAAAAAACCTTCATTACTACGTTCTCCCGTAACAAATTTGTGATCTCTGCTGTCAATATCACTAGTTAACAAATTTGCTGCATCAGCATCCGTTCTGGCAACAATAATAGACGGTACACCCATAACATCCGCTGCTAATCGTGCCGCGATTAATTTATTGATCGCTTCCTGCGTTGGTACCAGTACTTTTCCTCCCAAGTGACCACATTTTTTTGCAGAGCTTAGTTGATCTTCAAAATGTACTCCCGCAGCACCCGCTTCGATCATGGATTTCATTAATTCAAAAGCATTCAAATTACCTCCAAAACCCGCTTCCGCATCCGCAACAATAGGAACTAGATAGTCTTTCAAGTCCTTAATTCCGTTTACGATCTGGATCTGATCCGCTCTAAGTAAAGCATTATTTATTTTTTTCACTACCGTTGGCACGCTGTTCACAGGATATAAAGATTGATCCGGATACATTTCGCCGGATAAGTTAGCATCAGCAGCAACCTGCCATCCGCTTAAATAAATAGCTTCCAGTCCTGCTTCCACTTCCTGTACTGCCTGATTTCCGGTTAGTGCACCTAAACCGGCAACAAAATCCTGAGTGTTCAGCCTTCTCCATAGTTTTTCGGCTCCGATTCTTGCAATACTATGTTCAATTTTATAAGATCCCTGTAAAGTAATTACTTTTTCTGCTGTATACGGACGAGTTACCCCTTTCCATCTTGCATTAGTAGACCAGTCTGTGATTAATTCCTGAATTCTTTCTTGTGTTGTCATAATTATTTGGTTTGGTTTAAGGTTGGTTAAATATATTGATAAGCCGGTATCGTTAAAAATTCTTCAAACTCTTTGTTCAGTACCAGATCATCCAGTAACTGTTTAGCAAGAGTGTATTTTCCTTTTTCAAAAACGACTGTTTCCACTGTTTTTCTGATATTCTCTAATTCCTGAGCAGCATACCCATTATATAAAGTTTTAGAAAAAGGTGTTCCATCTTCCATTATCACTTTATTTTGTAGCCATTGCCATAACTGAGACCTTGATATTTCAGCCGTTGCAGCATCTTCCATTAAATGATAAAGAGCAGCAGCACCCTGACCGTTCAACCAGGAAGCGATATACAGAATGGCAATATTGATATTCTTTTTAATACCTTCCTGAGTAACCGTTCCTACAGGTTTTTCCAATAAATCCTTTTCAGTAATGTTCAGATCAGCTCTTTTAATGTGGATCTGATTTTTTGTCGGCATGATTCGGTTAAAAACCGTCATTGCAACAGGCACCAGAGCAGGATGAGCCACCCAGGTTCCATCATGTCCATTTTTCGCCTCTCTTTCTTTATCTGCAATAACTTTCTCAAAAGCGATTTCATTTGCAGCAGGATCATTATTTACCGGGATCTGAGCAGCCATTCCCCCCATAGCATGAATACCTCTTTTATGGCATTTTTGAATTACCAGTTTAGAATAAGCACTCATAAACGGACTGGTCATAGTTACCTGATCTCTGTTAGGAACCGTTCTGTCAGCATGATTTCTTAATTTTTTGATATACGAAAAAATATAATCCCAGCGTCCGCAGTTTAGTCCCACAATATGATCTTTTAATTCATAAATGATCTCGTCCAGCTGAAAACTAGCTGTAATCGTTTCAATAAGAACAGTCGCTTTAAAAGTTCCTTTTGGTACACCAAAATAAGCCTGAGAAAATTCAAAAACAGCATTCCACCAGCGTGCTTCCAGGTAATGTTCCAGTTTTGGAAGATAGAAATAAGGAGCACTGTCTTTTTTGATTAGTTTTTTATAATTATGGAAAACATATAATCCAAAATCCATTAAAGAGCCGGATGTTTCCTCATCATTAATCAGTAAGTGCTTTTCTGATAGATGAAGTCCTCTCGGACGTACAATCAGAACAGCCGTTTCCTTATTCAACTCATATGTTTTATCTTTTTTAGTATCAATTACTTTTATTTTTCTGGCTACAGCATCTTTCAGGTTTTTTTGTCCCGTCATCAAGTTATTCCATGAAGGAGTAGTACTATCCTCAAAGTCCGCCATAAAAGCTTTTGCTCCAGAGTTCAGGGCATTAATAATCATTTTTCGATCCACTGGTCCTGTAATCTCTACTCTTCTGTCCAAAAGATCTCCAGGAATAGGAGCAGCAACCCATTCACTGTCTCTTATTGAGCTGGTTTCTTTTGGAAAAGAAGGAAGAACTCCTGTATCAAACTGTTTTTGTGACTGTTTTCTTTTTTCTAAAAGTTCAAGACGTTCCGCATTGAATTTTTCATGTAAAGCTATAAGAAAAGCCAGTGCCTCATCCGTTAGAATTTCAGGATGATAGTTGCTCACATCGCTTGTAAACGCTACGTTTTTTAAATCTTGTTTTGCTATGTTATTCATAATGATATGGTTTGGTTATGACAATATTATAAAAAAGTTTTTTATAAAACAAGCGAACGTTCGCTAAAATAACATAATTCTTTAAATTTGTTTTTTTGCTAAAAAGCGTATCTTTGAAAAATGGTTGTAGAAAAAGAATATATCAAGCTGATCTTCGGACTAAAAATGAAGCAGATTCGAACAGAGAAAAACCTGTCTCTTTTTGGACTGGCAAAGCTGACCGGATTATCAAAATCATATCTGAATGAGATCGAAAAAGGGAAGAAATATCCCAAGACCGATAAGGTTGCACTTCTGGCACAACATCTGGAGGTGTCCTATGATAATCTGGTATCCTTAAAACTGGATAAAAATCTGGCACCAATAGGTGAGATTCTGCAATCCGGAATTCTGAAAGAAATTCCTCTTGATCTTTTTGGAATAGAAGAAGGCGATCTTATTGATATTATAGCAAATGCACCTGCAAAAGTGAATGCTTTTATCAGTACGATCATTGAAATTTCACAACATTATAATGTAAGCAGAGAAAGTTTCTTTCTCGCTTCTTTACGATCCTATCAAGAGGCACAGAATAATTATTTTGAAGATTTAGAGGAAAAAGTAGTACAATTTTCAAAAGCGTATCAGATTAATTTGGAGTCCAGAATTTTATCTGAAGAATTAAGAGAAATTCTAGTTGAAGAATACGGTTATATTATAAATGAGAATGAGCTTTCACAACAACAGGAATTAGGAACACTCAGATCCGTATATGTTCCAAAAACAAAAACACTTCTGATTTCAAAAGACACTGATGAATCTCAAAAGGCTTTTATTTTTGCAAAAGAAATTGCCTATAATTATTTATCTATAAAAGAGCGGTTATATACCTTTAGTTGGATCAAATTTGAGAATTTCGATCAAGTACTGAATAATTTTTACGCATCCTATTTTGCAGGAGCACTAATTATTCCGAGAAAACAACTAGTAGCAGAACTAAATTCTTTTTTAACAGAAAAAAAATATGATGCTGTTCGTTTTATCGAAATGATGGGACACTTTAATGCTTCACCGGAATCTTTTTACCAGAGATTAACGAATATACTGCCAAAAGATTTTCAGCTGAAGAATTTATTTTTCCTGAGACTAACCCATAAAAAAGGAAGTACTAAATATCAGCTTAAAAAAGAACTACATATCACACATCAGCAAGAACCACGTGCTAATGAGTTCAATGAACATTATTGCAGGCGATGGGTAGCTATTCATACCATAAACGAAATAGTAAAAGAACCAAAAGAACATACTTTTGAAACCCAGATTTCTCATTATGCCAACAGTAATAATGAATATATTATTTTCTCGTCCGCTACACCGGACCCATTTAATAAAGATTATCTCAGAAGTATATCCGTAGGCGTTCTGATTACTCCCGCACTAAAAAATAAATATAAATTTATTGAAGACCCTTCCATAATAAGAAGAGTAGTAGGAGTTACCTGTGAGACCTGTGCCGTTGAGAATTGTCTAGAAAGAGTCGTGCCACCAATACAGTTAGAACGAAAACAACGCAATTTGAAAACAGAAATGTTAGTAGAAAATCTGATGGAAAAATTCGGTATTTGACCCTATGATTCCGTTGTACCTCTAGACCTTTGCTACGAAATATTTAGAAACACTTTGCGAACTTAGCGTAAAGTCTTTGGGTACAACATTGCGATTAAATCCCCTAAAATCCAAAAGAAAAAATATACGTTAATTTAATAGACACATTCTGATCAAATGTAGGTAGATGATTTGGTCCATATCTATAGAAACCGGAGAGTCCGAAACCTTTATAGATCTGATTTAGTTCCATTCCCGATTCTATAAACCCGTCGTTCAGGGTTTTATAATCAATTCCGATATGTTGTTCCGGTTTATCCATATTACCCCATCCATATCGGGTAACTAATACTAAAGAAGGTTTAATGCCACTCGTGATTTTTAATCTTTTAAAACCGTGTTTCAGTTGCAGGAAAACATATTTATTAGAGAAAAATTCATTAAAATACATAGTTTCAAAACTATTCTTACCTGCAATAGTAATTCTTTTCAAAATACCGTCTTTATCCAGGTTGTTAGGAGAAGTACTGTACAGATGCGTCAGAGGAATATCCCCAAATGCATAACCCGCACCCATTAAAAAAGAAGTTTTCTGTCCGCTCAGATATTTTTTTTCATATTCCGCTCTGAAATCAATTTTCCCAAAATTAAAATCATTACCCATTAGTTTAGGCAATGACTGAGTATACTGGAAGGTAAATTTAGGGAATCGTTTTTCGATCTCTATTTTTCCCGTAGGAGTCTGCATGAAATCACTAAACGGATTCCATTGAATAGAGACCATTGCGGTGGTCATTACAAAATGGTCATAGAGTCTGCCGTCCAGATTGTACAGATAATTGAATCTGGGTTCAATTTCGTTGCGTGTAAGCTGCCAGATACTTTCCGTTTTTGGGATGATTTTTGTTTCAATAAAACCATTCCATGTTTTATGGTTGTAGAAGGTGCTAACGTTGATTGGTCGTGGATCATACAGCCTGAAAACTCTTTTATCAATAGCAAACGTGGTACTACCAATTTCACTTACATCATCCGTATAAGAACCACCGATCCAGGTATTAGAGAATTTTCCCAGGCGGGCAGCTCCACCAAGATTGTATTTAAAAGCATTATCCTTTATACCATAAGCTCCGTAACCTTCCAGACGGTATTTAGAAGAAAACTTATCATTCGTAACCCCACCTAAACCGAAGCGGAATCCTTCATAGTTATTATACTTTAATAAATAGCGCAGGTCAAAATCAAAAAAACGTACCGGTAAATACCCGTTTAGGATTCGTCGTCCTATTTTTAATTTTTTCTCGATTTTTTCCTTTTTCATGATACTGTCCAGAGCAGTATAAGTACGTTTACCACGATCGTCCAGATCTTCCTTTCTGTAGATACTCCAGTAAGTCTCATCCTGTGTGATTGCCTGTTCCTTTATCTCTATTGCAATAGCAGGATGTTTAATAGTAATTGGAACATTATATTCCGGATCAAAATAGAAAGATTGTGATAACAGATAAATAAAGTCAGAAGCATCCTTTTCATCAGAGGAAATATCCTTTTCATCCTGAGCTTCAAATTTAATATTACCACCCAGAATGCGAATATCTTTATCATTATTCCCTTTCACGATTTTAAATACTTTTTTAATCGGAAACCAGAGATCTTCCTCAGGAAGATATTCATATTCATGCGTGGCACTAATATCCAGGACATTTTTTACTCTCAGGATTGCTTTAGCAACAGCATAATTCTTCTGATCTATATATAGAATTCCTTCTAGTCCATCTTTTTTTGATTTTCTTTTCTTTTTAAAGTAGATCATATAAGTATTCCGATTCTTTATTCTAACCGTATCCAGTATTTTGAAATTATATATAGATAAAGCGTAGTCAGCGATCGGTCCATCATATTTTGTTTCAAATAGTTCATATCGGTTGTCATAAATAGAAAAAGACTGTAGTTTTACCCCGATCAATTCATAAATGGGTTGTTTAAATCCTGCCATTTTAGAAGCCAGTACCGTTTCCTTAAACCCCTGATTATTAAATTGAATCTGAGAAACTTTCTCAGTCTGGTAGATATGTTGTTTATCGATTATTTTTTTAAATTTATAATCAGCAGAGTCAATTTTTACAAAAAGTTTTTTGTTTCTTTTATTGATAAAAATAGAATCCAGATCTCCATTGATAGAGTCAGGATTTGCGGTGATTACCAGTTTATTATACGCTTTGAACTGAAAGCTTTTTAATTTCTTTTCCGGGTCATTGTCGGATTTCTTCCGGATAACATTTTTTAAGATGTTGATAGCCGGATTTGTGATCTCAACCGTATTCAGATATTCCGTGATTGGTTTAACATGAATAATATAATGTTTTTTTGTGCGGTCTGTTTTGGTCTTTTCAGAGGTATAGCCAACGTAGGAAACCAGAATCGTAGTTGTGTTTACAGAAGTCTGTAGTAAGAACTTGCCGTCAACATCCGTTATAGTTGTTATAGAATCGTTAGAAGTAATATTTGCAAAAGGTAAGGGCTTTCCCGTCTCACTATTTTTCACAATACCCGAAATCTGATCTTGTGAAAAACATAAAATACTGTAAAAAAATAGAAAAAAGGGAAATAATTTCATTAAAACAGAATTTAGTAATAAGACTTAGTGGGTAATAGATTAAAAAAATCCGCCGTAGCGGATTTTAATAAATGGTCAGAAATTAGACTTTCATTATATCCGCTTCTTTTATGGCGAATAAGTCGTCAATTTTCTTGATATACGTATTGGTCAGATTTTGAATATCTTCTTCTGCACTCTTACAAATATCTTCAGAAGTACCTTCCTTTTCCAGTTTTTTGATTTCCGTGTTAGCATCTTTTCTTGAGTTTCGAATACCGATTTTAGCATCCTCAGCTTCCGATTTAGCCTGTTTTACCAGATCACGACGACGTTCTTCCGTTAAAGGTGGCACACTGATAATAATGTTGTCACCATTGTTCATTGGGTTAAAACCTAAATTAGCAACCATGATTGCTTTTTCAATAGGCTGTAACATGTTTTTTTCCCAAGGCTGGATAGTAATAGTTCTTGCATCAGGAACATTTACGTTGGCGATTTGTGAAAGTGGAGTAAGAGAACCATAATAATCAACTTTTACACCACCTAACATTGCCGGACTGGCTTTTCCTGCACGGATGTTTAAGAATTCTTTTTCCAGGTGTGCAAGAGAACTTTCCATTGCCTCTTTTGTACTGTCCAGTATAAAAATTATATCTTCAGTCATTATATTATATTTTTAAAATTCTTTTAATCTGTTTAAAAGGAGTTAGATATTGACTACTGTTCCGATGGTTTCTCCTTCACATATTTTTAGTAAATTACCTTTCTTATTCATATCAAAAACAATAATCGGTAGTTTGTTTTCCTGACTTAAAGTAAATGCAGTGGTATCCATTACATTTAGTCCTTTTCTCAAAACATCTTCAAAAGAGATAAAGTCAAATTTTATAGCATCTTTTGATTTTTCAGGATCAGCAGAATAAACACCATCTACACGAGTTCCTTTCATAATCACATCAGCATTAATCTCAACACCTCTCAATACCGCAGCAGTATCAGTAGTAAAATATGGATTTCCTGTTCCTGCACCAAAAATAACGATTCTTCCTTTCTCAAGGTGTCTCACCGCTCTTCTTTTAATATAAGGCTCGGCAATTGCTTCAATTTTTAGTGCCGTCTGCAAACGCGTCAGCATTCCTTTTTCTTCCAGAGCACCCTGTAATGCCATTCCGTTAATTACAGTTGCCAGCATTCCCATATAATCACCCTGTACTCTGTCCATTCCGTTACTTGCACCGGCAACACCCCTAAAGATGTTTCCTCCGCCTATTACTATTGCAATTTGAACTCCCGCATCATGTATTTTTTTTATCTCATCAGCATATTCTGCTAATCTTTGTGGATCAATACCATATTGTCTGTCTCCCATTAAAGCCTCACCACTTAATTTCAGTAGAATTCGTTTATATTTCATGTGTTGTTTTGTTGAATTGTGCAAATATAATAAGGATAATCTATTTTAATGAATTAGTAGCACTGAAAAATCAAAATACTTTTTTTTGGTTGCTGGTTGTTGGTTGGTTGTTGGGAGATGGTGAACTCTGCTTCGCAAAATCTCTGATTTTGAGAAAGTGTTTGTCAGTCTCAGACTGACGTTATAGATTAACTTTTTCCTGTATTTTACAAAGATTAAAATATCTCAATACTTCAAAGGAAAGAGAATCAAAACCAACAACCAGCAACCAGCAACTATCTCAGATTTCATAATTATACTGCAAGTCCTCATAAGACTGCTTTGCAGCTTCATAGCCAATTTTGAATATGTTATTCATTTTGGTTTTATTCGTTTCAAAAGTACTGTAGATCACCAGTTCCTGTGGTTGGATAACCCAGTCGCAGATATTGAATTTCTGATTGTTACTATTAGCAGTTAATAGATCAAAAGCCCTTGTGGTCACAGCTTTTATAGAACTTAGATCCTTTGCTTCTATATTCTGAATAGGACTTACATAAACACCGATTAGTATTTCACATCTTCCCTGTAGAATATCAGTAGGGAAGTGGTTCAGAATTCCGCCGTCGCTGTATAAACTGTTATTGATTTTATAAGGAGACAAAATCCCCGGAACAGCAGACGAAGCCAGAACAGCATCAACAATTTTAGTTTCCGAATTGAAGACTTTTAATTTTCCTTTTATCATATCCGTTGCCGTAATATGATTTTCGATTTTCAGATCCCCTAACGTAGCATCCTGAAATATAGCTGTAAAATAACTTTTAAAAGCTTCCGAATCAATTAATCCTGCCTTTCTAAAAGTAAAATGAGACCAGTGAAAAAAATAAATGGATTTAAAAAATTCCAATATTTCTTCCGGAGTTTTCCCCCAGGAATATAATGCTCCGACAATAGCTCCGGCACTTGTTCCGGCAATATGTGTAGGTTTGAGTTTTTTTTCTTCTAAAAACTTTAAAGCCCCGGCATGCGCTATCCCTTTAGAACCACCACCCGATAAAATTAAACCAATTGATTTTGAATTAAATGTCATTAGAGTAAATTAAAAGACAAAAATAGGTATTAAAAAAGACCTTTCAGAAAGTTTAGTCTTTTTTTAATTTTCAAATTAATCGTTTTCTGCTTTGCTCTTTTTGGACAAAACTTTTAATATAAAATGTTTAGATTTGTCGCTTAACCAAAACTAATTTTATGAAATCAATTATTGATAAAAGCTTATTCAAAAGTATCTCTTATAAAGGTTACAGACAGTTAGTAACAGATCTGTTAGCAGAAGGAAAATCTACAGGACCTGTTCAGTCAGAAGAATTAAGCCATTACAGTTTACTGAATCAAGCCCGTATGCATCGATTAGATAAAACGATGCAAGTTACTCCTGAAAATATTGAAAAGTTAGAGGCTTTACAAAAAGAGTATGTTTGGCTGGTACTTTCAGAAGGATGGTGTGGTGACGCCGCTCAGATACTACCTGTTTTGAATAAAATGGCAAATAGTACAGATAAAATTAAGCTGAGAATTATTCTGAGAGATGAAAATGAAGAATTAATGAATCAGTATCTGACTAATGGAGCAAAAGCAATACCAAAACTAATAATTATTGAAAAAGAAACTTCAGAAATTATAACACATTGGGGGCCGAGACCAAAAGGAGCATTCGAATTGATAAGAAATTATAAAGAGGAACATGGTGTTGTAGATGAAACAGCAAAGGAAGATTTACAGAAATGGTATCTGAAAGATAAAGGAATCAGTATACAAAATGAGGTTCTGGCATTAATATAATATTATAGAAACGCATTTCTTTAAATGTAATTTAATGCGTTTCTATGAATCCCATTCCAGAATATTAAAATCTAACGTTCCAATATTCCAATTATATTAATTTTATTAGATACAGAAAGACCTCCCGGATTACAACCCGGTAAACCCTGAGGGATTTCTTTACCTATTTTTTTATAATAATCTACCCACGCAGGGAAAAAAGAATCTGTGTTTGGTTGTTTATAAGTCATCGGGTACAGATTAAAGAAAGGTTTATTGTCGTTAGCAGATAGAAAAGCATCATAGATTAGTTCAGAGCAGTAGTATTTTCCATTGTTATAAACATACTCATCATCATAAGGCACACCAAGTTGTTGTAACGAAAAAGAGATCGCTTTCGGAATTAGTTTCTCATAACGCTTTTTAACCCTTCCGATATACATTGGTGTTGTTACCGTTCCAGAGAATTGCTCCAGAGAGTTCAGTCTCACCTCTGTTCCCGCAGCCTCAATAATATAGATTGTGTCGTTTTTAATATATACAATTCCCATATGATTAAAATCATTCCCCTTATAACCCTCCGTTACCGCATTAATAGCATCACATAAAGGACCACAGTTTTTGTTCTGAAAGATGAAATCACCTGTTTTCAGTTTCTTAGAAGATAAGCTCTGAGCAGAACTCGTAAAAGAAAGAAACAGGAATAATAAGAATAAAATTGATTTTTTCATTTTATAGTAGATTAAAAAGATCAGGAAGCAGAATTACGAGTAACCGATTTTTCAAAATCTTCAACGTTCATTGCATCATCAACAGAATACGCTCCGATTTTTGTACGTCTCAAAGCCGTTAAATGAGCCCCCGATTGTAGTGCCTTACCGTAATCAAACGCCAAAGAGCGAATATAAGTACCTTTACTGCATACTACTCTGAAATCGATCTCAGGTAATGCTATTCGGGTAATTTCAAACTCATGAATAGTCGTTTTTCGAGTAGCGATCTCAATTTCCTCACCATTTCGGGCGTGTTCATATAAACGGACGCCATCTTTTTTTATAGCAGAAAAAATAGGTGGTTTCTGATCGATCTCACCAAGAAACTGTTCAATTGTTTTATAAATTAAGACCTCATTAATATGCTCCGTTGGGAAATGATTATCGATTTTCGTTTCCAGATCATAAGAAGGAGTAGTCGCTCCAATATGGAACGTGCCCGTATATTCTTTGACCATACCCTGTAACTCCTCAATTCTTTTCGTGAATTTTCCGGTACAGACAATCAACAGACCAGTTGCCAGAGGATCTAAGGTTCCGGCGTGTCCTACTTTAATTTTTTTTAAACCTAAATGTTTTTTTAAGCTCCATTTTATTTTGTTGACTGCCTGAAAAGAAGACCATTTCAGTGGTTTGTCAATTAAAAGAACCTGTCCGTTTTGAAAATCTTCAGCAGTCATTATATAATGGTCAGAGGATGAATAAAGTAATGAATCAGAAGAACAGCAATACCCGCAGCAATACGATACCATCCAAATATTTTAAAACCGTGTTTTCCCAGATAACTAATAAAAGTATTGATAGCAAGCAATGCAACAATAAAAGCAACAACATTACCGATGATAAGCATATTGACCTGCTCTGAACTTAATTCAAAACCAGCTTTATAATAATCATAACCTTTCTTTATTGTTGCACCAAACATAGTAGGAACCGCTAAGAAAAAAGAAAATTCAGCAGCAGTAGTTCTGGACAGCTTTTGCGACATACCCCCCACAATACTGGCACCACTTCTGGAAACACCCGGGATCATCGCGATACACTGGAAGAAACCAATCTTAAGAGCCGTCAGATACGTTATTTTAGTTTCCTCAGAACCCTTGAACCAGTCATCTACCTTTAGAAGTATAATACCCCCTATTACTAAAGAAACAGCAACCGTCAATGGACTTTCCAGCAAAGAATCAATGAAATCGTTTAGTAATAATCCCAGTACAACAGCAGGGATAAAACCAACTAATAATTTAAAATAGAAATCAAAAGACTGGAAAAACCGTTTAAAATATAAAACAACCACAGCCATAATAGCTCCAAGTTGAATCACGATTGTAAATAATTTTGTAAAATCATCATGCGCAATACCAAAAAAAGAAGAAGCGATAATCATGTGTCCGGTAGAAGATACCGGTAAATATTCCGTTAGCCCCTCGATGATGGCAAGAATAATAGCTTGAAAAGTATTCATTAATTATTTTTTCGAATTCTTAAAAATAGAGTAAATTGTAATTCCAAAACCAATCAGAACAACCGTTGGTGCCAGTCGGATTCTTCTGAAATTAAAAATAGCATCACTAAAAACTTTAGGATCATCCGTTCCACCACCGGACATTAGAATGAAGCCAAGCGCGATAACACCAACTCCGATAAGTAAGATTTTATAATTGATATTGTCAAATAGGAAATCCTGTTTTGGTTCTTTATTTTTCATTGTTCAGCTGTAATAAGGTTTACAAAGATTCTGAATTCTCTGTTATTAATATAAATCGTCTGTTCTTAAATTTAAAAAACGTTGTGTTGCAAAAAAAGTACTTACCCAAGTAATTAAAACCCCCACCAATAAAACCCCGAGTAAAACAGCACCTATCATGGGTTTGTTTGCTAATATCTCTAGTTTTGGGAATTTGTTATTGATGTAATAAAGTACAGCGATCAGAGCAGTAATAGCCAGTAGAGATCCAATAACCCCCAGCTTTATACTTCTCCAGATAAAAGGTTTTCTGATAAACGATTTTGTAGCCCCGACCATCTGCATGGTCTTAATAACAAATCGATTCGAATGAATTGATAAGCGCATAGAACTGTTAATTAGAAGAACCGCAATAAGTGCTAAAAATCCACTGATAATTAAAATCCACATACTAATCTTCTTTATATTATCATTCACCAGATTTACTAACTGTTTATCATAAACAATATCCGAGATTTCTGCGTTTTTTCTTAGGTTTGTTTCGATACCTCTGATGCTGTCTGCTACAACATAATTTGCGTTCAGAAAAATGTCATAAGAGTTCTGTAATGGGTTAAAGCCTAAAAAGGACATAAAATCTTCCCCAATAATATCTTTATGCTGTTTAGCTGCTGCTTCTTTCGATACAAAGTAGCTTCTGTTAATATAAGGAGCTTTTTTCAGATCAGTACCAAAAGCCTTTAATGCAGCGTTGTCAACATCATCCTTAAAGTAGATAGACATAGGGATTTCCTCTTTAAAATCATCCGATAATTTTTTAGAGTTGATAATAAATAAACCCAATAACCCAAGTAAGAACAGTACTAAAAAAATACTCAATACTACTGAGAAATAGGAAGAAATCAATCTGCGTTTTTGGTATTTTTCAAAAGAAGAACTCATATCAGCTATAATTATTTGGTAAAAATAATAAAGAAATTCTTTGATACATAGTTTATAACGATGAAAGTTTTGACTTTCGTACAATAAATGTAAATTTGTCGTTTAATTTGCCCGAAGAACCATAATTTTGGTTTTTTAGGTATAATTTTTAGTTTTTCAACACAGTAAACAATCCAATGAAGTACAATCCAAACGAAATAGAAGCCAAGTGGCAAAAATATTGGGCAGAGCACCAAACATTCAAAGCAGATAATGCATCAGATAAGCCTAAGTATTATGTGTTAGATATGTTTCCTTATCCATCAGGAGCAGGATTACATGTAGGACATCCACTCGGATATATTGCAAGTGATATTTATGCACGTTACAAACGTCATAAAGGATTTAATGTACTCCATCCCCAGGGATATGATAGTTTCGGATTACCCGCAGAACAGTATGCAATTCAGACCGGACAACATCCTGCCCTTACAACAGAAACAAATATTAACCGTTATCGCGAACAACTGGATAAAATCGGTTTTTCATTTGACTGGAGCAGAGAAGTACGTACTTCCGAACCCGAATATTATAAATGGACACAGTGGATCTATATTCAGCTGTTCAATTCATGGTATAATATCAGTTCTGATAAAACAGAAGATATTACAACATTAACCGCTGTTTTTGAAAAAGAAGGAAATGCAAATGTAAAAGCAGTTTGTGATGACGATAGTATTCCGTTTACAGCAGCCGAATGGAATGCTTTTTCAGACGAACAGAAACAAAGAATATTGTTACAGTACAGAATGACTTTTCTTGCAGAAACAGAAGTAAACTGGTGTCCCGCTTTAGGAACCGTACTGGCAAATGATGAAATCATCAATGGGGTTTCAGAACGTGGAGGACATCCCGTGATCAGAAAAAAAATGACACAATGGAGTATGCGTATTTCTGCCTATGCAGAACGTTTATTACAAGGACTCAATACCATAGACTGGACAGAATCATTAAAAGAAAGTCAACGTAACTGGATTGGTAAATCAGTAGGAGCCTCAGTAGAATTCAAAGTAAAGAATTCCGATGCTAAAATTGCAGTTTTTACTACCCGTCCCGATACCATTTATGGCGTTACCTTTATGACTCTGGCTCCCGAACATGAGTTGGTTGCCAAAATCACAACACCCGAACAGAAAGAAGCAGTTGTCGCTTATATTGAAGCTACAGCAAAACGAAGCGAACGCGAACGTATGGCAGATGTGAAAACGATCTCAGGTGTTTTTACAGGAGCTTATGCAGAACATCCTTTCACAAAAGAAGCCATTCCCGTATGGATAGGGGATTATGTTTTAGCAGGTTACGGAACAGGAGCCGTAATGGCTGTACCTTGCGGAGACCAGCGTGACTATGATTTTGCTACCTTCTTTAAAGGACAAAAAGGAATGCAGGAAATTAAAAACATTTTTGAAAATGTAGATATTTCCAAAGAAGCCTATTCAGAAAAAGATACCGTGAAGATCGCTAATTCCGACTTTCTGAATGGATTAGGATATAAAGAAGCAACAAAAAAAGGAATTGAAGCCTTAGAGAAATTAGGACAAGGAAAAGGAAAGATTAATTATCGTTTACGCGATGCCGTATTTTCCAGACAGAGGTACTGGGGAGAACCCTTTCCCGTATATTATATAAACGGATTACCACAGATGATCGATGCAAAATATCTGCCGATTGTTTTACCCGAAGTAGAAAAGTATTTGCCAACAGAAGATGGATTGCCACCTCTAGGAAATGCCATTAACTGGGCGTGGGATACCGAAAAAAATACCGTAGTAAATAATGATCTCATTAATAACACAACCATATTCCCATTAGAGTTGAACACTATGCCCGGATGGGCAGGAAGCTCATGGTACTGGATGCGTTATATGGATGCACATAATGATGCTGAATTTGCAGGTAAAAAAGCTTTAGAGTACTGGCAGAATGTTGATCTGTATATTGGCGGAAGCGAACATGCTACCGGACATTTATTATATTCCCGTTTCTGGAATAAGTTCCTGAAAGACAGAGGATATATTGCCAATGAAGAACCCTTCAAAAAACTGATTAATCAGGGAATGATCTTAGGAGTAACCGCATTAGTTTACAGAATAGAAGGAACCAATACATACATTTCAAAAAATAAAATACAGAATCATAAAGTACAGCCTATTCGCATTGATATATCCTATGTAAATGCTTCCGACGAACTGGATATAGAAGGATTGAGAAGTTGGAGAGAAGACTATAAGAATGCCGAATTTATTACAGAAGAAAACGGTAACTATATTGTAGGTCGAGAAGTAGAAAAAATGTCCAAATCCTATTACAATGTAATCAATCCCGATGATATTTGTACAGAATACGGAGCAGATACCCTGCGTTTATACGAAATGTTCCTAGGACCCTTAGAGCAGGCAAAACCATGGGCAACCTCCGGTATTTCAGGAGTTTCAGGATTCCTGAAAAAACTATGGAGACTATATTTTGATGATAACGGTTTGATTGTAACTAATAATGAGCCAAGTAAAGATTCACTGAAAACATTACATAAAACCATTAAAAAAGCACAAGAAGATATAGAAGGATTCTCTTTTAACACCTCCGTAAGTGCCTTTATGATTGCAGTAAATGAATTAACAGCTCAAAATTGTCATGAAAGAGCGATTCTGGAACCGTTGGCAGTTTTAGTGTCTCCCTATGCACCACATATTGCAGAAGAATTATGGTCACAATTAGGACATTCAACCTCCGTTTCAGATGTTCCGTTTCCTGAATTTGACGCTGCTAATCTCGTAGAAAGCTCAAAAGAATATCCCGTATCCTTTAATGGAAAAATGCGTTTCAAAATTGAGTTACCAATGGAGCTGACAGCCGCTGAGATCGAAAAAATAATAATGGAAGACGAAAGAACCATAAAACAACTGGACGGACAAGCCCCAAAGAAAGTAATCATCGTTCCCGGAAAAATAATCAACTTAGTAGGATAGAGAAACTAGTTTTTAATTGATTGTTTTAATTTGTTTAAAGTTTAAGGTTCGCTACATACTGAGTTCACAGTTTCAGTATTCAGTTTACAGTCACGACGGCAGCTTTCAGACTTTTGACATTGGATTTTCGGCTTATTTATTAGTTGCGGTGCTTAAAACTTAAAACCTTAAACTTTAAACAAATAACTCCTCAACAACCAACCTGCCAAAAAGTCAATTTTAAAAATTGGCGGGATTTTTGATTTTTATTCTATATCTTTAAAATAAAATAATTTAAGATGATAGGATATTACATTATTATTGGAGCCATTGCTTTAATGAGCTGGTTAGTCAGTTCAAAGTTAAAGAGCAAATTTGAATTTTATTCAAAAGTTCATTTGCGTAATGGTATGAGTGGAGCAGAAATTGCAGAAAAAATGTTGGCAGATAACGGAATTTATGACGTAAAAGTTGTTTCCACTCCCGGAATGCTTTCAGATCATTATAATCCATCTAATAAGACCGTTAATTTAAGCGAAGGAGTATATAATCAGAGAAATGCCGCCGCCGCCGCCGTTGCTGCCCATGAATGTGGACATGCTGTGCAACATGCAAGAGGGTATGAGTGGTTACAGATGCGTTCTAAATTAGTACCCCTTGTAAATATTGCATCAAGCATGTCACAATGGGTAATTATAGCCGGTTTAATTCTGATGGCGAGTTCCGCAATTGGGCAGACCGTTGCCATTATTGGTTTAGGATTATTTGCAGTAGGGACTCTGTTTAGTTTCATTACATTACCCGTAGAATACGATGCCAGTAACAGAGCTTTAGCTTGGTTAAAAGGAAAAAATATGCTGACTCAGCAAGAATATGCAGGAGCCGAAGACTCCTTAAAATGGGCTGCAAGAACCTATGTCGTTGCCGCATTAGGGTCATTAGCCACCCTGCTTTATTTTGCTATGAGAATATTAGGAGGATCATCAAGAAATTAGTTTCTTAGTTGACCGTCTTGTTTTAAAATTTGTTTAAAGTTTAAGGTTTAAAGTTAACCGAGCATTGCGATTGAGTAATCCGTATTCAGCTAACCTTAAACTTTAAACAAATTTTAAAATAAACAAATTAAACCGTGCGCTTGCACGACTAAAGCTGTATTTGTCTATCAATTTGTTGTTCCAGAGAGATAAAAGTTTCCGTTCGGGAAACGCCTTCAATAACCTGTATTTTAGTATTTAGTAACTGCATCAGATGTTCATTATCGCGGCAGATTATTTTTATTAAGATCGACCAGTTTCCTGTAGTGTAATGGCATTCCAGAACTTCCGGTATTTTTTTAAGTTCCTTTACCGCTTCAGGATTTCGTAAAGCTTTATCCAGATAAATCCCTACAAACGACATGGTACTATATCCCAGAACCTTAATGTCTATCGTAAATTTAGAACCGCTGATTACACCCGCCTGCTCCAGTTTTTTTAAACGCTGATGGATTGCAGCGCCCGAAATCCCTATTTTATGTGCGATTTGTAGAATAGGTTTACGGGCATCTTCCATCAAATCTCTTAAGATCTCTTTATCGATGCCGTCAATTTCAACAGTATGTAAGTTAATTTTCATAATCGAAGTATTGAAGTTCTGTAAAAATATTCATTTTAGTTAAAACAAAAGAGGTTTCTTTGCTTAAAGTTCTGTTAAGTCTATAGTCCAATGTCAAAAATTTAATATCAAAAGTTTAATGTTGAAAGTTCTGAGCATTGTGTGAACTGTATACTGAAACTGAGACTGTAAACAAAAAAAACAATAATTTCTAATTGATAATTCTTTAATAAAAATTGTATTTTTTAAGCATACTTGTTTGCTTTAAGGTGTGTTTTAGTATAATATTCTTGTGTAATCTGCTTTTTTTATAGAAAAATGTTTATAATACTATAGGAGTTTGCTTCAAAAGGCTTAAGTTTGTTTTTTTTAAGAAAATTTTCACTTAAAGTCGATTACCGTATGAAAAGAATACTACTATTGGTTAGCTGTTTTTTATTTTCAGCCTTGAGTTTAGCTCAAAAGAAATTGTCATTCAGCTATGATGCTGCCGGAAACCAGGTCCAACGAGAGCTGATTTGTATTAATTGCAGAATGTTATCCGATTTTGAAGAATTAGAAGAAATCGAAGATCCAGTTGCAGGTGCAGATGTGCTTCCTGCTTTTACAGAAAAAGAATCCGCTGTAGTTACCTATTATCCCAATCCCACTAGAGAAGAACTCCATATGAACTGGGAGAATACCCCCGATGCCGTTATCCATGCCATAGACGTCTTTACCACAAGAGGGCAGATCATCCGTTCCTTCGCTAATCTGTCTAAGAAAACAACACTGACCATTCCGTTTAACACCGTACCCGTAGGTACCTATCACGTACAATTACACTATCAAGACGGTAAAAAGAAAGTGATCCATATTATTAAGAAGTAATCCGGTTTTCAGTATTCAGTCTCAGTTGTCAGTATTCAGTTCACAGTATACAGTTCACAGTCTCAGTGCTCACTAACAACCAGCAACCAGCAACCAACAACCAACAACCAGCAACTAACAACTAACACAGCATATGAAACAACATTACTATCTATTCCTTTTACTGATTTCGTTTATAAGTCAGGCACAGGATAAAAATATAGGAGGAATTCCTGTAGAAGGAGTCACCCCAATTATCAGAACCCATTTTGTTCAGCCTTCTTCCGAAGCTGTTCCACTAGAAGCCACAAAGAGAAGTAGCCCTAAAATAAGCCCATTCGCAGTCGGTTCCTCCGAATTTGGCGTAACCGAAGGGCAGTTATCCGTATCCCTAACCGGAGGAGCCGTTTATGATATTCCCATTGCCGTTGCTCCCGGAATCAATGGCGTAGTTCCCTCTGTTAGTTTATCCTATAACAGTCAGGGCAGTAACGGGCTAGCCGGTTATGGCTGGAATATAAGCGGCGTATCCGTGATTACCCGAATTCCGTCTACTACACTCCATGATAATAGGATAGATCCCATAAATTATTCCCCTACCGATCGTTTTGCCTTTGACGGACAGCGTTTACTTTTAAAAAGCGGTATCTATGGCAAAGAAGGCGCCGAATATCAGACCGAGAATTTCTCCAATATCAAGATTACCTCCCATGGCGTTTCCCCTTTCGGAGCCAATTATGGTCCCGCCTACTTTACCGTACACTATCCCGACGGTTCTCTCGCTCAGTATGGCAGTACCACCTATTCCTATACCCCCACAGACTACGCCATCAGTTTTTGGCAGAATCCACAAGGCGTCCGAATCGACTATACCTATGTTTATACCGATAATGTAATCAGTATTTCCAGTATTCAATACGGAGGTACAGATACAAGCAAGCCTGTCAATGAAATCCGGTTTATTTATAAACCCAGAACCAATACCCAGCATGCCTACGTAGGCGGAGTTCCGTATTTCAGAAGTACCGTTTTAAGTGAAATAAAAGTTATCGGCAGTGGCATTGGTTTCAGAAATTACAGTCTTACACACGATCTCACCTCAATAGGCTACGAACGCTTGATCCAAGTTCAGGAAAAAAGTGGAGATAACAGTAAAAGCTACGATCCCGTTACCTTTATATACAATGATACAGCCAATTCCAGTTTTGTAAATGATGCCATTTCCACGATCAATTTTGATAATACCACTTCCGATAATTCAGAAGTACTAACCGCAGATTTGACCGGCAAAGGAAAAATGGATTTTATTCTCTATCCCACTTTCGGAGACGCCGCTAAAACCAAATACTGGTTGTATACCGACGTTCAGGATGGAAACAGTCCCAATATGGGCTGGACCCATAATGTAGGGAAATTCAAAGAAATCTTTACCGTATCCTGGCTAAATCATGCCGGAAAATTAATGCCCTATCAAGGCTGGACCGTAGTGAAAGAGAATGGAAATACCGCAGATTTCAGTACCTATTGCGCAGGCGGAGCCAGTCTTATTTCGTTTCAGGATAAAAAAGAATACACCTTTACCAATGAAAATGGTCTCGAGCGAAGATATATCAGCGGAGATTTTAATGGAGACGGACTTACCGATATAATAGCCATTACCTATAACGGCAATTCCGGAGTCTGCTATTTCGTTAATCTGGACCGACGTTTAACCACCAATTATGTAAGTTATATCGGCAATATTGCCGTTTCAAAAGGCAATAAGATTTTGGTTGCCGATGTTAATGGCGACGGGAAATCCGATTTTTTAGTATTTAATAAAGGAAGAGTAGATGTATTTTCTCTAAATAGTAATAACGTACTAGAATATCTCTGTTATATCGTTGATCCCGCAATAACATTAGACAAACCCATTCTGTTAGGCGATTATAATGGCGACGGGAAAGCCGATTTTGTTATTCCCCAACAAGAAGGCAAAGACAGTTGGAATTTTTATTTCTCTGCCGGCACCTCGTTCGTTAAGAAAAATACCCCTTTAGGTTTTGGCTACCATCTGCCTTTAGAAGGAACCCAATATTTTAAAGATGCCGCCGGTAACGTCAGCTATCCCTACTGCTTAAAAGAAACCCATTATATCCCCGGAGATTTTAACGGAGACGGTACAACAGATATTTTATTTCAGGAGACCCTTACCACGCTCAGACACGGAAAATTAGGCGTAAATGGCAATCCTATGGTTACCGGAATCCAGGTATTTGAAAATAAAACAGTAAACCCCAATACCATCACCTTTATTCAAAAAGTAAAGAAAATTTTATTTCCCTCCATCTACAGTCGTGCTATTCCCATATTCCTGACCAATGAAAAAAAGAATCATCATCTGGAATATGCATTAGTGAGTAAAAACAAGATCTTTCACTTTAAAAACGAAAAAGACAGTAGAGAAGACGTTGCGTTGCGACAAGTAGTCAATGGCGATCAGATCACCCAAAGCATCACGTATCGCTCCTTAATAAGTGACCCTTACGAACCCTATTACGAACCTTCCGGATATACAGAAAAGTATCCCAATATGGATATTGAAATGGCACCCGGATTTAAAGTCGTTCAAAAAGTAGAACAAAAGAGCCATTTATTGACCCAACAACAAGATTTTAACTATCACGGAGCCGTTTCCAATACTCAGGGACTGGGCTTTTTTGGGTTTCGTTCCGTATTACA
>NZ_JBZEES010000012.1:0-76984 GCF_058310215.1 Flavobacterium sp. AK-301
TATTTGTTTTTTGTTTTGTTTTTATTGTGCAGTAGCATACAGGCACAAACATATCATGAAGATGATAAAGAAGGATTGCGTGTTTTTCTTCGTCAGCCAACGGATAAACCGGGACAACTAAATCTGCATGTCTTGGGTTTAACCACAGCAGACACTTTAAACTGGAGTACCTCAGAAGCATGGGTTGGTAAACTAAGATCAGGGTATTCTTCTATCTGTACATGGAATACAACATCTCCCAAGCGATTAATAAAATTATATGTGAGTAATTATCCTAATGATAAATTATATGGGATATTAGATGCAGGTAAATTTATTTTTTTAGAATATTTGAATTGTGGTATTAACAAGTTAACGAATTTGGATATTTCCAAGAATGCAAAATTAACCCAATTAGATTGTTCTCAGAATCAGTTAACGAATTTGGATGTTTCCGGAGCTGTTAGTTTAACCAGTTTGAGTTGTTCTAATAATCTGTTAACAAGTTTAGATGTTTCCAAGAATGTAAAATTAACCAAATTGGATTGTGGTTATAATTTATTAACAATTTTGGATTTTTCCAAGAATGTAAATTTAATCAGTTTGGGTTGTTCTGGAAATCAATTAACAAGTTTAGATTTTTCCAAGAATATAAATTTAACAAATTTGAAATGTGCTTCAAATCAATTAACAAGTTTAGATGTTTCCAAGAATATAAAATTAACCGATTTGTATTGTACTTCAAATCAATTAACAAGTTTAGATTTTTCCAAGAATATAAGTTTAACCAAATTGGATTGTGGCTCTAACAAATTAACAATTTTGGATTTTTCCAAGAATGTAAATTTAGAATCTTTGGATTGTTCTAGAAATCAGCTAACAATTTTGGATTTTTCCAAGAATGTAAACTTAACCAGTTTGGTTTGTTGGTTTAATAAGTTAACGAATTTGGATGTTTCCAAGAATGTAAAATTAACCAGATTGGAATGTTGGATTAATAAGTTAACGAATTTGGATGTTTCCAAGAATGTAAATTTAGAATTTTTGAATTGTTTTGATAATCTGTTAACAAGTTTAGATTTTTCCAAGAATATAAATTTAGAATATTTGTATTGTGGTTCAAGTCAATTAACGAATTTAGATGTTTCCAAGAATATAAATTTAACAAATTTGGATTGTGGTTCAAGTCGTCAATTAACGAATTTAGATGTTTCCAAGAATATAAATTTAACAAATTTGAATTGTGGTTCAAGTCAATTAACGAATTTAGATGTTTCCAAGAATATAAATTTAACAAATTTGTTTTGTGGTTTTAATCAGTTAACGTCTTTGGATGTTTTTAAGAATGTAAATTTAACAAATTTGCATTGTGGTTTAAATCAATTAACGAGTTTGGATTTTTCTAATAATGTAAACTTAACCCAATTGGATTGTTGGTCTAATCAGCTAACAAGTTTAGATGTTTCCAAGAATGTAAATTTAAAATATTTGAATTGTTCTGATAATCTGTTAACAAGTTTAGATGTTTCCAAGAATGTAAATTTAATCAGTTTGGGTTGTGTTTCAAATCAGTTAACGAGTTTGGATGTTTCCAAGAATACAAAATTAACCGGTTTGAGTTGTAATTTAAATCAGTTAACGAGTTTAGATGTTTCCAAGAATACAAAATTAACCGGTTTGAGTTGTGATTCAAATCAATTAACAAGTTTAGATGTTTCTAAGAATACAAAATTAACTGGTTTATATTGTTCTTCAAATCAGTTAACAGGTTTAGATGTTTCTAAGAATGTGAAATTAATTAATTTAGAATGTTCTTATAATTATTTTACATTTTTGGATTTGTCTAATATGAAAAGTCCATCTTCTTTATATACGTTTTATTATGCCCCTCAAAAGGCTATTGAAGGGGGCATTATAGATGCCGGACAGGAAATAGATTTAAGTCATGAATATTCGATTAAAGGTAATACAACAGTATATAACTGGTATACCGAAACAGGTGTTCCAATAGAGTTGAAACAGACGGTCAAAGGGAAGTTTATTGCCGGAAAAACCTATGACGGAACAACCCTTATTTGTAAAATGACGAATGCTAGTTATCCCGGTTCACGTTATTGGGATAGAGGAGAATCAAATTCCTTAAATTATTTTGATCTTGTTATAGAATATCGTATAACGATAAAAGATAACAGAAAAGAGGAATTAGAAGACCATTTAGTGATACAAACACCAACAGAGTATCTTTATGAAGTAGCGGTAGGCAAGGAATTTCAGGTTCAGGCAATGGTTTCAAAAAATCAGGGACAGGTAAAAATAGGTTTGTTTGATAATAATGGTATTTTCTATACTAATATTACACTTTCCGGAAAAGGGAAGAGTTATAGCTGTAAAATACCGGAGAATATTTCGAAAGGAAAATATATTATCCAGCCGTATATAGAAAAAGACGGAACGAAAAAAGTCATTGTGCGTCCGGAAGGATCACATCTGATTGATAAGTTACCCATTACTGTTTTGGGAACAGGAGGAGCTAATTTAAAAACTGCAACCGTATTAAAACATTTACAGTTGAAAACAGCAAAGGACAATCTTTTTCAGGTAGAAATAGAACAGTCTTTTCAGGTATATCTGCCTTCCTCAGAGACTACTACCCGTATTGGATTATTTGGGTTAAACGGTGTTTTTCTAACTGATATTACTATTGCTAAAAATAAGTATACTTATAAGTGCGAAGTGCCTTTTGAAATCAATGAAGGCAATTATATTGTTATGCCGTATACTGTAGAAGATGGAGCCGTGAAAATAGCAGAAAGAGAAGAAGGATATGATCTAATTGATCGTCTTCCATTATCCATAATAGAAGGCGATATATGGGGATGGGGATATAAGTTAGCTTCGACACAAGAAGAAGTCGCAAAAACAACAGCACTTACAATCTATCCGAATCCGGTAATGGATATTATCTATATCAGTGCACCGGACAAAATTGAAAAAGTAGAGATTTATAACTTGAACGGACATTTGGTTCAACAAGAAAACCAACCAGATCAAGGAATATCCGTTGGAAATCTTCAAAAAGGTGTTCATGTTTTAAAAGCCTATACTTCCAAAGGGATAACCAGTCATAAAATAATAAAGAATTAAAGCGTCTTTTGTTTTAGAAAAAAAATAAAAATAAATATTATTTATAGTTCGTCCGGTATTCGATTATATTCAATCGAATACCGGACTTTTTTATTTATCCGGATTTCTGTAGAGCTTTCAAAAACGTATAGAAATTATAGGCTAATATTATTTGTGTATTGAATATATTCTTATCTCATTTTCAAAAAGTAAAATCCATAAAGATTTTTAACGCATTGTGTCTATTTTTATTTTTCCAATTTATTACAACATATTGTTTTATATGTTTTTATAAAACAAATAATATAACAAACGATCTCTGTTTGTTATTAAATTAACAAAGAGGTTTATTTTTATTTTGATAATTAAAACATTATTTTCGTTTAATTAACTTAATCAGTGTTTTATTTAAATTTATTTTTATGAAAAAAATATA
This sequence comes from Flavobacterium sp. AK-301, assembly GCF_058310215.1. Lineage (NCBI taxonomy): Bacteria > Pseudomonadati > Bacteroidota > Flavobacteriia > Flavobacteriales > Flavobacteriaceae > Flavobacterium > Flavobacterium sp. AK-301. The sequence continues at coordinate 3,539 of NZ_JBZEES010000012.1, forward strand.
CTATTTGTTTTTTATTTTGTTTTTATTTTGCAGTAGCATACAGGCGCAAACGTATCATGAAGATGATAAAGAAGGATTGCGTGTTTTTCTTCGTCAGCCAACGGATAAACCGGGACAACTAAATCTGCATGTCTTGGGTTTAACCACAGCAGACACTTTAAACTGGAAGACTTCAGAAGCGTGGGTTGGTAAATTGAAAATATTGGATAATAATTCTTCTGGTGTTGTCTGTACATGGAATACAGCATCTCCCAAACGACTAATGAAATTAAATGTATTTTGTTCTACTGGTTCCCAAAATAAATTATACGGAGCATTAGATGCTTGTAAATTTGTTTTTTTAGAATCTTTGAATTGTTATAATAATAAGTTAACGAGTTTGGATGTTTCTAAGAATTTGAAATTAACCGAATTAAATTGTAGTTTTAATCAGTTGACGGTTTTGGATGTTTCTAAGAATGTAAACTTAACCAGATTGGAATGTTGGTATAATAAATTAACAAATCTGGATGTTTCCAAGAATGTAAATTTACTCAACTTGATTTGTGGTGGTAATAAGTTAACGTTTTTGGATGTTTCCAAGAATGTAAAATTAACCGAATTAAATTGTTCTAATAATCCATTAATGAATTTAGATCTTTCTAAGAATATAAAATTAACTGAATTGAATTGTTGGTATAATAAATTAACGATTTTGGATGTATATAAGAATGTAAATTTAACAAAATTGAATTGTTATAATAATAATTTAACGGTTTTGGATGTTTCTAAGAATGTAAATTTACTCAATTTGGATTGTTCTAGTAATCTATTAATGAATTTAGATCTTTCTAAGAATATAAAATTAACTGATTTGGATTGTTGGTCTAATAAATTAACAAATCTGGATGTTTCCAAGAATGTAAATTTGCTCAAGTTATATTGTGTTTCAAATTCATTAACGAGTCTGGATGTTTCTAAGAATGTAAGTTTAGAAAATTTGAGTTGTTATGAAAATCAGTTAACGTCATTAGATGTATCTAAGAATGTAAATTTACTCAACTTGATTTGTGATGGTAATAAGTTAACGAGTTTGGATGTTTCTAAGAATATAAAATTAACTGATTTGGATTGTCGGTCTAATTCATTAACGAGTTTAGATGTTTCTAAGAATGTAAATTTAATTGGTCTGGATTGTGGTAGTAATAAGTTAACAAGATTGGATGTTTCCAAGAATGTAAAATTAACTAAATTGGATTGTTCTCGGAATCAGTTAACGAGTTTGGATGTTTCCAAGAATGTAAATTTAGCAACTTTGGATTGTAGCTCTAATCAGTTAACGAGTTTGGATGTTTCTAAGAATGTAGATTTAAAATCTTTGTATTGTTGGTCTAATTCATTAACGAGTTTAGATGTCTCTAAGAGTGTAAATTTAATTGGTCTGGATTGTTATGATAATAAGTTAACGAGTTTGAATGTTCCAAATAGTTTAAAAGTTTTAAGTTGTGGTTATAATCAGTTAACAGTTTTAGATGTTTCTAAGAATATAAATTTAGAGAGTTTAAGTTGTGATTCAAATCTGTTAATAAGTTTGGATGTATCTAAGAATGTAAAATTAGAGGGTTTATATTGTGATTCAAATCTGTTAACAAGTTTAGATGTTTCCAAGAATATAAAATTAACCAAATTGCATTGTGGTTCTAATAAGTTAACAAATTTGGATGTGTCTAATAATGTGAAATTAACGAGTTTGAAATGTTTTTTAAATCCGTTAACAATTTTGGATGTATCTAAGAATATAAATTTAGAATATTTGGTTTGTTTTAAAAATCAGTTAACAATTTTGGATGTTTCCAAGAATGTAAAATTAACCAGTTTGAGCTGTACTTCTAATTTGTTAACAAATTTAGATGTTTCAAATAATTTACATTTATCTTATTTATCTTGTGGGTTTAATTCATTAACGTCACTAGATTTTTCAAAGAATGTAAAATTAACAACCAGTCTGTGGTGTACTGATAACCATTTTATGTTTTCGGGTTTATCTAAAATAGAAAGTTTGCGTCCTTCGTTTCATGTGTTTTACTATACGCCTCAAAAACGTATTGAAGGAGGGTTTATAGATGCCGGAAAGGGAATTGATTTAAGTAGTGAGTATTCTATTAAAGGTAATACAACAGTATATAGTTGGTATACCGAATCAGGTGTTCCGATAGAGTTGAAACAGGTTGCTAAAGGGAGGTTTATTGCTGGAAAAACCTATGATGGAGCAACTCTTACTTGTAAAATGACTAATGTCGCATATCCTAAGCTTATTGTTGATTATCGTATAACGATAAAAGATAACAGAAAAGAGGAATTAGAAGACCATTTAGTGATACAAACACCAACAGAGTATCTTTATGAAGTAGCGGTAGGCAAGGAATTTCAGGTTCAGGCAATGGTTTCAAAAAATCAGGGACAGGTAAAAATAGGTTTGTTTGATAATAATGGTATTTTCTATACTAATATTACACTTTCCGGAAAAGGGAAGAGTTATAGCTGTAAAATACCGGAGAATATTTCGAAAGGAAAATATATTATCCAGCCGTATATAGAAAAAGACGGAACGAAAAAAGTCATTGTGCGTCCGGAAGGATCACATCTGATCGATAAGTTACCTATTACTGTTTTGGGGGCAGGAGGAGCTAATTTAAAAACTGCAATCGTATTAAAACATTTACAGTTGAAAACGGTACAGAACAATCTTTTTCAGGTAGAGGTAGAGGAGTCTTTTCAGGTATATCTACCTTCTTCAGATAATACTACCCGTATTGGATTATTTGGGTTAAATGGTGTTTTTATAACTGATATTACTATTGCTAAAAATAAGTATACTTATAAGTGCGAAGTACCTTTTGAAATTGTTGAAGGCGATTATATTATCATGCCGTATACTGTAGAGGATGGAGTTGTAAAAATAGCAGAACGAGAAGTAGGGGCTAATTGGATAGATCGTTTGCCATTATCCATAATAGAAGGTGATATATGGGGATGGGGATATAAGTTAGCTTCGACACAAGAAGAAGTCGCAAAAACAACAGCACTTACAATCTATCCGAATCCGGTAATGGATATTATCTATATCAGTGCACCGGACAAAATTGAAAAAGTGGAGATTTATAACCTGAACGGACATTTGGTTCAACAAGAAAACCAACCAGATCAAGGAATATCCGTTGGGAATCTTCAAAAAGGTGTTCATTTTTTAAAAGCCTATACTTCCAAAGGGATAACCAATCATAAAATAATAAAGAATTAAAGAGTCTTTTGTTTTAGAGAAAAAGTCCGGTATTTATCAAATACCGGACTTTTTTATAGTTGATTTTTTTGTAGAATTGGAGAGTCTCGTGAAGTTTACATAAGGTTAAGTCACCTGCCAGTTCATAATTATGTTCATCAATTTTAGAAAAAGAAGAGGCTTTAAAAGTTATTTTAGGATTGTTTTCTGCATCAAAGAAATTAGCACTTCTCAAGTGATTGTCTCTGTCTGCATTTTTCTTATCAACAGAAGCAACGTCAGCTGTGAAATCAATAGCTACATTTTTAAAATTATCATCTGTTGTTGCTATAATTTTTTAATAGTTGATAGTTTGTTCTACTTACTTTGAACCTCTGCAACTTTGAGTCTTTGTAGCTTTTATAGTTTTTAGCTTTATATTTTTAACTGGTGCTACGTAAGGTTCTCAAGGTTATTTCTAAATATTTAGTATTAAAAGTAAATACTTAAATCTAAATTAATAGTAATTTTTATTTTTTATTAATTAATTAATTGATATTGTTGTAAAATAATAACACTACATTCGTTATATTATGATTAATTTTTAAAACTTTAAAATTTATTTTATGAAAAAGAAATTACTATTTATGTTTTTTATGTTTTTCTTGTATAGTAGTATACAGGCACAAACGTATCATGAAGATGATAAAGAAGGATTACGTGTTTTTCTTCGTCAATCTTCAGGTTCTTCGAGTCAGCTCAATTTGCAGAGAGTAGGTTTAAGCATAGCGGATACCTTAGATTGGAATACCTCAGAAGCATGGATCGCTAAATTATCAAATCGTTGTATATGGAATAAAGCTTCTCCCAAACGATTAACAAGACTGAGTATATTTAGTTCTAATCTATCTGGAGCATTAAATACGGGCAAATTTCTTTTTCTAGAAGAATTATTTTGTCGTGGAAATTTATTAACAGCATTGGATGTTTCTAAGAATGTAAATTTAAAACATTTGGATTGTGAGTCTAACCAGTTAACGTCATTAGATGTTTCTAAGAATGTAAATTTAAAACATTTGGATTGCGTGTCTAACCAGTTAACGTCATTAAATGTTTTTGGAGCTACTAGTTTGGAGAATTTGAAATGTTATAATAATCAGTTAACGTCATTAGATATTTTCGGAGCTACTAGTTTAGAGAATTTGCAATGTTTTAATAACCAGTTAACATCATTAAATGTTTTTAATAATATAAAATTAAAGTATTTGAATTGTAGTTCAAATCAATTAACGAGTTTGGATTTTTTTAATAATATAAAATTAACCACTTTGGATTGTAGTTCAAATCAATTAACGAGTTTGGATGTTTCTAGTAGTCTGAGTTTGGTAACGTTGTCTTGTTATTCAAATCAGTTAACGAGTTTGGATGTTTCTAGTAGTCTAAGTTTGGTAACGTTGTCTTGTTATTCAAATCAGTTAACGAGTTTGGATGTTTCTAAGAATGTGAACTTAACCCATTTGGATTGTAGCTCTAATCAATTAACGAGTTTGGATGTTTCTGAGAATACAAAATTACCTAGTTTATATTGTTATTCAAATCAGTTAACGTCTTTGAATATTTCTGGGGCGACTCGTTTAGCTACTTTGAATTGTTATTCAAATCAATTAACGAGTTTGGATGTTTCTAAGAATGTGAACTTAACCCATTTGGATTGTAGCTCTAATCAATTAATGAGTTTTGATGTTTCTAAGAATGTAAACTTATATAATTTGGATTGTAGTTCAAATCAATTAACGGTTTTGGATCTTTCTAAGAATGTACGATTAAAGATATTAAAGTGTACTGATAATTATTTTATGTTTTTGGGTTTATCCGGTATGAAAATTTTGTGTTCTTCACTTTATCAGTTTTACTATTCACCTCAAAAGACTGTTGAAGGAGGGGTTATAGATGCTGATGAGGAAATTGATTTAAGTAACGAATATTCTATTAACGGTAATACAACGTTGTACAAATGGTATACCGAATCGGGAATACCAATCAAGTTGAAGTATGCCGTTAATGGTAAGTTTATTATTGGAAAAGGGCATGATAGAGTGACTCTTATTTGTAAAATGATCAATGCTGAATATCCTGATGTTGTTATAGGATATCGTATAACCATGCAAGATAACAGAAAAGAGGAATTAAAAGAGCATTTAGTTATAAAAACACCAACAGAGTATCTTTATGAAGTAGCAGTAGGTAAGGATTTTCAGATTCAGGCTGCAGTTTCAAGAAATCAGGAACAGCTAAAAATAGGTTTGTTTGATAATAGCGATGTTTTTTATGCTAACATTACGATTTCCGGAGAAGGGAAGAGTTATAGCTGTAAAATACCGGAAAATATTTCAAAAGGAAAATATATTATCCAGCCGTATATGGAAAAAGACGGAACGCAAAAAGTCATTGTGCGTCCAGAAGGATCCCATTTAATTGATAAGTTGCCAATTACTGTTTTGGGAGTAGAAGGGGCTAATTTGAAAGCGACAATCATATCAAAACATTTACAGTTAAAAACTGCACAGGATAATCTTTTTCAGGTAGATGTAGAAGAGCCTTTTCAGGTGTATGCTCCCTCTTCAGAGACTACTACCAGAATTGGATTGTTTGAGTTAAACGGTGTTTTTCTAACCGATATCACTGTTGCTAAAAATAAGTATACCTATAAGTGCGAAGTATCTTTTGAAATTGTTGAAGGCAATTATATTGTTATGCCGTATACCGTAGAGGATGGTGTAGTAAAAATAGCAGAACGAGAAGAAGGGTCTAATTTTATTGATCGTTTGCCGTTATCTGTAACAGAAGGTGATATATGGGGATATAAGTTGGCTTCGGTAGAAGAAGAAGTTGCAGAAACGACAGCACTTATAATCTATCCAAATCCGGTAATGGATATTATCTATATCAGTGCACCGGACAAAATTGAAAAAGTGGAGATTTATAACCTGAACGGACATTTGGTTCAACAAGAAAACCAACCGAATCAGGGAATATCCGTTGGAAATCTACAAAAAGGTGTTCATGTTTTAAAAGCCTATACTTCCAAAGGAATATCTAGTCATAAAATAATAAAGAATTAAAAAGTCTTTTGTTTTAGAATAAAAGTCCGGCATTTATCTAATACCGGACTTTTTTATAGTTGATTTTTTTGTAGAATTGGAGAGTCTCGTGAAGTTTACATAAGGTTGCTTTGAATACTGTAAACTGAATACTGTGACCGAGTACCGAATACTGTATGTTGTGAACTGAATTATTGTTTTATAAACTGTAAATCAATATTTAAACGTACCTCTTCGCTAACCAGAACACCACCGGTTTCTAAAGCTGAATTCCAGTTTAATCCCCAGTCTTTACGGTTGATTTTTCCTGAAATAGTTAAGCCAACTTTTGTATTTCCCCATGGATCGGTCATTAATCCGCTGAATTCTACAGGAAGTTTGATAAATTTTGTTACACCGCGTAAGGTTAAATCACCTGCCAGCTCGTAATTATGCGCATCAATTTTAGAAAAAGAAGAAGTCTTGAAAGTCATTTTAGGATTGTTCTCTACATCAAAAAAATCAGCACTTCTCAAATGATTATCCCGGTCTGCATTTCTGGTATCAACAGAAGCAACGTCAGTTGTGAAATCAATAGCCGCGTTTTCAAAATTATCATCTGTTGTTATAACAGAAGCGTCATATTTGTCGAATTTTCCTGAAACATTAGTAAACATCATGTGTTTTACTTTAAAACCGATTTCTGAATGTGTCGGGTCAATTACCCATTTTGTTGTTGCCATAATTTTTTAATAGTTGATAGTTTTTAGTTCTTAGTTTTGTCTTTAACCGCAAAGAACACAAAGATTTACGCAAGGTTCGCCAAGTTGTTTTGAATACTGAATACTTTAGTCTTTCTTCTTGACTCTTGGCTCTTGTTTCTTTTCTCTAACTCATTAGCTCAATAACATTGGCACTTCCATTAATAAAAATTCTGCATCCGAGTTTGCTTTGATATCCAGTGTTTCAAAATCCCATATACCAAAACCGTCTCTGGTATTTAAAACCTGATCACCAATCTGTATGTTTCCTTTCAGAACAAATACATATAGTCCGTTTCCTTTTTTATGAATTTTGTAAGTTGTCTCAAAGCTTTTATCAAATTTAGCAAGGTGAAACCATGCATCCTGATGAATCCATACCCCTGCATCTTTTGAGTCCGGAGATACAATTTGTTGTAGTTTATTATGTCTTTCCTCGGTATTTAAAGTGATTTGGTCATAACGAGGAGTTACATTTCTTTTATTTGGGAAAACCCATATTTGAAGAAATTTCACTTCGCTGTCTTTGTTTTTATTATATTCACTGTGTTGTACTCCGGTACCCGCACTCATTACCTGAATATCACCATTTTTTATTATGGTTTTATTCCCCATGCTGTCCTGATGTTCCAGATCTCCTTCTAATGGAATACTTATGATTTCCATGTTGTCATGAGAATGCGTTCCAAAACCCATTCCGGCAGCTACAGCATCATCGTTTAAAACACGTAATACGCCAAAACCCATTCTTTCCGGATTGTGGTAATTAGCAAAACTAAATGTGTGGAAACTTTTTAGCCAACCGTGATTTGCCAAACCTCTAGTATCTGCTTTGTGTAAAATTGAATTTTCCATGATCTTTGAATTTGTGTTCTGAATGTGATTGAACCCTATCGTTTCTTCTTTAACCGAAGTTTTATTTGCAAGGACAGTTCCGGTAATTACCGCACTTGTTCCCAATACACTTTTTCTGATAAAATCCATTCTGTTCATAACTGTTATTTTGATATAACAAAGATACAACAGCTTGAAAATGAATTTACTTAACCTACATTAAGAAATGCTCTTAATGTAGATTAGGAGTTATAATAATTGATAGTTGACAATTGACAATTGACAATTGATAGTTGATAGTTGATAGTTGATAGTTCTCAGCTTGTCTTTAACAGCAAAGGACAAAGATTGCCAAGGTGTTTTTGAATACTGAATACTGATAACTGATAACTGAGTACTGAGTACTGAGTACTGAACTACTGTATACTTTATATCTTTCTTCTTGACTCTTGACTCTTGGTTCTATCTTCTTTTAGTAATTGAGATTTCATTCTACTGAAAAATTCCGGAGTTACTCCTATATAAGAAGCAATTTGTTTTTGGGGTAAACAATGCACCAGATCAGAGTATTTTTTTGTGAATTTATCATAACGAGCTTCAGCAGTAAAGCTTAAATTATCGATCAGACGTTGTTGATTTGCGATCAGAGAGTTTTCGATCAGGATTCTGAAAAAGCGTTCCACTTTAGGAATGTCATGATACAAACGTTCCTGATTCTCTTTAGACAGTAGTATAACTTCTGCATTCTCATTAACTTCAATATATAACTGACCCGGGCGTTGTGAGAGATAGCTGTACATATCAGCAATCCACCATCCCGGACAAGCAAAACTGACCACATGTTCCGCTCCGCTTGCATCGATGTTATAACTCCGTAAAATTCCTTTCGTTACAAAATAAGAATTAATACAGACTTCGCCTTCTCTTAATAGAATCGTTTTATTCTTATATTTTTTGGTTTCTGTGAGGGATAGAAAATGAGATTGTTCCTCAGGAGATAATGAAATATGTTTAGCAATGTTTTCAAGAAGAAGGTTCATAGTTTATAATTGATTTGTATTTGATGTTACTTAAAAGACATGATTTTTTTATTCTCAATAGATAACATATTTTCCGGAATATTTTCCAGAATAGATTTTTTTAAGGCTTGTATAAGGTTCTTTTTTATAAAATGATGGTGATAAACGATGCCGATCTCTCTTACAGGCTCAGGAGATTCAAAAGTACTTATTTTATCTTTTTGTTCTGCGTCTAAAGAAAAAAGCGATAGTTCCGGTAATATTGTAGTTCCCATTTCTAAATCCACCATCCGTTTTAAAGTCTCTATACTTCCGGACTGATATTCTAAAATAGAAGAGGTATTATTCTTTCTTAATTCGCATAGATTTATGATTTGGTTGCGAAGGCAGTGTCCTTCCTCCAATAATAGAAGTTTATCCGGATTAATATCAGATGGGAGAATATATTTCTTTGTTACAGAAGGATTTTTTAGATTGCCTCCGTAGTGATAAAACTCCTCATAGAAGAGTGTTTCTTCTTTTAATTCTTTATCCAGTAGCGGAATTGCTAATATAGCAACATCAATATCTCCCTGTTTTAATTGTTTGATTATTCCATCAGTAGTTAATTCATTAATAACAAGTTTAGTCTCGTGATGTTTTTCCAGAAACTGTTTCAGAAATAAAGGCAATAGATAAGGAGCTAAAGAAGGAATTATACCAATTTTTAATTCTCCTTTTATTTCCCCACTACTTTCTTTTATTATTTCCTGTATTTGGTTGATTTCCTGTAAACTGATCTTTGCCTGTTGGATTACTTTTTCTCCAATATCTGTAGGCTGGACAGGGCGTTTACTTCTGTCAAATAAAACAACGCCTAATTCTTCTTCTAATTTCTTTATCATTTCACTAAGAGTCGCCTGAGTCACAAAACAAGCTTCAGAAGCTTTTAAAAAATGGCGATGCTTATTTAAAGCAATTATATATTCTAATTGTTGTATATTCATTACGTTAGGTTTTACCTATGTTGTTATAGTTAAAATCAGTTTGTATCTATTAAAATACAAATATACATTTGTTGGAATAAAACAAACAATAATTATGAAAGTAAAATTAACGTTACTTATTTTAGTGACCTCTGCAGGAGTATTATTTGCTCAGCAGAAACAAATCACGACAAATACCGGAGTTCCGGTTGGAGATAATCAAAACTCAAAAACAATTGGTCAAAACGGTCAGGTCTTATTAGAAGATTTTCATTTAATAGAAAAGTTAGCTTCTTTTGACAGAGAAAGAATTCCCGAAAGAGTGGTACATGCCAGAGGAGTAGGAGCTTACGGTGAGTTTGTAAGTTCAGCAGATTTTAGTAAATATACAGCAGCCTCTTTATTCTCACAAAAAGGAAAAGCAACCCCTGTTTTTGTACGTTTTTCTACTGTAGTACATAGTGCCGGTTCTCCGGAAACATTAAGAGATCCAAGAGGGTTTGCTACAAAATTTTATACAGATGAAGGGAATTACGATTTAGTAGGTAATAATTTACCGGTATTCTTTATCAGAGATGCTATAAAATTCCCGGATATGGTTCATGCTTTTAAACCGTCTCCAATTTATAATAAGCAAGATCCAGCCAGAGTTTTTGATTTCTTTGCTAATATTCCAGAGGCAACTCATATGTTGACAAGACTTTATTCTGATTATGGTATTCCGGCTAGTTATAGAGAAATGAATGGTTCCGGTGTTCATGCTTTCAAATGGATCAATGCATCAGGTGAAGCAGTGTATGTGAAATATACATGGAAATCATTACAGGGAGAAAGAAACTTAACGGCAGATCAGGCAGCAGTTGTTCAGGGAAAAGATTTCCAACATGCAACAGTAGATTTTTACCAAAATATTAAAAAAGGAAACTTTCCTTCATGGGAATTATATGTTCAGATATTAAAGGTTTCAGATTTAGATAAATTTGACTTCAATCCTTTAGATGCAACAAAAGTTTGGCCGGAAGATAAAGTAGCTTTACAATTAGTGGGTAAAATGACATTAAATAAAATTCCGGATAATTTTTTCCAGGAAGTAGAGCAGGCAGCTTTTTCCCCAAGTACATTAGTTACAGGGATTGAACCTTCTGAAGATAAATTGTTACAAGGACGTTTATTCTCTTATCCTGATACACAACGTTACAGAATAGGAGGAAACTTTCAGCAATTACCCGTGAATGCTCCAAAAGTTCAGGTAAACACTAATAATCAGAATGGTGCTTTTTCTACAAGAAAAATAAATGGAGATATTAATTATCAGCCTAGTGCTTCTCAGAATGGATTTGTCGATAATAATAAATACAATTATTCAAAATCTTCTTTCTCTAATGTAACAACAGTTCAGAAAAAAATAACAAAGCCGGATGATTTTACACAAGCGGGAGAATTTTATCGTTCCCTTTCTGAAACAGATAAAGTAAATCTGATTAAAAACCTTACAGGAGATTTAGGACAGGCAGACAAGGATGTGATTAGAAAAATGGTTGGATATTTTTACATGGCAGATTCAGATTATGGTAAACGTTTAGCAAAAGCATTAAACCTAAGCCGTGAAGAAGTAGAAAAAGTATTTTCTAAATAAAAACCGATATTTCCCTAAAGATGAAGAAAATCTATATACAGGTAGTTTATACCATGGCTATTTTATTTACTACTGCTGTTTTTTCTCAGGAAACTATTTTTTCAGCAGCCAGAAATAATGATGTAAATGAATTAAAAGCATTGTTAGTTCAGGGAACAGATATAAACAGTGTTGATGAAAGAGGAAGTACCGCTTTGATAATTGCCTGTTATAATGATAGCTATGATGCTGTTAAACTATTATTAGAAAGAGGTGCAGACCCAAATTCAAAAGACAAAATGGGAAACACAGCTTTAATGGGGGTCTGTTTTAAACGGATTAACAGAATAGCGGAATTGTTAATAAACCACTCTGAAATTGATTTGGATAGTAAAAATTACAATAATGCGACCGCTATGATTTTTGCAGCAACTTTTGGTGCAGATACGATTATAAAGTTATTGCTTGACAAAGGAGCAAATAAAAATATTCGTGATAATTATGGGAAAACAGCTTTAGATCATGCGATTCTTCAGGAAAATAAAAATAGTATTCAACTGTTATCAGAGTAATAAGTAATTAATAATGATAAAATCCCCAAGGTTAATACCGAGGGGATTTTTACTTTATAAGCATCTGAAAAAGAACTTTTATTTAGTAATAGAAGCTTTCCATTTACCATCGATCTTTACTAAGCTGATAGATTGTTCAGATTCGTCTTTGTTTTCTTTAGATTTATACTTTACAACAGCAACATTTCCATTTACTTCAGAAGATACTATTTCTATTGATATTTCTTGTTGTTTTGCTTCCTCAGCCATTTTTTCTCCTCCCATTTTCTCTACCATTTCAAACATGGATACAGTAGCGGGGTCGGCATACTCTTTTGCTTTAGCAAATTCCCCTTTTGTTGTATGTGATAAAAAGTTTTTTGCCACAGTTTCAGGAGTATCTCCTCCGGAGCAGGAAACAAATAGATTAAGAGTTATTATTCCCAGTATCAAACCAATTTTATTGACTTGTTTTCTCATTGTCTGTTTTTGTATTTTCAAGAAAGAGCTTCTTTAATTCTTCTAAGTGCTTCTGTTAGTATATCTTCACTGGTAGCATATGAAAAGCGGATACAGTTTGGATTTCCAAAAGCATCGCCGGTTACGGTTGCAACATTTGCTTCAGATAACAAGTACATAGAGAAATCCTCTGCATTGTTTATTTTAGTTCCTTTTAGTGTTTTGCCAAAGAAAGAAGAAATATCAGGGAATACATAAAAAGCACCTTCCGGAACATTGATTTTTACCCCGGGAATCTTTTGTAAAAGTCCCACAACAAGATCTCTTCTTTTATGGAATTCTTTTACCATCAGACCAATTTCATCAGAAGTAACGTCTAAGGCAGCAATAGTAGCACGTTGTGCAATACTGTTAGCACCGCTGGTTACCTGACCCTGCATTTTTGTACAGGCTTTTGCGATAAATTCCGGAGCACCCATATAACCGATTCTCCACCCTGTCATTGCAAAGGCTTTTGAAACGCCATTTACCGTTACTGTTCTGTCAAACATTCCGGGAATAGAAGCAATACTGCAGAAATTACCCGTAAAATTAATGTGTTCATATATTTCATCTGAAATAATGAATATATTAGGATACTTCTCCAGTACTTTTGCTAAGGCGGTGAATTCTTCTCTGCTATATACAGAACCACTTGGATTGCAAGGAGAACTGAACATTATTAATTTTGTTTTTGGAGTAATTGCCGCTTCCAGTTGTGTCGGAGTGATTTTAAAATCACTTTCAATAGAAGTAGGCACTTCAACAGGAATACCGTCAGCCATTTTTACAATTTCAAAATAACTTACCCAGTATGGAGCAGGTAAGATACATTCATCTCCTTTGTTAAGAAGAACCTGTGCTAAATTAAATAAAGATTGTTTTGCTCCTGTAGATACTACGATCTGTGAAGGCTTGTAATCTAAATTGTTTTCTCTTTTGAACTTTCTGCAGATAGCATCCTTTAATTCCGGATAACCGTCAACAGGAGAGTAGGTACTGTAATTTTCATGAATGGCCTGAATAGCAGCCTCCTTTATATAATCGGGAGTGTTAAAGTCAGGTTCCCCTATACTTAAACTGATAATATCTTTTCCCTGAGATTTTAATTCTCTTGCTTTTGCTGTCATTGCTAAAGTCTGAGAAGTAGTTAAACTGTTAATTCTATCCGAAAGCTGATTCATTGGTGTTGTTATTGTTTCCATAATTAAAATAGTTAAGCTAATGCCGCAGGTTTCATTCCCAGATCTTTCAGGTGTTTGAAATGTGCGATTATAGCGGCTCTTGTAGTTTTGAATTCATGATAAGGCAAGTTGTGCTCTATTGCCGTATCTCGTACAATAGAAGAAATCTTACCATAATGTATATGGCTGATATTTGGAAAAATATGGTGTTCAATCTGATGGTTCAGTCCCCCGGTATACCAGTTTACAATCCAGTTCTTTTTGGCAAAATTAGTAGTGGTATATAGCTGATGGATTGCCCATGTATTTTCCATTTCCCCCAATTCATTTGGCAGAGGATTCTCTGTTTCCTCAACAACATGTGCTAACTGGAATACCACGCTTAAAATTAATCCTGCGGTATAATGCATTACAAAAAATCCCAATAATACTTTCCACCAGGTAATCCCTAAGATCATAGGAACAAGCAACCATATAGAAAAATAAATTACTTTAGTAATCACTAATGTACTCCATAATCTAACAGGACTCGGAAACTCTCCGTAGGACAGTTTTCTTTTTACATAACTTCTCATTTGTTTAAAATCAGATGTAATAGCCCAGTTAAAAGTTAACAGACCATAAAGGAACACAGAATAGTAGTGCTGGAATCTATGAAATTTATGCCATTTTGCTTCGTTTGTAAAACGGATAATCCTTCCGGCATCCAGATCCTCATCATGACCGGGAATATTGGTATAAGTATGGTGCAGTACATTATGTTGTACCTGCCAGTTATATACATTACCTGCCAGAATATAGATGCTTGATCCCATACATTTGTTAAGCCATGTTTTTGAAGAATAAGAACCATGATTACCATCATGCATCACATTCATACCAACGCCAGCCATGCCGATACCAATAATGATATTAAGAATCAGATATACCCAGAAAGGCATATTTAAAGTTAAAATCAGAAAGTAAGGCGTTAAAAAGATCAGAAACATAATTACTGCTTTTACATGCAGTTTCCAGTTACCGGTCTTTTTTATATTATTTTCTTTAAAATAATCATTTACACGTTTGTTAAGTGTTCTGAAGAATTTTAAAGAATCTTGTCTTGAAAATGTAGGTGCTTCACTCATAATATCATCAAATACGTCAAAAGTTGAGATCAAAGGTAATTATTCTAAAGTTTTTAGTATGTATAAAAAGGTTAAAAATTTCCATACTAAAATTAGTACTTTTGTGAAAAATATATAAAATGGAAGAGATTGTTAAGTATTTTCCTAATTTGACAGAGGTTCAGAAAGAACAATTTCGCAAACTGGAAGAACTCTATCAGGATTGGAATGCTAAAATAAATGTTATTTCCAGAAAAGATATCGAAGCTTTGTATACAAAACATATTCTTCATTCTTTAGGAATAGCAAAAATTCAGGAGTTTAAGGCAGGAAGTGCTATTTTGGACGTGGGAACAGGAGGAGGCTTTCCCGGAATACCTCTGGCGATTCTTTTTCCCGAAACAAGATTTTATTTGATTGATGTTATTGCAAAGAAGATAAAAGTAGTACAGGCAGTAGCCGAAGCATTAGAATTGAAAAACGTAAAAGCAGAACAGATCAGAGCAGAAAATGTAAAAGGAGAATTTGATTTTATTGTTAGTAGAGCCGTTACCAATATGCCTGATTTTGTAACTTGGGTAAGAAGCAAGGTAAAAAAACAGCAGAAACACGAGCTTAAAAACGGTGTTTTATATCTGAAAGGAGGAGACCTGACAGAAGAATTGCAGGATTTTCCAAAAGCAACCCAGTATGATCTGAATACTTTTTTTGAAGATGAATTCTTTGAAACGAAAAAAGTAGTGCATCTGCCACTTAAATATAAAGTATAGAAAACGTCCCAGACTCGGGACGTTTTTTTGTTTTCAGAAATTTTATTTTTTTATTTCTTAACAGGATTTTTTTCTGTATCTATATGAAATTGTATAATAACCGATGTGATTGTACGTAATGTGGTTTGTAGAGATGCACAACTGTGCATCTCTACAAACCACAAATGTGAAACGAATATAAGATAACGTAATACTTTGCTTAGGTATCGATCAGGGAATAGTTAGGTTTATTAAAAAAAGTAAAGAAAATAGGTGTTTAAAAAGAACAAATAAAATATTCGGTATAATACCTAACAGGATAAAAAAGTCCTGTTAGGATAAGTGAATTTTCAGGTTGATAATTCAGACATAAAAAAAACGCTCCAGATTCTGGAGCGTTTTTTTTATGTCTGAATTCAGATTAGTATTAACCTAAAAACGGGTATCTGTAATCTGTTGGAGTTACAAATGTTTCTTTGATAGTTCTAGGAGAAACCCAACGTAATAAGTTCAGAATAGAGCCTGCTTTATCGTTTGTTCCTGATCCTCTTGCACCACCAAATGGTTGTTGACCTACAACAGCTCCAGTTGGTTTATCATTGATATAGAAGTTACCCGCACAGTTTTCCAGTGCTTTTGTAGCTTCTTCGATAGCATAACGATCCTGAGCAAAAACAGAGCCTGTTAAAGCATATTCAGAAGTTTCGTCTACTAATTTCAATGTTTCATTCCATTTTGCATCTTCATACACATAAATAGTTAATACAGGACCGAATAATTCAGTACTCATAGTTTCATATTTAGGGTTTGTTGTTACAATAACGGTTGGTTCAATGAAGTATCCTTTTGATTTATCATAACCACCACCCACAATGATCTCAGCATCAGAATCTTTCTTAGCCTGATCGATGTATTTTGCTAATTTATCAAAAGAACTTTCACTAATTACAGAAGAAACGTAGTTTGAAGTATCATTAGGAGCACCCATTTTCATACTTTTTACATCAGCAACTAATTGTTCTTTTACTTTTGCCCATGTTGATTTAGGTAAATACGCTCTTGAAGCAGCAGAACATTTTTGTCCCTGATATTCAAAAGCACCTCTTGCAAGAGCAGTTGCTACCTGAGCAGCATGTGCTGAAGGGTGAGCGATAACAAAATCTTTTCCTCCTGTTTCACCAACAATTCTTGGGTAAGTTTTATATTTTGAGATATTCGTTCCGATTTTTGCCCAAATATCATTGAATACTCTTGTAGATCCTGTAAAGTGGATACCTGCAAAATGTGGGTTGTCTAATAATGTATCTGTGATCATTCCGGAATCTCCGTAAATAACATTGATTACACCATCCGGTAAACCGGCTTCTTTAAATACCTCAACAATTACATTAGCAGAGTAGATTTGCGTTGCACTTGGTTTCCATACTACAACATTCCCCATTAAAGCAGGAGCTGAAGGTAAATTACCTGCAATTGCTGTAAAGTTAAAAGGAGTAATAGCATAAACAAACCCTTCAAGAGGACGGTGCTCTAAACGATTCCATACCCCATCTGTTGAAGTTGGTTGCTCATTGTAAATCTTGGTCATAAATTCTACGTTAAAACGTAAAAAGTCGATTAGTTCACAAGCAGAATCAATTTCAGCCTGATGTACTGTTTTAGCCTGTGCGATCATCGTTGCAGCATTGATTTTAGCACGGTAAGGACCTGCTAATAATTCAGCTACTTTTAAGAAAATAGCAGCTCTGTTTTCCCATGATGTAGCGGCCCATTTTGTACGAGCAGTTAAAGCAGTTGTAATAGCTTTTTCAACATGAGTTTTTTCTGCCAGATGATACGTTCCAACAACATGTTTAAAATCGTAAGGCGGATTTAAAGTTTTAGTATTTCCTGTTCTGATTTCTTCTCCTCCAATATATAATGGTACATCAACTGTAGCATTGAACATCTGTTTGTAAGCAGCAAGTACCTGTTCTCTTTCAGGTGAACCCGGAGCATATGATTTAACAGGTTCATTTATGGCTTTAGGTACTATAAAATTTCCTTTTGGCATGGTATACTAAGATTTTTATGAATAATAAATTATTTGCAACGCAAATATACGTAATGATAATTTAAAAAATTATAATTCAAAGAATTTACTAGAGATGCATTTTAATGTATCTAATATAGAGTAAGAAAAAGTAAAAAAAATATAGAAAATGAAAAGGAAGTTATAATTAGAATAGATTGGATTATTCAATAGTATCCCGGGAATAAAGACACCTTCATTTTATACACTGATTTCATAGATACGTGATTCTTCTTCCCAAGGATGATAACCTTGTCCAATATATTTAAAACCATATTTTTCATAATAACCAATATAGTCAGTACATAAATAGAGATGTATAAAACCAGCTTTTCTAGTGTCTTCTTTTGCTTTTTCAATTAAAAGTCTAGCATAAGCGTTGCCTCGATGATTTTCATCTATATAAACAGCACAAATCCAGGGATAAAGATCCATTCTACTTATAAAATCATTTGTTATAAGCCCTGCACAACCGATAATTTCATCATCTTTTTCTAATAAATACCATTGAGGGAGAGGATTAGCACTTTTAATACCATTACTTATACAGTTTTCATATATAATTGGACTAACTTCAGACCAACTATTTTGGAGATATTCAATAGCTATATCTTTATATTCAGGATTTTCTCTTACAGATATGACTTTCATGATAATTTTCGATTTATTTTTTGATGACTATAAATGAATCTTACTTCCTGAGAATAATAGAATTAGATGTTTTTCATGAGAGTTTTAATGGATCAGAAATTTAAATCTCAAAAGACTCTTAATTCAGAGCAAATGGTGTACTTAATTTAAAAGTAGGAATAATCACTCTGAATCTTTTCGTGGAAGTAAAATTGATTATACTAAAATAACCACGCATGGCTCCAAATGGGGAAGAAAGTAAACAACCGGAATCATAAATATATTTCTCACCAGGCTTAAGTACCGGTTTTTTCCCAACTACGCCTTCACCGTCGACAACTTCTTTTTCATTTAAAGAATCATATATTTCCCAGTGACGGGAAATTAGCTGAACAGAATCTTTACTCTGGTTTTCTATGGTAACCTCATAACTAAAGGCAAAGTGAATCTTGTAGTTTTTGAAGTAAGTCCCTTCAAAACTAGTCAAAACAGTGACTTTAATTCCCCTTGTTATTTGTGATACCATAAAAATCTAAATTCTGTGGTTTTATTACTAAAACACATTCTTTTTTCAAAAATACGATTTTTTTTCTAAAGAAAAACCTTCTTTCGCTGTTTGAATGATATTTAAGGGCTGTTTGTAAGATTCTAATTTATAATATCTTTAGAATTCGCAACACCTTTTCCGATAACACGGTCATAACGTTCACTGTTGGCACGATAATAAACTAGTACAAAATAATCATTTTCAGTTTGGTAAAAATTACCATCAATTGCGTTTTCATGATCTATTTTACCATCATAGATTGTGTATTCATAATTAGTAAAACCCTGCTTGATCATCACTGCTTTTTCATAGATGCCTCTATCGACATCATAATCCATTTTATATTCAGGTGTTTTCGAATAATTATTGAACATTCCGGTGATATAGATATCTTTTTTGCCAAAATATTCCGGTGCACTGAGCGTAAAATAAACCCAAGCATAATCTGCATCTACTTCATTGTTATTAGAAGCATTTAGATTTCGTACAACAAAGTTTCCGTTTATATCCGGATTATAGCTGTATGTTTTACTGGCTCTGGCCTGATGTCCATAGAGATATGTATTATATATTTCTTTAGAATCGACGTGGTTTACATTACCACTTAATCCCCGAATATCTTTGTTGTCAAAATATAAAAATTCGTTTCCTGCCCAAAACTGGGTCTCAGTATCATATTTATAAACAAGATCATTCCCTAAAGTATATTGTGGTTTGACATTGTAAATCGCATCATCCCATCTTCCGTTCTGCATCAATACCACTTTTACATTTTGTAAAGGATTCTGAAATAAAAGATTTGGAGAGTTGATAGTAAAGTTAAGGCTTTGTTTGAATTCTATAACATCGAGGTTTCTTGCTCTTTTTACTTGTAGAGGAACCATAACTAAATCCTCATATAAGATAAATCTTCTTGAGAATACAATTTCCCTGTCGGAGTTCAATATTTTTAAAATATAGTTTCCACTGATTTTAAGTTGTATCTGCTCATTTGGAATCGATAATCGATAATGAGAATAGAGCTGAAGTGTATTAAAAGAATTCTCGTAATCCTTTATTCTCAGATCATCAAATCCCTGCATATATTCGTTTTTTGCTATTGAAGTAGGTTTCCATTCATAGTCACAATGAGTTATGGTATAATAATAATCTGCTTCATTGCCAAACAGATCATCAAATTGTAACTGGAAATGATCTCCTAATCGGAAGAAAGGAACCATATTTTGTCTGTTCTGAACAAAAGAAACTGTTTTGATATTATAAGGAGGGGCGATTTCTTTCTCAATCTGCGCAAAAAGGCTTGTAAAACAGAAAAGTAGAAAGTATAATGAAGTATTTGTTTTTAATACCATAAGTTATTCTAATTAATTTGCAAAACGTTAATATAATAATAATTTATAGACTAAATAGTTTTTTCTATTTAAAACAGACCGGAATAATTTCACCTTTGATAAGGCAATACTTCTCCGTTAATTCAGGAGCTATTTTTTGTGTATAGTCTTCCTCTATAACAGTGAATCCAATAGTACGCAGTTTATCAAAATAATCTCTTCCATATACACGAACATGATCATATTGTCCAAATATGGCAGCGCGTTTCTTTGGATCCGTAATGGAGTTGTCTTCAAAAGTAGTTTCTCTTTTAAGATCCTGAGGGATCTGGAAAATACCCATTCCACCAGGTTTTAAAACTCTGAACAGTTCCTGCATAGCTTTAGTGTCGTCAGGAATATGTTCTAGAACATGATTACAGAGAATAACATCAAAGCTATTATCTTCAAAAGGTAAATCACAGATATCAGCTTTAACATCAGCTAATGGTGAAAGAAGATCTGTTGTTGTGTATTCCAGATTTTTTTGTTTTCTGAATAATTTATAGAAAGCTTGTTCAGGAGCAAAATGTAGTACTTTTTTCTTTTCTTTAAAAAAATCAGTTTCATTATTAAGATACAACCATAGTAAACGATGTCTTTCCAGAGAGAGTGTGCTTGGAGATAAAACATTATTACGCTGTGTATCGTAACCATAAGGCAGAAAAGTTTTAAAACTTTTACCATCAATAGGATCTGTAAAACGGTTTCCTTTCAGAGCCAAAACCAGAATAGGTCTGGCAACATAGCTCAGCCGAATCAGAACAGGTCTGGGGATAGTATTAAGTATAAATTTAAAAAATTTCTTCATTTCTTTAAAAATTACACAGAGTTTTATGAAACAGACCAAGGTTATTTTCTATAAAACTCTGTTTTTTTTCTGTGTATCTTTGTGAAATAATCTAAAGGACTAAAGGTACTTGTCTGAATTCTTCTTCTTCATTAGAAACGATTCCTAATTCCTTATAAATATAAGCGAATGTTGAAAGTATTTCCGGTTTACCATCAATTAAAGCAACATCATGTTCAAAGTGGGCGCTTGGTTTACCATCTCGGGTAACAATCGTCCATCCGTCCTTAAGCTGTTTAATATTTCGGGTTCCCATATTGATCATTGGTTCGATTGCAACGGTCATTCCTTCCTGAAACATTTTTCCTTTCCCTCGTTTTCCATAATTAGGCATTTCAGGATCTTCATGCATTTTTCTACCCAGACCGTGACCTACTAGTTCACGAACAACACCATAACCAAAAGATTCAGTATATTTCTGAATGGCACTTCCTACGTCTTCCACACGGTTTCCGGCTTTAAATTCACGAATACCAATATAAAGAGAGTCCTTGGTGACCTGTAATAGTTTTTTGGTTTCAGGAGCGACCTCACCAATTTCAAAGGTGTAAGCGTGGTCTCCGTAAAATTCGTTTTTAATAGCTCCACAATCTACGGAAACGATATCACCTTCCTCTATTGGTCTATTTGTTGGTAATCCATGTACAACCTGTTCATTAACACTAGTTAGCAATGTTGAAGGACACCCATATAATCCTAAAAATCCAGGAATTGCTCCATGATCTCTAATGAAAGTTTCGGCTAATTTATCTAGTTGAAGTGTCGTAATTCCCGGTTTGATTTCGCTAGCAATCATTCCCAGTGTTTTGGATACGATTAATGCACTTTCTCGCATTAATTCTATTTCTTCACGGGTTTTTATAATAATCATAATTGTACTAATTTTCAGTTTGCAAAAGTACGATATTAAATTTTATTTGAATTTAATAAATGATTTTTGTCATTTATTTGTAAAATTAAGATTCCTATATTTGAGAAAATTTAGGATATATGAGTAAATATGTAACTGCAGAAGAAGCGGTTAAGGTCGTTAAGTCCGGAGACAGAGTGTATGTTCAGGCTGCTGCTGCGACACCAACGATTCTGACCAGAGCTCTTTCTGAAAGAGCTTCAGAATTAAGGAATGTTGAAATTTGTCATATGCATACAGAAGGGGAGGCTCCCTATGCAAATCCGGAATTGAGAGATAGCTTTCATGTCAATTCTTTTTTTATAGGCAAGAATGTCAGGCATACATTGAAAGCAGGAAATGGATCGTATACTCCTGTTTTTTTAAGTGAAATACCTCGTCTGTTTAGAAAAAAAGTAGTTTTATTAGATGTTGTTTTGATTCATGTTTCACCACCCGATATACATGGACATTGTTCTCTTGGGGTTTCGGTAGAAGCCACATTAGCAGCTATAGAAAACTGTAAAATCGTTATTGCGCAGGTTAATCCAAGAATGCCAAGAACTTTTGGGGATAGTATTCTTCATGTTTCAAAGATTGATTATTTAGTTGCAGTTGATATTCCTGTCTATGGTCATGGAGAAGAAAAGATATCTAATCTGGAACATAAAATAGGGGATCATGTTGCCTCCCTTATAGAGGATGGAAGTACATTGCAAATGGGGATTGGTTCTATACCGAATGCAGCACTAACAAAATTGATGAATCATAAAAATCTGGGATTACACACAGAAATGTTTTCAGATGGTGTTATTGATCTGATACAAAGTGGTGTTATTAATTGTAATTTTAAAGGTGTGAACAGAGGCAGAGTGCTAGCTACATTTTTACTCGGTTCACAACGCTTATATGATTTTGTAGATGACAATCCGTTTATTGAAATGAGAGAATCATCTTATGTTAATGATGCTTCAGTTATTCGTAGAAACCCCAATATGGTAGCAATCAATTCTGCAATTGAAGTGGATATTACAGGACAGGTATGTGCTGATTCAATCGGAGGAAAAATGTATTCCGGCGTAGGAGGACAGATGGATTTCATTAGAGGAGCTTCATTAAGTAATGGAGGAAAGGCGATTATTGCATTACCATCTGTTACAAAAAAAGGGGAAAGTAAGATTGTACCTTTTTTAAAACAGGGAGCAGGAGTTGTTACTACTCGTTCTCATGTTCAGTATATTGTTACGGAAAACGGAATTGCAGATTTGTATGGTAAAACATTAAAACAAAGAGCAAAAGAAATGATCAATATAGCGCATCCCGATCATCAGGAACAGATAGAAAAAGATTATTTTGATATGATATGTGGTATTTAGAGAAAAGAACCAAGAGTCAAGAAGAAAGATGTTATGGATATACGATTTAGATATATTTTGAAAACCTTTGCGCCTCCTGTGGCTTTGTGAGAAACAGATAATATCTATACAGTACTGATCGGATAATCATTTCTATAATAGATTGAAGAAGAAAGAAAATAGTAGAAGGCTTTCGAACGAAAGCCTTCTTTTATAATAATTATCTTTTTGAAAGAATTTCTAAAAAATCTTGTTCTAGCGTTGTAACCGGTTTTTCTATAATTCGACCTACTTCTTTACCTTTTCGATAGATTATAAAAAGAAGAACATGAGTAATATTACATTTTATGAGATCAATGAGTGTCTTGTCATTGCTTCTGGTTTCTGAATTCCCATCAAATCGAGGATTGTAGGAGCAATATCACCTAAAACACCATCTTTTATCTGTTTAATATCTTTGTCTACAAGAATGATCGGTACAGGATTTGTTGTGTGTGCCGTATTAGGTGTTCCGTCCGGATTAATCATCGTTTCACAATTGCCATGATCCGCAATAACAATCGTAGTATAGTTGTTTTTCAGAGCTGTTTCTATCACCTCTTTTACACATTTATCTACAGCTTCACAAGCTTTAATTGCTGCTTCCATAACTCCGGTGTGTCCCACCATATCACCATTAGCAAAGTTGAGACATACAAAATCTACCTCTCCTTTCTGAAGTTCAGGAACCAGTGCGTCTTTCAGATCAAAAGCACTCATTTCCGGTTTTAGGTCATAAGTAGCCACTTTTGGAGAAGGACATAATAAACGTTTTTCCCCTTCAAATGGAGCTTCCCTTCCACCAGAGAAGAAGAAAGTAACATGCGGGTATTTTTCCGTTTCAGCAATTCGGATCTGTTTTTTATGGTTTTTTTCCAGTACTTCACCTAAAGTTTCCGTAATGTTGTCTTTATCATATATTACATGCATATTGATAAATGAATCATCATAATTAGTCATAGTTACATAGTACAGATTCATTTTATGCATGTTCTGTTCATGATGATCTTTCTGGCTTAGAACCTCTGTTAATTGTCTTCCTCTGTCCGTTCTGAAATTAAAGAAGATAACCACATCGTTTTCCTGAATAACAGCAATAGGTTTATTCTGTTCATCCGTCATAACAATAGGTTTGATAAACTCATCTGTGATGTCATTTTTATAACTTTCTTCAATTGAACGGATACTGTTTTTAGAATGTTCCCCGGTTCCGTTTACTAACAGATCATAAGCTATTTTTACTCTTTCCCAGCGTTTGTCACGATCCATAGCATAATATCTTCCAACAACGGAAGCTAATTTTACTGAAGTATTTTTAATGTGTTTTTCCAGATCAGAAATAAATGACACTCCTGATTTTGGATCTACATCCCGTCCGTCTGTAAAAGCATGAATGAATACTTTATTCAGTCCGAATTCTTGCGTCGCATCCACTAATCCTTTTAGATGATTAATATGGGAGTGTACGCCTCCATCGGAAACAAGACCTAATAAATGAACATTTTTATTATTATCCTTTGCGTACTTAAAAGCTTCAGTTAATGTTTTTTCTTTGTTCAGGGTTTTGTTTTCCACAGCCAGATTTATTTTAACTAAATCCTGATAAATAATTCTGCCTGCACCCAGATTCATGTGTCCCACTTCACTGTTTCCCATTTGTCCTTCAGGAAGACCAACATTCAGTCCATCTGTTCGAAGAGAAGCGTTAGGGTATTTTGTATAAAGACTATCTATAAAAGGAGTGTCAGCATTATCTATTGCGGAAACTTTTGGGTCTGGAGATTTCCCCCAGCCGTCAAGGATCATTAAAATTACTTTCTTATTCATGAGATTTATTTTTTCGTATTGTTGAAGTGTCCTATAATGAAAGAGAAAAATCTTTGTAAACACACCACACTTTTTGTATTAACAAAAATACTGATAAAAAAAATAAAAAAATCCAATAATGTAATAATATTAAAAAATCAGCGTTAGAGTAAAATCTGATTAAAAAACCAGTTAAAGTGTTAAACAGCAATATTTTATAAACAAAAGTGCTCAATTATGATAAAGTTTTTATACTTTTGCCGACTAAAAATTAATAACACAAAGGAAAGAGATACAATGATTTACAAGATAATGCCTGTTATATTATTTTTTTTGACATCGTTTACACCGAATAGTTCATTCACACCAAACAGATTAGAATTAAATATTACAAAAGAAAAAGATACCGTACTGATTGCTAGTGTTTCAAAAACAAAAGCAATTTCAAAAGTTGAAAACCTCTATTATAATTTAGATGCAAATAATTTTGCTTTACCTCAACTGGAAAGTTTTAAAAAAGCCATTGAAGGTTTTTATTTACTGAAAGAAAAAGGAATCATCAAAAAAGACATTTTGACGTTAATAGACTTTAGTCTTTCTGCTAATAAGAAAAGACTTTGGGTGATTGATATGGCTACTAATACGGTTCTTTATAACACTTTAGTCTCTCATGGAAGAAATACAGGAGAAGAGTTTGCAAATAAGTTTTCAAATAAAGTCAGTTCTTATCAGAGTAGTTTAGGTTTTTATGCTGCATCAGAAACCTATAATGGTAAACATGGATTATCTTTAAGATTAGATGGTTTGGAAAAAGGGATCAACGATAATGCCCGAAGCAGAGCAATTGTTATTCATGGAGCTAACTATGTTGGAGACAGATTCATTAAAAATAATGGAAGACTGGGGAGAAGTGAAGGCTGTCCGGCTATTCCAATGGATTTAAAAGATGAGATCATTGAAACGATCAAAGGAAAATCCTGTCTGTTTATTTATCATCCGTCCAGAGATAACCAGACACCTATTAAATTACTCTCTTAGTTTTTTATATAAATTATTATCTAGTTTATAGATATCTTCTCTGAATTGTAACTCCTGAGTATTCATCCAGGCAGTCCAGTATAATAAGTGAATTTGAATATCATCTTTGATATTTACATTTTGGGTCTTTTTAGTAGCCAGAGTTTCATCTATTTTTTTCTGATTCCAGTTGGTTGCATCATTCAGTATGTATTCCGTTAACTGCATAGGGTTTTCAACGCGTACACAGCCGGAACTGATTGATCTGTTTGCTTTATTGAACAGTCCTCTGTTGTTTGTGTCGTGCAGATAGACTAAAAAAGTATTTGGGAAAATGATTTTAACTCGTCCCAGTGAGTTATAACTGCCCGGGCTCTGAACATAACGATAACCGCGTGCATCCTCTGCTTTCCAGTTGATGGCGTTAATAACATTATTATTCTTGTCATAAACAGTGATGTTCTTGGAGTCTAAATACCCTGTATTTCTTGATGTAGCAGGAATCAGGTCTTCTTTCAGTATAGTAGGAGGAACAGTCCAGGTAGGATTATAAACGATATAGTTCAGTTTAGAACTCAGAACCGGTGTTTGTCTTTTTGCTGTACCTACAATTACTTTATGAGTACGGGTCGTATCTTTTCCTTTTACAACATGAAGAGTATAATCCGGAATATTGATAATAAAGTAACTTTCGCCCATATTTTTAGGAAACCACCTCCAGCGTTCTAAATTAGCGATGATTTGTTCTTTTCTTTTTTCTTTTGAAACATTTAAAGCGGCAATCGTTCCAGAACCGATTACGCCGTCGTTATCCAAACCATGTCTTGTCTGGAATTTTTTAATTGCATTAAAAGTGACTGTATCATATACAGAGGTAAGAGAGTCGGGAGCTTTCAGATCTTTCCAGTAGATCAGTCTTTTTTTGATCGGAATTAAAGTTGTACTGGAATCATTCAAAACCAGCTTTTTTTCTTTAAGTTTTATATTCTCAAAACTTTCATTTGGGAATTTATCAATAAAAATAAGAGCATCTCTTAGTCTGCTATAAACAATATGCTGAGGTTTACTCTGGTTAATAGCTTCTCCGATTTTGTTATCCTTTAAGGCAGTAGTAAGAATCTTTTCAGATTCAATGGTATTTGGTTTTAGATCCCAGTTAGAATATAGTTTCTTAGGATTTAATTTTCCGTTGGTCAGTACAGATATATATTTATAGAAGTTTTCTGTTAGTAACAGATCGTACTCTATTATCTGCTCTTTTGTTAAAGAATCTGTTTTATTTTCAAAATCATTCAGTTTTTTAATAGGATAATCTCCGGGAGATAAGCCTTCTTTGTCTGATTTTATAAGACTTTCAATCAATTCTTTTCGGTTTTTTTCAGAGATCCAGACTGTTTCATTATTAAATGACTTATAAAATGAAAGAATAGTTTTATCCTGAATAGTAGCTAAAACAATCGAGTCAATGGACTGCCTTTTCAAATCATGATTTGAAATTTTAGAATACGGAATCACTGAAATATTTTCAGCAGATGCTACTGTGTTCTCTTTTTTACAACCTACTAAAATACCTACTAAAAATAAAGAGTAGAATAGTTTCATACACAAAATAGTTTAAAGTTTTAGATTAAAAATTCTTACTCATAATATAATGTGTTCCTATATCTTTAATGTCAAAAGGCATTCCGATAAGCTCATAGCCTAATCTTTTATAAAAATTAACAGCTGCGGCTCGGGCATTAAACCAGATAATTTCACCATTGTTTTCTCTGACGTACTTTTCAGTGGCGTAGATCAAATCCTCTCCAAGTCCCTGTCTCTGATGAGTGGGTAGAACTGCCATACCTCTGAGCTGGTATTGTTGTTCTTCCTCAAAAAGTTTATTCTTATTTTTAAATAACGAAGCAACACCAACAAGTATATCATCTATGAATAATCCGAAATGATAGGTTGAAGGCAGAGTATCCCCTTCAAAGTGGCAGCTTTCAACAGGTTTCCCTTTTCTTAATACCGGATGTCTTACCGAATAGCTTTCAAATGCGGAAATAGGTTTAATTATCTTGGTCATTATGTATATTGTACTTTAAGATTGCATCGTTTAAAGTTACAATTTTTTTCTTATACATTTAAAAACAGGTAAAAATTAAAAAAATGAGTAGATGCAACTGTTTGGCAATAAATAAATTAAAAAGATATAAGTGCATTCTGATAAAAAAAACAGAAAAAAATACATCAGAAATTTGCACAGAAGTAAAATAAATGTCTATATTTGCATCACAATAACGCGGGAGTAGCTCAGTTGGTAGAGCTCCAGCCTTCCAAGCTGGTTGTCGCGAGTTCGAGCCTCGTCTCCCGCTCGTAATTAAAAGCCGAAACGAAAGTTTCGGCTTTTTGTTTTTGATTCTTGTTTCTTTCCTCTAGATCCTTTTCTATAATTTAACCTATAAAACTTAGATCGCTGTTCGGTTCTAATTCTTCCGGAGGTTCGTTATATCTGAAAAGACGAGCCGATAAATCCCCTTTTAGTGTGATAATACCACCTTCAACTTTTAACCAGCTTCCTTCCCTTAGTCCTAATACAGGAATGTGATTGAATTGGTGAAATTCTTTAATTCTGGTTTCACGGGTTTCTCCCATGTGGCTGGAATTCGGATCCGGATCTAAATAATGAGGATTT
Source organism: Flavobacterium sp. AK-301 (assembly GCF_058310215.1). Lineage (NCBI taxonomy): Bacteria > Pseudomonadati > Bacteroidota > Flavobacteriia > Flavobacteriales > Flavobacteriaceae > Flavobacterium > Flavobacterium sp. AK-301. The sequence goes on from NZ_JBZEES010000012.1 coordinate 32,390, forward strand.
AAATTAAAAGGAATATATCCCAGTGTTTTAAAACTTGGGGGATAGATGATAGGCATATCATTTGTCGTTTGCATGGAAAGTCCGCAGATATTACTGCCGGCACTGGTTCCTAGGTAAGGTATTCCATATTTAAGACTTTCAGCCAAAGATTCTATTAGTCCAAGTTTATATAATTGAGTAACTAGTAAAAAGGTATTTCCACCACCTGTAAAGATTCCTTCAGCTTGTTCAATTGCTTCTAACGGATTCTCATATTCATGAATTCCTTTTACATGAATATCAATTTTTGAAAAAGCTGTTTTTACTCTCTCCGTGTATTCATTATGTGATATACCGCCAGGTCTGGCGTATGGAATAAACAAAAGAGTAGTTACGGATTTAAAATGTTCTTTCAGTACAGGTAACAGATATTCTAAGTATTCTCCATTATGTAATGTCGAAGTACTGGCTATGATTCCTTTTTTCATTTTTTTCTTTTCAGGGTTACAAATACAAAAATACAAAGTTTACTTCTTAACAGGAGTTTGATTCTTGATTTAAATAGAAGTTACTGTTAATAGATCAGGATTAGCAAAATTGAAGCTGCGGATAGTCGATTGTACTATATTAACATAACTTTATCAACTCATTAATATTAAATTTAGAGGCTCTACAGATACTTTTACAAATATTATATTGTTAGATGAAAAATTCATTAAAGTATTAAATTCAAAAATAAAATAATAGCCCGGTTTCTGATAGGAGAATTGGCAATTGAATATAACGAGTTATAGGATTACGAGAAACAATAAATTAAGATCTTTTCCAAAAGTATAAATTGGGACAATTATGGAGAAAAAGATATTCTGTGTGTTTGTTTTATTTTTGTTTCAGAATCTTTTAGCACAGGAAGATATCCGAAAGATGCTGAATGGAAAAGTTGCTGTTGAGGGAAATTCATCAGGACTTATAAAAGTAATTAATCTGAATACAGAAAAAGAAGTTACGACAGATTATTCAGGTTATTTTACCATTTCTGCACAAAAAGGAGATATTCTTATTTTTTCTGGTAATCAAGTGAAAATGAGACAGATTACGTTAAAGGAAGAAGATTTTAAAGAAATGATATTTATTGTTGATATGAGAATGGTGGTCACACAGCTAGATGAAGTGGTTGTGACAAAATCAAAAATCACAGCAAAATCTTTAGGGATTATTCAGGAAGATATGGTTTTGCCAACAGTAGCTGAACGAAGATTAAATCAGGAATCTTCTTTAGGGTTAGGAGGATTGATAAATGCTTTTAGTGGAAGAACTTCAATGTTAAAGGATAACCTGGCAGTAGAAAAGAAAAATTCTGATTTAGAAGATTTACAAATTTTATTTGGGGAAGAATTTTATATAAATCAGATAAAGATTCCAACAGAGTATATCAAAGCCTTTCAGTATTATTGTATTGAAGACCGGGAATTTGTAAAAATACTGGCAAAAGGAGATAAGTCACTGATTAAATTTTCCTTAGTCGATATGGCGAGGAAGTTTAAGGTAATAAATAGTCAATTTGAGAATCAAGAAGAAAGAGTCAAGAGTCAAGATTTTAATGCTAAAGAGTGAGTTGATAAAAGTCAAAGACTTTATACGCATTGTTTTTTGTGAATGAGTACTGAATTTCTGTTTTTATGGTTTTGTCAGGTTTTGTAATAAAGTCAGAAGATTCAGAAAATGGATTTGACTGGATTTTAACGAAACTTTAATTGTGCTTTTTAAATGGTGATTAATTTTTAAAAGAAACATTTTAATTACCTTTGTTACCCGAAAGGGAAATCTAATAAAAATTTAGTTTATGGGAGGTTCAGAAATAATTTTAATTTTAGTTGTAGTTGTCATGCTTTTTGGAGCAGATAAAGTTCCTGAAATCGCACGTGAGCTAGGTAAAGGAATGCGACAGTTGAAAAACGCTACAGAAGATATTAAAAATGAGATTCAGAAAAGCGCAGAACAAAGTGGAATAGATACTTCTCTTACGGATGTTACAAAAGAGATTAATTCGGAAATAGGAAAACTGAAAGAAGGAGTTGATGAAAATGTTACAGGACCTATTAAACGCCAGCTATAAAAATGATTGAAAAAATAATAGGATTTGATAAACAGGTGTTTGTTTTTTTGAATGGGTTAGGTTCAGAACAATATGATCCTTTTTGGAAAATAATTACTTCTCAGATAAACTGGATTCCATTATTCATATTTCTTTTTTATCTTGTTTTTAAAAAGCTGGGGTGGAGGCACTCCCTTTTGGTACTTATATCTATTGCTGTTTTAATAACATTAACTGATCAGACTACAAATTTATTCAAATACGGTTTTCAGAGATTAAGACCCTGTAATGACCCGGAAATAAACAGTTATATTCGAATCATTATTTCCAGAAAATCATTTAGCTTTATTTCAGGACATGCATCAAATTCTTTTGCGTCTGCTTTATTCCTGTATCTGATATTAAAACCTTATTTTAAATATATTGGACTTATATTCCTGTGGCCGTTGCTATTTGCCTATAGCAGAATTTACTTAGGATTACATTTTCCATTAGATATACTTTGTGGTTTCGCCTGGGGAACACTGACAGCACTGTTTGTTTTTCAAATCTATAAAATAGCTAAAAAAAGATATTTCCCACAGTCAGAAGTACATTAAAGAACTCTGCATACTGTTAATCCGTCACGTATTGGCAAAAGAACCGTTTCCACTCTCAGATCCTCTTTGAGTTTTCGGTTATATTCTAGTAATACGTTAGTGCTTTTATCTTTTGGATCTATTGACTCCAGAACTTTACCGCTCCATAATACATTATCAGACAAAATAATCCCTCCTTTATTCATTTTTGGAACAACCAGTTCAAAATAGTTTAGATAATTTTCTTTATCCGCATCAATAAAAACCAAGTCAAATTTTGTGTTCAGAGTTGGGATAATAGTAACAGCATTCCCCAAATGGGGTATAATCTGTTTTCCCCATGGAGAAAGATCAAAATATTTTTTCTGAAAATCTACCAGTTCTTCTTTAATATCTATGGTATGTATAACACCTTCTTTTTGTAGCCCTTCTGCTAAACATAAAGTAGCATAACCGGTATATGTGCCAATTTCCAGAATCGTTACAGGATTAATAATCTTAGATAATATGCTTAAAACCCTTCCCTGAAAATGACCGCTGAGCATGCGGGGCTGTAAAACTTTTTGGTATGTTTCTTTGTAAAGTGCCGCTAATAAAGCAGGTTCATCTTCAGAATGTGCTACTACATAATCTTCAAGATCGTGAGAAATAAAATGCATGATATTTTTTTTGCAAACTTAATAAAATTCTGTTTGATCTCTGGATTTTTAGATGGTTCTATTATTGGCTTATTCAAAATGCTAAAAACAATATTATTAGGCGTGTTGTCTGTTTTACAGTATAAGTTTGAAAGGCGTATACACCTTTCAAAAAAATATCTGATTTTTAAACATTAGACAGAGCCTGAAAGAGAGAACAAACAGAGTAATCGAATAATCGAAATATCTAAATATCGAATAATCGAACCATCAGATTAAAAATAGTTAGTACTTTTGCACAGCATGGAAATGAAGAAAAAAGATATAAGGGCTTTAACAAAAGAACAGTTACGCGAATTTTTTGTTGCTAATGGCGATAAAGCATTTCGCGGTAATCAGGTATATGAATGGCTTTGGGGTAAAGGAGTATATCGTTTTGAGGATATGACGAATATTACCAAAATGACCCGACAGATGCTTGAAGCACATTATGTGATTAATCATATCAAAGTAGATCAGATGCAGCGTAGCAGTGATGGGACCGTAAAAAATGCGGTACGATTACATGACGGACTGGTTGTAGAATCTGTTCTGATTCCTACAGAAACCCGTACAACAGCTTGTGTATCAAGTCAGGTGGGTTGTAGTTTGGATTGTAATTTCTGTGCTACAGCAAGATTAAAACGAATGCGTAATCTGAATCCCGATGAGATCTACGATCAGGTCGTTGCGATAGATAATGAAAGTCGTCTGTATTATGATCGTCCTTTATCTAATATTGTATTTATGGGAATGGGAGAACCCTTGATGAATTATAATAATGTCATTAAGGCAATTGATATGATTATTTCTCCAGAAGGATTAGGAATGTCTCCAAAAAGGATCACTGTGTCTACTTCAGGAGTTCCAAAGATGATTAAAAAACTGGCAGATGATGAGGTGAAATTCAAATTAGCAGTTTCTTTACATTCCGCAATAGATGAGGTACGCTCTAAGATTATGCCTTTTAGCGAGAATTTTCCGTTAGCAGATTTAAGAGCTTCATTAGAATACTGGTATGCAAAAACAAAAAGCAGAATTACATATGAATATGTAGTATGGAAAGGAATTAATGATACTAAAGAGGCAATAGATGCGTTAGTTAAATTTTGTAAATATGTCCCCTGTAAAGTAAATTTGATTGAATATAATCCTATTGATGACGGAGAATTTCAGCAGGCAGATCCAATTGTGATAGAGAAGTATATCAAAGCATTAGAAGCACATAATATTGTAGCAAAAGTACGTCACAGTCGTGGAAAAGATATTGATGCAGCCTGTGGACAGTTAGCAAATAAAGAAGCTGAAGAGCTAAAGTGATAACAGAGTAAAAGATTTACTATAACAGACATTTGTCACAATAAAACTTAGTAGTATATTTGAATTACAATGAAAATAACAGAACAAATAAAGCAACCGATATTTAATGAGATGGAAACTTTTGAGAAAAAATTTCATCAGTCCATGTCTTCAAAGGTTGCTCTGCTAAATAGAATTACTTATTATATCGTAAACAGAAAAGGGAAGCAGATGCGTCCCATGTTTGTTTTCCTGACTGCTAAAATGGTTTCAGGAGGAGAAGTAAACGAACGTACTTACAGAGGCGCTTCTGTTATTGAGCTGATTCATACTGCAACTTTAGTGCATGATGATGTTGTAGACGATAGTAATCGTCGTCGTGGGTTTTTCTCCGTAAATGCACTTTGGAAAAATAAAATAGCCGTTTTAGTTGGTGATTATTTGCTTTCCAAAGGATTATTGCTTTCCATTGATAATGGTGATTTTGATCTTTTAAAGATTATATCTGTTGCTGTTCGCGAAATGAGTGAAGGAGAGCTACTTCAGATTGAAAAAGCCCGTAGACTAGATATAACAGAAGAGGTGTATTATGAAATTATACGACAAAAAACAGCCACGTTAATAGCTGCCTGTTGTGCTCTAGGCGCTCGTGCGGTTAAAGAAGATGATGATACACAGGTAGAGAATATGCGTAAGTTTGGAGAGCTTATAGGAATGGCTTTTCAGATCAAGGATGATCTGTTTGATTATACGGATGATGCTATCGGAAAACCAACAGGTATTGATATTAAAGAACAAAAAATGACACTGCCTCTCATCTATGCTCTTAATAATTGCACTAATAAAGAAAAAAACTGGGCGATTAATTCCATTAAAAATCATAATAAAGATAAGAATAGGGTAAAAGAAGTTATTCAGTTTGTGAAAAATAAAAAAGGATTATTCTATGCAGAAGAAAAGATGATTCAGTTTCAGCAGGAAGCCCTTTTGTTATTAGATATATATCCTCAGTCGCCTTATAAGGATGCCTTGATTTTGATGGTAAATTATGTTATAGAGCGTAAAAAATAGGGTGTTATTGACTTAATAACTGGAGCTGTAGATACCAATTTTAAATAGTTGAGTGTTTTCAAAGAGAAAAGTTATTTAAATTCAGTATTTAAAATTTAGAATAAGACACTCTTTGTATCTTTGTTATCTTGCTATTCAAAAGATGATTTCAAAAAGCACCATAGATTCTGTTTTCGAAGCTGCCCGCGTAGAGGAGGTAATTGGCGATTTTGTCCAGTTAAAAAGAGCTGGAAGTAATTTCAAAGGACTGAGCCCGTTTTCAGATGAGCGCTCACCATCCTTTATGGTATCACCCGTAAAACAGATATGGAAAGATTTCAGTTCCGGAAAAGGGGGAAATGCTGTTGCTTTCTTAATGGAGCATGAACATTTTACCTATCCCGAAGCCATTCGGTATTTAGCAAAAAAATACAATATTGAAGTAGAAGAAACAGAACAGACTAACGAAGAAAAAGCACAGACTGATGAGCGTGAAAGTATGTATCTTGTTTCAGAATATGCACAAAAATATTTTCAGAATATATTATTAAATTCAGAAGAAGGAAAAGCAATAGGATATTCTTATTTCAAAGAGCGAGGATTTACTAGTGAGACCATTAAGAAATTTGGTTTGGGATATTCACCGGAATCCTGGGATGCTTTCACAAAAGAAGCTCTGGGAAAAGGATACCAGTTACAATATTTAGATAAGACCGGACTGACCATTGTCAAAGAAGAAAAACAGTTCGACCGATTTAAAGGACGTGTTATGTTTCCTATTCAGAGTATGTCCGGACGTGTTCTCGGTTTTGGAGGAAGGATACTGACAAGCGATACCAAAGCAGCTAAATATCTGAATTCTCCTGAAAGTGAAATTTATCATAAAAGTAAAATATTGTATGGTATTTTTCATGCAAAACAATCCATTGCCAAATCTGATAATTGTTATTTAGTAGAAGGATATACGGATGTTATTCAGTTCAGTCAGGCAGGAATAGAGAATGTGGTGGCTTCTTCCGGTACAGCATTAACACCGGATCAGATTCGATTGATCAATCGTCTGACAAAAAACATAACTGTACTTTTTGATGGGGATGCAGCAGGACTAAGAGCTTCTATTCGTGGTATTGACCTGATTCTTGAAGAGGGGATGAATGTGAAAGTATGTACTTTTCCTGATGGGGAAGACCCTGACAGTTTTGCCAGAAAGAATTCTCATGAAGAGTTGGTTGCTTATTTGGAAACCAATGCAAAAGATTTTATTCAGTTCAAAGCTTCTCTGTTGATGGATGAAGCACAGAACGATCCTGTTAAAAAAGCGGGATTAATTCGGGATATGGTGGTTAGTATTTCTAAAATCCCGGATCGCATCCAGCGTGAGATTTATTTACAGGAATGTGCTAAAATAATGGATATTTCAGAACAGGTTTTGTCGAACACTTTAGCACAGTTAGTTCAGAAAGATATTACAGATGTGAGTAAGAGAATAAAACAGGAACAGAAAGCTTTTGATGTTGTTAAAAATGAAAGACCAGAAGTTTCTAAAGTAGACATTTTGTATCAGCTGGAAAGAAAGATTATTGAGATTCTTTTACTGTATGGTAATATTGAAGAAGAATTTGAAGATGTTTTGCTAAAAACGAATAGTGAAGGAGAAATGGAAAATGTGGTCGAGAAAAATATTTATAAAGTATATCAGCGTATTTATCTGAGTTTGCAAGAAGACGAAGTTGAACTGGCAAATAATTTGTTCAGAGATATTTATGATGATCTGATCAATTACTACCATCAAAATGAGACCTTTAATATGGAACAGTACCTGATGCAAATGCAACCAGAACTGGCACAAGAAGTCACTGACATTTTAATGGAAGATGAGAGACTATCGTTACATAACTGGGAAGGGCAACAAATCTTTGTGAAACAGAAAGATGAGTCAATCGGTCAGTACGTGTCTGAAACTATTTTGACACTACGATGGTATCTGGTAGATAAAATCATAGAAGATCTAAAAAGTAATATTACTCCAAATCCTGACTCAGATAATACTGAAACCTTAATTATGGCAATGGACTATCATAAGCTGATCAATTCATTTTCGTTAAAATTAGGTAGAGTAATGTCACGCTATCATTGATATAACGATACTTAATACCTAAACAATCTCCAGTTTTTTGGCCTTATTTACTAAATCTACAAGATTAGTTACGTGTAATTTCGTTAGTAAACGTAGTTTATAAGTACTGATCGTTTTTTCGTTCAGATTCAGTATAATCGCAATTTCTTTATTTTTCTTTCCTTCGCTCAGATAGCGTAGCACTTCGATTTCACGAGTAGAAAGTTTTCTGTATAAACGATCCGTTTTATTTCTTTTACTGATTAAGGTCAGATTTCGTTTAATAGTCTCACTAAATACAATTTCACCCTGTTTTACTTTTATGATTGCATCAGAAAGTGTTTCTAACTCAGAATTTTTATGTATATAAGCAGAAATTCCGGCTTTTAAGGCGTTAGGAGCATATATCTGTTCAGATAAATTAGTGTAAATTATGATTTTAGTATTTGGGAATTCTTTCAACAGTGATTTCACAAGGTTGATACTGGAAAGCCCTTCCAGCTCCAGATCTAAAACTAGAATATCAATACTTTTCTTTTTCAAAACTTCTTGCAATGTGTTAAAATTATCAACAACATTAACAATACTTATGTCAGAATGACCTTTGAAAAAGGTTTTTACTCCATATTGTACAACGGGCTGGTTATCAGCTAAACAGACTCTAAGCATAGCGATTTAATTTAGATTAACAAAATTCTTCCACTGTAAAGTTAAGGAAATATATGTTAATTAACAGTTAATTGCTATAAGAAATTATTTCAAATTTATAGGGATAATGCAGATAGGGATAGGAGTCATTTTATGTTGATTTATAGCATTCAGCCTTTTATAAATAATAAAAACCTCTTTTTTTCTTCCGGCAAAATCATCTGCTGTTTTTTCGTTTTCATCTGCGATCATTGCTTCTTCTAATTCATCATAACTAGCACCTAACTGATCCTCATCGGATCTGTCATCTCCAAATAATCCATCACTTGGAGTAGCGTGCAGAATAGATTCCGGGATTTTTAAAAAGGAGCCTAAGAGGAAGACTTCTGATTTCATCAGATCTGCAATTGGACTTAGATCAACACCGCCATCACCATATTTAGTATAAAAACCAACACCAAAATCTTCTACTTTATTTCCAGTACCGGCAACTAACAAGCTATGTATTCCAGCATAATAATATAAAGTGGTCATTCGTAGTCTGGATCTGGTATTTGCCAGTGCTAAATGATATTTTTGTTCATCCACTATATCCGGGACTTCATTTTTGAAAGTTTCAAATACTGTAGTAAGGTCTGCTTCTGTATGGGTTACATTTTTGAATCTTTTTTCAAGCTGTATAATATGTTCTTTAGCACGGCTGACATGATTTTCCGGTTGGTGGATGGGCATTTCAACACAAAGTGTCGGTAGGCCGGTCTGTGCACAGAGAGTAGAAGTTACAGCAGAGTCGACTCCTCCGGAAATCCCAATAACAAAGCCCTTTACTCTTGCAGCGACTGCATACTCTTTTAACCAGTTTACAATTAGATCATTTATTTTTTCAGCTTGGAAAGTTTTTTTTTTAGACATAATATTTTCAAGAATTTTAAAATCAGCAATGTATATTTGCAAAATCGTTTTATTTCGATAAAATTATAAAAACAATACGAATTAGGAAGTATTTCCGTTTAATGTTTCTCAAATAAAATTATCTACTAATGAAAAAGTATCTGTTTGTTTTTGCTCTTCTTTTTATAATAATATCCTGTGATAAAAAGAATGATCTTGAAAAGGAAATTGAAGCTATTCCTGCTGATGTTAAAATAGAACGTTTTGATAAGATATTTTTTGAAGCAGTTGAAGCCGATCTTTCCGGAATAAAAGAACAGTTTTATTATTTTTTTCCAGAAGGAAATGAAGATACGGTCTGGATCAATAAAATGAATAACCCTTTATTAAGAGAACTATATACAGAAGTGCAGAAAAAGTATTCAGATATAGAACCTTTAAAAAAAGAATTGAAATTGCTGTTTCAGCATATCAAATATTATTTCCCTGAAGAGCGTCCTGAAAAAGTTATTACTCTTATTTCAGAAATGGATTATGAAAGTAAAGCTATTTATGCAGATAGTCTCATTCTGATTTCTTTAGATTTGTATCTGGGAAAAGAACATAAATTTTATGAATTTCCGGAATATTATAAACAGACTTTCGAACGTTCTCAGATCATGCCGGATATCGTTACCAGTTTTTCATATGGTAAAATTAAAAGACCAACAGACCGAACATTATTATCACAGATGATCTATGCGGGAAGATCTTTATATTTAAAAGATATATTGTTGCCGGGATATTCTGATGCAGATAAGATAGGGTATACACCTGAACAGATTGTATGGTGTGAGGAGAATCAGCAACAGATGTGGCGTTATCTGATCGAAAAGAAATTATTATATGATGCAGACTCGAAATTAGGGATGCGGTTTATCAATCCGGCTCCCTTCTCTAAATTCTATTTAGAAATAGATAATAGTTCGCCCGGACGTGTGGGAACATGGATCGGATGGCAGATCGTACGTTCTTATATGGAAAATAATGATGTATCTTTGCAGCAATTATTGCAATTAGATGCAAAAGAAATATTTGAAAAGTCAAAATACAAACCGAAAAAATAATGTCAAAAAAATATACTTCTGAAATAAAGTTTTTAGTTGAATTAGACGAGAATCGTGTTCCTGAAAAATTATACTGGACTGCGCATGATGGAGGAATAAAATCTGAAGAAACAAAAGCAGTTATGCTTTCCGTCTGGGATAGTAAAAAACAAGAATCATTACGAATTGATCTGTGGACAAAAGAGATGCCTGTAGATGAGATGAAAATTTTCTTCCATCAGACATTAGTTGCAATGTCTGATACTTTTAAAAGAGCAACAGATGATGAGAAAATGTCAGCAACAATGAAGGATTTCTGTGATTACTTTGCGGAAAAATTGGAATTGAAAAAATAAAATGTATTCTGATTATTCGATTTCTCTGCTTCTTGCTTCGTAAAATCTCTAATTTTGAGAATGCGTTGGTCAGTCTCCGACTGACGTTATTGGTCAATTGATTATGATGTTTTACAAAGGTAAGGGATCTTTAAACACACCTGAAAAGTTAAAAATTTTGCAGAGCAGGATCATAAGTCGTCTATTTAATATTATATGTCGTCTATTCCATTATACCTACAAGGTATTTCAAGGGTTTGAATCCGCAAGGTTAGATATTATTTAAAGATATGTCCAGACGGTAGGTTTCTTTTTAACCTGTTAGGAGATTTTAGCCCTGATAGAGCTGATATCCTCGTAATGAAATGGAGAGATAAAAGCGAAACCCTATAAAAATCTTTTTCCAAAAAAAGAGGTTCATGACCTCATCTGAAAAAACAATAAATAAAAGGGAATAAAGTAGGAATAGCTCCAAATTAAACTAAATCTGTTTTGCGTATTCTGCGATTTTATCTTCGCTTATTTGCTTTGTGATTTCAAGCAAACGTTTTACTTTGGGTAACAGTGCGTCAATATCTTCTTTTGTTACTATGAATTGCGGATTATAACGGGCTTCGATATAGGCACTTTTGAGGAGTTCGAATAATCGTTTTTCTTCGGGAGTATCATTGGGGAAAATAGGCGGTAAATTTGATGAATATTTCCTTATGAAAGAAAACATTTTGGATAAATTATGTAGTTTTGGATTGGTTAGCGTATATACTAATCGGATCGTCTGAAAACTGTTTTCGCAGGCTTGATGAAGATGAAAAGAAGCCATTTTATAATCCTCTTCTAAAAAATAGAATGTTACACCTTTTAAAAAACTAGTTGCTCTATCAAATTTATCTTTAAAATATTCTTCAGCCTGTTGTTTTATTTCGTCAAAACGAAGCGGACGTTGCTCTGCAAGGGTATGTTTTTTTGTGTCATAAAGTACAATCCCTTCTTCTTTGATTTGGGTATAAAAATATCTGCCTGCATCAATATAGTCATTTAACCGATGAATGTTTTCATGTATAAACTCAACGGGAGTTTGTAAGTCTGGATCCTGATAATACATATTATCGATTGCATCAAGAATCTTGGTTGCTCTTTGTTCTGTTACTTTTTCTGTTACTACGAGTATATCATAATCACTTCTGTAGGAGGTAGGAATGCCAAACTCTACTCTTTCGTCATGGTCTACATATTCGTTCCGGGCATAGCTTCCATAGAGGATAATCATTTGAGTTTTTGGGAGTCTTGTGGTTATTTGTTCTACAAAACGGAGGAGGTCTCTTTGTTTCTTTTGTGGCAGATAAGCGATGGAATTCTTCATGGGATGATTAAATATTTACAGAATAAAAATAATTCTATTTTTTGAGATTTATTTTTCACTAAAGTAGTTAAAAAAGAAAACTGTTAGAAGAATAAACCCTTTTTTTATTTTATATATCTCCTAAATGGTATGAGAATCATAATTCATTTAGAAACAAACTTAGGTTGCAAGGTAATAAAAAGATTTTGCAGAGTAAGTCATATATATTGTAGTAAATTAATATCCTGTACTATTTTCGGTTGGAATACCGTACTCTCACACCTTTGAATTTGGAAATTTTGCAGAGCAGTGATAAATCGTCTATCTAATATTGTAATTGTCTATTCCATTATACTTACAAGGTCAAAAAAGACCTTGCAGGATATCGTAAATTTTCAAATTATCCTTTATTTTTAAAAACTTCCTGATTTACTTCATCTATATAATTCAGGACTTCATCACGACCGGTTTTGTCCGTAGAGGAAGTAACAAAATAAGTAGGCATTTCAGACCAGTTATTAGCGAATAACTGTTTCTTGTAGGCAGCAATATTAGAATCAACTTTTACTCTGCTGATCTTATCTGCTTTAGTGAATATTAGACAGAAAGGTATTTCGCTTTCACCCATATATTGAATAAATTCCAAGTCTATTTTCTGAGCTTCAAGTCGGATATCAATTAGAACAAAAGCACAGACTAATTGTTCTCTTTTTTCAAAATAATCGGTAATGAACTGCTGAAAAATGCTTTTTGTTTTTTTAGAAACTTTTGCATATCCATAACCAGGTAGATCTACAAGGAACCAGTTATCGTTGATTTTGAAATGGTTTATAAGTTGTGTTTTTCCCGGTCTTCCTGAGGTTTTTGCTAAACTCTTATGATTGGTCAGCATGTTGATCAAAGAAGATTTACCTACATTTGATCTGCCAATGAAAGCATATTCCGGGATAAATTCTTTTGGGCATTTGCTTACTTCGGAATTACTAATGATAAATTCAGCAGTATTAATTTTCATAATGTAGTGTGTAAATTGGTCAGAAATGATTTTTCAAATCTAAAATCTATTCTTTAAAGTTTCGTTTCTGCAACCATTCAAGAAGCAGTTCGTTAAACTCGTTCGGATGTTCCATCATAGCAGCATGACCGCATTTGTCTACCCAGTACAAATCTGAATTTGGTAACAAGGTATCAAATTCGACTGCAACTTCCGGAGGAGTCACTTTGTCATTCTTTCCCCATATTATACAGGTTGGAACAGTCATTTTTGGTAAGTCTTTTGCCATATTATGTCTAATGGCACTTTTAGCAATGGTCAGAGTTTTGATTAGTTTCATTCTGTCATTTGCCATATCAAAAACTTCATCAATTATTTCTTTGGTCGCAATTGCAGGATCATAAAAAACATCTTCCGCTTTCTTTTTTATATATTCGTAATCGCCTCTTCTGGGATAACTGTCTCCCATTGCGCTTTCATATAACCCTGAACTTCCTGTGATTACTAGTCCAAGCATTTTTTCCGGGTACATTTTTGCGTGATAAAGAGCAATATGTCCACCTAGAGAATTACCTAATAAAATAACTTTATCAAATCCTTTATAAGTAATAAAATCTTTCACATATTTAGCGAAAGCCTTTACATTGGTCTTTAAAATATTCTGGGTATAAATCGGTAATTCAGGAATTACCACTTTATATCCTTTATTCGGAAAAAAATCAGCAACACCATCAAAGTTACTTAAACCGCCCATTAATCCGTGTAAAATGACAATAGGAACACCTTCTCCTGCTTCAAAATATTTATATTTTCCTTCTTTTTTTAAATCTTGCGCCATGAATAAATAAGCAATTTCAAATTCACACAAATATAAGGTTTTATAGTGAAAAATGAATTTTTGTTTTATTAATTTAAAAAATATGATTCTTTAAGGTTCTTTTGAGAAACCCAATGATTTATTTATCAGAAAGTTGTATTTGAAAAGAGGTTTTTGATGATTTTTCTAAAAGTTTTTAAATGGCTTTGTATTGTTTAGAAAAAGAGTAAAATTCTTGTGATATTTTGAATATTGTTTTATCAAATTATCATAATCTTAATTTTTTTACAACTAATTGACCTAGTTATAATTAACCATTTTTTAACTCCGGTGGTAAAACTTATCAACAAAGTGGGGGATTGTGGTAAATTGTGGTAAATATTTCTCTATATTTGCTTAGTAATCGATAAAACTCTAAGTGCTTGAATACCATAGTAGGAACATATGAATGTAAGGTGGATGCTAAAGGAAGGCTGATGTTGCCTGCTCCTTTAAAAAAGCAGTTGTCCACTTCATTACAAGACGGTTTCGTCTTGAAACGTTCTGTGTTTCAGCCTTGTTTAGAGTTGTATCCAATGGTTGAGTGGAATCTGATGATGCAGAAAATTAATAAACTGAACCGATTTATAAAAAAGAACAATGACTTCATCAGAAGATTTACAGCAGGCGTAAAGGTAATTGAAATAGATACTACAGGAAGACTTTTAATTCCAAAAGATTTAGTTGTTTTTGCAAACATTTCTAAAGATTTAGTATTGTCTTCAGCGGTAAATATTGTAGAGATCTGGGATAAAGATCTGTATGAAAAATCGATCGATGATTCAGTAGTTGATTTTGCTGATTTAGCAGAAGATGTAATGGGAAATTTAAATGATGACGACAATGGAATATCATAATCCGGTTTTGCTTACAGCATCAGTGGACGGACTGAATATAAAGCCTGACGGGGTATATGTTGATGTAACCTTTGGAGGGGGAGGACATTCAAAAGAGATTTTGAGCAGGCTGGGAGAAAAAGGAAAACTATTTGCTTTTGACCAGGATGAAGATGCTCTGGCAAATGCTTTGCCGGATGAACGCTTTGTTCTGATTAATGAGAACTTTAGATTTATAAAACGTTTTCTAAGATTTCATGGTATTAAACAAGTAGATGGTATCCTGGCAGATTTGGGAGTTTCGTCTCATCAGTTTGATGTTGCTGAAAGAGGATTTTCAACTCGCTTTGATGCGGAGCTGGATATGAGAATGAGTCAAAAGAATGAACTGAATGCTTTTGAGGTTGTCAATAAATATGACGAAGCCGATTTGAAAAGAATATTCTTTGATTATGGCGAGCTGAAAAATGCAGCTGCAATTGCAAGTGTGATTGTAGAAGCCAGAAGCCAGAGTCCTATTAAAAACACAGAAAGATTAAAATTAGTTTTGAGTAGATTTTTACCAGCTCATAAAAGCCATAAGATATTGGCGCAGATTTATCAGGCAATTCGAATTGAGGTAAATCAGGAAATGGATGTTTTAAAAGAGTTTTTAGAACAGTCGTTAGAGTTGTTGAAACCGGAAGGAAGATTAAGTGTGATATCTTATCATTCTCTTGAAGACAGATTAGTAAAGAGATATATGAGAAACGGGATGTTTGAAGGAGAGCCTGAACGAGATTTTTATGGAAATTTCAGTGTTCCTTTTAAAATGATCGAAAAACTGATCGTTCCCGATGCAGAAGAAATAAAAGAAAATAACAGAGCTCGTAGCGCAAAGTTAAGAGTGGCAGAAAAGAAATAAAAATGAGAGAGCAGATATATAGCATATTAAAAGCGAAATTTCTGATTAATGATGATGCCTTTAAAAACTGGGGATTTATCGTTTTTCTAATTTCTCTTGCTATTATCATGATTGCTAATACACATCGTTTTGAACAAAAAATATATTTGATCAATGATTTAGGGAATCAGACTAAAGAATTAAGATCCGAATTTGTAGATGTTCGTTCCGAATTGATGAAATTAAAAATGGAATCGACAGTTTCAGAAAAAATGGAAAAAAGAGGGGTTTTCCCTTCTTCAGTTCCACCTCAGAAGATTAAAGTTTTAAAAAAGGAAAAAAGTGGGTTTGAGAAACTTAAATTATGGGAGTAGAAGATAAAAATATTTCTTACAGAATCTACCTCGTTGCTTTTGCCATTTTAATGATGGCAATAGGAATCGTTGTAAAGCTTACTAATATACAGTGGGTGGAAGGCGATTATTATAGAAATCTGGCAAAAGAGAGAACGGTAAAGAATTTTGTTATTCCTGCTAATAAGGGAAATGTGTATTCAGCAGACGGAAGTTTACTGGCTACATCTATACCTAATTATAATATACGATTTGATGCACTGGCTTCTAAAAATGAAGATTTCGAAAAGAACAGTAAAGCATTATCTGATTCATTGGCTGCAATGTTCGGTAAATCAAGTAGTTTTTATCAGTCTGAACTGTCAAAAGCAAGAGCGCATAAAAACAGATATTATTTAGTAGCCCGTAATCTGAGTTATACAGAATATATCAGAATAAAAAATTTCCCTTTGTTCAAGTTGGGACCCTATAAAGGAGGGATTATTACAGAACAGAGAACTATAAGAGAGCACCCTATCGGGAAAATTGCTGAAAGAACGATTGGTTATGAAAGAATGGGTGATGACGGTAAATATACCAGAGTGGGAATCGAAGGGGCTTTTGGAGAATATATTAATGGTAAAGATGGTAAGATTTTAAAACAGAAGATAGCCAAAAGCCAGTGGAAACCGATTAATGATAATAATGAGATAGAACCTCAGGATGGTTATGATATTATTTCGACTATAGATGTTTACATTCAGGACATTGCACATCATGCCTTGTTAAAACAACTGGAGTTGCATGAAGCAGATCATGGCTGTGTAGTGGTAATGGAAACCCATACAGGAGAAATTAAAGCAATTTCTAATTTAGGGAGAGCTTCGGATGGATCTTATTATGAAACGGTGAATTATGCAGTAGGAGAATCTCACGAACCGGGTTCGACTTTTAAATTAGCCGGGTTAATTGCTTTACTGGAAGACAAGAAGATAGATACAAGTGCAGTATTTGATACCCATGATGGAGTAGTAAGTTATTATAACAGAAAAGTAAGGGATTCAAAAAGAGGAGGTTACGGTAAGGTTTCTTTAGCCAGAGGTTTTGAGTTATCATCCAATACCGTAATGGCTCAGGCAGTCAATGATAATTATAAAAGTGACCCAAAAAAATTCATCAATCGCTTAAACAGCTGGGGATTAAATAAACCGTTGGGTTTACCTTTTAAAGGAGAAGGAATTCCTTTTATACCACAGCCCGGGAAAAAAGGTTGGTCCGGAATTTCTTTGCCGTGGATGGCATATGGTTATGGAGTTTCATTAACTCCGTTACAAATGCTAACATTTTATAATGCCGTTGCAAATGATGGTGAAATGGTGAAACCAATGTTTGTGAAAGAGATAAAAGAATGGAATAAAACGATTAAAAAATTTGATAAAGAAGTTGTTAATCCAAAAATTTGTTCAGAAGAAACGATATTAAAAGTAAGAGCCGTATTAGAAAATGTAGTGAAAAAAGGTACAGGTAAAAAGTTGTATTCAAAAGAATTTTCAATGGCAGGAAAAACAGGGACTGCTCAGGTAAATTACGGAAAAGGAAAGAACATAGAAAGCGGGATGTATTATTCGTCCTCTTTTGTGGGTTATTTCCCGGCGGATAAGCCAAAATATTCCTGTATTGTTATTGTTCATAGTCCTAAAAACGGTTATTACGGAGCAGATGTTTCAGGACCTGTTTTTAAAAGAATTGCACAAAAAATATTTACAGATGTACCTTCTACTAATGAAGTAAAAGAAATAGATGAAAATGTTGTAATTCAGGATCGGAATTTTGAAAATTATTATACACAGGTTCAGAAAAAAAGAAATGTGATACCAGATGTTTACGGAATGTCCGGAATGGATGCAGTAGCATTATTAGAGAATCTGGGAATGAAAGTAAAAGCATATGGGATTGGGAAAGTAAGAAAACAATCCTTAGAAGCGGGAAACAGAGTAGATAAGAACAAAACCATAATATTAGAATTATCGTGATTATTCTAAAAGACATATTATTTAAAGTAGCAATTGAGGCTGTAAAAGGCACAACAGATATTGCTATAGAAAAAATTGAGTTTGATTCAAGAAAAGTTGAATCAAATGATGTTTTTATTGCTATTAGAGGAACTGTTTCAGACGGACATGAATATATTGAAAAAGCAATCCGTTTAGGTGCTGTTGTTATTGTTTGTGAAAAATTCCCTAAAGATATTGTTACAGGGATTACTTATATAGAAGTTGCAGATACTAAAAAAGCATTGGCTTTTATGGCAGCAAACTACTTTGGGAATCCGTCTCATAATTTGAAATTAGTAGGTGTTACCGGAACGAATGGTAAAACCACTATTGTTACCTTATTATATCAGTTGTTTAAAACTGCCGGTTATAAAGTAGGATTACTTTCAACAGTGAAGAATTTAGTGAATGATGTGGAGTATAAAGCAACGCACACCACTCCTGATTCAATTACGATCAATCATTACTTAAAAGAAATGAGTGATGCCGGAGTTGAATTTTGTTTTATGGAAGTTAGTTCCCATGGAATCCACCAACAGAGAACAGAAGGATTAGAATTTGTAGGAGGTGTATTTACAAATCTGTCGCATGATCATCTGGATTATCATGCCACATTTGCAGAATACAGGGATGTGAAAAAATCATTTTTCGATAATTTACCAAAAACAGCGTTCGCCTTATCTAATATTGATGATAAGAACGGAGCAGTAATGTTACAGAATACAAAAGCACAGAAGTCTACATATGCTTTGAAATCATATGCAGATTACAGAGCACAGATATTAGAAAATCAGCTGACAGGATTATTGCTGAAAATTAATGATCAGGAAGTATGGGTACGCTTAATAGGGACTTTTAATGCTTACAATCTATTGGCTATTTATGGTACAGCAGTACAGTTAGGCCTGGATAATTTAGAAGTATTAAGATTACTGAGCGAACTGGAAAGTGTTTCCGGAAGATTTCAGTTTATTGTTTCAGATGAAAAGATCACAGCAATTGTAGATTATGCACACACACCGGATGCACTGGAAAATGTACTGAAAACGATTAATGATATCAGAACTAAGAATGAACAGTTAATTACCGTTGTAGGCTGTGGAGGAGACAGAGACAGGGCAAAAAGACCAATAATGGCAAATATAGCATCAACCATGAGTGATAAAGTGATAATAACATCAGATAATCCTCGTAGTGAAGATCCAGATATTATTATTAGTGAAATGGAAAAAGGAGTTGAGCCACAGAATTTTAAAAAGACAATTTCAATTACAGACAGAAAACAGGCAATAAAAACAGCATGTCAGTTAGCACAAGGGAATGATATTATTCTTATTGCAGGTAAAGGACACGAAACATATCAGGAAATCAAAGGTGTACGTCATGATTTTGATGATATGCAGACCGTAAAAGAATTTTTACATCAACTCAATAAATAGAAAGTTATGTTATATTATTTATTTGATTATTTAGATAAAACATGGGATCTTCCGGGAACAGGAGTATTCCAGTATATTACTTTCCGTTCAGGGTTGGCCATTATACTGTCTTTATTAATCTCTACTGTTTTTGGAAAAAGAATAATCAATTTTCTGAGAAGACAGCAAATAGGAGAAACTGTTAGAGAATTAGGTCTGGAAGGACAACGTGAGAAAGCAGGGACACCAACAATGGGTGGGATTATTATTATTATTGCCACACTGATACCAGTGATTTTACTGGCAAAACTGGATAATGTATATATCATACTTCTAATCATTACAACATTATGGATGGGGACGATTGGTTTTATTGATGATTATATCAAAATATTTAAAAAAGATAAAGAAGGATTAAAAGGAAAATTTAAAGTTATCGGTCAGGTCGGTTTGGGGATATTTGTAGGTTATGTACTTTATTTTTATCCAAGCGTTACGATCAGACAGGATGTCAAGATCAGTAATAAGAATATAACACAGATCGAAAACGTGCAGGGAATATCAAGTTTTGAAGAAAAATCTACGGCAACTACAATTCCTTTTTTTAAAAATAACGAATTTGACTATGCGGAATTATTGGCATGGACCGGAAAAGGATATGAGGATTATGCATGGCTTATTTTTATTCCTGTAGTAATCTTTATTATTACAGCGGTATCAAATGGTGCTAATCTTACAGACGGGATCGATGGACTTGCAGCCGGAACATCCGCGATAGTGGTGCTTACTCTAGGTATTTTTACCTGGATATCCGGAAATATTATTTTTTCTAATTATTTAAACATAATGTATATCCCTAGGATAGGGGAGCTTACTGTTTATATAGCCGCTTTTGTAGGGTCCCTGATCGGGTTTCTATGGTATAATACGTATCCTGCCTCTGTGTTCATGGGAGATACAGGAAGTTTGACTATAGGTGGTATAATAGCAGTACTGGCAATTGCAGTACGTAAAGAATTACTGATACCTGTTTTATGTGGAATTTTCCTTGCCGAAAATATATCCGTGATTTTACAGGTAAGTTATTTTAAATATACTAAAAAACGATTTGGTGAAGGAAGAAGGATTTTTCTGATGTCCCCTTTACATCATCATTATCAGAAAAAAGGATATCATGAAAGTAAAATTGTTACTCGTTTCTGGATTGTAGGGATTCTTTTGGCTATTTTCTCTATTGTTACACTAAAATTAAGATAATATGAGATTAGTAATATTGGGTGGAGGAGAAAGCGGTATTGGTACAGCAATTTTAGGAAAAAAGGTCGGTTACGATGTTTTTGTATCTGATTATGGAAAAATAAAAAAAAATTATAAAGAAGTTCTTGTTATTAATGATATTCAGTGGGAAGAAGAAACCCACTCAGAAGAATTAATATTGAATGCAGATATTGTGATGAAAAGTCCCGGTATTCCGGAAAAATCTCCAATAATAAAAAAGATATTAGAGAAAAAGATTCCGGTTCTTTCAGAGATTGAATTTGCTTCTCAGTTTACAGATTCAGTTACGATCGGTATTACAGGGAGTAACGGAAAAACAACAACAACAATGCTGACGTATCATTTACTGAAATCAGGAGGAATGAATGTAGGTGTAGCAGGGAATATAGGAAAAAGTTTTGCCTGGCAGGTAGCTGATGATAAACATGAGGTCTATGTATTGGAATTAAGTAGTTTTCAGTTGGACGGAGTCATTACTTATAAGCCGCATATAGCGATTATAACCAATATAAGTCCGGATCATTTAGATCGGTATAATTATGATTATGACCAGTATATCGCTGCTAAGTTCAGAATAACAATGAACCAGACAGAAGAAGATTATTTGATTTATGATGCAGATGATGAGGCAATAAATAACTGGTTAAGTAAAAATAAAGTAAGAGCACAATTAATTCCTTTTTCACTGACAAAAATATTTGAACAGGGAGCATTTTTAAAAGAAAATAATCTAGTAATCAACCTTAATAACGAAGAATTTGTTATGGCAATAGACCACTTAGCTTTAGAAGGAAAACACAACGTGAAAAACGCAATGGCAGCAACAACAGTAGCACAATTAATGCGTATTAGAAAATCGACGATTAGAGAAAGTCTGTCTGATTTTCAAGCAGTGGAACATAGGTTAGAAAAAGTGTTGAAAATACAGAATGTTCAGTATATAAACGATTCAAAAGCGACGAATGTAAATGCTACATTTTTTGCTCTGGATAGTATGAATACACCAACAGTCTGGATTGTGGGAGGGGTTGATAAAGGAAACGATTACACAGAGTTGATGTCGTTAGTAAGAGAAAAAGTAAAAGCGATAATCTGTCTGGGAATAGATAATAAAAAGGTTATTGATGCTTTTGCAAATGTTGTGGATACGATGATCGAGGTTACGAACATGCAGGATGCTGTAAAATATGCTCAGCGATTATCAGAAAAAGGAGATGCCGTTTTGTTATCACCTGCATGTGCCAGTTTTGATCTGTTCGAAAATTATGAAGACAGAGGAAGACAGTTCAAACAAGCAGTACAGAATTTATAATAAAATTGAAAAGAAACCTTTATTTGATAAGGTTCAGTGTATTGATGAAAAAATAAAACAGGAAAAATGAAAGAGATGTTAAGCAATTTAAAAGGAGATAAAGTGATCTGGTCATTCGTTGGTCTTTTGATCCTGATTTCTTTTATGCCCGTTTACAGTGCTAGTAGCAATCTTGCCTATAGTAGTAACGGGGCGGGAAATACGATTAGTTTTCTGCTACGACATTTTTCTCATGTTGCCATAGGATTTTTTATTATTTATTTTATTCATAGAATACCGTATCATTATTTCAAAGCCATTTCAAAAGTGGCTTTACCTGTTGTTGCAATATTATTAATGTATACTATTTTTCAGGGAAAAACTATTGGTGGAGCAAATGCAAGCCGATGGATTCAGGTACCTTTTACAGGGATTACTTTTCAAACATCGACAGTAGCTTCTATTGTCTTAATGATTTATGTGGCAAGATATTTAGCGAAGATCAGAGATAAAGAAATAACATTTAAGTCTTCTGTAATAGAACTTTGGGTACCTGTTTTTATAATTATTATGTTGATCCTTCCAGCTAACTTTTCTACAGCAGCACTTATTTTTGCTATGGTGGTAATGTTAGTTTTCATTGGAAAATATCCAATGCGATATTTGATTACAATAATAGGATTTGGAATTGTAGGTTTAGCTTTTTTTGTTCTGGTAGCAAAAGCCTTTCCTGATGCTTTTCCAAATCGTGTTGATACATGGATTAGTAGGGTAGAGAATTTCACGACGAATAAACCGGGAGAAGATGATTATCAGATAGAAAAAGCAAAGACAGCAATTGCTTCAGGCGGTGTATATGGTCTGGGTCCAGGTAAAAGTGTACAAAAGAATTTTTTGCCACAGTCATCCTCAGATTTTATTTTTGCAATTATTGTTGAAGAATATGGATTGATAGGCGGTTTAGGTATATTGACTTTATATTTGATGTTATTTTTTAGATTTTTGGTTGCTGCCCATAAAGCAGAATCACTGTTTGGCAAACTCTTAGTTGTAGGATTAGGTTTTCCGATCGTTTTTCAGGCACTGATTAATATGGCAGTAGCAGTTGAATTATTACCCGTAACTGGACAGACATTACCATTAATAAGTAGCGGAGGAAGTTCTATCTGGATGACTTGTGTAGCATTAGGGATTATTTTAAATGTGACGAAAAAAGAACAGGAAGTAACAGAAGAAAATAAATTTAACATAGAGGATGTTTCAAAAAAATCTTCTGAAGAAGGTATAAAAACAGAAGAAGAAAATCCGATGAATGCAGTAAAAGGAAAATTAGTGACACATGAAGGATAATTTAAAATTCATAATAAGCGGAGGCGGAACAGGAGGACATATCTATCCTGCAATTGCTATTGCAAATGAATTGAAGCTACGTTTTCCAAAGTCAGAGATTCTTTTTGTAGGAGCCAGAGATAAAATGGAAATGCAGAAAGTACCGCAGGCAGGTTACCCTATAAAAGGATTATGGATTGCTGGTATACAGAGAAAGATTACATTACAGAACTTATTATTTCCTGTAAAACTGATAGATAGTTTATGGGAATCAAGAAAAATAATAAAAGAGTTTAAACCCGATGCTGTAATCGGAACCGGCGGATTTGCCAGCGGACCGTTATTAAAAGCAGCATCAGGATTTGGTATTCCAACCGTGATACAGGAACAGAATTCCTTTCCGGGAATAACCAATAAACTATTAAGTAAAAAAGCAAATACAATATGTGTTGCTTATGAGAGTTTAGAAAGATTTTTCCCTAAAGAGAAAATCGTTTTTACAGGAAATCCGGTAAGGCAGGATTTACTGGATATTGAAAGTAAAAAAGAAGTAGCAACAGCTTATTTTAAATTAGATGCAGAAAGAAAAACGATTCTGATATTAGGAGGAAGTTTAGGAGCAAGAAGAATAAACCAGTTAGCAGCAAAAGAAGCGATTCGTTTTGTTTCAGAAGGAGCTCAGGTGATCTGGCAGTGTGGTAAATTCTATTTTGAAGAATATAAACAGTATAATGAAAAAGAGCACGTGCAGGTAATGTCTTTTATTGACAGAATGGATCTTGCTTATGCAGCTGCAGACATTATTATTTCAAGAGCCGGAGCCTCTTCTGTTTCAGAATTAAGTATCGTGGGAAAGCCGGTGGTGTTTATTCCGTCACCTAATGTGGCAGAAGATCATCAGACCAAAAATGCTCAGGCAATTGTGGATAAAAAAGGAGCATTGATGCTGAAAGAAGGAGAACTGGAAGAACATTTTAATTCCCTTTTTATAGGTCTTTTAAAAGATGAAAATCTTCAGAAAGAACTGAGTACAAATATGAAGAAGTTAGCAAAAGTAAATGCTACAAAAGATATAGTAAACGAGATTATAAAATTGTTAGATTGAAAGAAAGTAATTCATGTTGCATTTAAAGCGATAATAATCTGTGAATACTATACTTGATAAGTATAATAAATTAGGTCTTAGACCTTAAATAAAAGAAAATGAATTTAAGTCAGATACATAACGTTTATTTCATTGGAATCGGAGGCATCGGAATGAGTGCCTTAGCCCGCTATTTTAAAAATGCAGGCAAAACCGTTTCAGGATATGATAAAACACCTACAACGCTGACTGGTGAATTACAGGAAGCAGGAATTGACATTCATTTTGAAGATAATATTGATCTGATCCCAAAAGATTTTTATACGGAGAACACATTAGTAGTCACTACACCAGCAGTGCCTAAAACACATTCAGAGTGGAATTATTTTACTGAAAGAGATTATGTCGTTAAAAAGAGAGCAGAGGTTCTGGGGATTATAACAAAAGGAACATTCTGTTTTGCTGTAGCAGGAACACATGGAAAAACAACAACATCTAGCATACTGGGACATATTCTTTATCAGAGTGGATTAGACGTTACTGCTTTCTTAGGAGGAATTGTAGAAAACTATAATTCCAATTTAATTGGAGAAGGAAAAACAATTACTGTTGTAGAAGCGGACGAATTTGATCGATCTTTTTTACATTTGCACCCCAATATTGCTTGTATTACCTCTATGGATGCAGATCATCTTGATATTTATGGTGACAAAGAAGCAATTGAAGCCTCTTTTATAGAGTTTGCAGATAAGATTCAGGAGAGACAAAACCTTTTTATAACCAAGGATTTACCTCTGGAAGGAGTTACTGTGGCAGTAAACGAAGAAGCGAAATTTAAAGCGTTTAACGTGAGAATTAAGAATAGTTCCTACGTCTTTGACGTAGAAACACCAGTTGAGATTATAGAAGATATAGAATTCGGATTACCAGGGAAACACAATCTTACTAATGCTTTATTAGCATTGGCAATGGCAAGAACCTATGGTACTTCAGTAGATAATATTAAAAAGGCACTATTGTCTTTCCGAGGAGTAAAGAGAAGATTTTCATACCAGATAAAAACAGAAGATCTGGTATATATTGATGATTATGCACATCATCCGACAGAGATTAATGCAGTACATCAGGCTGTATGTGAATTGTATCCGACAGAAAAGGTACTAGCTGTTTTTCAGCCGCATTTATTTAGTCGTACAAGAGATTTTGCAGATGATTTTGCAAAAAGTCTTTCGGGTTTTGATCAGGTAATACTTTTAGATATTTATCCGGCAAGAGAATTACCGATTGAAGGAGTAACTTCTCAATGGCTTTTAGATAAAATAGAGAATGATAATAAACAATTAGTAAGTAAAGATAATCTGATTGCTCAGATTCTTAAAAGTGAAGCAAAAATAATTGTGACAATTGGTGCCGGGGATATTGGTGAAATGGTAAAGTCTATTAAACAAGCGCTTTATGAAAAGGTTTAATTGGGTCAATATAAAATTGATTATAATGTTTATGGTTGTTGTTTTTCTGTATTCATTTACGTCATCCAGAAATGAACAGAGAAAAATAAGCCCGCCGGTAGTAGAGTTTTTGGACGAAGGAAACCTTTTTATAACAGGTGAAACAGTTAATAAATTGTTGATACATAATTTAGGAGTGTCTCCAACTATTGGTAAAGATAAGGTAGCTTTGAATAGGTTGGAGCGAGTTCTTGATGATAATGATATGATTGACAAGGCGCAAGTATATGTAACAGTGGATGGAAGGCTTAAAGCAGAAATAAAACAGAAAATTCCGATAGCAAGGGTTTTTAGCAGAGAAGGTTCTTTCTATATTGATTATAACGGAGGAGAGATGCCCCTTTCAGGTAATTATACAGCCAGAGTCCCTCTCGTTTCAGGTATTATTAATGAAGAGAATAATAAAGATTTAAACAAACTGTTCAGATTTATTTATGATGATAAATTTTTACAGAAGAATATTATAGGAATACAGGTTTTGCCAAATGGTGACGTAAAGATGATGAATAGAAATTACAATTATGAAATAGATTTTGGGAAAATGGTAAATATTGAGAGAAAGTTTAATAATTATAAAGCCTTTTTTCAGAAAGCCGTTCAGGACAGTTCAATTAATAATTATAATAAAGTGAGTTTGAAGTTTACGCAGCAAGTAGTGTGCACTAAAAATTAGGATATGGAAAAAGAGAGTATTGCAGTAGGTTTAGACTTAGGTACGACTAAAATTGTTGCCATGATAGGCAAGAAAAATGAATATGGTAAGTTAGAGATTTTGGGCGTTGGTAAATCCAAAAGTTTAGGTATTGCAAGAGGTGTTGTAAATAATATTACTCAGACAATACAGTCGATCCAGCAAGCCGTTCAGGAAGCAGAAGCTAATTCAGGATATAAAATAAAAGATGTTGTTGTAGGGATTGCAGGTCAGCACATCAGAAGTATACAACATAGCGATTATATTAGCAGAAGCAATCCGGAAGAAGTAATAGGAGATAATGATATTGATTTGTTGATTAATCAAGTTCATAAACTGGCAATGTTACCGGGAGAAGAAATTATCCATGTTTTGCCACAGGAATTTAAAATAGACGGTCAGTCAGAGATAAGTGAACCGATAGGAATGTATGGTGGAAGACTGGAATCTAATTTTCATGTAGTGGTAGGACAAGCATCTTCCATTAGAAATGTTGGCAGATGTATTAAAAGTTCAGGTATTGATTTGTCAGGATTAACCTTAGAGCCTTTAGCTTCGGCTGATGCAGTTTTAAGTCAGGAAGAAAA
This sequence comes from Flavobacterium sp. AK-301, assembly GCF_058310215.1. Lineage (NCBI taxonomy): Bacteria > Pseudomonadati > Bacteroidota > Flavobacteriia > Flavobacteriales > Flavobacteriaceae > Flavobacterium > Flavobacterium sp. AK-301. Next base: position 59,623 of record NZ_JBZEES010000012.1, read on the forward strand.
AGAAGCCGGTGTTGCATTAATTGATATTGGAGGCGGAACGACCGATCTGGCTATTTTCAAAGATGGTATTATCCGTCATACGGCAGTGATCCCTTTTGGAGGAAATGTAATCACAGAAGATATTAAAGAAGGATGTTCAATTATTGAAAAACAAGCTGAATTATTAAAAGTAAAATTCGGTTCTGCATGGCCGGGAGAAAATAAAGACAATGAGATTGTTTCTATTCCTGGATTAAGAGGCAGAGAGCCAAAAGAAATTTCTTTAAAAAATCTGTCAAAAATCATTCATGCGAGAGTAGTTGAGATTGTTGAACAGGTTTTTTCAGAAATAAAAGCTTACGGTCATGAAGATCCCCGTAAAAAATTAATTGCAGGGATTGTACTGACAGGAGGCGGAGCACAATTAAAGCATATTAAACAACTGGTAGAATATATTACCGGTATGGATACCAGAATAGGATATCCTAATGAGCATTTAGCGGGTAATTCCAGCGAGGAAATATCAAGTCCGTTGTATGCTACGGCCGTTGGATTAGTGATGAACAGTATTAGAAATAATACTAGAAGCGCTGTTCCGGTTAGTGAATTTGAACAGGAAAAATTAATAATGCAAAAACAAAAAGAAGAAATTCCCGTTCAAAAACCTGAAGAAGTTGTTCAGGTAGAAGAAGATGATGAATCAACCGAAAAGAAGGTTCGTAAATCATTTTTTGATAAATATATAGATAAGATTAAAGATTTTTTAGATAACGCAGAATAAAAACCCCTATAATTATGATAAGCAACTCAGAATTTGGAAGTATCTCATTTGATTTACCAAAAAATCAATCGAATGTGATAAAAGTTATTGGCGTAGGCGGTGGCGGAAGCAACGCGATAAACCATATGTTCAAACAAGGGATTAAAGGAGTAGACTTTATAGTTTGTAATACAGACTCTCAGGCGCTACAAAATAGTCCTGTACCTAACAAAATACAGTTAGGAGTGAGTTTAACCGAAGGACTTGGCGCAGGAGCAAATCCAGAAGTAGGACAGCAATCTGCGTTAGAAAGTATTGTAGAAATAGAAAAAATGCTCGATACCAATACTAAAATGCTTTTTATCACGGCAGGTATGGGTGGAGGAACAGGTACCGGTGCTGCGCCGGTAATTGCTCAGCTGGCAAAAGAAAGAGATATTCTGACCGTTGGTATTGTAACAATTCCTTTTCAGTTTGAAGGAAAAGTACGTACTGATCAGGCGATAACAGGTGTAGAAAAACTAAGAAAACATGTAGATTCCTTAATTGTTATTAACAATAACAAATTAAGAGAAGTTTATGGTAATCTGGGTTTTAAAGCAGGTTTCTCAAAAGCCGATGAAGTTTTGGCGACTGCTTCAAGAGGTATTGCCGAAGTAATTACACATCACTATACTCAGAATATCGATTTAAAAGATGCAAAAACCGTATTGTCAGACAGCGGAACAGCTATAATGGGATCTGCTACTGCAGTGGGAGAAAACCGTGCAAAGGATGCTATTATAAGTGCATTAGATTCTCCTTTATTAAATGATAATAAGATTTCAGGTGCCAAAAACGTATTGTTGCTTATCGTTTCCGGTACAAGTGAAATCACTATCGATGAAATCGGGGAGATCAATGATCATATTCAGAATGAAGCGGGTCATAATGCTAATATTATTATGGGTGTTGGTGAAGATGAATCACTGGAAGAAGCAGTTGCTGTAACGATTATTGCTACAGGATTCAATATTGAACAACAAAATGATATTGTAAATACTGAACCAAAGAAGATTATTCATACTCTGGAAGATGAACAAAAAATTGTTCATGATCTGTCTCAGAAAAAAGTAATGTCTGCTTTTGATTTTTCTGTACAAACAGAAGCACCAAAAGAAGAGAATAAGATCGTTTTTGATTTAGAAGCAGATAGTATAGAAGAAATATCAAAATTTGAATTTGATCTGGTACCAACATCAGAATTTATCAAAAATTTAGATGTTACCTTTGAAATTATTTCACCTGCTCCTGTTGTTGCAGAAGAAGATTTCTTTATTACAACACCGGAAGTAAAAGAAATTGAAGTTGCAGTACCTCAGTATGCTGTAAAAGAAGAAGAACAAATTACTTTTTCTTTCGATCTGCCGATTAAAAAGGACGAATCCCGTAATGAAGAGAAAGCTATTTTTGAACTGACTCAGGAAACCAGAGAGATACAAGTAAAAGAACCGATTCAGGTTGTTCCTGTAACGGAGCTGGATGAAACAGGGATTATCAAATATTCTCTGGAAGAATATATGGAAATAGAAAATGAATTAGCAACTTCAAAACCAGTAACTAAAGTTATTGAAGAGCCAGTTATTGAAGAACTAAATCTGACAGTGAAACAAGTAGATATACCTAATTCTTTAAATGGAAATCTTGAGGAAATATCCCCTATGGATATGAGTATAGAAGAAAGTCTGAAGATGAGAGCAGATGAAAGAAGAAGAAAAATGAAAGAATTTAATTATAAATTTCATAATAACGCTTCAAAAGTAGATGAGTTTGAAAAAGAACCCGCTTATAAAAGAATGGGAATTGATATTTCAAGTAAACCGACAGATAATGGTAAATCACGTACTTCATTAGGTACGGACAGTAACGATGATCTACAGTTACGTTCTAATAATTCGTATTTACATGATAATGTAGATTAGTTAATCTAAAACTAAATATTGTTAACCCGAAAATTACAATGTTATTTTCGGGTTATTTTTTTATCTTCGCAACGAAATAAAATAATTATCTATTATGAGTTTACAAAGTCAGATCATGGAAGCGATGAAAACAGCCATGAAAGCCAAAGATACTGTTAGTTTAGAATCTTTAAGAGCGATCAAATCGGCTATATTATTAGCGCAGACCGAAAGTGGAGCAAAAGAAGAAATTTCCGAAGAAGAAGAAATAAAGATTTTGCAGAGACTGGTTAAACAAAGAAAGGATAGTGCTGCGATCTATGTAGAGCAAGGACGTTCTGATCTTGCAGAGCCGGAAATTGCTCAGGCAACCGTAATAGAACAGTTCTTACCGGAGCAGTTATCAGAGGCAGAAGTAGAAGTTATCGTAGCTAAGATCATTGCTGACAACAATGCTTCAGGAATGAAAGATATGGGTAAAGTGATGGGTTTAACCAATGCACAATTAGCAGGAAAAGCAGACGGTAAAACGATTTCTACTATAGTAAAGAAATTATTAGCATAATATAAAAAGATATTCTACTTTAGAATGTTTTTTACTGACCTCGTAGTTCAACTGGATAGAATATCAGATTTCGGCTCTGAGGGTTGGGGGTTCGAACCCCTCCGGGGTCACAATTAGTGAAAAAGCAATGTTTCTGTAAGAGTCAGAAACATTGCTTTTTTGTTTAAAATGATAATAAAATCAGGTGTTTAAAAGCCTTTTTGTTTCTCATACAGTATCATTCATTATCAACAATATTCATTTTGCCGTACAGAAATCGTACAATTTTTATTCATTTGCTTTAAACTTCTTATACAGATATGTTTTTATACTGCAAATAGACTATAAGTATAATAAAACGGATTTAATATTAGCTTCCAATTATAATTGACTGCATCTATTTTTTTAACTGATTAATATTTCTACTGATATCTTATTTTTAGTAATGCTATTTTAACAGAGCGTTTTTTAGTGTTAAAAATAGAATCAATATATTTTTTAATACGAAATAAGAGAATATAACTTCTTGTTTTTCAATACATTTTATTTTGAGTATGGTGATAAAAATATAATTTCTCCACTGTAACAGAATCTTTTATAGAGACAAAAGTTTATAAATTTTATGTATTTCACATATTTTGATTTAAATTTCATACTTTTGTCTACTTTTTATTAGGAATATTAATAAATATACTTACATTTGTAAGTATATTCTTATGATACAAAATTAAATAAGAATGTACTATACTTATTTTAGGTCTTTATCCCAAGTTATAGTATTTGGTGTAAGACAGTGTCAGTTTAAAAAATTAACAAATATAATATTCCGTGATAAAAAAAGTAAAAACCCTATTAATTACGTGTAACATCATACTAATCCTTTTAGTATTGATTTCTTTACTGTTCAGCTACATTAATTCAGGTTCCAGAATCGTTTATGTTGATAGCGTAAAACTTTTTGAAGGTTTTGACATGACCAAAGAATTGAAAGGTTCTGGAGAAAAAGAGTTCAATTTAAAAAAATTAAAATTCGATTCTTTATATGCAAAACTACAAGTTTCTGAAATTTCGGTTTCAGAAAAAGAAATAGTAATGCAGGAATTTATTCAGACAAAAGAAGAATTAGAGCAGTTCAGCCAGGCTTTTGCATTTGAACAATCTTCAAAAATATGGACCAGGATTAAAAGTTATTCCTCAGAGTTTTCAAAAGAAAACGGATATCAGCTTATTGTTGGTTCTGACAACGAAATCAATGTCTTATTCGCTGACGAAACTATAGATGTAACAGACGATTTATTATCCTATATTAACAAAAAATATGAAGGACTTGAATAGACTTACTCTTGTCTTTATATTTTTTGTTTTGTTTTCCTGTAAAAAGAATTCTCAATTAACAAATTCAGACGATTCAGACATCAGAGAGCGTTATTTCAATCTAGAAAAAACAGGTTGGAAATCCCGTACGTACACCCAGAAAGTAAATGATATTAGCTTTGCCGCTACCGAAGTTCCTATCCAATATTATTTGTTAAAAGATTTAGGGAATGAAAATTTACAACAAGTAGACTCACTTTATGAACAGAATAAAAGTGAACGAGTTCTGGAATTTACCTTTCAACAGGACGAAGAAAAAGATATACTTACCAAGGATTTTACAGGAATGGATTATACTGATGCTGTAAAATACATGTCATTTGGTCTGGATAAAGACTTTTATATTGTAACCTCAAAAAAAGATACCATTCCATGTTCAGGAGTCACTTTTGAACGAAGTTATAAAATTGCTCCGTATCAAAAAGTACTATTGTTCTTCTCCGGAATAGACCCGAATGATAAAATACAGTTAGTTTATAACGATTATCTTTTTAGAAAAGGTACCCTAAAATTTAAATTTAAAGATCCCTATATCAAAATTGCCTTATGATCAAGCAGATTAAAAAAAACAGATTAAAAAAGACTATTGCTATTTATTTAGCAATGATGATCCTTTTAGAGACTCTTCAGCCGATGCAGATGTATGCACTGACCAGCGGTCCTTCCCAACCGGAATTTGAATCTTTCACGCCTATTGCAACTTCAGATATGGTTGACTTAGCTAGTGGTGATTTTAATTATAATATTCCTATTATGGATGTAGGTGGTTATCCTTTAAATTTAGCCTATAATTCAGGAGTGACCATGGATCAGGAAGCCTCCTGGGTGGGATTGGGCTGGAACCTGAATGTAGGACAGATTGCAAGACAGATGAGAGGACTGCCGGATGATTTCGATGGAGACGAAATGATATATGAGAATAACTTAAAACCGAATATGACCATTGGTGCAGGCTTTAATGTCTTTGCAGCTGCTTTTGGTATGAAAGAAACAAATGCAAAAGGCGGTGTCAGTGTTGGAGTTGGTGTTAAATACAATAACTACAATGGCATAGGAATTACGCCCAATGCCGGTTTGAGTTATCAGATTAGTGATAACCTTTCAGTAGGAATGAATCTTGAATCTTCGGCTTCTGAAGGTGTATCCGTATCACCAAGTGTTTCTTTTTCTCAAAGACTAACAGGTGACCATTGTAATAATAATAGTATTGGAGGAAATCTGGGTGTTAGTTATAATAATCGAAAAGGTGTTGAAAATGTTACACTGTCGACAGGTCTGAGCAGAGTATCTAATGGTGATCGTGTAGGATTTGATCGATTAACTTCCGGATCACTTTCTTTTATTAATGCTTCTTTTACACCTGTTAAAAGAGTAGCAATGTCTTCTTCTAATTATATGTTCAATCTGAATTTAGAAGGTATGTTTTGGGGATTTGAACCAGGTATGAAATTTTCAGGTTATGTTACCAGCCAGGGGATTGCAGATTCCGAAAAATATAAAGTTGAAAAAGCATATGGCTTTGAAAACACGTATAATGCAGGCAGGTCGGCAATTTTAGATTTCAACCGTGAAAAAGACAGAACGTTTAATAAAAATACGACTTCATTACCTGTTACGAACCATACCTACGATTTATACAGTATTCAGGGACAAGGAGTTTCAGGAATGTATCGTCCGTATAAATCTCAGGTGGGTTATGTATATGATAATGAAACTACCGATGAAACTAAAGGCGGTAGTTTAGGTGGAGAATTTGGTGGTGGTGGTGGTGTCCATATTGGGGTTAATGCTACAGTAACCTTAGGCAAGAGTAGCTCTTTAGTATGGCAAAATTCCAATCCAGCTTTAGGTCGATTCAACGAGAAAAAAGACAATAAACCAGATTATGAAAAGGTATTTTTTAAGAATATCGGCGGAAATCATGTAGACAAAGAACTGGATCTGTTACAGCATAGTCTGGGTGATTATAATCCGGTTAAATTTAATATCGAAGGAGGAAAATTCTCCAGAAGAACCACACCAAATTATTATACCAATACAGGTCAGATTCGAGGTACCGGTTCCCTACTGCGAACCGAACGTCTATCCAGAAATCAGTCTATTGAAAAATTGACACGTTTAGAAGATCTTAATTATGGTTTCAGTAAAGAGTTCAGCTCTTTTTCTACCAGAGGAAAACACGATCATCATACATCAGAAATAAAAATCACGAAAGAAGGAGGTGAGCGTTATATATACGGAAGAGCAGCTTACAATCTTATTAAAAGAGAAGTAACATTTGACGTAGGAACCACTCCAAGTGTAGATTATAAAACGGGATTAGTTACCTATCAGAATGGAGACAATTCCGTTAATAACAGACAAAAAGGCGATCAGTATTTCAATCGTGTTACTACACCTGCCTATGCACACTCTTATTTATTAACAGCTGTTTTATCTTCGGATTATCAGGATTTGACCGGAAACGGACCGTCAGATGATGATTTGGGAACTTATACCAGGTTTGAATATGATAACAAAAGTACTTCTAAAGAGCATACCTATAAATGGCGTATCCCATTTAAAGAAAAAACAGCTAACTACGATGAAGGACTGCGTTCCAGTAAAAAAGACAACAAAGGAAATTACCAATACGGAGAAAAGGAATTATTGTACGTTAAAAAAATAACAACCAAAACACATGTTGCTTTTTTTCATCTTTCAGAAAGAAATGATGGTTATGGCGTAAAGAATGAAGACGGGGGATTAAACCCGGATTCAAAAATGTATAAACTGGATAAAATCTCATTGTATTCCAAACCTGAATATGAGGTTAAAGGAGAAAAAGCAACTCCAATAAAAGAAGCTCATTTTGAGTATGATTACAGCTTATGCCAGGGTATAGATAATAACATTAACGGAACCAGTACCAGTCCTCAGTTTGATGGACAAAAAGGAAAATTAACATTGAAGAAAGTTTATTTTACCTATAAAAATTCACACATGGGGAAATTTACTCCTTATGTTTTTAAGTATGGGTTTAATCCTTCATACGATATGAAAGCATACGATGTATGGGGGAATTATAAACCATCCGATACAGGATTAGGTGCAGGATCAACCAGTAATTTGTCAAATGCAGAATATCCTTTTGTGGATCAGAGTAATAGAGAAACGGCAGATCAGTATGCAGCTGCCTGGCTATTAGAGTCTATTCGATTACCTTCAGGAGGTCAGATAGAAACGAACTACGAGTCTGATGATTATGCATTTGTTCAGGATAAAGAAGCGATGCAAATGTTTAAAGTAATAGGAAGCGGGGAAAAGATACCTGCTACTATGACAGATATAGACAACACTATAAAAAGTAAGTTGTTAGGGAAATATTTATATGTTGAGATCGATAAAAGCGCAGCCATTACAGCTCCCGGTTTTGCTCAAAAATTCTCTAATACCTATCTAAAGTCAATAGGCAGCAGTGAAAATCCTTTATATTTCAGATTCTTGCTTAATATGGTCAATCCGAATCCTTTACCGGGAGGTAATAAAGATAAGTATGATTATGTAACAGGTTATACAATAATAGATAAAACACAAGGTTGTGGATTCTTTGAAAAAGACGGAAGAAAGTATGCGTCCATACCCGTTGAGTATGTTGGAAAAGGAGATGGCTTTAACTCTGGTAATTCAGTAAATCCGATAATGAAAGCAGGCTGGAATTTTGGACGACAATATTTAAATCAGTTAGTATATAGTATGAACAATGAAGAGGACACTAATAATGTAAAAGGCGTTGTTATGCAGTTAATTGGCTGGATGCCTGCTCTTCTGGAAATATTTAAAAGTCCGAATGCTAAATTAGAACAAACCGGAATAGCAAGTCAGTTTATTTCTGGAAAATCATGGATTCGTTTAATGAATGCCAATGCTCATAAAACAGGCGGCGGCAGTAGAGTGAAAAGTATACAAATTCTGGATCAGTGGGATGTAATGACCGGCAATGATGCAAATCCGTTGTATCATCAATATTACGGTCAAAATTATTCATATACAGACAAAGACGGAAAATCTTCCGGAGTGGCTACTTATGAGCCTTTAGGTTCTAAAGAAAACCCATTTGTAAAACCGTTCTATGATAAAAACAAAAGAGATCTGTTATTAGGTCCCGATAGTGATAATTATGTAGAAGAGCCTTTTGGAGAATCCTTCTTTCCTTATCCTAAAGTTACCTACAGCAGAGTAAAAGTGGCTAATTTACCTCGAGAAAAAGTAAACGAAAGTAATGAAACCATAGTAGTCAAAAAACATGCAACAGGATCCGTCATAACAGAGTTTTATACTTCAAAAGAGTTTCCGGTTATTACAGATCGTACCGTTTTATCTTCAAACTATGATGCTTCGTCAGCTTTAGCAAGCTTACTGAATCTTAATGTTAAAAATAAGCTTACTTTATCACAAGGTTTCTCTGTTCATACCAATGATATGGATGGGAAAATGAAGAGTCAGAGAGTGTATGGTGAAGGACAAGAGCAGTTTATATCAGGAGTAGATTATAATTACAGTATTAAAGCTGATGCTCAGAATACCAATGGAGGTAAGCTGAATAATGTTATACAGACGATTGATTCTAAAGGAGTGATTAGTCAGAAGCTGGTCGGTGTCGATTATGATGTGATCAATGGTTTTAGAGAAAACACGTCCACAACCACAACAGCAGGTATTCATGTTAATATAGCTATAATACCGGTTACTCTTTTTACGATTGTTGTTCCTACTCCGATTCCAAGTTATTCAAAACATGAAAATCAGATCAGAACTGCCACAACGACAAAGGTAATTCACAGTAGCGGTATACTTTCCGGGAAAGTGGCTTATGATTTAGGAGCACAGGTATCTACCAAAAATTTAGCATGGGATGCCGATACAGGAGAAGTGTTACTGACTCAGACGACTAATGAATATAAAGATCAGTATTTCAGTTTTAATTTCCCTGCCTATTGGAGTTATGGAGGCATGAGTCAGGCTGTAAAAAATGCAGGACTAGAATCGAATATTGTAAAAACAGGAGAAGGATATCGATTTGAAGGAAATCCAAAAGCTTCAGACTATTTAATTGATGGCGATGAGGTCTGGGCAACTGGATTAGATGCTGAGGGAATAAAGAAGAGCGTAAGAGCCTGGGTAGTTAAACTGAACAATACCGGTTTCAAATTGCTGGATGCAAAAGGACACTTGGTTAAAGATATTGAAAGTGCCGGAAGACTAAAAGTGATTCGTTCAGGGTATCGCAATTTGCAGACAGCGGCAATGGCTAGTATCACTTCTATGAGAAATCCATTGTACAATTATGATGCTGCAAATAAACAGACTTCTATTAAACAAACCATAGGAGCAGATCCTTTTCTGTTTTCAACTGCCGATGGCAGAATGGTTAGTGCTTCCGCAATACAATACAGTGATGTATGGCCCGCACAATGCGAATGTAATTTACCGAAAATGGTTTTTGTTAAAGGAAACTTACAATACGAATATGAAAAAGCAACCGGTGCTGACGATGATGATGTAGATTATGATCTTTTTTACAATCCGTATATATATAATATTTTGGGGAACTGGAGAGCCAATAAATCGTTTGCTTACTTAACAGGGCGAAACCATACTATTGACCCAACACCGCGTAAAACAGGTTTCTTTACTGATTTTGCTTCCTTATATATTTTCAATGGCACCAATTGGGAGGTCAGAAAAGACGATAATTACAAAAGATGGACTTATGCTTCAGAAGTAACACAATACAGTCCATATGGTCAGGAAGTAGAAAACAAAGACGCGTTAAATCGCTATTCATCCGCTTTATACGGGTATAACAATCGTTTTCCGGTAGCAGTAGCTTCTAATACGAAATATAGTGAACTGGCTTCCGACGGCTTTGAGGATTATGATGATACCGAATGTGAAAGAGCGTCTCATTTTGATTTTAAATCAGGATTAAAACAAAATGAAATCAGTATATCCAACTCGCAATCCCATACCGGAAGAAAGAGTTTAAAAATCGCACCGAATAGAAAAGTAACAGTTAAAAAACAAGTTATTCTGTGTAAAGAATAACTAAAAATAAAGTAAGACAGATGAAAATTACCTATACCTCTATTTTTACCATTATAAGCTTTTTTATTACAACAGTGTTGTTTTCTCAAGAGTTTAGCGATCAGGAGACGGGTTTTGATGTGGAGCAGGCTACAGCAGAATTAAAAGAACAGGGGATTACAGATCCCGAAGCACTCAGCTATGAAATCGATGGGTTGCGTGAAATGCATATAGCAAAGTTTCTAGCGATGAAAGAAATTGAGGATGCTATTTTGCAAAAAATAGAGTTGGAGCAAAATTTAAAAAGCAGAAGAACCAGAAGCGGTGGAGTTCTTGAAGTTCCTCAATCTGAAAAAGACGCATTAATTGCATTATACAACAGTACTAACGGTGCTGGCTGGACAAGAAAAGCCGGATGGGATTTTAATACTCCCGTTACCAATGCCTGGTATGGTGTTACGGTAACGGACGGACATGTGACTATTTTGAATCTGTCAAGCAATAATTTAGTAGGGGTAATTCCTCCGGAAATCGGGCAACTTAAATATTTACAGTCTTTAAATTTTGGAGCTTTAGGATCCAGAATACCTGGATTAAATGGTTCCATACCTCCAGAAATTGGAGAGCTGACTCAGCTTTTGAGTTTGGATTTGTCTTATAATAAGTTGACTGGTAGTATTCCGTCTGAAATACAAAAATTGATTCAGTTGCAGTATCTAAATTTACAAAGGAATCTGTTATCGGGCAGTATTCCTTCAGAAATCGGGCAGTTAACGAATCTGAGCGGATTGAATTTAATTTATAATGCTTTAACAGGTTCTATTCCTTCAGAAATAGGTCAGTTGACTAATTTGAGTGCATTAGATTTAAGTCGTAATGCTTTAACAGGTTCTATTCCGTCAGAAATAGAACAATTAATTAAGCTGAGAAGTATAGTTTTAAGTCGTAATCAATTATCCGGACCAATACCTTTGACAATCACTAAAATGACGAATCTAACAGGATTGTATCTGAATAGTAATAAGTTGACGGGTTCTATCCCTTCCGAGCTGGTACAGCTTTCATGGCTTCAGTATTTGGATTTGGGATATAATCAATTATCCGGTTCGATTCCTCCAGAAATCGTGCAGTTGCCCCAGCTTAAAAAATTATTATTAGGTTCTAATAAACTAGTAGGTGCTATTCCCGATTTTAGTCGTTTGCCTCTAGGTTGCTGGATTCGGATTTTTGGTTCAAACTTTCGTTTTGCAGATTTAACTCAGTTTCTTTCCGGAAATTGGAATGTTGCTTACAATGTTCAGAATAAGATAGATAGTGCCACAGAAATTAGGCCTGGTATTGGAACTAGTGTTACAATGAAGATGTATGAAGACGATCGTTTTTTGCCGGATGAAACCTTTCAATGGTATAGAAAAGGACGACCAATTGAAGGAGCTACATCAAGACATTATACCATTCCCGCTGTTACTTCTGCCGATAGTGGAATGTATTATTATTGTTTAGCGCAACATCCGGTACTTACTTCTGCTGTCAAGAATAATATGACAGATTTAATTTTACAACGATCAGATATCTACCTTAGAGCAGTTCCTTGTACTACAGTAAAGGGCAGTATTATTTCTACTCCAATCAGTTTATTTGAAGGAAATACTGCTGTTTTTTCTTTTCAGACAACAGCTGTTAATTTAACCTATGAATGGAGCTTTTATAAAGCAGATAACACTATTGACTCAGAGATAACTACAGCTACTGCAGAAAAGACGTATACAGTTCCTGGTGATCATAAAGTGAGTCTGGAGATTACTAATGTAAATGGCTGTACTACCACTTTTGATAAAGTAATTACTGTTAATCCATGTATTCCTGTTATCGGAAAAATAAAAATAAGTAAATAAAAAAGATAGATTTAAGAATAGTCTGTAATTCAATATAATATGGTAAATAGTTTTAGAATAAAAACACACTGGATTCTCACATTTTGCACGGTGCTGTTATCCTTTGTTTCCTTTGCTCAGGAGCTAAGCGATCAAGAAACTGGTTTCGATGTAGAGCGAGAAATTCTGCAACTAAAAGAGCGAGGTATAACCGATGCCGAAGAGCTTGCTCAAGGAATTGCCATGATACGGGAAATGCATATCCAACAGTATGTAGTAATGAAAGAGATTGAGAATGCTATTTTGCAAAAAATAGAGTTGGAGCAAAATTTAAAAAGCAGAAGAACCAGAAGCGGGGCAGTCACAGATATTCCTCAATCTGAAAAAGATGCTTTACAGGCTTTGTATAATAACACTAATTATACTGGTTGGACAAGAAAAAAAGGTTGGGATTTTGAGACTCCCGTTACGAACAGTTGGCAGGGTGTTACAGTAAGTAATGGACATGTGACTAGTTTAAGTTTCAGAAGGAATAATTTAAAAGGAGTAATTCCACCAGAGATTGGACAATTGAAATATTTAAGGATTTTAGATTTAGCCGAAAATCAATTATTTGGCAGTATACCTCCAGAAATAGGACAACTTCAAGATTTACTCATTTTAAATTTATTCAGCAATAAATTAGTAGATAAGATACCTTTAGAAATAAAGGAACTAACAAAACTTCAAGTTTTGAGTTTTGAGTTCAACCAACTAACAGGCAGTATACCACCAGGCATTGGACAACTTCAAGATTTACGTCAGATAACTTTCAGGTCTAACAGACTGACAGGGAAAATTCCGCCTGAAATAGGACAATTAAAATCTTTAACCCACTTAAATTTACTTTCTAATGGACTATCAGGTAGTATACCTCCGGAAATTGGTGAGCTTAAAAATTTACTCCTTTTACATTTATGGTTTAATCGTCTGACAGGAGAAATTCCAGCAGAAACGTGGTCGTTTAGAAAACTCCAGATTTTAAGTTTAGGATACAATAATTTAACAGGTTCTATTCCTTCAATACTAGGACAATTTTCAGAGCTTACCTATTTAGATATGGAAATAAATCAATTAAAAGGGATTATACCTCCGGAAATAGGAAATTTAACAAAACTTAAACGGCTCAATATATCCTCTAATTCATTTGAAGGTGTTGTACCTGATTTAAGTAAATCCTCTCAATTAGCCGAATTATATATATCTAAGAACAATTTCCGTTTTTCTGATTTTGCAGATCAGTTTCCATTTTATAACACTAAAATCAGTTCTTTTCGGTATGAGGCTCAAGCCAAAACGGATACTCAAAAAACAGTTACCGGAGGTTCCGGAACAAGTATTACAATGACGATGTATGAGGATAATCGTTTTACTGCAGAAGAGACTTATCAATGGTATAAAAACGGACAAGCAATTACAGGAGCTATCAATAGAGAATATACGATATCCGATTTAAAAGCCTTAGATGCGGGAAGTTATCATTGTATTGCCAGACATCCTGAAATAACAAATCCTTCCGATCGATTTAAAAATTTACAATTAGTTCGAAATATGATTCATTTAAAAATAGTACCCTGCACTCCAATCTCAGGAAGTATTGTGCCTGATTCAACTAATTTATTTGAAGGGAATACAGCTGTTTTTTCATTTAGTACAACAGCAGTTGATTTAACCTATAAATGGAAGTTCTATAAGACAGATAATACGATTGACTCAGAGATAACTACCACTACCGTTGAAAAGGCCTATACAGTACCTGGTGAATATAAAGTGAGTCTGGAAGTTACCGATGTAAATAGCTGTACAACCACTTTTGATAAAGTAATTACTGTTAATCCCTGTATTCCTGTTATCGGAAAAATAAAAATAAATAAATAAAAATAAATAAAAAAGATAGATTTAAGAGTAGTCTGTAATTCAATAGAATATGATAAATAGTTTTAGAATAAAAACACACGGGATAATCACTTTTTGCATGTTGCTGTTTTCCTCTGTCTCTTTTTCTCAGCAGTTAAGCGATCAGGAAACGGGTTTTGATATAGAGCAGGTTACTGCACAATTAAAAGAACACGGTATTACTAATACTGAAGAGCTTACCCAAGAAATTGCTATTATGCGGGAAATGTATATAAGAAAGTATATAGTAATGAAAGAAATTGAGAACGCCGTTTTGCAAAAAGAGAAGCAGGAACAAAAATCCAAAATTAGTCGTTCTCGTTTTACCAGAAATACTGTTGTAGATATTCCTCCATCCGAAAAAGAGGCGTTACGAGCTTTGTATAATAGCACTAACGGTGCTAACTGGAATAATAAAACAGGTTGGGATTTTAATACCCCTGTCACTTCATGGGATAGAAGTAAACTTACCGGTTGGTATGGGGTAAAGGTATCTAATGGTCATGTAGTAGAAATAGTGCTAGATCATAATGGGTTAAGTGGAGTAATTCCACCTGAGATAGGTAATCTAAGCAAGCTTATTGATTTAAATTTCTCTTCAAATTCAATAGGAGGATCATTACCAACTACTTTAGGTAATTTATCTCAACTACAATTTTTTTGGTTCGTAAGCAATAAATTAGAAGGAATTATTCCTAGTTCTATTGGTAACCTTTCAAAATTAGAAAATTTATTACTAGATGGGAATAATCTTACAGGAGAAGTACCTTCCAGTTTTCAATCTTTAAGTAGTTTACGTTTTTTACGTTTAAATAATAATAAACTAAGTAGAATACTGCCTGATTTAAGTAATTTACCTCAATTATATGGACTCCAAATAAATAATAATAATTTCTATTTCTCTGATTTTGCGGATCAATTTTCATTTTATCAAAAGAAGATTTCCTTTTTTAAATATGTCCCTCAAGCTAAAACCGATACCCAAAAAACAATTACTGAGTTTTCGGGGAAAAGTATAACATTAAGTATGTTTGAGGATGATCGTTTTACTGCAGAAGAAACCTATCAATGGTATAAAGACGGAGAAGTTATTGAAGGAGCAACCCAAAGACAATATCTAATATCCAATTTAAAAATGTTAGATGAAGGAAGTTATTATTGTATTGCAAAACACCCAGTAATTACAGGTTCTTCTGTTTCATCTAAAAATCTAATATTAACCCGTAATATTATTTTTTTAAGAGTAAAGGACTGTATTACAGCAGTAGGAAATATAACATCTAGTTTGAACTCTTTATTTGAAGGGAATACCATTACTTTTTCTTTTCAGACAACTACTGTTGATTTAACGTATAAATGGATATTCTATCAGACAGATAATACTATTGATTCGGAGATAACTACAGCTACCGCTGAAAAGATCTATACAGCCCCTGGTGAATATAAAGTGAGTCTGGAGATTACCAACTCCATTGGCTGTACAGCTGTTTTTGACAAAGTAATTACTGTTAATTCATGTATTCCGGTCATTGGGAAAATAAAAATAAAGCAATAAAAATAAAGATAGATTTAAGAATAGTCTGCAATTCAATATAATATGATAAATATTTTTAGAATAAAAACACACTGGATCATCACTTTTTGCATGATGCTGTTTTCATCTGTTTCTTTTTCTCAGGAACTTAGTAATCAGGAGATAGGTTTTGATAGAGATCGAGAGATTCTGCAATTAAAAGAGAGGGGGATTAATGATGCTAAAGAGCTTAGCAGAGAAACCGAAGTGAGACGAAAAATGCAGATTGCTGAGTATCTGATAATGAAAGAAATTAAGGATACTATTTTGCGAAAAATTGAGAGGGAGCAAAGTATAAAAAGCAGAAGAATTAGAAATGACGTGGTTACAGGCGTCCCTCAATCTGAAAAAGATGCACTATTAGCGTTATATAATAGCACCAATGGCACTGGTTGGAAAAACAAAACAGGCTGGGATTTTAATAAACCCGTTACTAACAGTTGGTATGGTGTTACAGTAAGTAATGGACATGTGACTTCATTGAATTTACCAACTAATAATTTGGCAGGAGTAATTCCACCGGAAATAGGACAATTAAGTTATTTAACTAGTTTAAATTTATATAGAAATTTTTTAATAGGTAATATACCTGTAGAGATTGGACAACTTAAAAATCTACAAATTTTAAATTTTGGATCTCCATATTCCGAAAATAATTCATTAACAGGTAGTATACCTTTAGAAATAGGACAACTTCAAAAGTTACAGATTTTAGATTTGAGTTGGAATAAACTAACAGGAGTTATACCTTCAGAAATAGGACAGCTTTTGCAAATTCAAGATTTAAAGTTAAATAAAAATTTTTTAATAGGTGAAATACCGGCTGAGATATGGCAACTTACTGAACTTCGATTTTTAAATTTATCAAATAATAGTTTAATCGGGGTTATGCCTCCGGAGATTAGACAACTTCAAAAGTTACAGATTTTGTATTTATTCGGAAATAATTTAGCTGGTAGTATACCTTCGGAGATTGGACAACTTCAAAAGTTACAGATTTTATATTTATTCGGAAATAATTTAGCTGGTAGTATACCTTCGGAGATTGGACAACTTCAAAAGTTACAGATTTTAGATTTGAGTTTGAATAAACTAACAGGAGTTATATCTTCAGAAATAGGACAGCTTTTGCAAATTCAAGATTTAAATTTAAGTCGTAATCTTTTAATAGGAACTATTCCTCTGGAAATAGGACAGCTTTTGCAACTTCAAACTTTAGATTTAAGTCATAATCTTTTAATAGGAACTATTCCTCTGGAAATAGGACAGCTTTTGCAACTTCAAACTTTAGATTTAAGTCATAATCTTTTAATAGGA
>NZ_JBZEES010000012.1:76994-97459 GCF_058310215.1 Flavobacterium sp. AK-301
TAGGAACTATTCCTCTGGAAATAGGACAGCTTTTGCAACTTCAAACTTTAGATTTAAGTCATAATCTTTTAATAGGAGCTATCCCTTCGGAAATAGGGCAGCTTTTGCAACTTCGAAGTTTATTATTACAAAGTAATCGTTTAACGGGTACAATTCCTCTGGAAATGGGTAATTTAACAAATCTTCAATCTTTAATAATTGATGACAATTCAATTTTAGGATCATTACCAGCTGTTTTAGGGAATTTATCTCAACTCCATTCGCTTTGGGTAAGTAACAATAAATTTATAGGAGAAGTTCCTTCCAGTTTCCAATCTTTAACGAAATTAGAGAGTTTACATTTGCAGAATAATAGTTTAAGTAAAGCAATTCCTGATCTAAGTAATTTATCTCAATTAAGAGGGCTTAATATAGCTAACAACAATTTTCGTTTTTCTGATTTTCAAAATCAGTATTCATTTTATAATAATTACAGCATGTTTTATTATACCCCCCAAGCTAAAACGGATACAGAAAAAACAGTTACTCAGGATTCTGGAAAAAGTATTGTATTAAGTATGTTTGAGGATAATCGTTTTACTACAGAAGAAACCTATCAGTGGTATAAAAATGGACAAGTAGTTGTAGGAGCCATTAATCGAGAATATACAATCCCTAATTTAAAAGTTTCAGATACAGGAGATTATTATTGTATTGCTAAACACCCTTTGATAACAGATTCTTCCAATCAATATAAAAATCTAATATTAACCCGAAATACTATTCATCTTAATGTGATGGATTGCGTTGTCCTTAATGGAGAAATTCAATCCAAATCGGAAGTATTTTGTGATAATAAAGAAGCTGTTTTTACCTTTAATACAACGACCGCTAATCTAAGTTATAGTTGGTCTGCTATAGATACAGCTTCAAAAGAAGTAATACAGACCGATTCTTCCGATAAGTATAGCGTTGTTTTTTCAAAAGCAGGTAAGTATACTATAGAGGTAGTCGTGACAGATGTTGTAGGTTGTATTACTGTCTTTACAAAAGAAATTACAGTGACTTCCTGTAAGTCTGAAGAATACTGTATAAATAAAGAAATTGAGTTTTCATTTGATACGAATTCCACTGATTTAACCTATAACTGGTCCAGTATCAATGCTTCCGGAGTTGAAGTAAATAGTGTAACTAACATTACAGGAATATATAATTTTATTCCAAATGTACCGGGAATCTACGAAATAAAACTGATTACTTCCGATACTAATGGCTGTCAAAGTATGTTTTCTGAAAAAATCACAGTAAATTCCTGTGAAGTTGAATACTGTGTGGGTAAGAAAATTAATTTTTCATTTGAAACGGCTTCGGAAAATGTAACCTATAGTTGGTCTGCTATCAATGCAGTCGGAGTAGAAGTAAATGGTGTAACGAATACTACAGCAATGTATACTTTTACTCCCGATGAACCGGGTATTTATAAAATAAAACTGGTCACTTCTGATGCTAATGGCTGTCAAAGTATATTTTCTGAAAAAATTACTGCTCAGGTTTGTGAACCGTTTTGTGTTTCTCACATTGCTATTGTGGTAGATGAATCAGGCTCTATAAATCCGGACGAAGCAAGAAAAATAAAAAAACAATTAAAAAGATACATTCAGCAACAGGCAAACGATAATGATAAATTAGATTCCAATATCTATGTTTCACTGATAGGAATGTCCGATGGAGATAATAATACCAGAACAGACCATGTTCAGATGGTTAAAGTAACTAATGATCCGGCTGTTTTAAGACAATTCAATAACTGGATTGATCAGTACGGCACCCGTTACGGAGAACCGGGAATAAGTGCTTCTTCAGATTATTGGAAAAGTGGATTAGACGTTGCACTGAACTCAGAAATGAAGCCCAATATTGTGCTGATGATTACGGACGGTTGTCAAACCCACGATGTTTTCAAATTAAGAGACGAAACCATGTCTCGATTTAATAACTCAAAAAGTAAACTGGACACAAGTCCGGATAAACCCCATTTATACGTTGTAGGAATTGAAAATGGATTTTATGTAGACAGTAATACAATAAACAGTCGTGCACTGGCTCGTAATGAAAATCCTAATTATGCTCCGAGAGTAGCTGAAATTCCAAATGAATCAAGAGTTGTCCCTGTTCTCAGAACCTCATTAAAATTCTTACTGAGTTATCCTGAAACCGAATTTCCACAGTCAAGTATCGATGATTTCCGTAGTAGTGATTATTTCGGTTATGAAAATTTTGATGCACTGGGAACTCTGGAAAACGGAACTTTTTTCGCAGATAAACTAAAACTGGGACAATATGCCTGCGGGGATCCGGCAGATAAAGATTATTGTTCAGACTGTCTTTCTTTTCAGCCTGTACCGGGTAAAGAATACAAGTTAAGTGCATGGGTAAAAGAAGAATCTTTTATTCAGGTAAAAACCTATGAAAATGCAATTATAAACGTGAATTTTTATAATAATGTTATAACAAGCGATTTCTATAAAATAGGAACAATAAGTCTAACTGCCGGAGGTGATATTATTGACGGATGGCAAAGAATTTCGAGTACAATTCTGATTCCTGAAAACACTAAAACGATTAGTGTTGAGCTTGAAAACAAGAGTAGTGGAATTCCCGCTTATTTTGATGATATAAGAATACACCCGGTTGATGGAAGTATGAAAACCTTTGTTTATGATTCCGAGACTTTTAAACTAATGTCAGAACTGGACGAAAACAATTATTCCACTTTCTATGAATATGACAATGAAGGCGGACTGGTCAGAATAAAAAAAGAAACCGCCAAAGGAGTAAAAACCATTCAGGAAACCCGTTCAGGAAATAGTATTAATACACAAGAGTAACAATTATGTTTTATAAAACACTGCTGTTTACCTGTCTTTTAGTAATAGGTACAACAGGATATGGTCAGACCGTAAAAGAAGTTTTTCAGCAAATGGGAAAACAGTATACCGCTGCAGAACCGTTGCAATACAATTCTAGTTATACTTTATATAAAAGTGCCGATTCTCAAAAAATAGAAGAAGCCTATAAAGGACTTTTTTGTAAAAATGCCGCCAATGAAGTCTATATGAAAATTGACAATACAGAAATACTGAATACAAAATCAATCAATTTAAAGATCAGTCATTCTGAGAAAGCGATTCAGATAGGAGATCCGATTCGAAACTATTTTGGAGAATTTGATATGCAGTCTTTACTCGATCTGTGTGAAATAGGGTCTTTTAAAGATCTTAAAACGTATTGGGAAATTACTTTATTGGCAAAAAATTATTCCGGTCTTCCGTATTCAAAAATTGTGGTGCAGATATCAAAAAAGTATTTCTTACAGAAATCCGTTTTTTATTATAGCACAGCCGTTAATTTTTCTAAAGATTATCGTGCCCCACAGCCCCATTATCCCCGATTAGAAGTCAGTAATACCAACTTTAGTAGAAAAGCAGTTCCTGCTTCACTTTTTATAATCGGTTCCTATCTGGCTTTATCTGGTAAAAACAAGTATACAGTAGCAGCACAGTTGAAGCATTATGAAGTTATTGATCAAAGAACAAGTTCCAATAAATAAAATCCGATATATGTATAATAATAAATATTTAACCGCATTTGTATTTACCCTTTTTTCTCTGCTGACTTTCGGACAGCAGGAAATCTATTTTGGGGATAAAAAAGTTGGAAATCAGTTAGAAGGTCAGCCAACTTTACATATTACCGATTCAAAGTTTGCTGATTTAAAAAAGCAGAATATTTTTACCTCTGTAAATCCCGATGTATCCATTCATTTTGGATTTGAAGAAGATAAAAACAATATAGAAGAATATCAAAAAGTATATTTCTGTGAGGTCGTTCTGCAAATAACGTCCTATGGTATTACGAATACTATTCAGAAATCGTATATAAATAAGGCAGGGAAAGAAGTTTTGTATCCTGATCCGTATCAGGTTACTTTAAAGATCAGACATGATAATATGACCAAAGGACTTCAGCTGGATGATTATGCAGTATATCATCTTCCCGGAATTCATAAAGCAACGGTAAAAGTAGAATCGATTACCTATTATAATACTGCCAATGCAGTAATAAATATAAGTAATTCATCTGTTTATTTAGCTTTGAAGTTCAGTACAGATCGTTATTACAATATGCAACCGAGCAGTACACAGTTTAGTTCCGTTCTTCCTTTAAAGCATCAGTTTATAAAATATGTAGGATTACAGGAAGTTCCCGTTAATGCTGTAAGTGATGGTGCCGATGAAATTCTGATTACATGGAATAAAGATAAAGTAGCACCTGCCGTAGAATATGAACTGGAATGGATTTGGGTAGATAACTTTGCCGCAGACGGAGGTACAGTAATGAAAAATGGAATTCCGTTAACCGAGCAGGATTTCAGATTTAACAGTACCCGAATACAAACTAAAAATTTAGATTACAGAATCCCTGTTGTGTATTCTAAAGGCTATCTGGTTTACAGAGTACGACCTGTAGGGCGATTCTTGGACGATGTTTCTAAAAATTATTATGGAATCTGGTCTTCAGGCTTATCCGGTTCCTTTCAATCCGTTAGTGACTGGCCACATGTTGCCGAGATCGATCAGAATCATGAATCAGGAAAGAAAAACTGGCAGTATCAGTCTTCTTTTGCCGAAGAAGGCAAGAAAAAAGAAGTAGTAAGTTATTTTGACGGTTCCTTACGAAATCGTCAGACGGTTACCAAAATCAACTCCAATAATAAAGCAGTTGTAGGTGAGGTTATTTATGACAATCAGGGTAGAGCAGCCGTTGAAGTACTGCCGGTTCCCGTAGAATCGTCAGCAGTACATTTTTATCCCGATCTGAATAAGGATCCAAAAGGCACTTCCGTTTATACCCACAATGATTTTGACTGGGAAACCGCAACAAGTAAAGATTGCGCACCCACTCCCGTTTCACAAATGGCAAATGTATCAGGAGCAAGTAAATATTATTCCGCTAACAATGCCGTACAGAATAATCATCAGGATCTGGTTCCCGATGCCGGTTTACTTCCTTTTTCTCAAATAGAATATACCCCAGATAATACAGGACGTATTAAAAGAAAAGGAGGCGTAGGAGCTCAACATCAGATCGGAAGCGGACACGAAATGCGATATTTTTACGGACAACCCAAACAAGAAGAGCTAAACCGACTCTTTGGTTATAAAGTAGGAGATTATTCGCTTTACAAAAAAAATACCGTTATTGATCCGAATAACCAGATTAGTGTCAGTTATTTAGATCCACAGGGTCGTACCGTTGCTACGGCGCTTGCCGGAGATAAACAAGGCAATTTAATTGCGTTAGAAGATGAAACGAATACCGCTTTACATCAAATGACGATAACCGATTTATTGTCTAATAACACAAAATATGCTTCCGGAAAAAATGATGTTATTCAGGATGGTATTAAATTAAACACGACTATTTCTGTCGTAAAAGAAGGAAAAATCAATTTCAATTACGGTTTACACAAAGCAACGGGTAGTTTTACCGATAATTGTCTGAATGGAAAACACTATCCTTTTGTGTATGACTGGTCTATTAGTCTGACCAATGATTGTGCTGATGAAGTATTGTTCGGGACAAATGCCGATGCAGCCCTGTCTTCTAAAATAGGTACATTCAGTCTGAATTCATATGCTCCCGTTGTTTTAGCTGTTCCTGAAAAAATATTTGAAGCAAAAGAGAATTCCTCCGGTGCTTTTCTAAGCGTAGGTTCCTATTATTTGAACAAAGATATTCAGATAGATGCAGACGCTTTAAACCAATATGCAGACGATTATATTGCAGCATTAAAAAAGAATCTTTCCTGTCAACCCGATCTGACTGAGTTTGATGCCGTTATTCAGTCCATAGACTGTAACGTTACCTGCAGAAGCTGTGAAGAAGCTTTAGTAACTTCCAACTTAGAAAGTGCATCTGACAGACAAGCCTATAGTTCTAAATTTTCTATCGATGTAAACAGTCTTGGACAGCCAACGAACAGAGAGCCATATATTTTTACTGCCGAAGAACGATATGCTAACAGCAGTATTGCTAATCTGTCGGATTTTGCTACCCTGAACACTATAGAAAAAACCCGATACAAACAACAATTTAAAGCAGAGTTCAGAGCATTACTTGCCGGTTGCAGAGAATTATGTGAACAACCCGCAAATCTTTGTACGATTAATGAAGAAACCTTACTGGCAGATGTCAGTCCAAATGGGCAATATGGTTCCATAGCCGATTTGGGAAGAGAGGAAGAAACAGCAGATTCAGACGTTCTAAGTGTTTTTGATGACAGTAATCAGTTGTTGTTCGGAGGATATAAGCAAGTAGAAGAAATTGATCCGGATACAGGTAACCCTGAGTTGGTTAAAATTTCTAAATTTACCTGGAGAAACCCCGCTGACGGTTCCTATAAAGAAGAAGACGGAACCGTTTCAAAAGTCCGAATCAGACAAGTTGATGAAAATAACTATATTCCGGCTTTGCGTCACCAAGAAAGTAATGAACCCGGTTTTTCGATCCTAGCCGATCCTTCAAGTGATGATCCGAATATGTTTTTAGTAGAACCGAAATATTTGGATAATGTAGCTGATTTTCTGGAATTTTGGCAACCAAGTTGGGCAAAATCATTATTGCCATATCATCCGGAATATCAGTACTATGTATACAATACCGCTATTTGTGGAAAAACCAATGGAAAAGGAGAAAACTCAGATGGTTTTGATGAAAAATTAAGAAACCACGAGTATTATGATACGGAGACCAATACTGTTTTAGATCACAGTATTTTTCAGTCCGGCGGAAAAATAGCACAGTTGCTAAACCTTCAGAATACAGAAGACCCTTTTTATTCATCAGCTTATGACACTGCTCCATACGCTATTGAAACTACAGCAGAATATAATCTGCGTAAGAGCCTTATGAAAGAAGCACTGGAAGTGAACTTTGACGGATTGAATTTTACCAATTCCGGAGGTGTAGTAGTAAAGTTGAATATGCTTCAGGCAGCGTACTTTTTTGCTGCTTTTTCAAACGGACTTACCCCTCCGTCTGCTTATCAAGAATTAGTAAGTCAGAGCAACAGCGCTTTGTTAAATCATATTAACGCAATTACCGATCCGCATCTGAAACAAAGAATATGGACGAATTTTAAAAGTTATTATATCGGTTTAAAAGAAAAAACCCGTACTGTTTTCGGACATATTTATGTTACTAAAAAACAAGGGTATAATGATTGTATCGGTAACTCGGAAAACACCGATTCCTATGCTACAATATTTAAAAAATATACAGTAGCAACCCCTAATAATTATGACGCAGTAGTGAGTCTGATTACCAATGCTCAGGAAACACCTGTTGTTATTCCGAGTGGAGCAGATGGTCTGGATCCGGTATGTTCTGAGGCGACTGCTTCCTTGTATAAAAATAAAGAAAAACGTTTCATACCCGCAGATTATGGTTCCGATTCGGGATTAAGTGATGCCGAAATTCTTGCTGACGCCAAAGCCAAAGCTGATGTGAACCTGTTCCTTGAAACCGGAAAATGTCCTCTGGCATTCGATATAGAAGCACTTTTAAAAGGATTAACAGATTCTACGATACAACCGAATGGTTTGTTAATCAATACCTTTGCATATAGTATGCCGTATTTAACTGCCGGTATATTCAATGCACAGGTAAACCCTGAGTTTGATATGAACACCGCTTCAGAAGCACCAAAAATCGTAGGACAAGTGAACGGTACTGCTTTAAATATTGATTTTACAGTACGAGGAAATAGCATTGCAACACCCATTACATTACAGTTTACAGATATTGCTTCCAATTATAAAAACCCATGCGGTACTGGCGTAGCCGCTCCAAAATGGGAAGACATTGTTAGCTTCAAAAACTTTTATTATATACCCGGTTCCTATAATCAAGTTGATAAAACCTTTAAATTTAGAATTTTAGCGACCATACTAAGAAAAGGAACAACAACCTGTACTACTCCCGAAGAAGTACTCGTAGAAGGAACAACCAAAGCAGCTATTGGAGAATGTCATCTTACAGGAGGTTCAGGAGTAGGCGAAACCATTGCTTTTGCCGACGATCAGTGTAATAAAAAAGAATCTTTTGGTTCCGCTTTAAATACTTTAGTACGTCATTTGCAGGCAAACAGTACTTTAACCACCAGTCAGGATATTACAAATAACACGGTGTTTAAAAGCGGTTATTTACCTTTCTATTTTGGTATTGCTTCCGGTGATGTCGCAAAATGGAATTATGAAGAGCTTTCCGGCGAAAGGCATTTTTCCATAACCGTTAATGATGTTCCCCGAATGAAAATAAATGCCGGAACAACAGGAAGAAATATCGGTACAATCAGAAATCTGTTTATAGCAGGATTACAACCCGATAATAAAAGTAATACGATTCGGGTAAGAACCAGAAAAGATTTACATACTCAAACGAATAGTTGGACGATTCAATCCGGAAAAGACAGACCACTTTATTTTAGCTGTTGTATGCCTTGTGGAGAATGGGATCATAATGGGGATGGTTATGGTGATCTTTGTGATTCAATAGAACCAGAGAAAGTTATTTCCTGTGAACCGTTTGCGAATGATGAAGAATTATTTGAAAAGGGGCTAAAAGATATTTTAAATCATTTTTTACTTCCTGAAAATCATCAAATGCATCCTTGGGGATGGGGATCTAAAATATCTATCGGGAGATATGAAGACCCTAATTATCAATACGATTATACATCTAAAAATCCATTTGTTACTGCTTTTTTAGAGCAATCTAAAATCAGACAACGATGGAATAATATTTTAGATCGCGGTAATGTAAATTTTGTAGCTCGAGCTGTATTTGATGAATATTATGTACATGTTGCAGACAATTCCATTGAGTTATATTTTAATAATTTCCCTTATGTAAGTTATGGGAGTTTTGATAATCCAACTGATGATACTTATCCTGGAATGATCAAAATTCAGCTTAATTTGAATAATATGGAGTATATTAATTCGATTGATATAAAATCAAGTCCAGATCCAGAATTTAGTTTGATAGATATTAATTATACAGATATACAGGGCAATACTATAAATTCAACGAACGGTGTGTTCTATAATGCTGTTTGGTATTTCAAAAATGGAACCACTTGGTACGGTATGCCATATAATTTGTGTGATTTTTTTAATGAAAGAGAGCTATTTCCTCAATCAAGAAAAGTAAAAAGAGCATTGAATATAAATAACTCTTCTTATAAAATTACGATGGATGAAAATGGAGTTATTACAGAAAATTTTAACCCGGCTAGAATAGCTAGATTAGGAGCTCGATCCGGTTTATTACGATCAGGAGCTTCAACTTGTAATGCTATCTGTATTCCGCCAACAGTAGCTCCGGTAGTTTGTGGCGATAAATGGAATCAATATAAAACCGCTTTAAAAGCTCAGGTGCCGGATTATGATCTTCCTGCTAATTTAGCCACGGATGGAAACTATTTTTGTGAGGCTAATTTTGGGTATATCAGTGTAGATTATATTTTATACTTAACCAAACTGAATATAAGAACCTTCAAAAATCCGCTGTTTATTACCATTGCAGAGTTTGGTGCAACCCAATTAAAGTATGGTAATATGACTACTCCCGTTGTTATTGATGCGTATTATAGTTATATAGAAAAACAAAAAACAAATGTCGTTCAGGAAACACAGAACTGGAATCAGTTTGCAGACGAATATGTAGTGAATAATAATATCTGTTCTCCCGCAACCATGGTACCTTCCTTTAGTATGGAAGTTCCAGTAGATCCGAGAACACCCTGTGAGATTTATAATAACGCAATAAGAGAAGTAAACAAACAACAACTTACAGAAGCTTTCTATACTGCTAAAGAAGAAGCGTTCAGACAAAACTATCTGAAAGCGGCTTTAGAAGGAGTAAACGAAACGTTAACACAAACATCTGCCGATAAAGAATATCAGTATACATTGTATTATTACGATCAGGCAGGTAATTTAATTCAGACCGTTCCGCCCGAAGGAGTTAACAGATTATTGCCTAATTCAGACAGCAGTATTAACACCGTTAGAAATACCAATCCCGAGAATGAATTAAATACAGTTAATAATGTATCTGTTGCTCCTGCTCATACCATGCAGACACAATACCGTTATAATTCATTAAATCAGCTCGTATGGCAACAAACTCCAGATGGTGGAGAAACCCGTTTTGCGTATGACGCATTAGGACGAATTGTGGCAAGCCAGAACACCGTTCAAAAAGCCCAATCAAAGCTGAGCTATACCCGTTATGACGGTCTGGGCAGAATTACCGAAGCAGGACAGTTTGAAACCAAAACAGGAGTAGCCGTAGAGATCAATGAAACCGGAAGACTGGTTTATAAAGGAACCTCTGCCCTTGTTTCCGTAGATGCCAACCCCGTTAAAGGTAATTATCCATATGCGATCGCAACAGCAACAGAACAGGTTACAAAAACCGTATATGACGTTCCCGTAAAAGATACCGAAAAATGGTTTACCGCCTATGCTGCAGATAATACCCATAAAAGAGTTACCGCCGTTTTATACTATAGTAATCTTACCGATCAAAAACCGGTTACCGGTTATGATAATGGAATCTTTTATGATTATGATGTTCACGGTAATGTAAAAGAACTAGTACAGCATATCAATAACAATCCCGAGCTGACTAAATTAGACGCTGCCGTTAAAAAAATAGTGTATGAATACGATTTGATCAGCGGAAATGTAAAACAGGTAACCTATCAGCCCGATAACAAAAAAGAACAGTTTATTCATCGCTATGAATATGACGCAGATAACCGAATCCAACAGGTATATACCAGTAAAGATGCCATTATCTGGGAAAAAGATGCTCATTATTTCTATTACGATCACGGTCCGTTGGCACGTGTCGAAATAGGAGATAAACAAGTACAAGGACTTGATTATATGTATACCCTTCAGGGCTGGTTAAAGGGAGTGAACTCCGAAAGATTAGGAAGAGAATATGATCCCGGTAACGATGGATTAAGCGTGGCTCAGGATGCTATTGGCTTTGCTTTAAACTATTACAAAGGAGATTATCAGTCCCGATTTAACACGAAAGACAATTCTATTTTTAGTTTTAGTAAGAATGGTTTAGAAGGTAATGTTGATTTGTATAACGGGAATATTAAAGAAATGGTAACCTCATTGTTAGATAACAATCAAAAACCAATTCCGGCACAATTCAATTATTACCAGTATGATCAGCTGAACAGAATAAAAGAAATGACCTCTAAGTCGATTAGCTACAGTCAATATTTAAGAACCGGTATGCCTATAGACAGCTATCATTCTAATTACAGTTATGACAGAAACGGGAACTTAACCAAACTGAATCGTTGGGCACCTTTAGCAACAGGAGCCATTACCCTTATGGATCAGTTAAGCTATAATTATACCGCCGGTACCAATAAACTGCGACATGTAAATGATGCCGTTGCCAATGGTGTGTTTACCAATGGTGCACCGAATGATACCTCGCTTGATATTGACAATCAGACTGCCGATAATTACGGATACGATTCCATTGGTCAGTTAATTACAGACAAACAAGAAGGACTAAAAATTGACTGGCGTGTAGACGGAAAAGTACAATCCGTTACCAAAAATAACGGAACCGTTATTGATTTTGAATATGACGGTTTAGGAAACCGAATTGCCAAAACTGTAACCACCGGAACCAATGCTGTCACGACCTATTATCAGCGTGATGCACAGGGGAATGTACTGAGCACCTATGAAATGGTCAAAAACGGAACGCAGACCGCCTATTATCTTGTTGAACAAAACATTTACGGCAGTAGCCGACTGGGTGTTGAAAAAGGCAGAAAACAAATTACAGCCGATGCTGTTCCCGAAGCATTTGCTTTAAGAAGTACACGTAGTACACCTACAGTAATGCCGTTGTCTCAGCCTGTAACACGTGGCGGAGGAGACGCTCTGTATGGTCTGGAGTTTGCAACAACGGCTGACGGTACTTCATGGACAGAGTTGCCTGAAAATGCAATTAATCTATTTGATAATTCGACTCCAAAAACACAGGCAGTAACTTTCAATGCCCATCTTAAAATCGATCCGAATACTGTAGATAATGGTCTAGTAGCGGCTTTACACGGAACTTCTAATGAAGGTAAATCATGGCCCGGAACGGACTCTCATTCCTATTTAAGTTCGGTATTCTTATCAGTTAAGAAAGTACAGGACGGTTATATTCCGGTAGTTTCATTAGTAAGGTACCAGAGAAATTATACACGTTACAGAAATAATTCAGGCAGAACACGATATCGTTTCAGAAGTTATAGACACAGGACTGATTATGAGATTATTTCTCCCGCTATCCCGGAGAACGAATGGGATATACAAGCAGAAATCAAATTGAGTAACTCTTCCGGTAATTATAAGGTAACGATTACCTTAAATGGAAACGTATATGCTACTACTGTTCACCCAAGTCAGGAATATGAAGGATTACAAGAAAAAAATATGACAATAGGTAGTGAAAAGCTTTATATCACATTACCTAAAAATTCAATAGGAGCTACAGCCATTACCTATCATCCACGTGAAATTAAAACATACGATGCACTAAAAAGTGAAATCTGTGATTTTAGTTATACTGTTAATAACGGTCAGGACAGAGAAGATATTCTAACCAATACCTTTACCTTTGATGAAGGAAAGGGCAGTATTGCAACTTCCACTACAGGACATAGTATGACATTAGGTAATGTTGCTTTTTCAAAAACCTATTGTGGTTCCAAAGACAACGATAAAGATGGCGATGGCGTAATAGATGCGCTGGATAACTGTCCGAATGTATTTAATCCGAAACAAGAAGACCAAGATGGAGATGGAGTAGGAGATGCCTGTGACAACTGTATAGCTACTCCAAATCCCGATCAGTTAGATACCGATGGAGATGGAGTAGGAGATGTATGTGATAATTGCAAATTAATTGCTAACTTTGACCAGATTGATACCGATGAAGACGGTATCGGTGATGTATGTGATAATTGTAGGTTGGTTTACAACCCGTTACAAGAAGACAGCAATAATAATGGTATTGGAGATGCTTGTGAAGGCTTAGATCAGGGAGAAGGCGAAGAAGCAACACCGGGTCAGCCGCAATTGTCGTATCGTTTTGTAGGAGATAAACAATATGAGTTATCCAATCATTTAGGAAATGTACTTTCTGTAATTACAGATCGTAAGTTGTTTAGTACATATAAAATTTTTAGTCCGGACGTTCTTAGTTATTCAGAATATTTTCCTTTTGGTATGTTAGTTCCGAATCGCCATGTATCTAGTAATGAGTATCGTTATGGGTTTGGTGGACATGAAAAAGATGATGCAATTAAGGGTGAGGGTAACAGTTATGACTTCGGTGGATATGGTTTAGATGTTCGTTTAGGAAGAAGATGGCAAACCGATCCATTAGCATCACAAGCACCAAGCTGGTCACCGTATCGTATATTCTTTAATAACCCTACTTATTTTATTGATCCTACGGGAATGTTTGAAGATCCTCCAGTTAAAAAAGGATGGATTGAGAAAATGAAAGATTATTATGCCAATCAAAGGAGTAAGATAAGAAGAGATATGATTCGAAATAAATCTATTTTAGATAATGGATGGAGAATGAAAAATCAAGGCGGTTTTGTTATGCATGGTGGTGGACGTAGTTCTTCAGGAGATCAATCTCTGCTTGCTAAGTCCAAAGCTAGTGGTAGTGCGTATTGGGTTGATGCAAGTGGATTAGTACAAGCAGGAAGTTTCGCAACTTCACAAGGAGACGGGATCGGAGGTACTTCGAGAATGAAATTAGCTTTATCTGTTCAGATAGTATATAATGGAATAGCAGTAGGACAAAGGATGCAGGAAGAATTTGGTATGAAACCTATAGAAACTTCTGCTAATAGCACTTTAGGCTCTGTTATGGATATAACTCCTAGAATAAAAGTAAAAGTTCAGGATGATTTTATATATACAGATATGATGGGAGCAGGTTATTATTTTGAACGAACAGGTCAAAGAGATAAAGAAGTAGAAATTCCAAATAATCAGAAATCAATTGATAGTGTAAAACAAGTTTATGAAGAGAAGAGAGTTAATAATCTGAAAAAAGTAAATGATCAATGGAAATAAATGAAAGATTCATAATACTCATAGTTGTATTTATGGTATTTGGTTGTCATAAAAAAGAAGAAACTTATTATAATAATGGAAATGTTAAATCTTCTTTTTTTTTAAATTCGGATGAGAAAAAAGAAGGAGAAGAAAAGATATTTTATGAATCAGGAGAATTAATGAGTTTAGCAGAATATTCAAATGGGATATTGAAAGATTCTATTGTGAAATATAATAAAGATGGAACTAAAAACTCTATTTTAAAAAAGATTAATGATAGTGTTTATTGTAAAAATTACGAAAACAATAAATTAGTTAATGAAGGAAATATTGATCAAAAGCATAGACCAGTTGGATGGTGGTATTTTTATAAAAACGATAAAATATATTCAAAGAATCAAAATGTTATTGTAGAAGGTCAAAGTATACTGAATCAACAAAAGAATTTCAATAGTGATGGTATCTTAGATGTAAATACGAGTAAATATTATTCTTTAGTATTGCCAAATGAAATAAAAACAAACCAACAATACTTGTTTAAAATCAATTTTCAATTTAATGAAACAAATGAGGGGAAAAATTTATTAGGTGAAAACTATTATTATTTATTTATCTCACCGAAATTAGATAAAGATTTTTCTAATTTTAATAAGATTGTATTTGATACAATTGTTAATAAAAACAAGGATGAATTTACTTTTAGATATGGTTTTAGACAATCAGGGAAAAAAGAAATAATAGGAGTAATCGAAAAACATACTTTAGTTGAAAAGAATAATAAATTAGTAATAAAGAAGAGTCAAATGTTTATTAATCAAGTTGTTGAAGTAAAGTAATAAAAGTCGATAGCACGGAAATGCAATCTGTTCCCGCAACGAAGATTGATTAACAAATATTATATAATACTCAAAGAGCCCGCTAAATTTTATTAGCGGGCTCTTTAGTTATATATGGTAATGATTTTATTTATAGTGATCCTGTATTTTTAGCAAAAAAATCTTTTAAATCTACTTTTGTGTAGATTTTATTGTTTTTATATTTATCAACTAATAAATAGACAAAAACTTTTCAACAATTAATTAAAAAAGCTGGATCGTGTGGAAATGTTTTTCGTGCCCGTAGTGAAGAACCACAAACAAAGATTATAAATACGCAAAGAGCCCGCTAAATTTAGCGAGCTCTTTTGTTGTATATGGTAATGATTTTATTTATTAAGTTGTTGTTTTAGATCACTTTTCAGAATAAAAGCGTCAAGTAGTTCCTTAATCGTTTTCTTTTGGTTTTCAGGTAGTTTTTGTGTTTTATTAAAGAGATTAAGTAGTTCATTATCGGTAATGATAGTATCTGCTTTATTCTGTCCGTATACTAACTGATCTAAAGATATATTTAAAGCTGTAGCCATTTTATCAGCAATCTCAAGTGAAGGAATCGAAATTCCTCTTTCATATTTAGAAAGATTAGTGACATGTACACCAATTTTGGTTGCAAATACTTCCTGTGAAAAGCCTTTCTCCATTCTTAAATTCTTTAAATTTTTATCAAAATCTACCATAGTTAAAAAGCTTTATTATGTGAGTGTATATGCGTTATAGCTTTGCAAATATAGAAAAACAAAATCGTTTTAGCTAAGAGAGAGAATAATGTACAGTAAAAAGAATTTGTTTATTAAAATCAAAAACGCTAAGTTTGTAATCGAAAACGATTAGTTAAAAAGATAAAAATAATTTTAATACACAGCAAGATGAAGACTTCTAAAAACAAAGAACGCTTAACCAGCTACGAGACTAAACAAGTAACTATTCATTATAAAAACCTTCGAGGGAATGAACAGCGTGTCCCTTGGATTAATTTGTCTGGAATTTGGTTAGAGGATTTAGGTTTTACCGTTGGCGAAAAAGTGAATATCATTATTCGAGAACACTTATTAATCATTGAATTGCCTGTGGGGAAAGATAAAGAGTGTTTAGACTATAAAACGGCGCTTTACGAAGTGAAAAAGCAACTTAAAAAATTAACCAAATAAAGTGTTATTTCAAATAAAAAAGTAAACGAACCATGCCAAACACACTAAACACCCAAAATCCGAATCATTATCATTTTGACACAAAATACCTTGCTATAAGCATCCTTGGCGGAATACGGCTTACTAATTTCGAAGCATTGCGGGTAACGTTAGGACTTCAAAAAAAGGGAACTTCTACGATTTTAAGACAAAATGTAGACTTATACAATGATACTGCCGTAGAAAAGTTAACCCGAAAAATAGCCGAACGACTCGAAATAGGTACAAGCATCGTGAGACAGGCATTAGATGAACTGGCTACCGCATTAGAAAATTACAGATTGGAATATCAGGAAGAAAGCATTAAAAATCAGACCCCCCAATCTAAAATCCTTACTGAAAAAGAAATCACACAAGCCCAAGCTTTTTTAGAAGATAAAAATCTAATCAGTAATACCCAAGAATTAATCGGTAAATCAGGCGTAATCGGCGAAGAAATCAACCGTTTATTAATGTATTTAATCTTTACCAGTAGAAAAACCAATAACCCTTTACACTGTATCAGTTTAGGAAGTTCAGGAGCAGGCAAAACCCATTTACAAAGCAAAGTCGCCGAGCTTATCCCCGAAGAAGACAAAATCGAAATGACCGTTTTAAGCGCCAATGCCTTTTATTATTTTAACCGCACCGAATTGCGCAGAAAGTTAATCTTAATCGAAGACCTAGACGGCGCAGAAAGCGTATTGTATCCCTTACGAGAATTACAAAGCAAAAAGAAAATTACCAAAACCGTAGTTCATAAAGACCGAAACGGCACTACCAAAACCATTCATTTAATCGTAGAAGGTCCCGTAAGCGTCAGCGGTTGCACCACCCAAGAAACTATTTACGAAGACAATTCCAATCGAAGTTTCTTACTCTATATAGACGAAAGTCAAGCCCAAGACGAAAAGATTATGCAGTATCAACGCAAAGCCTCCGCAGGCACGATCAACCAACAAGAAGAACACAATAATCAACAACTTCTCCAAAACACCCAGCGTTTATTAAAAACAGTAACCGTAAAAAACCCTTATGCCGAATATTTAAACCTTCCCCAAAGTGTATTTAAACCTAGACGAACCAACGCCCATTATCTGCAATTTATCGAAGTGATTACCTTTTACAAACAATATCAAAAAGAACACAAAACCGACCAAGAAACAGGCGAGCAGTATATAGAAACCAATATTGAAGACATCAAAGAAGCCAACGAATTGATACAAGAAGTATTACTTAGAAAAAGTGACAGCATCACAGGAGCTTGTCGCGATTATTTTGAAATGCTGAAAACGTATTTACAAACCCAACAACAAACCACATTTACCGCCTTAGAAATCAGAAGAAAATTAAGAATAACCAAAACCACCCAGTGGCGTTATCATCAGCAATTACTCGATAGTGATTATATGCAAAAAACAAAAAGAAAAGATCAAACCATAACCCAGTATCAAATCAAAAACCATACAGAATACAAGGAATTAGAAGACCAAATCAATGAAGCATTAAAAGAATGTATCACACAAATAGCCGTTCCATCGTTCCAGCCCGTTCCTGTTTGTTCCATCCCCAAAACAAAATCTACAAACAAAACAAAATCAATTGATTAGATACTTAAAAACAACCAAACCCGCCGAAAACCAAAAACAGGCACAGAATAAAAAAAACAACCATGAAACACCTAATCCTTACCAACCAAAGTTATATTGAAATACTAAAAAGTTATAGCCGATGGCTCGATATATTAGGATTTTCCCCAACCACCGTTTACAATTTACCCGTTCATTTAAAAGAGTTTTTTCATTATCTCGAAACCATCAATATTAACACCATTAACGACATCCATACCCAACATATTACCGATTATTATACCTATTTAAAAGAACGACCCAATCAAAGAAGAACAGGAGGACTAAGTCACAGTTATCTCAACAAACACCAACAAGCCTTATTTAAGTTCAAAGAGTATTTACAAGCCCATAATCACAAAGGCATCAATATCCATTTAAAACGAGAAAAACAAACCCATCGAGACAGCCTTAATCTGCTTACCCAAGATGAAATCAAAGCATTATTTAAAGCCACAAAGTACAGCAGTCCAGACGAAAAATTACAACATCGAGACAAAGTGATCTTGGTATTATTATACAGTTGCGGACTACGCAGAAATGAAGCCATTCATATAGAAATCAAAGACATACTATTCGATAGAGAACGCATTCACGTAAGAAAAGGTAAGAATTACAAAGAACGTTTTGTACCGATCAATCCGTATAATTTAAAAATCATAGAAGAATACTTATATGATTATCGTCCACGATTTAGTAAGCACAAACAAAGTGAAGCCGTGTTAACCAGTGACCAAGGCAAGCCCCTGAGTGGATTAAGTTTATGCAACCGATTAAAAAAAATAGTAGCCGTATCCAATAACGAAATACTCCAGGAGAAGCACATCACCCCTCATATTTTACGCCACAGTATTGCGACCCATTTACTCGAAAAAGGCGCAGATTTAGAAACAATCAGTCAGTTTTTAGGACATACCTCCCTAGAAAGCACTCAGATTTATATCCATTTATTAGAAGACCAAGCCCAATTGACCAACGATGAAGCATTACATAACCTACTTAGAGAAAAAAGAGTACAGCATCAAATCTATCCCAACATACCAAAGAGAACGACAACACTTCGATTTATGGACGAATAATTACGGCACAACACCAAGCCAGATTGATTACAAAACGTTTTTACATTATATTGATTCTTTAAAGAAAACCCGAATAAGTCCCCGAACCTTACAAGGCTGTATCGGAAAACTAAAAATATATTTCAACTACTTACAAGAAGAAAATTATAGATCTGATAATCCGATAGAAAATATCAACATCAAAGGCATTCCCAAAACCGTTTTAAATAACCTTTTAGAATCCGACGAACTAGAAGATTTGTATTATTCTTACGAAGTAAACCACCAAAATTTATCCCAAAAGCGCAATAAGATCATTATTGGTTTATTAGTCTATCAAGGCTTACAAACCACCGAATTACAACATTTAAACGAAGAACATATAGAATTATATAAAGGTAAAATTCATATTCCTAGAACCAAGAAAAGTAATGGCAGAACCTTAGAACTCAAACCGTGGCAATTAATGGATTTTATAGAATATATGAATCAAATCCGCCCCGAATTACTTCGAAAGACCAAGCAAAACACCGATCAGTTATTTATCTCATTGGGTGGTAGTTTATCATTACATCAAGTAATAAGAAAGATCAACCAAGCACTAAAAAAGCTCAATCACAGTTATCAAAATGGCAACCAAATCCGAAGCAGTGTGATTGTAAATTGGCTCAAACAGTATAATTTACGCAGAGTACAATATTTGGCAGGACATCGTTATATCAGTTCCACCGAACGTTACAAACAAGACGATTTAGAAAACTTGCATGAAATGATCAATACATTTCATCCGATAAAATAAAAAAGTTGGAACAGAATTTGTACCTTTGTAGAACACTTAAAAAGGCTATTACTATGGACTTAGCAACAAGAAAATATAATTTTATACAAAGATTGTTTGAAATAGATGAAAATTTATTTGATAAGCTAGAGCAGTTTTTAGATTCAAAAAACAGCTCGAAATCAATAAGTTTAGAACAATACAATATTGAGTTAAATCAAGCAAACTTAAGGATTGAAAACGGAGATTTTTATTCAAGTGAAGAAGTGGATAAAATTGCAAGTGAATGGTAGAGAATAGAATTTTAGTTTGGGATAAAATTGCATTAGACCATTTAAAAGAAGTATATGATTTCCTAAAAACAGAGCGCAATTTAAGCTATGCAAACAGAATAAAAGACACCGTTTTAAAGACTTCAAAAAAATTAGTAGATAATCCTTATGCTTACGAGCAAGATAGATTTAAATTTGATAATGATGGGAGTTTTAGAGCTTTTGAAAAATTTAAATATAGAGTAGCTTACAAAATTACCGAAAAGCAGATTAGAATTATACGAGTTAGGCATACAAGTAGAGAACCAATTGAATATTAAACCGTTCGAAAAAAACGGTTTTTTTATGCTTAAAAATCAAGTTCAAAAAACTCAACAGGGGTGCAATCCATCGGTCTCTCTCCAGTCGTTCCCTTAGTTTCATTCGTCGCTATCAGTCGGTCGTACCTTCCTCCGTTTTCGCTCCT
>NZ_JBZEES010000013.1:0-88838 GCF_058310215.1 Flavobacterium sp. AK-301
TCACTGCCTTTCTTTTAAGAACCCTTACTAGCAATAGTAAGGGTTTTTTGTTTTATAACAGTTTTGACTGTTAGATTATTAGAAGGTTCAATTATTAGATTGCACTTTTGATTAAAAAAATATTGAATCCGTATATTGTAAACTGAGACTGAATGCTTTATATCTTTCTTCTTGACTCTTTCTTCTCTAACACACAAAAAATAATATACTGCTTATTAGTTGATTATACTGTTGTTTTGTAATACTTTTAGGTTTTAAAAAATTGATCTAAAAAAAATGAATACAGCCTCCCATAATAAATTAGTTTCCTTTATCTGGTCTATAGCTGACGATTGTCTCAGAGACGTTTACGTACGTGGAAAATACCGTGATGTTATTCTGCCCATGGTAGTTTTGCGACGAATAGACGCCCTGTTAGAGCGTACAAAAGAAGCCGTGCTTAGAGAAGTTAAATATCAAAAAGAAGAATTAGAACAGACGGAATTAGATCCCAATGGTTTACAAGAAGCCTCAGGATATGTTTTTTATAATACCAGTAGCTGGACACTGGAAAAATTAACAGGAACAGCTACCAACTCTCAGCAAGTTCTGGTGGCTAACTTTTTAGAATATCTCGATGGTTTTGATCAGAATATGAAAGAAATCATCCGAATGTTTAAACTGCGCGAGCAGATACGCCATATGGCAAATAAAGACGTTTTACTGAATGTTTTAGAAAAGTTTACCTCTCGCTACATCAATCTAACGCCAAACGATACCAATGACCCGGAAGGCAGAGTGCTCAAAGGATTATCTAATCTCGGTATGGGCTATGTGTTTGAAGAACTGATTCGGAAATTTAACGAAGAAAATAACGAAGAAGCAGGAGAGCATTTTACCCCCCGAGAAGTAATTCAGCTAATGACCCGTTTAGTTTTTGAACCTGTTAAAGCAACAATGCCTACCCTGATTACCATTTATGATCCTGCCTGCGGATCAGGAGGAATGCTAACCGAATCGGAAAACTTTCTGGTCGATCCCGATAATGGATTTAATTATAGTGGCGATGTCTATTTATATGGAAAAGAAGTCAATGACGAAACCTATGCAATTTGTAAATCCGATATGATGATTAAAGGAAAAAATCCCGATAATATTCGCGTGGGTTCTACTTTATCTACCAATGAGTTTTCAGATATGAAGTTCGGTTTTATGCTCTCTAATCCCCCGTATGGAAAATCGTGGGTTTCTGAACAAAGATATATTAAAGACGGTAAAGACGTGATTGACTCCCGTTTTCAGGTACCTTTATCCGATTATTGGGGCACTATAGAAACCGTAGATGCTACGCCGAGAAGTTCAGACGGGCAATTGCTGTTTCTGATGGAAATGGTTAGTAAGATGAATCCCGTAACAACAGGAGTCATCGGTTCCCGTATTGCCTCAGTACACAACGGCTCCAGTCTTTTTACAGGCGATGCCGGATCGGGAGAAAGCAATATTCGCCGTTATATTATTGAAAACGACTGGCTGGATGCCATTGTACAAATGCCGAACAATTTGTTCTACAATACCGGTATAACTACGTATATCTGGCTGTTAACCAATAATAAACCTGAAAACAGAAAAGGAAAAGTACAGCTTTTAGACGCCAATAAACTCTTTCGTAAACTGCGTAAGAATTTAGGAAATAAAAACTCAGAGTTTGCACCCGAACATATTGATGCTATTGTAAAAGACTATATCGCTTTTAGCGAACAAAGTACAGCGAGTGATCTGGAAATCAAAATCTTTGATAACAGCGACTTTGGTTACCATAAAGTCAATATTGAAAGACCGAAACGTCTGCGTACTCAATTTACTGTAGAAGCACTGGAAAACCTGCGTTTTGACAAAGCACTGCGCGAACCGATGTTACAAGTATACGAGCGTTATGGCGAATTGGTGTATAACGGTTTAGAAAAACAACAGAAGGAAATAGAAAAATGGTCCGATCAGGAAGAATGGGGGCTGAATAAAAAGCAACTCGTTAAATTGTGTGAAGCGAAAACCTGGACCAAACCCCGTGATCTGATACAGGCAGGAGCAAAACTAATGCAGGCGATAGGAACTGAAGTGTTTATGGATTTTAATGAGGTGACTAAAAAAGTAGATCAGGTTGTAAAAGACCAAAAATTAAACCTTTCCGCTACTGACAAAAAAGCGATTCTACAGGCGGTAAGCGTGTATGATGCCAATGCAGAAAAAGTGATTAAAAAAACAGAAAAACTAAGTGGCGATAAATTATCTACATTGTTAGTGCATTTGGGCTGTACAATCGATCAATTAGATACTTACGGGTATTTTACTACCGGAAAAAAAGGAGAATACCTAACCTACGAAGCTGAAACCGATTTACGGGACAGCGAACAAATACCGTTAAGCGAAAGTATTTATGATTATTTTATACGTGAAGTACAACCACACATAGCAGAAGCCTGGATCAATCTCGATTCCGTAAAAATAGGCTATGAAATTTCGTTTAATAAATATTTTTATAAGCATACTCCTTTACGTTCTATAGAACAAGTTACCGCCGATTTACTGGCTTTAGAAGAAAAAGCGGATGGTCTATTGGCTGAAATCCTAAAATTTTAAATATGGAAGTTGTAGAACAAAAAGAATATGATAGCTATAAGGATTCCAGTATTGAATGGTTAGGGGAAATTCCGGAACATTGGGATATTAAACGTTTGAAAACCTTTACAGATTTTGTAAATAGAGGGAGTACTCCTGGTTATGTTGAAAATTCAGATTTTATGGTTATTAATCAAGCAACTTTTAGTAAAGGTTATTTTGATATTGATAATATAAAATACACAAAAGAAAAAAGAGAGTCTTTTCTAAATAATAGAGGACGTGTTTTAAAAAATGATCTATTGATTGCCTCTACAGGAGGTGGTGTTTTAGGTAAAGTTGCTTTTTTTAATTTGAAACAAGGGAATTTTATAGCGGATAGTCACGTTACAATTATTCGTACAAATAAGGAATGTTTTAATAAATTTTATTTCTATTTTTTATCTATAAATTATAATTTAATAAATGGTATTCTTGCACAAGGTTCTACTAATCAGACTGAATTGCAGAGAGAATGGTTAAGGAACTTTATGTTTCCTCTTCCCCCTCTCCCCGAACAAGAAGCCATCGCTCGTTTTTTAGATCAAAAATGTGCTCAGTTAGATGAAGTTATTGAAGTTACAGAAAAGCAAATCGTTTTATTAGAAGAAAGACGTAAAATAGTAATTCATCAAGCCGTTACCCGAGGTCTGGATAAAACCGTTTCTTTAAAAGATTCTGGTGTAGAATGGATTGGAGCAATACCGGAGCATTGGGAGGTAAATAAGTTGAAATATATCTTTGATTTTATCCAAACAGGAACAACTCCCAGAACATCAAATCAATTATTTTTTAATGGTGAAATTGACTGGTATAATCCTAAAGATTTAAATAATGAAATTTTAGTTAAATCAGAAAAAAAAATTTCTCAATTGGCTATTTTAAAAAAAGAGGCTAAAGTTTTTAAAAAAGATTCTGTTTTAATTGTAGGAATAGGTGCTACTGCTGGAAAGACTTCATATCTTAAAAAAGAAGGGGCTTTTAATCAACAAATAACAGGTTTTCATTCTAAAAAATATAATAATAAGTTTTATTTCCAATATTTAAAAAATATTTCAACAATATTATTGAATAATGCAAATTATACAACCTTAGCAATTTTAAATAATGATTTTTTTAAAAATATTATTTTACCAGTTCCCCCTCTTCCTGAGCAAGAACAAATCGTAACCTATTTAGAAGAAGTAACGCAAAAGATAGATGCAGCAGTAGCTATAAAAAAGCAGCAAATAGAGAAGTTAAAAGAATATAAATCCAGTTTAATTAATGAGGTGGTAACCGGAAAGATCAGGGTTACTGCTACTGTATAACTATAGAAAAGCATAGTATAAGAAGAGAGAATATACAATAAGAAACAGAACAAAAAAATTGTGTATAGAATAAATTCTACGTGTATTTGTGGAGCTAAAAACTCTGTAATAGTTATATATCCGGTATTGGTGCTATAGTTTTTAAAAATTACACTATGCGAATTTAGAATATAAACGAATGCTAAAGTGCTGATTATAAAAGAAACAGTTCAGTAGAAGAGAGGCTTTTTAAGTTAATAATGCTTACTTTTAATAAAAAATTAGTACAAATAAGATATGCATACCTCGAATACTAACGAACAAGCTTTAGAAGCTTTAATAGAGAAACAATTAACCGGAACTTGTTTAGAAGAATTGAAAGCGGAAGGGCAGAGTATTGATCAGGTAAATGAGGGAAGGGAGCACTATCGCACCGGAAAAGGCTATTGGTTAGGGAATACCCGTGATTTTGATAAAAAATACGCTTTAGATACACAACGGTTCTGGCATTTTTTAGAACATACTCAGGCAGAGGAATTGTCGAAACTAAAACGTTTTCCGGACTGGAAACTCAAAATTCTGGAGCGTTATGACCGAATGGTCAAAAAATACGGTGTTTTGCAGGTATTAAAAAAAGGGTTAGGAATAGAAGAAGTCCGTCTGGTACTGTTGTTTCCTTTGCCACTGCAAAACAGTGCTCAGAGTGTACAGGATAATTTTGAGCGGAACGAATTTTCAGTAACCCGACAAGTACGCTATTCGGTGTTGAATCCAATGGAGGAAGTAGACATGGTATTGTTTATCAACGGTATCGCGATACTCACCATGGAGCTCAAAAACCCGTGGACGGGGCAGACTGCTGCGGTACAAGGACAAAAACAATACAAAGAAACCCGGGATATACATCAGCCTTTATTTCAGTTTGGGCGTTGTCTGGTACATTTTGCCGTTGATACGGACGAAGTATATATGACGACAAAATTGCAGGGTAAAGAAACCTTCTTTTTGCCTTTTAATAAAGGAGACCATTTTAGTAAAGGTAATCCGGTAAACCCGAATGGTCATAAAACGGCTTATTTGTGGGAAGAAATACTGGGGAGTAAAAGTTTAGCGAATATTATTCAGCATTTTGTGGTGCTGGAAGGAAAAGAGAAGGATCCTTTATCGAAAAAGTTTTTCATTTTTCCGCGGTATCATCAGCTCGATGTAGTACGTCAGTTAATAGCAGATACCACAGCAAAGGGAACCGGACAAACGTATCTGATTCAGCATTCCGCCGGATCAGGTAAATCAAATTCCATTGTCTGGACGGCTTTTCAGTTGATAGAGGTTTATCCGGAAAGTATGGACATTTCGGGAGCTAAAGATACTGCTTTACCGCTTTTTGATTCGGTAATTGTAGTGACGGATCGCCGCATTCTGGATCAACAGATCCGGGAAAATATTAAGAGTTTTTCTGAAGTAAAAAATATTGTGGCAGCGGCGCATTCTTCTGCCGATCTGCGTCTGGCACTGGAAACAGGAAAACGCATTATTATCACGACGATTCAGAAATTCCCTTTTATCGTTAAGGAAATAGGGGATATGAGCGATAAGCGTTTTGGTGTTATTATTGATGAAGCGCATAGTAGTCAGAGTGGTTCTGCAGCGGATAGTTTAAATCAGGCGATAGGGAATTTTGAACGAAATGAGGAAGGGGAGATTGATGCGCAGGATTTGATTAATCAAACGATGCTGGGCAGAAAAATGCGGGAAAATGCATCTTATTTTGCGTTTACAGCTACGCCAAAAAACAGTACGTTGGAACGTTTCGGGTTAAAGCAAAGTGACGGGAGTTTTATTCCTTTTCATTTGTATTCGATGAAACAAGCAATTGAGGAAGGCTTTATTCTGGATGTACTGGCAAATTATACGACGTATAAGAGTTATTATCAATTAGAGAAATCGATAGAAGAGAACCCCTTATTTGATACTAAGAAAGCACAGAAAAAACTGAAGGCTTTTGTAGAAAGAGATCAACGAACGATAGCGGCAAAAGCAGAGGTAATGTTAGATCATTTTATAAAAAATGTATATGATAAGAAAAAGCTGAAAGGGAAAGCGAAAGGGATGGTGGTAACACAAAGCATAGAATCGGCAATACGCTATTTTCGGGCATTGAATGAATTGTTGAATGAAAGAGGAAATCCTTTTAAAATCATTATTGCTTTTTCGGGCAAAAAAGAAATTAGTGGTATAGAATATACGGAGGCGGGTTGTAATGGTTTTTCGGAGTCGGAAACGAAAGAGCGATTTGATACAGATGCTTATAAATTACTGGTGGTTGCTAATAAATACCTGACAGGATTTGACCAGCCCAAATTAACGACAATGTATGTTGATAAAAAACTACAGGGTGTATTTGGTGTTCAGGCGCTGTCACGCTTAAACCGGTCAGCTAATCAATACGGAAAACGAACGGAAGATTTATTTGTACTGGATTTCTTTAACGAAATTGAAGATATTAAAACGTCTTTCAATCCGTTTTACACCGCAACAAGTTTAAGTGAGGCAACGGACGTTAATATATTACATGAATTAAAAGAGATATTAGACGATACTGCTGTCTATGAATGGGAAGAGGTAGAAGATTTTAATCAAAAATATTTTAGCGGGTTTCCTGCCGATAGTTTGAGTCCTATTATTGATCAGTCTGCTTTTCGTTTTAATACAGAACTAGAATTGAACGATGAATCAAAAGCGGATATAAAGATTAAAGCGAAACATTTTGTCAAAGTCTATGGACAGGTAGCGGCAATTATTCCTTTTACGAACGAACACTGGGAAAAATTATTCTGGTTTTTAAAATTTTTAATTCCCAAAATGGTTG
Source organism: Flavobacterium sp. AK-301 (assembly GCF_058310215.1). Lineage (NCBI taxonomy): Bacteria > Pseudomonadati > Bacteroidota > Flavobacteriia > Flavobacteriales > Flavobacteriaceae > Flavobacterium > Flavobacterium sp. AK-301. Next base: position 6,793 of record NZ_JBZEES010000013.1, read on the forward strand.
TTAAAGACGGGAAGGGTACTGAATTTGACGATTTATTAAATTCAGTAGATTTGTCTACTTACGGACTGGAACGCGTTCACCTCAATGAAAGTATTGTTTTAGATGCTGCCGAAGCTTCTCTTGATCCGCAGAATGCAAATCCCAGAGGAGCTCATACAGGGGAGAAAGAAGAAGACGAATTAGAAAAAATAATTAAAGATTTTAATGAAAAATGGTTTAGTAACTGGGATGCTACTATAGAGGATAAGCGAACCGTTTTTGTAACCTTAACTCGTAAAATTCAGGAACACCCTGATTTTTACGATAAGTATTTAAACAATCCGGATGAGTATACAAGAGCCCTCGCATATAAAAAAATTATGGAAGATGTAATGATTTCGCAACGTAAGATATCTTCCGATTTGTATAAATTATGGATCAATGATGATAGTTTTAAACAGAATTTGACAGCGAGTACAAAAAGATCTGTTTTTTATAAATAAAAAAAATCGGAATGCAAATTTTTACCCATTATCAATCAGAACTGAGTAGTTTAAAAGAAAGTCCTTTTAAACTGGAGAAAGAAATACAAAATCTTTTTGAGCAGAATTTAAAGAAGATTACAGGATATGAATTAATAAAATCGGAATTTACGATAAAAAGTAACCGAATAGATACTTTGGCTTTTGATAGGGAGAGTAATTCATTTGTTCTTATTGAATACAAACGAGATCGTAATTATTCAGTAGTAGATCAGGGTGTTTCGTATCTGAATCTGATGTTGGAATACAAAGCAGATTTTATAGTGGAATATAATGAATCTCAAAAAGAAAGTCTTAAACGTTCTGATGTAGACTGGTCACAATCGAGAATCTTGTTTGTAGCGCCTTCTTTTACCGATTTTCAAAAACAGTCTTCCAATTTTAAGGATCTTGCTATTGAACTTTGGGAAATTAAGCGGTTTGAAAAGGGTGTTATAGTCATTAATCCTATTAAAAAGTCTAAATCTGCTCCTAGTATAAAGCAGATACAAAGTGATAGTCATAGCGAAATAGCGAAGGTAACTAAAGAAATAAAGGTTTATGAGGAAGAAGATCATCTGGAGGGTAAAAGTGACGAGGTAAAAGAACTCTATGACGCTTATAAAACGGCTGTCCTGAATTTAAATAATAGTATTGATATAGAGACTAAAAAACACTATATCGCTTTTAAAAAGGGGAAGAATATAATTGATATTCGTATTCAGAATAAAGGATTAAAGATTTGGATAAACGCTAAAAAAGGAGACTTAGAGGATAGTAAAAATATAGCAAAAGATGTATCTTCCATTGGACATTTGGGAAATGGAGATTATGAAATAATTATATCTGATACAAAGAATTTGGAATATATTATGAGTCTGGTAAAACAAGTTTTATAATCTATTCCAAAACAGATTGATCTGCATAAAATAAAAAAGGGTCTGATTAAATTTTTTAATCAGACCCTTTTTGGTGATAAAATTTAGTTCTTATTTCAGTAAGAAATTAAATACCTCCAGTTTATTTAGAAAAATAACGAGTATTGCTAATGGTACGAAATAACGTAACAGGAAAATAAACAGGTTAAACATAGTTAGTTTAATGGTAGACTGATTGCTTAATTCATCGTAAACGTCTTCTTTTTTCATTTTCCATCCTACAAATATAGAGATGAAAAAGGCTGCTATTGGCATTAAAAAGGTAGAAGAAATAACATCAAATAAATCAAATATAGTATTTCCAAATACTTTAATATGGGATAAGTTTCCTAATGAAAGAGAACAAATAGTACCTGTAATAAGTAAGGCAATACCGGAAGTGATAAGGGTTTTTTTGCGGGACATTTTCCATTCTTCGGACATATAGGCAACAATAACCTCTAATATTGATATGGAGGAGGTAAGTGAAGCGATAAATACCACAATAAAAAAGATAGTTGCTAAAACACTTCCAAAAGGAATCTGAGCAAATACCTGAGGTAGTATAATAAATAGTAAGCCCGGACCTTCATCAGGCTGAAATCCGAAAGAAAATACAGCAGGCAGGATCATCAGACCTGCTAGCAACGCAAAAATAAGATCCATAGCAATGGTTATCAGAGAAATACGGATCAGGTTTTCATTGCCTTTTAAGTAGGAACTATAGGTAATTACGATACTCATACCGAGGCTTAATGTAAAAAGCCCCATTCCTAATGCTTCCAGGATTACATTTGAAGTTATGTCTTCAAATTTTGGTAACATCATAAATTCAATTCCTAAACGGGCATTAGGCAAGGTCATTGAAAATATAGCTAAGCCAATTACCATGATAAACAGAATGGGCAATAACAGTTTAGAATATTTTTCAATACCATTTTTAACTCCTGTCCATAATATTCCTATAGTTAATCCGAGAAACAGAACATGCATTATTATAGGACGAGTAGGAGAGGTTATAAAATCATTAAAATAATTTTTATCTGAAGCTATGGTATCAATACCGTAAAAGGCTGAACTAATAAAATATTCGATAGTCCATCCACCGACAACGCTATAAAAAGAAAGAATTAGAAAAGCAGTGATGGTTCCGATAAGACCGGTTAAATACCATTTGCTTTTTGGAGCCAGTTTCTTAAATGCTCCTACTGAATTTGCTTTTGAACGCCGTCCGATAATAAATTCAGAAAGCATTAAGGGAAGACATAATAGAAGTAGAAAAGCAATATAGATAAGAATAAAAGCGGCTCCACCGTTTTTACCTGCTACATAAGGAAATTTCCATAGATTGCCTAAACCGACAGCTGAGCCTACCATTGCCATAATGGCACCTAATTGTGAATTAAATCCGTCGCGTTTCATAAAGTTTATTTTAATTTATTATTATAGATTATTTTTTCGAAAGAATACAAATATAAAATATTTAAGCAGTTCAGAAGTTCTTTTCTTGTCTTAATTTATTGCGAATCCTTTAATTTTATAGTTTTTGTCTGATTTTAATCGTTTATATGGCTTCTGAAAGAAGCATTTAAATCTGAACTAAATTCAATTTTATTTTATTTACTTTTATAGCACTATTAAAAATAAATATACAGATATGGAAGATCAAAAAGTGGTGTTGAATATTCAGGATAAACCATCCTTTCCACAATGGATGGTTCTTAGTATACAACATTTATTTGCTATGTTTGGGGCAACTGTTTTGGTTCCTGCTCTTACAGGAATGAGTCCTGCAATTGCTCTTATATCGAGCGGATTGGGAACACTGGCTTTTATTCTTATAACGAGAGGAAAAGTACCTTCTTATCTGGGTTCTTCATTTGCTTTTATTAATCCTATTATTGCTATTTATGCATTTGCAGGGACAGGAGGTATTATGGTAGGAAGTTTTTTAGTAGGTCTGGTTTATGCTGTAGTTGCTCTTATTATAAATAGAACAGGTGTAAAATGGTTGATGAATCTGCTTCCGCCTATTGTTGTGGGACCTGTGATTATTGTAATCGGATTGGGATTATCAAGTACAGCAGTTGGTATGGTAACGAATCATAATGGCGTTTATGATCTGACATATGTACTGATCGGATTTGTAACTTTAACGATCACGATTCTTGTTGCTATTTTTACCAAAGGTTTTTTGAGTGTTATTCCGGTTTTGGTTGGGATTGTAGGTGGTTATCTTTTTGCTTTAACGCAGGATGGGGTGGTAGATTTTCAGAGAGTAATAGAAGCCAACTGGTTTGAAGTTCCGCCGTTTCAGATTCCTTTTGTACATTTTGAACCGCAATTCAGTTGGAAAATATTTCTATTAATGGTTCCGGTGGCAATTGTACCAATAGCGGAACATATCGGTCATCAGTTAGTATTAAGTAAAGTGATAGGTAAGGATCTGATCGAAGATCCGGGACTGGATAAGTCTTTGTTTGGAGATGGTGTGGCAACTATGATGGCTTCTGTGATCGGAGGACCTCCTAATACTACTTATGGTGAGAATATAGGAGTGCTGGCTATTACAAGAGCTTTTAGTATTTATTTGTTCGTAGGAGCAGCCTGTTTTGCAATACTTTTTGGATTTTGTGGAAAGATATCGGCTCTTTTATCTACGATACCAACGCCGGTAATGGGGGGTATTTCTATTCTTTTGTTTGGAATTATTGCTTCAAGCGGATTAAGGATGGTAGTTGAGAATAAGGTTGATTTTTCGATAAAAAGAAATCTGATTATTGCTTCTGTCATTCTGGTTATCGGAATTGGAGGAGCGGCTATTCATGTTGGTGAATCGTTCTCGTTAGAAGGAATGGCTTTAGCTTCAATTATAGGAATTGTTCTGAATCAGATATTACCGGGGAAAGAGGTTGTTGATTTTAAAAGGATGTTTGACGAATAGAGTAATGAAAGAGAGGAAAGAACCAAGAAGAAAGAGACAAGAAGAAAGAATGTTGAAATAAATATTTATTTTAAATAGAATGTTATAGTATAAGAAATATTCTATTTACATATTAGAAGTCTATACGTTTTTGAGATAGTAAAAAAGCGTTTCATAATTAAATGAAACGCTTTTTTATTATAATAATAAAAACAATCTTAATTAAGATTGTTTTTTGACAAACTTAGTCAGGATCACGATCGTCTGACCGTCAATTTTCCCTTCAATTTGCTCTGTATTGTCATGTACTAAACGAATGTTTCTTACAGCGGTTCCTATTTTGGCATTTAAAGTAGATCCTTTTACATCCAGATCTTTAATTAAAGTTACGGTGTCTCCGCCTACTAAAATATTTCCGTTAGAGTCTTTGTGTAATTCTACTCCTGCGTCTCCTGAATGATCTCCGGTAGCCTTTGCCCATTCTAGCATATCATCATCAAGATACATCATTTCTAAGTTGTCTGCTGCCCAGGTTTCATTTCTGAAACGGTTTAGCATACGCCAGGATACAATTTGTACTGCGGGAACTTCGCTCCACATAGAGGTTGTTAAACAATTCCAGTGACTACTGTCCAGTTCTTCTCTTTTTTCGATCTGAGCTAAACATTTATTACAAATATAAATTTCTCTGTCTGGAACATTACTTGAAGTGGGAGGTACATCATAAACCTGTAAGTTTTCTGTTGCACTACATAATTCACATTGGTTTCCACTTCTTTCCTGTAATTGAGTTTCGGTTTTCATAAATTCTTATTATCATATATATAAAGGTGTAAATATACTTTTAATAAACAATAAATAAAAATGGATTAGAGAGGATATAGTGATTATCCGTGTATGGTTTCGTCTTTTCCATAATTAGTAATGATGGAATTTTCATATTCTAACCATTCTTTCCAGCGTTTATCTACATCAATACCTTCTCCATATTTTCTGGCAAACCCCAGAAATGTAGTATAATGTCCTGCTTCACTAATCATTAATTCACGATAAAAAGAGGCAAGTTCTTTGTCTTCAATATTTTCAGAAAGTACTTTAAAACGTTCACAGCTTCTGGCTTCGATCATTGCGGAGAATAATAATCGGTCTACTAAAGCATCTTTTCTGCTACCGTCTTTTTTCATGAATTTAAATAAGACATTTACATAATGATCTTTGCGTTCTCTGCCTAATTGTAAACCTCTTTTTTTTATAATTTCATGTACTAACTGGAAATGATCTAGTTCTTCTTTTGCAATTATCAATAATTCTGTTACTAATTCTTCTAATTCGGAATTATATGTAATTATGGTGATAGCATTAGTTGCGGCTTTTTGCTCACACCATGCGTGGTCTGTCAATACTTCTTCGATATTTGATTCTACAATATTTACCCAGCGTGGGTCTGTAGCTAATTTTAATCCTAACATTTTATTCTGTTTTTTTAAAGATTTGTAAAAATAAGCTTTTTTTTGATCTGTTTCAAAAAGGAGTAATGAACGGGTAGTATTATTTGGTGTTTCAGGTAAAAGTTGACTTAATTTAGATTGTATTTCATTAAAATAAAGTTATTTTGTAGGTTGAATCAGGATTATGAAAAGAACACAGTGTATTTTGATTATCGGATCGGTATGGCCGGAACCGAATTCTTCGGCAGCGGGAAGCAGAATGATGCAGCTGATTGGATTGTTTCAGGAGCAGGGATGGACGGCTGTTTTTGCCAGTTCGGCTATGGATAGTGATTATATGGCGGATATTGAAGCTTTAGGGGTTATCAAAAAGACAATTGTACTGAATTGTAACAGTTTTGATGCTTTTGTGAGGGAACTAAGTCCTTCAATGGTTTTATTTGATCGTTTTATGACCGAGGAACAGTTTGGATGGCGCGTGGCGGAAAATTGTCCAAATGCACTCAGAATACTCGACACGGAGGACCTGCATTGTTTGCGACTGGCAAGACAGAAAGCGGTTAAGGAAGATCGTGTATTTAATATTACAGATTTATTTTCAGATACTGCAAAACGTGAAATAGCTAGTATTTTAAGATGTGATATTTCACTGATTATTTCAGAAGTAGAAATGCAGTTTCTTCAGGAACAGTTCAAAGTGGATCAAGCACTTTTATATTACCTGCCTTTTTTACTGGAAGTTGTAAATGCTGATACCATAAAACAATTACCTGCATTTGAATCCAGAAAGAATTTTGTTTTTGTAGGGAACTTTCTTCATGAACCGAATTGGGATACTGTTCAGTATCTGAAGAATACGATTTGGACAGAACTTCGAAAGAGAGTACCGGAAGCGGAGCTACATATTTATGGTGGTTATCCTTCTCAAAAAGTTTTACAGCTACATCAGTCTAAAGAACGTTTTTACATTATGGGAAGGGCGGAGGATGCTCAGGAAGTGGTGCGCAATGCACGGATTGTATTGGCTCCTATACGTTTTGGCGCGGGTATTAAAGGAAAACTGACGGAAGCAATGTTATGTGGAACACCAAGTGTCACTACAACTGTAGGTGCGGAATCAATGCATGGTAAGTTTCCATGGAATGGAACGATTGTAGATGATCCACATTTGTTTGTGGAGGCTGCTGTTCAGTTATATACGAATAAAATGGAATGGGAACAGGCGCAACAAAACGGATTTACAATTATTGAAAATCGTTATTTAAAATCGTTATATGCTACGGCATTTATTCAGCATCTTTTGGATACACAAAATGATCTGGAAAAACACCGTCTGAATAACTTTATGGGGGCGTTATTGCAACATCATACGCTAAACAGTACTAAGTATATGTCACGATGGATTGAGGTTAAAAATCGATTATCTCTTTAAAATCGACTGAAAGGGAGTTCACGCAATATCGCTGACCGGTTGTGGTAGGTCCGTCATCAAAAACATGTCCGAGATGACTTCCACAGTTGGCACAGACAATTTCCGTCCGGATCATTCCATGAGTGGTATCTTTGATATATTCTACTTTTCCGGGAATGGATTCGTCAAAAGAAGGCCATCCGCAGTGGGCATCAAATTTAGAATCGCTTTTAAATAAAGGCTCTCCGCAGGCTCCACAGCAATAGATTCCTTTATCATAGGTCAGATTGTATTTTCCGCTGTGAGGCATTTCTGTACCTTTTAAACGTAATATTCTGTAACGTTCTGCACCTAATTCAGCTTTCCATTCATCTTCTGTTTTTTCTATCGGATATTTTTTCATTTGTGATATTATTTTTCGGGTATAAATTTTATGGCAACGGAATTCATACAAAATCGATTACCGGTTGTTTCTTTGGGACCATCATCAAATAAATGTCCTAAATGTCCACCACATTTTGCACACAAAACCTCAACTCGGGTCATTCCGTAGCTGTAATCATCAGCATAGGTAACAGAACCTTTTATAGCCTGATCGAAAGAAGGCCATCCGCAATCGGAGCGAAATTTTGAAGAGGAATTGAATATCACATTTCCACAGGCGGCACATACATATTTACCTTTGGTAAAAGTATTTACGTATTCACCTGTAAAAGCCTGTTCTGTTCCTTTTTTTCGTAATACCTGATATTGTTCGGGTGTAAGTTCCTTTTTCCATTCTGCATCTGTTTTATGGATTTTTGTAACGGGAGCAGAGGCAGATACTGTTTCTTTTTTTCCTTGTCCCTGACAGGCAAGCAGACCAAATAATACGAATAATAAAACAATTTTTTTCATGATATAGAGGTTTTAATTTTTAATAAAAGCAACTATTCTTTCGATTACTTTTGAATCACCTAATATTTTTCGGTGTCCTAATCCCTGAGTTATCATAATTTCTGATTGTTTCAAATGTTCATGTATATGATGTGCTGCTTTGACAGAAACATCATCATCATCATCATCATGTATAATTAAAACAGGAACAGTAACTTCTCTTGCTGCTATATACGCAGAAAAATCATTTATGGTTTCACCAAAACGTTTTTCTAATTTTAATTTCATTTTATCAAAAATGGTTGCTTTTAGTTTGAGTGTTGAAATAAAATCGGTAATAATATCGTCTATAATATCCCCACTGCCTATGAGCACTGCTTTCTTTACTTTAAATCCCTGTTTTATCGCGTTGAGAACAGCCATCCCACCTAATGAATGTCCTATAGCATATTCAAAAGGTCCGTATATTTTTTCCAGTTCCAGATTAGCAGCAATAAATTCTTTCATATTACTTGTTTTTCCCGGAGATTTTCCATGTGCAGGAGCGTCATAACTAATGGTTGAATATCCTAAGTCCAGTAAGGTATTAGCTATTGTAATTAATTGTGTCCCTCTGCCGGACCATCCGTGAACGAGTAATATTTTTTTATCACTTTTTCCATATTCATAAACCATTATTTCTTTGTCGATAGCAGGAATGGAGACTAATTTCTGAATACTTTTTTCATCCATCTCCATTTCCCTTTTAGGTGTTTTATATTTAATAGGAGTTATGAATAATTTAACGGCAAAATCTACAGCCATTTTTCCGGAAATTGTTTCCAGTACTTTAGCAGCTATTAAAATTGGTTTAGGTATTTTTACGGAAGGCTGAGGTTTTGTTTTCATTTTATTTTGATTCGTTATTGACAAAAATATCCTGCAAGTTAACCGATAAACCTGATTTATGGTATTAGTCAATGCTTAAAAAAAACTTAAAATCGATGAATTTTTATAGTAACGGTGAGTTTACTTCTTGTATGACAATAAATTAGATGTAATTTTTAATAATCTAAAAAAAAATAGATAATAAGGAAATTAATTTTTTATTAAAATAGTTATAGTTTTGCTTTCACAAATAAATTAATAATCAATAATTACACGCTATGAAAAAAAGTGTTTTATTTACTTTAATTGGTTTGGTCGTGATTGTATTTTCATGTGCCAAGAATCCTTTTACGGGGAAGAGTAGTCTTAATTTTGTATCTAATAGTGAGGTGTTTCCAATGGCATTTCAACAATATGATCAGTTTTTGACGGAGCATAAGGTAATTAAAGGAACTGCTGATGCAAAAAGAATAGAAACAGTTGGGATTAAAATTAAAGAAGCAGCGGAAAAATATCTGAATGCCAATGGATATCAGGGGTATTTAAAAGATTATAGATGGGATTATAAATTAGTAGAAGACAAATCGGTTAATGCTTGGTGTATGCCCGGAGGGAAGATTGTATTTTATACAGGAATCCTGCCGATTTGTAAGGATGATGCCGGAATTGCTACGGTAATGGGGCATGAGGTAGCCCATGCGTTAGTAAACCATAGTGCTCAGCGAATGAGTGCGGATCAGCTACAACAAATAGGAGCAGCCGGTTTAGGAGCTCTGGTAGGAGGGAAATCAGAGCAGGCACAACAATTGTATATGCAGGCTTATGGAATAGGAACAAAATATGGAGCTGTGTTGCCGTTTAGTAGAAGCCATGAAAGTGAAGCGGATAAAATAGGATTAACATTAATGGCAATAGCGGGTTATAATCCTGAAACTTCTGTTGCTTTCTGGGAAAGAATGGATGCTTCGTCTTCCGGAAGTCAGTTGGAGTTTTTAAGCACGCATCCTTCGAGTCAGACCAGAATTGCTACTTTGAAAGCTCTGATACCACAGGCAAAAGTGGAAGCTGCAAAATTCGGTGTCATTTTTAAATAAAATAAATAAAAAAATTATATCTTTCAAAGCTGTTCTTACGAACAGCTTTTTTATTGTTTTTAAACTTTGATTTATTATGAGAACATTCCAAAAAGGAGATAAAAAATTATTGAATGCCTGGGCGTTTTATGATTGGGCAAATTCAGTTTATGCATTAGTTATTTCTTCTTCTATATTTCCATTGTACTATGGTGCTTTATTCAGAATGAAGGGAATTGATGAGATTCCTCTTTTTGGGTTTTCTGTCAGAAGTGAAGCCCTAATTAGCTATGTTACAGCAGTCGGATTTTTAATTATAGCCTTTATTTCTCCTCTTTTATCTGGTATTGCGGATTATATGGGAAATAAGAAGTGGTTCTTAAAGTTCTTTTGTTATACGGGGGCTTTGTCTTGTATGGGGTTGTACTTTTTTTCGTTAGATTATCTTATATTAAGTTTGCTTTTATACATGATTGCTCTAATCGGTTTTTGGGGAAGTTTAGTGTTTTATAATTCTTATCTGCCGGATATCGCTTATCCGGAACAGCAGGATACTGTCAGTGCAAAAGGATATGGATTAGGATATATTGGCAGTGTGATTTTGTTACTGATTAACCTGTTTATGATTATGAAATTTGAGCTTTTCGGATTTCAGGATTCTTTATCTGCCATGCGGTTTTCTTTTTTGCTGGTTGGATTATGGTGGATGGGTTTTAGTCAGTACAGCTATTATTATTTACCAAATCAGAAAAACGGAAATAAAATCCGGAAGAATATTTTCTTTAATGGGTTCAAAGAGCTGAAAAAGGTTTGGGATCAGTTGAAACTTATTAAAAGCCTGAGACGTTATCTGGCAGCTTTCTTTGTATATAGTATGGCAGTACAAACAGTAATGATTGCAGCAGCTTATTTTGGAGAAAAAGAAATTGACTGGGGAAGTGATGATAAAAGAGTAATGGGATTAATTGTAAGTATCTTATTAATTCAGCTGATTGCGGTTATAGGCGCTTTTCTGACTTCTAAGGCTTCGGCTAAATTCGGAAATATTTATACTCTGATTGCTATTAATATTCTCTGGATAGGGATTTGTGTTTATGCCTTTTTTGTAGAATCTCCAAAAGAATTTTATGTAGCAGCAAGTATGGTAGGGTTAGTAATGGGAGGAATCCAGTCTTTATCTCGTTCTACATATTCTAAGTTATTGCCTGAAACACAAGAGACTACATCTTTTTTTAGTTTTTATGATGTATCAGAGAAAATAGGAATTGTTATAGGAATGTTCTTGTATGGCTATATTGCAGATATTACAGGCAAAATGCAGAATTCTATTCTGTTTCTTGTTGTCTTCTTTGTTTTTGGTGTTTTACTCTTACTGAGAGTACCTAAAAAAGAAATTGCTCTGACTGATAAATAGTGGTCAGAGCAATCATAAAATTGATTTTTATATTTTCTTTGTAAAATAGGGGAGCAGATGTATTTAATTAATTCTTAGGATGGTAACGCCTGTACAGGATTTGAATTTATTTACATAGTCTACTAAAGATTCGTCTTGTACGATCACTTTCATTGCTGTACTATTGCTTGATGCATGAATAAAAGTAGGGGCGGAGTTTTTCGGAATAGTTATGAAACCAAGATGAAAATAATCCAGTCCCTTAACGGTAGTTGCAAACAGCACAATATCTCCATTTTTTAGCTTATGCTGCTGAGCGACCAGATTTTCTTTAGGTATAAACTGATATGATTTTCGTTTTGATATTATGCGTTCAATATCTTGTATTTTTTCCTGCATAGCCAGATCTTCTTTTAATTTAGGATAAGAGTTGGGATGAGAAGACATAAAATCAATTTTTTTATCACTTACTATACCATCCATTTTAGAGCTGATATTTTTGACTAATCTGGTACGATATTCATTTTCATAAGCCCAGTCTGTCATATAATGTAAGCGGGAGCTGTAATCGGTTATGATTCCATTTCTATAGCGGATATTCTGTAGTATTCGGCAATAATTTATAAAAGTGAGATTTTCTGATTGTATGGATTTAACCATAGCTAAACAAGACTCTACAAAGGTGGTACAGTCAAATTCCTGAAGGTTTACTACTAATTGTTCGTTATCTTTATTTTCTAAAGTAGCGTCTTTATAAGGTGTTTCCAGAAAAAAAGAGGCTGTTTTGATAATCAGATCTCCGGTGGAAATATTTTTTTCGTCTTTATATCTGTCAATATAGGACCGATATAATAATGAATCTTTTTTTGTGTAGGAAACAGTTTTTAATAAAGGGTTTGTGGTTCTTATATTAGTATGTGTACAGGAATAAAATATAAAGATTAAAATGAGGTATAACAGATACGATTTTTTGTTCATGGGATTTGATTTTATAAAAAATAATTAGTTACGAATTTAAATTTTGCATTTCTACAGAAATGACGGTTTCGTTTTAATTTTCTTTGAAGTTTCTCCAAAGAAAATTAAAATGCTTATTCTCAGTCTAAAATGATTTGTCTGATAAAAAACATTAAATCCTTTTGGTTTTATGTTTTATTGAAATGAATTGATGAATTATAAATTGTATTTAAAAAAACAAAAATCGTAGTTATTTTAAATTTGTTTACAGAGTTTGTTTATAACTTAACAGAGACAGAATTTCTGTATTGTCTGGTTATTTTCAGTCTGTCAGGAATTATTCAGTCAAATCGATATTTTATAAAAACAAAAAAAAGAGAATTATATTTTATGAAAACAATAATTATATGAAAATTTTTATAATATCCTAAGTAGAGGATATGTTTTTCTATTAAAAAGAAACTATTGTTTTCTGGTTGTAGTAGAATATTAGAATGAAATAGGGTATTATTTAGTTTTACTTTCGATTATTATTTGTTTTAAATTGTCTAGACTTAAAAGTAGTTAGAAAATGAAATTGCCCTAACCGGTAAAATAAAAGTTAGGGCAATTCTTGAATTAATAATTATGCTTTACTGATTTTTCCTGAACCGGATACTTTGGTATCTTCTTTAGCTGGATTTCCTTTGTATTTGATTCCGCCGGAACCGTTTATTCTGGCATTAATAGTTTTAGTTTTTAGTAAGTTTTAAATTTCCATATCGGGATACGATATTCATTGTATTAACACCGCTTTTTTTATAATAACCTTTATAAGTGGTCTGGTTTCTGATTTCATTTTTACTTTGAATTTCTAGATCAGAATTTTGGTTCAGGCTAGAATAGTTCATATTAAAATCAAAATTAAAAGGATAGTTTTCATTATAACCAATGGCAATACCTGTGTAACCGGAAGTTATGTTGATATTTTTTGCTTTAGCTGTAATTTCACTAATTTTTATTTGACTGTAATTAGTCACAACATCTACCTGTTTTGATATTTTTCCGAAATTCAGTGTCAGATAATTACCGGATCCATTGATTTGATCGGCATTATCAATACTGATTTTTCCATAGGCAGATTTATAGACTAAATCTTCACTGTTTTTAATCTTAAGCTGGGTATAATCACTTTTCAAATCTAGTTTATCGGATTTATCCAGTATAAAATCAGAATATTTAGCGTTTATAATTCCTCCTTTGAAATAACCAATAGTTGAACCGGTAGAATATTCCATCAGAATGTTGTTGTTTTCATTCTGTAACTCATTAACGGATAGTCGACCATAACGGCAAATGATATCTGCTTTTCCTGTTAGTTTGTCTACTATAATTCCACCATATTTATTTTCCAGTTTTACACTTCCGTTTTTTGGGATTTTAACGGTATAATTAATTTCTATATTCAGACTGGAGTTCTCATTTCTCAGTCCTTTATCAATAATTGTCTTTGCTGTAACATTACTTTTATAAGCCTCCAGCTGAATATCAATAGCGTCTATTTTGTTGTTTACAGCATCTTCTTTATCACCGCTTACTTTAATGGTAACTTCTATTGCTGTTTTGTTTTCGTCCCAGACAGAGACATATATGTTTCCAAATGTGTTGTTAATATCCATTATAACATCTGAATTAACCAGATAGATTTTTTCTATCTTTTTCTCCCTGATGTATTTACCTTTATTTCCGGTATCAGCAAGTACTAGAGAAGGAACAGTCAGAAGGAGTAAGAGTAAGTTATATGATATTGTTTTCATGTTGCTTGTCTTTTAAATTATTATTTTTCTCAATTTGAAGCAGTACTTCTTCCAGAAAGGATATTCTTGTTTTTAAATTGGTAAGCATAGCATAGATTAGTTGTTTGTTCTCTCCGTTTTTAATGAGCTCTGTTTTAATTTGTTCATAATCATTATCCAGTTTTTGCATTTGTTTTGTTGCGTCTTCTATTATCGTTTTGTTTTCCGGGATATCATATTTTTCTACTTCTTTCAGTTCTTTATTAATTATTGATGTAAAATAAAAATGGGTCTCCTTTACTTGTGGAGAAACATTTGCCCATTCTTCTTTATGAATGGTTTCACTTTTATTTAAATTCAGATATAAACCGATTAAGGCTACTATGGAAGCTGCTATCGATAATGGTAACCAAAAATTAAAAGTTTTTTTCTCTGTTTTCTTTATTTTATTTAAAAAGCGTTCCTGGTGCCCGAGTTGAGGTTCTTTAAAATCCCACTCTTTACCCGGCTGATTAAATAATTGTTCTAAATTGTCTTTTCTTTCTTTCATCTGTCAATTGTATTTATTTTTTAAACTCAGGTTTCTGTAATTATTCTACTGAATTTTAGCTATTTTACTATTATATATTGTCTAGTTTTGCTCTTAATTTGTCTTTTGCTCTGCTTATTGTTGTTCTGCAGTTCATCGGAGTTATTCCCATGATTTGGCTAATCTCTTCTTGATCATATCCTTCTATAAAAAATAACGTCAAAGCAATTCTGTAATTATCTTTTAAAGACTGAATGGTACTTAATATTTGTTGTGCTTTTAAATTATTGTAATCAACAATGGAATGATCTTCTTGTGTGTCTTCAATTTTATATAACATAGGACCTATGTCTTTGGTTACTGTTTTATTGATTTTTTGATAATTATCAATACTTTTATTTATTACTATTTTTTTCAACCATGCTCCAAAAGCAACTTCATTTTTATAAGATTCCAATTTCATAAAAGCATTTAAAAAAGATTCCTGCATAATATCTTCTGCCCAGTGTTCGTCCTTTACAATTCTGTAAGCAGTGTTATACATCGCTTTATAGAATCGGTTGTAGATTTCGAACTGCGCACTCTGATTTCCATTTTTACAGAGGGCAATTAAATTAGTAATATCTTGACTATTTGCGTCCAATAGAATGATTCGGTTTTAATATAGAGACGGACCAAATTTTGAATTGTTACACTTTATTAAAAATAAAAAATAAAAAGTGATATGTAACAGATAGTTATAATTTTAAATGTATGGCATAATCATTGTCTTTATTATGGACTGGAATGATGCTAATTTTATTTCGTTGCTGATTTTCAGTGTGATGATTGCTATTAAGAGAATAAAACTCTTTTTTGGTAATTGACGTTTAATGACAAAATGACTTAAAATAACTATGTCGAATCATAAAATACTTAATATTGACAGTTTGTCACTTCAGGAATTTGATTCAGAGGCAGAATTGATTCCGCTTTTGACACCTGAAGATGAAGAAGAAATGAATAATGAGCAATTACCGGAAGATTTACCTATTTTACCTCTGCGTAATACGGTATTATTTCCGGGTGTTGTAATTCCAATTACAGCAGGAAGGGACAAATCGATAAAACTGATCAACGATGCAAATGTAGCAGGTAAAACGATTGGTGTTGTTGCTCAGAAAGATGAAAATATTGAAGAACCTACGCAGAATGATATTCATAAAGTAGGGACTGTTGCAAGGATTTTGCGTGTTTTAAAAATGCCTGATGGTAATACAACTGTTATTCTTCAGGGTAAAAAACGTTTTGAAATAAATGAGATTACAACAGAGGAACCATATATCAAAGCGACTATTAAAGAGTTTCCGGAGAGTAGACCGGATAAAAATGATGTAGAGTTCAATGCTATTATTGATTCTGTGAAGGAGCTGGCTATTCAGATTATAAAAGAAAGCCCGAATATTCCGACTGAAGCTACATTTGCAATCAAAAATATTGAGAGTAATTCTTTCCTGATCAATTTTGTTTCTTCAAACATGAATCTGACAGTAGAGGAAAAACAGGATTTATTAGCAATAAATGATCTGAAAGAAAGAGCTCTGGAAACATTACGTTATATGAATCTGGATTTACAGAAGCTGGAACTGAGAAATGATATTCAGTCTAAAGTGCGTTTTGATCTGGATCAGCAACAAAAAGAATATTTTCTGCAACAACAGATGAAAACGATTCAGGAAGAACTGGGTGGTGTTTCACATGAGGAAGAGATTGAGGTCATGCGTGAAAATGCTAAAGCTAAAAAGTGGGATGATAAAGTAAAAGATCATTTTGAAAAGGAATTGGCAAAATTACAACGTATGAATCCTCAGGTAGCGGAGTTTTCTATTCAGAGAAATTATTTGGAATTGTTTCTTGAGTTACCGTGGAATAAGTATTCAAAAGACCTTTTCGATTTAAAGCGAGCTCAGAAGATTCTGGATAAAGATCATTTTGGTCTGGATGATGTAAAAAAGAGAATTATAGAATATCTGGCTGTTTTAAAGCTTAGAAATGATATGAAATCGCCTATTCTGTGTTTATATGGACCTCCGGGAGTTGGTAAAACTTCTATTGGTAAATCCATAGCAGAAGCACTGGGCAGAGAATATGTCCGAATTTCATTAGGAGGTTTACGTGACGAAGCTGAGATAAGAGGGCACAGAAAAACATATATTGGGGCTATGCCGGGAAGAATCATTCAGAGTCTAAAAAAAGCAGGAACCTCTAATCCGGTTTTTGTTCTGGATGAGATTGATAAATTATCTTATGGTAATAGCGGTGATCCGTCATCTGCTTTATTAGAAGTTTTGGATCCGGAACAAAACAGCGATTTTTATGATAATTTCTTAGAAATGGGTTATGATTTGTCTAAAGTGATGTTTATTGCTACATCTAATAATATGGCAGATATTCAGCCTGCATTAAGAGACAGAATGGAAATCATAGATATGTCAGGTTATACTATTGAAGAAAAAGTAGAAATAGCACGTCAGCATTTATTACCGAAAGAATTAAAAGAGCATGGGCTGACCGGTAAAGATCTGATAATTGGAAGAAAACAGTTAGAAAAAATTGTTGAAGGTTATACTCGTGAATCCGGAGTGAGAGGGCTGGAAAAGCAACTGGCGAAAATGATTCGAAATGCAGCAAAATCAGTTGCAATGGAAGAGGAGTACAATATAAAAGTAACAGATGAAGATGTTATTAAAGTATTAGGTGCTCCAAGAATGGAAAGAGATAAGTATGAAAATAATGATGTTGCAGGTGTTGTTACGGGGTTAGCCTGGACAAGCGTTGGAGGAGATATTTTATTTATAGAATCTATCCTTTCCGAAGGAAAAGGATTATTAACACTGACAGGGAATCTGGGAACTGTGATGAAGGAATCTGCTACTCTGGCAATGGAATATATAAAATCGAATGCTAAACTTCTTGGAATCAATACGGAGGTTATTACAAAATATAATGTTCACGTTCACGTACCGGAAGGAGCAACTCCAAAAGATGGTCCGAGTGCAGGGATTGCTATGCTAACTTCCTTAGTGTCTTCTTTTACACAAAAGAAGGTAAAGAAAAATTTGGCAATGACAGGAGAGATTACGCTTAGAGGTAAGGTATTACCTGTAGGGGGGATTAAAGAAAAAATCCTTGCAGCAAAAAGAGCAAAAATAAAAGAGATTATTCTGTGTCATGAAAATAAAAGAGATATTGATGAGATCAAACCGGAATATCTTGAGGGGCTAACCTTTCATTATGTCAAAGAAATGAGTGAAGTATTAGCTATTGCTATTACGGATCAAAAACCTAAAAACGCTAAAGTTCTTTAAAAACAGAAATTATTGAGGTTAATTACTGAAAATTCCAAAATCAGAATAGCAGTTTACTGTTGTCCGGGTTTTGGAATTTTTTATATATGGAATTGCAACAATTTTATGGTATCAGAAACATAAAAAAATAATATCTTCGCATTCTATGTTTTATTTGTTATAATGATTAACCTTTACTGATTATTTTGGAAAGAAAAATTACTATTGCGATTGACGGATTTTCCTCTACTGGAAAAAGTACAATTGCAAAACAGCTGGCACAGAAATTAGGATATGCTTATGTGGATACTGGGGCTATGTATCGTGCAGTTGCTTTATTTGCGATGCAAAACGGATTTATTGCTACAGAATATTTTGATAAACAAAAACTCGTTCAGAGATTATCAGAAGTAAATTTACAATTCAAATTCAATCCTTCTTTAGGGTTCTCAGAGATGTATCTTAACGGACAGAATGTCGAAAAAGAGATCAGGACTTTAGAGGTTTCTAATTATGTGAGTAAAGTAGCTGAGGTGTCAGAAGTGCGTTCCAGGTTAGTGGAACAGCAACAGGCAATGGGAGAAAATAAAGGTATTGTAATGGATGGGAGAGATATAGGAACCGTGGTGTTTCCGGAAGCAGAATTAAAGCTGTTTATGGTTTCCAGCCCTGAAACAAGGGCTAAAAGACGATATGATGAACTAAAGTTAAAAGGGCAGGAGGTTTCATATGAAGCCGTTTATAAAAATGTAGTAGAAAGAGATTATATCGATACGCATCGGGAAGATTCTCCTCTGGTTAAGGCAGAAGATGCTATTGAGATTGATAACTCGGATCTGACAAGAGAAGAACAGTTTGATAAAGTTCTGAGTTTGGTAAGAAATATCTTAATCTAAAGTCAGAAAAATAATTATAAAGGGTGTTTTTTTTTAAAAATATTTTGTAATGTCAATTTTAATAGTAGATTTACGTTTCATTATTTTTAGAATTATAAAGTATTAAAGTTTTATGGGAATAAAGAATAGATTGATCTCGATGAGTTTTCTTCAGTTTTTCGTTTGGGGAGCATGGTTGATTACAATTGCAAATTATTGGTTTGGTACAAAACACTGGGAAGGAACACAATTTGGTTTAGTTTTTGGAACTATGGGAATTGCTTCTCTTTTTATGCCCACACTTGCAGGAATTATTGCTGACAGATGGGTTAATGCGGAGAAATTATACGGGATTCTTCATATTCTGTATGCAGCAGTTCTATTTTATCTTCCGCAGGTTTCTTCGCCTTCTACTTTTATTTATGTAATGCTTTTGGCAATGTGTTTTTATATGCCAACAATCTCACTGAGTAATTCTATTTCATATACTGCTTTAAAAATTAATGGAAAAGATGTTATAAAAGATTATCCGCCTATTCGTGTTTTTGGTACGATAGGTTTTATTGTAGCAATGTGGATTACAAATCTGACAGGAAATAAAGCTACAGAATATCAGTTCTATATTGCAGGAATCGCAGCGTTAATTTTAGGGTTCTATGCTTTTACAATGCCGGAATGTAAACCTCAGAAACTGACTAAAGACAATGCTTCATTAATGGAATCTCTGGGTTTAGAAGCTTTTAAGCTATTTGGTAATTATAAAATGGCTTTATTCTTTATTTTTTCTATGTTTTTAGGAGGTGCTTTACAACTAACCAATGCTTATGGTGATGTTTTTCTGGATGAATTTAAACACTTTCCAAAATATGCAGATTCTTTTGTAGTTAAGTATTCTACTATTATAATGTCTGTTTCTCAGGTTTCTGAAACACTTTTTATTCTGGCTATTCCATTCTTCCTGAAACGTTTTGGTATTAAGCGAGTAATGCTGATCAGTATGTTTGCCTGGGTATTACGTTTTGGATTATTTGCTTTCGGAGATCCGGCAAACGGTTTATGGATGATTCTTCTGTCCTGTGTGGTTTACGGAATGGCATTTGATTTTTTCAATATTTCAGGATCATTATTCGTAGAGACTAATGTTAATCCGAAGAATCGTTCTTCTGCACAAGGTCTGTTTATGATGATGACAAATGGTATAGGGGCTATTCTAGGAAGTTTTACTTCCGGATGGGCAATCGATCGCTATTTTACAAAATCATTCAATACTACTACAGAATTATCTTCTTATCTGCATACAGAGCCGGGAAATAAACTGATGTCTCAGTTGGTGGAAGGTCGAGGCGTAACGATTTCTGCTGATGGTCTTTTCAATACTGCAATTATGATGAAAGACTGGCATAATATCTGGTTAGCCTTTGCTACTTATTCTCTTATTATCGCTATTACTTTTGCTATTATGTTCAAACATAAACATAAACCGGAAGATGTTGCAGGAGTAATGGGACATTAAGATAGTTCGATTATTTGATATTAGATATATACGTAGAGGCGCGTTTTAACGCGTCTTTATTATATTACAATATTTGATATTTTAAAAACCTTTGCGTTAATAGGATCGATTTTATTTTCTCTCATCTGCTTATGTGTCCTCTGTTGACGGAGGAAGTCTGTATAATCTTCCTGTACCTGCCACATTATTAAGATCGGTATTGATTTCATCTCCGGGCACCTATACTTTTAAAGTACAATATTCTGCATGGTCAGGTGATCAGGCTGTGAATAAAGTTCCTGATGGTTATAGCGGATATGATGGAGATGAGGAGTCTATGCTTTCTAAAATGATAGTATTGGTTTATAATAATTAAAAGATAAAAACTCAAGAGTTGTAATAGATTAAATTATAACGTGTCAGTCAGAGACGGACTAACATTTTCATAAAATCAGAGATTTTGCAAAGTAACTTCGATAATTCTAAAAATTGAATAATCTAACAATCAAAACCAACTTCAACTTTCTATAAATCAGTTATAAAAATAGTTTAATTGTTTTGCAGATAAAAAAAAAAGCAGTATTTTTGTGCTCCTTTTGGCGAATAAGAGTTTCCATTAGGAATCAACTATTTATGTAAAACACTTCTGTTATTTTCTATCGCATTAAGAAACTCAAGAGAAAATACGGAATACAAATTTTAATCAGCAAATGTCTGAACAATTAAAAACACAAGAAGATTTTTTAGCAAATTTCAACTGGCATAACTTCGAAGAAGGTATCGATGCTGTAGATGAAAAAAATCTAAGAGAATTTGAAGAATTAGTAGATAAAACTTTCGTTTCAACGGACAGTGTAGATGTAGTAGAAGGTACAGTTGTAAGATTAACTGACAGAGAAGCTATCATTGATATCAATGCTAAATCTGAAGGTGTTATCTCATTAAACGAATTCCGTTACAACCCAAATCTTAAAGTAGGTGATAAAGTTGAAGTATTAATTGATATTCGTGAAGACAAATCAGGACAATTAGTTTTATCTCACAGAAAAGCTCGTACAATCAAAGCTTGGGACAGAGTTATCAGTGCTAATGAAACTGGTGAAATCGTTAATGGTTTTGTTAAATGCAGAACTAAAGGTGGTATGATCGTTGACGTATTTGGTATTGAAGCATTCTTACCAGGTTCTCAGATTGATGTTAAGCCTATTAGAGATTACGATCAATATGTTAATAAAACTATGGAATTCAAAGTGGTTAAAATTAATCATGAGTTCAAAAACGTAGTAGTTTCTCATAAAGCTCTTATTGAAGCTGATATTGAGGTACAGAAAAAAGAAATTATCGGTCAATTACAAAAAGGACAGGTATTAGAAGGTGTTGTTAAAAACATTACTTCTTACGGTGTGTTTATTGACTTAGGTGGTGTAGATGGATTAATCCATATTACTGACCTTTCTTGGAGCAGAATCAATCACCCAAGTGAAGTTCTTGAATTAGATCAAAAATTAAATGTTGTTATTCTTGACTTTGATGATGAGAAAACAAGAATCCAATTAGGTCTGAAACAATTGAACGCTCATCCATGGGATGCATTAGATGCTAATCTTAAAATAGGTGATAAAGTTAAAGGTAAAGTTGTCGTTATTGCTGACTACGGTGCATTTATCGAAGTTGCCGAAGGTGTTGAAGGTTTGATCCACGTTTCTGAAATGTCATGGTCAACTCATTTAAGATCTGCTCAGGATTTTGTTAAAGTTGGTGATGTTGTTGAAGCTGTTATCTTAACATTAGACAGAGAAGATCGTAAAATGTCTTTAGGTATCAAACAATTAACTCAGGATCCTTGGACTGATATTACTTCTAAATATCCGGTAGGTTCTAAACATACAGGTATTGTTAGAAACTTTACAAACTTTGGTATTTTTGTTGAATTAGAAGAAGGAATTGATGGATTAATTTACATTTCTGATTTATCTTGGACTAAGAAAATAAAACACCCGTCAGAATTTGTAAATGTAGGTGAAAAACTAGATGTAGTGGTATTAGAATTAGATGTTGAAGGACGTAAATTATCTTTAGGTCACAAACAAACTACTTCTAACCCATGGGACAAATATGAAGATTCATTCGCCGTTGGAACAATCCACTCTGGTGAAATTTCAGAAATTGTTGACAAAGGTGCTACAGTAGAATTCGGTGAAGATATCGTTGCTTTCATTCCTACACGTCATCTTGAAAAAGAAGACGGAAAGAAATTGAAAAAAGGTGATACAGCTGATTTCAAAGTGATTGAATTTAACAAAGAATTCAAAAGAGTTGTAGCTTCTCACACCGCTATCTTTAGAGAAGAAGAAGAGAAAAATGTTAAAACAGCAGAAAATAATAATGCTGCTGCAAATAACAATAACTCTGATAAAACTACTCTAGGTGATATCGATGTATTAGCAGAATTAAAAGAAAGAATGGAAAGAGGAGAAAAATAATCTCTGAAACCACTTTTATATAATGAAAACCTCCAGTTTACTGGAGGTTTTTTTATGCTCTGTTTTTAAAAGTGAAAAGGTTATATTATTATTCAGCTTTTAATTTTATTAGTATAAAAAACGGTTATTATTTTGCTAGTTCGTTCTTTCAGGCTCAGGTTTAAATTTCTTTCTTCTTGGCTTTTTCTTCTTGATTCTTTACTCAGGTTTATTTTTTTGTAAATCATAATAAAACATTAAAGTGAGTTTTATTAAAACAGGAAAGCTTAAAAATATTGCAGTCTATTTTAACCTATCATGTAGTTGCAGGTAAATTAGACAGTGTAGTAATTGCAAAAGCAATTAAAGACAGAAAAGGAGGTAAAGTAATCTGAACTTTAATAAAAAAAGACCTGCATATTTGCAGGTCTTTTTATTGATGTGAATTAATCTGATTATCATCTTAACTGAGCGTTTAGTTGGCTTTCAAAAGTATACTGTAGTTTACTCATGATTTTTTCAACTTGAGTATCTGTCAGTGTTTTTGCATTGTCCTGTAATATAAAGCTGATAGCATATGATTTTTTACCTTCAGGCAGTTTATCTCCTTCATAAACATCAAACAGGATTACGTCTTTTAAAAGAGACTTTTCCGTCTGTTTGGCAAGATTGTAAATGGTCTCAAACTGAACGTTTTCGTCAATCAGTAAAGCTAGATCTCTTTTGACTCCCGGATATTTAGAAATATCAGTGAATTTTATTTTATTGGATAATAATTTTATGATTAATCCCCAGTTGAAATCGGCAAATAAAACTTCTTGTTTAATATCGAAATATTTTAAAATTGGTTTTTTAATAGTTCCTAATTCAACCAGAACATCGTTTCCTTTTACAATAGCAATACCTTCGGCAAAAATATCCGATTTAACGGGTGCTGCCTGTGTACTGTTTAGAAATCCTAATCTTGACAGAATACTGTTGATATAGCCCTTAAAAAGGAAAAAATCAGTTGTTTTAGAGTTGTTCGTCCAGTTTTCTAAATTACGGTTTCCCGTCAGGAATAGAGAAAGGTGTTTCTGCTCTTCGTAACCGGAAGGGAATTTATGATAGCTTTTTCCGAATTCGAAGAATTTTAAATCTGATTTTTTTCTGTTAATGTTGAATGATAATGCTTCTAGTCCGCTGAAAAGTAGCGACTGACGCATTGCTGACAAATCATGACTTAACGGATTTAGCATCATTACATTGAATTCTTTTTTTAACGTTTCAGATAACTGAGTATATTCAGGTGTAGTCAGTGAGTTAGCCATCATTTCATAGAAACCTAAGGCAGTCAGCTGATTTGCGATGATATTCTGTACATTATGATCTTCAGTTCTGGAAGCATACGCTGTAGAGGCATTTAGTTTCTGGGAGAATTTAATATTGTTATACCCATATACTCTCAGTATTTCTTCTATAATATCTATTTCTCTCTGAACATCTACTCTATAAGAAGGAATGATTAGTCCCAGACCAGCGTCAGAAACACTGTTTACTTTCATGTCTAATGATACCAGGATTTTTTTGATTGTTTCTTTTGATAATTCTTCTCCAATAATTTTAGTTACATTATTAAAATTAAGGAATACAGAGAAATCTTCGATCTTTTTCGGGTAGATATCTTCGATGTCAGATGTAATTTCACCCCCAGCCAACTCCTTGATTAAAATGGCAGCTCTTTTGATTGCATATTCTGTAATATTTGGATCAATGCCTCTTTCAAAACGGAAAGAAGCATCTGTATTTAATCCATGTCTTTTTGCACTTTTTCGAATGCTAATCGGATTAAAATAAGCTGCTTCAAGGAAGATTGAATTTGTTGTTTCTGAAATACCGGAATGTTTACCGCCAAAAACTCCTGCGATAGCCATTGGACTATCTTCATTACAAACCATCAAATCTTCCTGATGAAGTGTTCTTTCTACATCATCCAGCGTAGTGAATTTGGTTCCTGCGGGTAATGTTTTTACAACGATTTTATTTCCTTTTATTTTAGCTGCATCAAAAGCGTGTAATGGTTGTCCAAGATCATGTAAAACATAATTGGTTATATCTACAATATTATTTTTTGGAGTAATACCAATAGCTTTTAAACGATTCTGAAGCCATTGAGGGGAAGGAGCCACTTTTATACCGGATATGGTAACACCGGCATATCTTGGGGCTAGTTTGTTATCTTCGACAGAAACATCTATTTTAAGTGTTCTCTTGTCTACTCTAAAGCTACTTACTGATGGCGTAATTAGTTCTGTATTGACATTTTTTTGTGTCATTCCTGCTTTTAGATCGCGGGCAACGCCCCAGTGACTCATCGCATCAGCACGATTCGGCGTAAGACCAATTTCAAAAACTTCATCATTTTCTACGTTGAAAACCCGTGCAGCCGGGGTACCCGGTTTTAGGTCGGCATTTAAGATCATAATACCGTCATGACTTTCTCCTAAACCTAATTCGTCTTCTGCGCAGATCATTCCAAAACTTTCTTCGCCTCTTATCTTTCCTTTCTTAATTTGAAAAGAAGCTCCTTCTTTATCATACAATGTTGTTCCTATAGTGGCAACTGCAACTTTTTGTCCGGCAGCAACGTTAGGAGCGCCACAAACGATCTGAACAGGGGGATTTCCGTCGCCCAGATCAACTGTTGTCAGACTTAATTTATCAGCATTAGGGTGTTGAATACAAGTCATTACCTGACCTACAACGATTCCTTCTAGTCCTCCTTTAACGGATTGAAATCGATCTACGATTTCTACTTCAAGTCCTAAGTCAGTTAGTAAATTAGAGGTTTCTTCTGATGTCCAGTCTGTTTTAATGAATTGTTTTAACCAGTTGTATGATATTTTCATTTGGAATATGTTATATAAAGATTGCAAATATAAGGATTGGTTTTAGTAGTAAAAAATGAAAAAACATTTTTTAAACAAGTACTAAAAAGAATTATTAATTTTTGTCTGTACTTTTAATTTCTTGGTAAGAATAAATACTAATTGATTATAGTAAAATCCTGTTATATCAAGGGTAATGGAGCATTTATTTTTCATAACTAGTCCGTAATGCTCCAATACCCTATGCTAAAGTTAAAAGGAATTTGATTTATTTGTCATTAAAGAGCGAACGTTTAAGGATTACTTTGTTTATTTGCTTTAATAATCAATACACCGTGTTTAGCAGTCAAAGTGACTTTACCTTCTAAATAAAATCCAAAATCTTCAAGCCAACGTCCTGAAATTTTAATATATGGAACAATTTTAGCTCCTTTAGGTAATTCATGACAATTGGCTTCTACTCGTAAAGTTGTTAAGGGTGAAATAGGTGTTTTCATAATATAATAGTGGGGAAGTATGAAAGAAATGAAAATGCCCCATCTATTGAAATGGCGTTAAAAATAGCGAAGGTTTTTGATGTTCCTATGGATTTTTTGTTTGGAGAGGGTAAAAGTGCTTCTTATGACAAAGAAACTGTTAAACGATTGGAAGAGATTCAGGTGCTGGATAAAGAAACGAAAGAAATACTATTCAATATTATTGATACTTTTCTAAGAGATTATAAGGCTAGAAAAGCATACTCTAAATAAATTTAATAAAAGAATAAGCCCAGCAATCTACACTGCCTAAGCGGGCACAAGCAAGAGCTTGCGCTAGCCTTTAGATTTGTAAGGTAGTTTTTTAAAAGAAAAGAACCAATCGAATTGGTTCTTTTATAAAACGTAAAATTTAATCTAATTCAAGTAATCTGTAAGGATAAATATTTGTAGAAACTTTTATTATTTTCATTAAAAAGCTGTCACAGAGGTATTTCCATTCAGACTCTTTAATCTCATAGCTAGGATCAGTATTTTTTCTTATTTTAACATCAATCGTTCGGCTGAAGCCTTCTTTAGGTGAGTTTTCTTTCTTTGTTCCTTTTGATACTTCTACTTCTGTGATTGTTGATTTAAAATGATCCAGAGTAAAAGCTTTTATATCTGCCGCAGTTACAACTCTGCCACGTGTAAGCATTGCATTTCTATAAGACAGAATTTTATCATGATTATTCATTTCTTTTTTACCGGCAAAGGTAGAGGTGATGAGATAGGCAGAGTTTTGTAAGAAATCATTATTGGTGTATAATTTGGTAAAAGGTTTTAGATCATTAGCATCTTCTCCACATGTTCCCCAGTAACTGATGCTTAAAGCTAGGTCTCTTCTGTCTTCCCCCTTTTTCTTAATCATTAAATAAGGAGCGTTAGAAGTTTCAGCGTTACTCTCTTTTATGTTTTGATAAATAGAGGCAAGATGCTGATTTATTGATTTCATACTGTCAATTGAAAAATCTCCTCCTATTCCGGAAAAAGAAGCTACTTCGTCTTTTACCAGAGTTAATAAATAAGATAATAATTCGGCAGCGTTTCTTTCATCAAATCGGGAGATACCTGATCTTCGAATTGTACCACAGCCTTCTTCGAGAATATCATTTGTGAATTCTTTCAGATGATAGGAAATACCGGAATCGGATACCACAGCATCCAGATCCAGAAAATAATCATTTGTTTTTAAAGGAGTATAATAATATGGATTTAAAGCTCTTCCGGTTGTTCTGTATATTTCTTTATTAAAAAAAGGAAAGCAGTTCATTGAAATCTGAATATTATCAATAATATCAGAAACCAATGTTTCAGGGAAAACAAATTTTAGCCAGATCACATCTTTTTCATCTTTAAAAATATCACTTGGAAAATGACCGGATAATTCTTCTATAACTTTATCATTCTGATCTTTAAGAGAGATTGTGTCTTTAATAGTTATGAAGTTGGGCGCAAAAAACTCATTTATTTCGGAGCTGACTTGATCTATATAAGAATAATTTTTCTTTACAATATTTTCAATATCCACTCTTTGGATATCAATGTTAAAGCCTTCTTTTATTTTAACTTCTTTAGTTCCGTAATAACATTTGACCTGTTTGAGGTTATAAAAGAAATAGTCTTTCTGATAGTTGTTTCTGATGTTGAGATAAAACATCAGGTTTTTAAAATCGGTAAAGTTGTTTTTACATTTCAAACCGATCCATACTACTCCCGGGTTAATATGTTTTGTGGCGCTGTTTATATTTGTTTTAGTAAAGTAATTATCAACTCTGTATAATGATTTTTCATAAGCCATGAATTCAATTTTGGCAGCATGGCTGATAAAAGGGGCAGTAGGACCTAAAGATATTTTTTTTATAATGGGATTAGCAGGATCATAGATATTGTTGATCTTTTTATTACAACTTAATAAGTGAGAGTGAAGTGAAAGAGGGTAATTGTTTTCAACAGGTTCGGCATGAACAATTGCTCTTGAAGGATATACTCCTGCAACTGTATCTGGAAATATAATATCTAAAATTCTTTCAATTACCCTTGTCTGAGTATTATTAAATTCACCATATAATTTTTCCAGTTCTGAGGAAACGGCATTTAATAACATTGCAACAATAGGGTCAAAAGAAGTTTCAGGATCAATTTCTTTACTGCCCCATTCCTGAGCGGCTCTTTTCAGGATACGTTCTTTGATTCTGTCTTTATTCATTTTATGGATATGTTTTTTATTTTCTGATTTTTAGATAGTTCAATTTTGGACTATCTAAATAATCTAATAATCATTTAATAGGATAGAGGACCTACAAAGAAAAACCCATGAAAATCGAAAGGTCTGTTCGTTTCTATAATATTCCCCGTTATATGTATGTTGATTCTTTTTTTAGTTCTGTATACTCCTAAAGAATTAATTTTTTGCTCAATAATATTGACTTCTACATCTTTAAGCTTCATTCTTTGTTCATGCATTTTAACGGATGTTTTTAAAGCATCTGTAATTGTTTTTTTTAATGTGGTATCGCTCATAAGGAAATCAAAATCCAGATTCCAGATGTCACACCCAAAAGTTTCATCAAATTTGCACTCTCCAAAATAAGTGGTAGCAACTAAAATGATTTGTTGTGCAATGGAATGTTCAAGAGTGGTTATGTCTAGCTCTTTCTTCTGAGTAATCTGATTAAAATCAATAGGGATCTTTAAAAACATAATAACTAATTTTAGATATATATAATTCTGTTAAGCGTTCCTTTTTTATTAACCTCGATGGTTTTAGGTTGTTTTTTTCGTTTAATGATCTTTAATTCTACAATAGGATTTAGTTTTAAAAACTTTTCCCGATAAAGAATATCTCCTATAAACCGTAGTCCTTTTTGCCCATCAACGACTAAAAACAGTTTATCCGGATTTTGGGAAAGCTCGATTGTAGCAGGATCTCCTGCAAAGAGACGAACTGTTGTATCGTTATTTTTAAAAGAATAACTCAACGTATCATGATTTAGTTTTCTATATCTTGATATGTTATAACTTTCTATTTCCTGGTGTAATGGTTCAAAAGCTATAGTGCTATAGGTATATTTTTTTGATTTAATAAAATCAAAATTTAGAAAAGACCAGAAAGAAGCTTTTGTTTTTTTTTCATCTTTGAGAAGTATTGCATCCCGGGTTACTTCATAGATGTTTTTTTCATCTGTCAGAGAATCTGTAACCAGCATTTTATAAGTGGGAACTTCTATTGATTTAGGTTGTTTTTTATCTGATTTAGGGGTGTTTAGACGTACTAGACCTGATTCTTCTTCTGAAATGTATATTGTAATGGTGTGTTGCTGCAATGCAGAGTCCGTACGGGACATTTCCGTTCCTTCCCCTGCATAAAACGGAGAACCTTTGCAGTCTGTGGTACTTAGTGCTAAGTGTAGTTGAGGAATCGGAGCCATTTATTTTTTTATTTTATATTTTCGAATACATTGTATATTATTACAGATTGTGTTATAATCTGCTTCTTTAATAAGAAAAGTATAGTCTTTATTGAAAGTATGGAATCGCATTGAAACAATTCTATTATTTAGAATGACTTTTCTATCTTTTCGTTTTATTTTTTTTACAAAATTACCATCACAATTAATCAAATACTGATTTTTTAAAGTAACAATGGTTCCGTTTTCAAGATAGAGTTCTATTACATCTCTACTTTTTAAACAGGTATTATTGACTAATAATTTAAAATATAAATAACTTCTTCTTTTTCTTTTCCCGATCTGTAAAGTTCCAAATTCATTTTTATCATTATCTACCTGTAATAAAAGGGGTTCAGCACTGGCAAACTTTTTCTTTTTCAGTAAAAAATTATTTTGTGAGATTCTGTTTTCACACTGATGAATGGAGTCAAATATTGCTTTTTTTCTTTTTCTGTTCTGTGCAGATAATAAACTGGAAACTAGAAAAAAACAAAGAAATATCCATATTTTATTTCGTTGCATAAGTGTCTTAAAATTTAAAAAGAAAGTTCTTAACAAGAAGAACTTTCTTTTGGATTATATGGTTTAATTATGCCTGATCGTAATCTGTATCCCATTCATTACCATCAGTTCCTTTATGTCCGTCCATTTTTATAAGGAAGTTTTTTGCAGGAAAATAAGGTCTCATATGGATATCCAGAAAAATACGATCTTTTTGGATAGGATCTTGTTCAAAACGACGGATCTCAAAATTTTCGATTAATTTATCCGGTCCTGTAATACCATCTAAAAAGCGAACGATTTGTCCCATAATTTCTTTACGAGTTTTGGCAGAGAAGTTTTCAAATGCTCTTCTGTTTAGGAAATCCATCAGAACTTTGGTTACATAATCAAATACACGAACTACAGAATAGGTTTGTAGTCCCAGATTATCTCCATTAAATAATGTTTTTCCGGAGAAAGCCATTACTTTGCCGTATTCATTTACCATTGGAATTAATCCCATGTTTTCAAGATTGGCAATTTCACTTTTCTTAAGGTCAAATTTTACTCCGTCTACTTCATTAATTCCACCAAATTTTTTACCCGCGGTTACTTGTGACATTAAAGTTTGGTATACTTTACCTGCTAAAGCTGCTGATGGAGGAATAAACAGGTCATCTATTTCATCAATGGTTTCAAAACGTCCTCTTCCTACAAGCCAGTTACAGGTAACCATAACGTTAGAACGGTATGCATCTCCACCAGTAAGGTAAGCGGAATCAAACATTTCCATTACATCATCCGGTTCATCTAAATGTTCAAAATCTGTAATCAGCATTACTTTATTCTCATGTGCGATCCTTGCCCATTTTTCCATAACTTTATTAGAGCCTAAATAACCGGGGATTACAAGAATACCATAGTTGTTTTTCAGATCTAATCTGTCATAATTATTTACCAGTTCAGAATGTACTGTATCAATAAAACGAGTATTATCAAGATCTTTTAACTGGTCAATTTCAGCATTTAAAACGGTTACATTTCTTACTTTATCGGCTTCAGTATTTTTATAAAACAAAGCAACTGTTCTGTAGTTCGTTTCCAGTTCTCTTGTTGCTTCTACAGCAACGCTCAGATTTTTCAGAAGTAATCTTTCAGCCTCTTTTGTTTTGTCTTCGGAGACAGCAACCATATCGGTTAAAGAGTTATTCTTTTTTAAAATATCAGCCCATAACTGAAGCGTCTTTTTTAAAGTTTCTCTTTCTTTTCCTTTTCCTTTTTCTGTCAGGAAGATTTTTCTTCTTGCCTTTCTTTCCGGGTTAATATTCTGAACTCCTTCTATGGACATTTCTAAAAGATCGAAACCACCGTACTTTTCAAGTCTGGTAATACTTTTTTCAATAGATGTTCCTTTTGGAGCAGTTAATACAGCTGTATCTGCATTAAGCACTTCTAATTGTTCTTTTTTTGACATTTCTTTCTATTGTTAGGTTTTATTCTGTTATTTCTAATTCATTTATAAGAGCCTCGATGGATTCTATAAGTGCTTTTTTTGCATCAGCATCGTCTAATGCTGCTTTTAGAATTTTGTTGGTTTTAAGTTGTTTGATAATTTTAGAATACTGATCTTTTTCTGTTTCCAGATCAGTTAAGAAAGGGCTTTGTTCTGTGATTCCTTTAATACCAAAATCGCCAAGATTTTTGAATTTTAAAGTTTCATTTTTTGTAGCTCCTTCAGCATTTTCAAATCCGATTTTTATTTCAGGTTTGAAATGTTCAAATACTTGTTCTACAGTATTTAATCCTTCTACAAGTTCCGGTTTAATAGGGGTTGTAGCAGATAATTTCTGAGCGATTAATGTTCTGTTTTGAGGAATTTCGATGATGCCTTCATTAGCATCTAATTTTACTTCATTTCCTCCTATTCCATAGTTTGACAACATAATTTGTAAAAGTTTAATTGATTAGTACTGATTTTTTGTTTTTAATTAACAATTAATAGTATTTTTATTAAAAAATACTAAAATAATTGTAATTGTTTAATGTTGTTTTTATTATATACCATCTGTCTCAAATAGGCTTTAACATTGGGATTGTTATTTACAGTAGTTTAATTTGGGGTGGTTTTAAACCGACTGTTCTATTTTTTATTCCAGATAATAGTATTATTTGTATTTAATATAATCTCAATTGAATCTCCTTCTTTGAACTCTTCTGCAATTAATTTTTTAGCAAGAGGTCTTCTTAGTTCATTTCTTATAATTCCTTTTAAAGGACGTGCTCCGTACTTCATATTATAGCCGTTCTCAGCCAGATATTCTTTTACTTCCTGAGAGATGTTAACTTCAATATTCAGGTTTTTTGCTAAATCTGAAAAATCTTTTTTAAGGTGAACTTCCAGTATTTTGATTGCATTTCCTTTAGAGATAGGGGCAAACGGTATAATTTCTGTAATTCTGCCTAAAAATTCAGGTCGGAAATTACGGGACATGATTTCCAGTAACTGATTAGATTTAGGAATAACTCCGTTAGAGAAAGATTCTACAATGAAATCAGCTCCGATATTAGAGGTGAATAATACTATTGAATTAGAAAAATCTCCTTCTTTACCTAATCTGTCATGTAATTTCCCTTCATCCATTATCTGAAGAAAAACATCAAATACGGAACTATGTGCTTTTTCTATCTCATCAAAAAGAACAATAGAGTAGGGTTTTTGCCTAATTTTATTTACTAATAAACCTCCTTCTTCGTATCCTACATATCCTGGAGGGGCTCCATAAAGAAGAGCAGCGGAATGTTCTTCTTTAAATTCAGACATGTCAAAACGGATAATTGCATTTTCATCCTGAAACAGAAAAGAGGCCAGTGTTTTTGCTAATTCTGTTTTTCCTGTTCCGGTAGGTCCCAGGAAGAAAAAAGAACCGATAGGCTGACCGGCTTTGCTTAACCCTGAGCGAGATTCTAAAATGGCTTCCGATACAATTTCAATAGCATGATCTTGTCCTATAACTCTTTCCTGAAGAATGGTTTCCATGTCATTCAGTCTTTGTTTTTCCTCTTCTTGTAGTTTTCCAATCGGAATACCTGTTTTATTTGAAATAATCAATGCAAGATCCAGCGGGGCAATACAGGCTCTTTTTTCCAATGCAATTTTCTCAAGAACAGGAAGTAGTTTCAGTATATAATCCAGAATAATTCCGGATTCTTCCAGTGAAGGAGCTTCTTGTACTGTCTTTTCCTGAGCAAGAGTGTTTAAGTAAGAGGTTTTATGTGACAGATCATTAAATAGCCATTTGCTTTCAGTTAATAATTCTTTTTCTGATAATTCATTTGGATTTAAAAGTAGCTCCTTTGTCTTTTCAGTTATCTGTTCCTTTTCTTTCAGAAATTTCTCTCCCGCTGTTTTTAAAACGGACATAGTGTGATCTATCAGGTTTATAGCGGATTCAGGAAGAGATTTCTCTTTTAAATATCTTTTGGATAAACGAATAGATTCCCAGATAGAATCATCATCGATAAATATCTTGTGATGTTTTTTTAGTTTATCAACGTTCAGGCGAATCATTCTGAAAGTACTTTCATCATCTATTTCTTCTACTTTCTGAATTTCAAACATGGTGGCAAGACCCTGATCTTTTTCGATTCTTTTGGTAAATTCTTCAATGGTTGAAGTTGCAATTATAGTTAATCCTTTTGTAAGTTCACTTTTGATTATATTGGAAGCACCTGAGTCATTTCCCTGTTTGTCTAAAAGGGTGTGAATTTCTTCAATTATCAGAATAGCTTTATTGAGTGCTCTTATTTCTTGAAAAATATTCTTCAGGCGATCTTCAATTTCTCCTTTGTAAGAAGCACCTGCTATAAGAGCACTGATGTCCAATTCATAAACTTTTGTGTCTAGTAGCAGATCAGGAACCTGTTTATTGATGATATTCTGAACAAAGCCATTGATAAGAGTACTTTTTCCTATTCCATGATCTCCTATTAAAAGTACATTTGGCTTTGATAATCTGCAAAGTGTGTCTATAATCGAATTAATTTCAAGTTCACGTGCTATTGCTATCGGTTCTGTATTGTTCTTTAATTCTTTGTTTTTATTAGTACAGTATTTACTTAAAAAAGTATTTTTCTTATTTGTCGGAGTCGAAGTAGAGGATATGTTCGTTTCTGTTTCTAGTTCTTCATTTAATAATTCATTTCTTGAAACCGGAAATGCTTTTAACTGATCGAAAGAAAAACCAACGCCCGGCGTGCTTAAAGCAGTCATTACAGAATATAGGTCAATTTCATTCAGATTATTTATGTCTCTGATCGCATCTGCTTCATCAATAATTTTATCAATAATTTCATCTGGTGTTGCTGAAAAAACATTAGCGGATTTAGGTAGCTCTTCTATACGTACTTCTGCCCATTCTAAAAGATAGAAAACGTCGATACCGTTACTTTCTAGCTGTTTCAGCAAAGAAAGATCCCTGTTTAAAATAGCTTTTAATAAATGAGCTCCGGAATAATATTTATGATTATTCTCCTTTGCTATTTTTTGTGCTATTTCAAAAGCTTTATTTAGCTCTTCATTATATGTTATAGGCGATGTTTCCATATCTTAATCATTTAAAATTCAATATTTAAAAATATATTGAATAAACTAAATCATTCATTTTAAACAGTTTTAATTTATCAATCTCTGCTCCAGCCAACTATTCTCTTTACTTTGTAATTAATTGAAACTCCTTTCACACAGTTTTGTTTGTCTTTACTTAGTCTGAGGGAAGTAATCTTTATTTTTTTGCCTGAGAGCGCTTTGCATAGCTCTGTAAAGGTTAGAATTTCCTTTCCGTTTTTAACAACTGGAAGATCATAATCATCACAAATATATTTTGCAAAATCTTCTTTTGTTTTACTCTGATTAGCAACATTTTGCAGTAAAAGATTGAATTGTTCTTCGGATATTAAAGGAGCTTTTTTTACCGGAGGTATTGAATCATTTTTCTTTAGTGATTTTGGCGCAACGGGTAAATATTGCAACATATCTACCAATGGATCTTTTTTAGGGCTTCCTAATGGTAAATTAAAGGCTTCAACAGGAAGTTCCGGGTTGTAAGATTCTAAATTTAATTTACGAACTTTAGTTATTCTTTTAGGTCCCACATATATGGTTTTGGTTGCAATATGAGTATAATCCCCATTAATTAACAATGTTACCTTTTTTACACCAATGGTATTGTAAGTAAATGTCGGAGACTTGGTCAGAGCATCTAATCCGGGTGTTTCTCCAAAACTCCATTCCCATGTCTCAGCACCTGGAAATTCACAATTGAACCGGATTGGCTTTCCTTGCATAACTGCTTCCGGAGCTAATATTACAGGGATTTTTGATTGGTCAATAAGTTGGGAATTATCAATCTTAATCACTTTTTCCTGTGTGCAATGTCCATTAATAATCAGTTTCACTTTATAGGTTCCGGCTTTTTTATATTGATGAAAAGTATGTCTTCTGGTATCTATTGGTGATTTGTCGCCAAAATCCCATTCCCATTTTTTAGCGCCAGAAGTCTGATCTTCGTATTCAATAGTCGAACCTACAGAAAAATGTTTTGAGGTAATAAAATATCTTGAGTCATCACAATCTACATGATTAAAAAACTGATATCCTAAGAGCAGTAAGCCAAAAATTGCAATAGATAAAAATGCTAATAGAATTTTTTTATCAAATTTAGTTGATATGATTTTCTTCATAATTGTAAAAACTTCTTTCCAAATAAAACGGTATTGTATAGGTGGCAAATATAAATTATAAAATTTTAAAAAACCAAAATATTATTAAATAAAATGTGATTTTTGTTAAAGTTATTTGTTTTTAATTTTTTTTAAAAAAAAGTAAGCTATAAATCAAATATTTTATATTTTTGGAGAATGAGAAGAATATTAGCACTATTATTTTTAACACTATTTGCTTTTTGTGGAAAGCGTTTTATAAAGCACGTTCCAAATAAGTATAATTACTCAGATTTGTATTACAAAAAGATAGATAGTATAAACAGAGTGAAGGAAAGTAACTATGTTATTTATGATGATAATTTTGAAAAATTAGATGATGAAACCTTAAGATTAAAAGAAAAGTATGCAATTGTTTTGGCGACAAATCCAAAAGATATTATAAACTATAATCTATATTTTTATATCGATTCCTGGATAGGGGCGCCTTATAAAGAAAATTCATTTGATAGAACAGAAGGAGTAGATAGTGCTTATTTTATTCAGTCTTTATTCAGTGAAGTTTATAATGCTACCTTACCTAAAAAACCGTCAGGAATGTTTACACATTCTTCTGTTCAAGTATTTACAGGGCGAGCTTTTCTGCAAGAAGGAGATATTGTTTTTTTTAGATATAATAAGGAATCTCCTCTTTCAGATGTGGGGTTATATCTTCATAATGACAGGATTCTGACCAGTACACCAGAAGGAGGGCTGAGTATATATGATTTTAATGATATGTATTTTCAGAAGAGATATGTTGCATCAGCAAGGCTGAAGAGCAATAAAAAAATTTAAAAATAATAACAGTATTTTAGAAGAAACTAGAAAATGAATACAGAGAAGTTAAGTAGCTGGTTGGCTTCTTTTAAGGAAGATATTAGAGCGGAAGTTCTTGTAGATGATATACTGACGAATTTTAATTCTGATGATGAACAGATTCTGATTGGTTTTGAAGGGCAGTTCAGTCGGTCTTATCGTTATGATATTTTATCCTCCGGAGTAGTTGATTTTGAATTAAATACAAAACAGGTACTGAGAATAGAATTATCACGGGATAATATTTATAATGTTCTCCCTGAGGGAATTACCCATGTACCTAAGAATGATTTATCCGGTCAGTCGGTAGATAATATGGTAAAGTCTTACCGGGATCAGAAACTTCAGAGTGAAGCAGCCAAAAAGTTTTTTTCTCCTTTTCAGAATGAGATATTTTTTTCAGGGGTGAAACTTGAAAATATTGAAAAGAAAATATTTTTCGGATTAGACGGGAATAAACCTTTGGATTTTCAATATGAGTTTTGGGGTATCTCTAAAGATTTACCGGAATTACTGGTTGCCAAGTTAGTGAGATTGTTGCCTTATAAATATAAATTTATGGGCGATCTGAATTTAGTAATGGATTGTTTGTCCTATTTACTTGAAGAAGAAGTGCGTTTTGAAAAATCAGAATATAAAGAACATACTGATGATGATCAGGGAGTAAATCTGGGAGAAGCAAGGCTGGGGCTTGATTTTATAACCGGGAGCAGTTTTACCGATTATTCTCTGCACATTAATATTTCAATAGGTCCTCTGAAGAAATTTCATTTCTCGGAGTTTATTTATAATTCTCCGGTAGAAAAGTTTCTAACTCTTTTCTATGAAATATTTTTGCCAATAGAGGTAGAGGTTACCACTAAATTTTTGATTAGTGAAAGTGAAGAATTATTCCAATTTAATCCAAATAATGAACCTGCTTTAGGTTATACAACAAGAATATAATGAAGTCATATTTAAAAAATTTAGTAGATGTAAATTTAATAGCAACCATTTCAGTTCTCATTATAGTATGTGTTATTGTTACCATGGTTTTTTCAAGGGTAGCGCCTAAGTTCAAACAGAATTTAAAAAGCAAATTTGTTCCTTATGTAGTAATTTTGATGTTAGTATACAGTTTAGTTACTTTTCTGGGGAATAACAGATTATTTGTTAATTTTTATCAGGTTTTTATATTTTTTCAGATTAGTGCTTTATTGCTTGGGATACTTCATGTTTATTTATACAGAAGTTATTTTGATGAATTTGAAGAGAATAATATCTGGAAAGAAGCTTTTTTCTCTTTCCTGTTAATAATTTATGCTCTGATTCCGTTTTGCCTGGTTTACAGTTTTCTGAACGGAATGAATTATACATTGATTATGTCCGGGCATCTTCTCGCTTTTATGGTTCCGACCTGGTTCTATATTACTTTCAATAAATCGGTCACTATTCCGAGCAAAGTATTTATGACCTGGGATTTCCCAGAAACACCTCAGGCTTATGATAATTTATCTGACGAAGAAATGAAAAATGTAGTTGTGCTTTCTTTTAATATAAGTAAAGATTTGCATAGTGATAACTACCAGATATTAAAGGCAAAATCTCCAAAAGGATCTACTTTTGGGCGTATTTTTTATCACCTTATGTATGATTATAATGAAGAGTTTAAAAGTGAGGGGGTCGAAACCAATAATATAGAAACACCTTACAGTTGGGTTTTCTTTTTAAAAGAGAATTGGTATACTCCGGTTAGACAGATAGATCCTAATTTATCATTATATGCTAATAAAATTGAAGATAACAGTCAGATTTTATGTTACAGAAAGTTAAAAACAAAGATGGATGTTTCTAAAATAAATAATGAGATTGAGATCAGGGAACTTAATCTTAATAATAAGAAAAAAGTAAAAGAAAATAAAAAAGTAAAAGAAGGTGATTTTTAATCTGATAAAGTATAAGTATATATGTCTGAGAAATTGATTCATTATCCTGTTAACTGGATTGACGGGATGAAAATAAATAAAAACCATTTTCTTGCGATGCAGGAAAACGTTTTTGAAATGGCAAAAGAAGCTATTGGCGTACAATTAACACCAATTAATTTTGGACTGTTGCCTGTCGCAGACAGCAATGATTCCATAAAAATGGATTTAATTGTTGATAATCATAAGCTTTTAAGAGTGAAAATTGATGAATGTGTTGCGGTAACGCCCAATGGTCTGAGAATTGAGATTCGAAAAGAAAACACGAATAATTTTGATTCATCACTGGCATATCCAGAAGCTACTTATGAGATAGAAGAAAGTAAAAAAATAGGATTACTTGCTTGTATTTCAGTAAATTATAAAAAAAGAATTCCTTTTGGGGAACTAGATCCAGATGAGAACCCGCCAAGGTATCCTTTTACACAATCGGAATATTTATTACATCTTATTCCAGAAGAAGATTTAAGTAAAGACAATGGACTAGGGGCGTCTTTTTTAACAGTGGGGAAAATTTTGGTCAGTAGTAATCAGACGGTTATTGATGAGTCCTATATTCCTCCCTGCACTTCAGTAAGTAGTTATCCTGCTTTATTAGCTGATTTTACAGAATTAGACCGCTTTCTGGGGCAAATGGAGATTTATGCCAATCAGATTTCTCAGAAAATAAAGAGAAAAGATCAGGAAAATGTTCTGTCCGAACTGATGGATGTTATCTGCGATAAGATTTTGTATTATTTAGGACAGGAGATTAATTCTTTCAGATGGTTTACTCCGGGCAGACCACCAGCTTATATGTATAACTATATTATCTCTTTTGCCCGAATAGTTAAAAATTATATCGATTCAAGATCTGGGTCCGGTAAAGAGGAATTATTGAACTATTTCGCTGAATGGTGTAATATTTCTCAAGGTAGTTTTGAATTATTATTTAATGAAACGATTAATATAGGATACAATCACAATCAGATCGATATTACTTCAAAACAGGTGTCTAAATTTGCTAAAAGTATTGAAGATCTCTTTTATACTCTGACAAGACTGGATTATATCGGGAAGAAAAAAGATGGAAGTGTATATATTACTGAGGTTACAGATGAACATCAGAAAATTGTTACACAGGCGCGCAGAAATAAAACTTTAATAAATGATTAATTTATCAGAATAATATGGAAGTATTGAATAAAGCGGAGAGGTTAAAAGCATTTTTATTGTTTTTCACTGTTTTCGGAATCACAATTTTTATTATCGTGTTTGCGATATTTTTTAATTATCAGTTGCCTTCAAAAGAAAATAAAATATTACGATATGAAAATCAGCAGTTAAAAAATGAATTTGAATTTCAACAGAAGTTCTCATTTAAAATTGACAGTGCAAAAATATTTATAGATGCGATTAATGAACCGGATCAGGATAATTTCTTTCAGGAGCAGTTAGCATTAAAAAAGCTGGCAGAAATGTATTCTGCTTTACCTAAAGATACTTTGAAAGGTAAAAAAATGTATGCAAATGTTATTTTGACCTATAAACAACTAATTGATGCAAAAAGACTAGTTCGAAATTTAAGTTTTAGTGATAAAACAATGGATAGTCTGGCGCAAATTGCAAAAACGTATCAGGATGAATATGAGAAAGTAAAGGTAGATCTCGAAGTTTGTCAACAATTGTATCGCTCTCAATAGATTTTTCTTTATTTTTCGAAAGAAAAACAAAAAAAACATTTAAATAAACTTGTTTTTGTTTCATAAAGTTTATAATATTGGTATATAAATAAATTTTTAAATAAATAATCTAATAACTATGAGTTTTTTAGCTAAATTAAAAGTAGGCGGTAAAGATTATACTGTCTTAAATGTAAGTTATGACCTGACACAGGAAACAGATGCAACAGGAAGACCGTCTTCTGTAACAAGAGGTGGTAGAATTATAATTGAAGTAGAATCTACGGGAGGTACTGAACTGTTTGAATGGATGACTAACAATTTTGAGAGAAAAGACGGATCTATTGTTTACAGTAAACGTGATACAGATGCGACTCTTAAAGAATTAAAATTCACAGAAGCTTACATGGTAAAGTACAAAGAGACGTTTGATTCTCTTGGAAAAAATCCTTTAACAGAATTATTCACGATTTCTTCTAAAAAAATCCAGATGGGTGGTGGAGACTTTGAAAATAGCTGGGTATAAGGAGCAATTACATTGTTCTGAAATTTAGAGAATGCGTTTTTTATAATGTTACGAAGCATAATAATTATAGAATCTAATTTTCAGTAGCCAGTTTATTTTGTATTACCAAAAGGGAGGTCTATTACTAGTCTCCCTTTTTTTATCTCGAATAATAAAAAAAAATATAAATTATGAGTTTTTTAGCAAAATTAGCAATAGACGGACAGGAGTTCAATGTTTTAGAGTTTGATATTGATTTCATTCAGAAAACAGACAGTATGGAGAAACCGGATGATATTGCCCGTGGAGGAAGATTTAGAATTGTTGTCGAATCAGATCGCAAAACAGATTTTATGAACTGGATGACCAGTAGTACGGAAACAAAGGATGGAACCGTTATTTTTTTCAGACGTGATGCGATGAGTAAAATGAAGGAATTACGATTCACAAAAGGTTTCTGTATTTATTACAAAGAAAGCTTCAGAAGTACTACGGAAACACCAATGATTACAGAAATGCTTATTACAGCAAAAGATTTTGATTTTTCAGGTGCAAAATATGAAAGAGACTGGTCTCTGGAATAATCTGAAAATAATTTCTCACTTACTTTAAAAAGATTACCAATGATATCAATTACCAATAATAATGCCCAAAAAAGAGTTGTTATACGTATTCCTATGTATGATAAATTCGTACACTATTCTGATTTGGAAATACACCAGGAAATTCTTACACATAGTCGATTTCAGTTTTTATGGCGTATTTCTTCGGATTTGTTGACCAATCCTTTAGAAGATTTCGGTTATTTCCGAAATAATTTAGACAACGAAATTACTTTTTCCCTTTTTACTACTACAGGGAAAGAGATTATTTATAAAGGGTTGATAACCGGTCTGAAAATGATAAACAAAGACGGAGCTACACGAGGCTTTCTGGTTACAGGACACAGTCATACTATTGCAATGAACGACCTGAAACACAGTCGTCAGCACCTGGATAAAAATTTATCAGATATTGCCAAAGAGACTATGAAAGGACATACTGAGGGATTATGGGAACCGGAGGATATAGCTCCTAAATACACAGATAAAATTTCAAATATACTGCAATCCAATGAAACGGATTGGGAGTATATGACCCGATTGGCCAAAAGATACGGAGAATGGCTGTATTGGGACGGCAGGCGTTTACAGTTTGGCAGGATAAAAGATTCCAAAATGAAACTAATCAACGGAGTAGATATACGAAGTCTTGGAATGAGTGCAGCACTGGTTAGTAATAAGTCCGGTTTATCCGCTTATGATTATAATGAAGTTGCTCAGATAAAATCAGAAAAAGAACAAACAGATGACAATTTCAATGATGATCTGATGAAAAGCGCTGTTGATGCCCAGAGTTCTCAGTATAGGCGAAAAATGAATGAGGTTATTCCTTTTCATAATTATAGTCCTTTAGCTCATAATCAAGGAGATATTGATAGAATGAGTCGATTGGATACAGCAGGTAAAGCGGCGCAGATGGTTTATTATACCGTAGAAACCTCTGAGCCGATCAATGTCGGGAATATTGTAACTATACAAAACAAAACGGTAACGCATCATGTTATTATAACGAAGTGCAGTTTTTACAGTGCAGGAGCAGAGAATTTCCGAAATGAATTTGAAGCAATTCCGTTAGATTGCGTTCAGCCACCTTATACCGATTCAAACAGCAGAGGTTTTGCTTACGATCAACCGGCAAAAGTAATTGATAATAATGATCCACAGGGAATGGGGCGTATCAGAGTACAGTATTTTTGGAGTGATCGTTCTAGCGATAATAAAAGTGACTGGATTCGTGTACAAACTCCTCATTCAGGAAGTGGAAAAGGTTTTTATTTCATTCCTGAAATAGATGAAGAAGTTCGTGTTTGTTTTGAAGGAAACGACCCGGATTGTGCTTATGTGTCCGGTACGAATTATAACGGACAGGAAGTTTCCGGTTATATAACAGAAGGTAATGATAAGAAAGTAATCCATACCCGTTCCGGTACGAAGATGATTTTTAATGATGCGGAAGGTTCTGTTTTTATCGAAGACCCAAGTGGAAATACCTGGTTAATGGACGGGCAGGGAAATATAAGTGTTAATGCTCCTAAGAATTTTACTGTAAATGCAGGGGAAAATGTGGTATTAAATGCAGGAAAGAATATCGTTCAGTCAGCAGGGGAAGATGTAAATATTATTGCAGGAGACAGTATTAGTGAAATAGCTAATGAAGAATATAATCTTACAGCAGGAAATATTATAGAAACCGCTCAGAGAGGCAGATCTTCTATAGCAGATAAAATTAATGAAAATATGCATGAAGGACAGGTGGTTAGTTCTTTAACAGGTATTTCTATAGAAAGTGCTACAGAAGTAAATATGGATAGTACAAGTAAGGTAAAAATGCAGTAGTATGGAATACGGAACGATCACGCGAAATATATTTGGATTATCCGAAAAGAAGGCTGGAGAAATCATTATTCGAGCTACTAAAGGCAACTATACTATAATATCAGCTCAGGAAATTAATATACGGGGAAAAAACGGAGGTGTAAAGTTTGGAGAATTTGATCCTGATAAAATTGATAAAGATGATGTACTGGTTAC
The DNA here is from genome assembly GCF_058310215.1 of Flavobacterium sp. AK-301. Taxonomy (NCBI): domain Bacteria; kingdom Pseudomonadati; phylum Bacteroidota; class Flavobacteriia; order Flavobacteriales; family Flavobacteriaceae; genus Flavobacterium; species Flavobacterium sp. AK-301. The sequence goes on from NZ_JBZEES010000013.1 coordinate 50,273, forward strand.
AAAGCTGGAAGGTCCGTTTAATGATAAAAATGAAAAAGTAGAGAAACCGGTTATAGGTACAAAGTACTGGTTTAAAGCATCTTTTAACAGAAAAGCAACAAAAGGAGAAATAAAACGTCTTAAATGGCAAATGAAGATTGACGGGAGAGTTTTTGAAATACCCGTAGATTATTCTGCAATAAAAGAAAGTGAAGATCATGTTTTTATTTCATTAGTGTATAGAGAAATGCGGTTGTATGCCTACCTTATAAAACCAGTTGATTCAATTAGTTTAAACTTTAAAGTAGATACATTGAGAGTTACTAAAGTTATAGGACCAGAAATTGTAAAAGGAGGAGGGGTATATGATTATGAAGCAATAGAATTTAATCAGCAAGATTTTCTTATAGATGACTTAAGGAAAATAAAATGGAAAATAAAGTATGATAATAGTGAAAAACTTATAGATTTTATAGATGGTTCAGGTATTATTACAGATAAAAAAATCGCAATAAAAAAAGTTCATATTTTATCAGAAAACATTATTGGTGTAAAAAAATTAACAATATATCCTTTTTTAAAAGAACCATCTGATAGTGTTTTTGTAACTTCACAAATACAATTACCTTCAGGTGTATTTGTCTGGGTTGAAACGAAAGGAACAGGGCATGTTTTTTTAACAGTTCATAAAGAAAATAATATTTATTTATATACTTATGGTCGATATGATGATGCATATATGATTTCTTTAGGAACTGTAGGTGAGGGTGTGTTGATTCGATATACTAATAAATTAGCTATAGATTATATGAAAAAAGAATTATATAGACTTGACTGTACTGTTTTTCAAATTAATGATGTAAAGGAAGAAAATGTTATTGAAATTTTTGATACTATTTGGAATAGTTCGACTGAACAACCAGATAATGAATCGACATCAGAAGATGTAAAAAAATATGGTAGAGTTATAGATAATTATGATTTGACAGGTAATAATTGTACAACAAAAACATGTGATGTTTTAAAGCAGGCGGGAACGAATATATTTAATTTTGATGCATATTTATTTAATACTAAAATATATTCATATAAGGAAGATTTTACAATACCAAGTTCTCTCAAAAATTTTTTAATTGAACAAGGGAAAATCAATAATAGGGTTAAAGAAGCGACAGATCTTATGAAGTTTACTTATGAAAATGTTAAATCTATTGAGGGATTAAATAAGACAGGAAGTTCGGGAGAAACTTCAGGTAGTTCAGGAGATGGATTAGGAAGTTCAGCAAATTCATCAAATAGTGAAATTATAACTAGCGGATCAAGTCCAGCGTCAAGTGGAGGAAGTTACGGTTCATCATCTAATTAATTAAATATGGGAAATAATATGATCAAAATAATAATGATAGTATTTTTTATAGTAGTTCTTATTATTGAAAGCGGATTACTTATAAATGCATTCTTAATAGTTAAATATCAGTTGGAAGACTCTGATAATATGACTACTATTCTGAATAAAATATATAGTATATTAAATATGTTTGTGGGTATGACTATTTTTAATTTCATTTATTTATTTATTTTACATTTTTTTTATTTTAGAAAATAAGAAGAAAATATAATAATGAATTATAGGTAATAGCCAATAAAGAATTTTTACAAGTCCGGCATTTACTTATAAAAAAGATTGGAATGTATTTAGAGGAGAAACGATTGCTTTAAATGATATTTGGGCTACTGAAGTAAAATTGATTGCCTATAAGAATAAAGGGCTGGAATACACAGCAAAATATGAAGTGATTTTTTGGGATCATTTTGGACTGGATTATCCGGATATGGAAAAATTTTATGTATACGGAGCAGGATTTAGAGCCTGGTTTATTTTACAACATCTTCGAGGTTATAAACCGTTTTTAACTAAAATTACTTTTGAGAGAGAATTTACAGGGAATTTGAAAGAAGGAAAACAGGAAAGAATAAATAAACGAAAACAGCAGCAGCAAAAAGAGGCAGAAGAATGGGCAAGAAAGCAACGGTTAGATATGTGGAACAGTCCTAAATTTTAATTTTATGAAAAGATATAATATTTACTTATTAATAGTTTTCTTTTTGATTTCCTGTGAGGATAAAAAGGTAGAGGTGGAGCTAGAGTTAATTTTTTTGGATGTAAAACAGGGTTGCCTAAAGGGAAATCATTTGCTAGGAATATTTCTTCATTATCTAATTTTAGAGATGTATTAGTTGCAGGACAACAAGCTTCAGGTTATCCTTCACAGTATACTAATTATAGAGTTAATTCTGAAAACGGAGAGGATAATTTTATTAATGATGATGTGGGCACAGCTACTATTGTTAATTTTCAAATAACATATCTTGTTGGAGGAAAAGGTAGATCTGATGATTGGAATTTGAATGAGCAAAATGTTGCTTATGTTATGCAAATTAATAAAAATGGTAAGACAATATCTCATAAATGTATTGATTTGAAACAGAATGACTGAAACAAAAGACATAAAAAATATAACCATTTATTCCTGGAGAAATACCAGAGTATATCATGTGGTACATAAAGTAACTATACAAATCGGTTCTGTTATAAAAGAAATGGAGTCTCGTTTTGATATAGAGATAAAATGTATTAAGGATTCAGAAGAAGAGAGAGTCTGGGAGATCAATAAAAAAAATCTGGTAATACAGCCTTTAAATTTAGAGGATAATACAACTCAGCTATTATTATATTTGGAAGCGTTAACTTATCCTATTCAGGTAAGGGTTGATGATTACGGTAATTTTCTGGATATAGAGAATCATATTGTCTGGTATAAGAGGTGGCACAAGGAAGCAAGAGAGTTGGTTTCAAGGGAGTATGAGGAAGATAATTTAGATATTTTTAAAACATTTTATACTATTATTATAGACAAGTCTTTATTTCTAAAAAACAGATTTAACGAATCTTATTGGAACCTTCTTTTTTTTAATACAAGAATAGCAGTGCCAATTGAACCGGATTATAGAATAAAACAATCCGAAAAATGGAATTTTAGAACATTAGAAGAGCAGGAATTGGAAGGATATTCTGTTACATCTTTATCTGAAGATACTATTATTGCCAATTTTCAGGCAGAGCAAACGGTAGATGCAGAAAAGATAGAAAGAATAAAAAACAACTATGATATAGAGAACCAGAAAGCAGTAAACAGTTCAAAGATGAAACTGACAATTCATTCTGAAATAGAGAATAACAGCAGAAAACTGATTTGTAAAACGGCAACAGCCGAACTTAAGATAGATAATTTATTTTCTTATGATGAAATAATCACAATTGATTTTGTCAAAGAATAGTAAGCATATATAATATGGGGAAAAAAGGAATTTTAGTAGTTGAAGGAGCAAAATTGTATTGTTCCAATTCCGTGGATCATAATTCAGAAGGAACAGCATCAGAATTAAAAGTGACCAGTCAGATTAAAAAACTGGGAAAGAATAAATATTTTGCATCGGAGAAGCCGGTTGCTACTTATATTGATGATAAAGCAGAAAATTTTGATAACGGACAGGGATTTGGAGGTTGTATTACTCCGGATGGTAATAAACCCTGTAAAGCAAAATGTAATATTAAGTATTCTGATTATTACGAAAACGTAGAATTTAACAGCAGTATGAAAATATTGTTAGATGTTTCTACCGGAGCTTGTCCGGGGTATGGAAACCCCGGCACGATTAAAGTGGCTCATTCCGGACAGCCTAATCCTGCTTCTACAATTAAAGTAAATGAAAAAGATGTTTTTGAAACCAGTACGATAAGCGGACAATGGTCTGTATCCGATAAAAACGTAAAAGCTTCGGTAAATAGTATAAAAATGATTTCTCCTTTTGCAGGTCCGGCAAAGGAAACCTATTATTATATAGGAAAGGAGACTAAACAGAGCTCTTATATTCCTGATTTTTCTTCCTATTTTCCGGGACCTCAATTAAAGTTACAGGCAGATTTTAAAGGAGATGAGACTAAAATTATCTGGGGTTTATATAAAGGTAAAGGAACAAAAGATAAAGTAAAAATATTTATTGGACTAGGAAGTATACTAAATATAGGTGATTTGGATATCTTTTTTAAAGATATAGAAGAAGGAGTTTATCGTTTGGAAGCTTATGGAAGTAAAGCAGGACATGATAACTGTGCCATTTTCATAAACCATGTAAAAAACCATGTAGAGAAAATTACTGTACCGGGTAACAGTCTTTTAAAAAATGTTCCAATGCCTTTTACTTTAAAGTATAAAGTTGATATAACAAAAAAAGATAAAACATTAAATTTTAATTCTTTATTATCTAATTCTATTTCATCAAAGACGCACTGGAAAGTAACGGAAGGTAATAACAATGTTTTATATAACAGTGCATCTGGAACCAATACCAATTCAGTACAGGTTAACAGAGTAGGCGATGTTGCAACCATTACATTTAAAAATGCAGGTAAATATAAAGTAGCTGCTTTTACTGACCCTACAGCCAAACCTTTTGAAATAAACATAACAGTTGCTGAGAAATTAGGTGTCAACTCTATAGAACACGGAGCGGGGTTATTACGAAAAGAAGATACCGTAAAAGCAAAGGTTAAAAATTATAATGTAGTATATATGAAGCGGGATTCTGTGGCTGACGTACAATGGTTATTAAAAAAAGAAGGGGTAGGGCGTATTACAGAATTTGAAAGATCAACCGTTTCAAAAAAATTTGATATTAATAAAAAAATAAAAGATTTATTATATACAGATGCTAAAATAAGTGAAGCAGCTCTATATGGGAAGTATGTTCTGGAAGCTTATGGTACAATGCCAACCGGTACTCCTGAATTTAAAGGTTTGGATTCCTATAGTTTTGAAGTAGCGAAAAACAGTATAGATGATTTGTTATTACCGGAAATAATCCCTACAGAAGCAGCTGTAAAATATGAAGCAAAAGCAAGAATGGTTTTGACCGGAGGCGAAAAAGTAAAAGTAGAAATAAATAGTGCAGATGTAATAGATAATAATAACGGTACGTTTACTTTTTTAAAGACAGGAGAATACACTATAAAAGCCCAATTAGAAGGTAATGAATGTGATACTAAATCCATAGAAAAAAAAATAAAAGTAGCCGACGCTGAGCTTAAAAAAGCATTATGGGCTTATGGATCGGGTTACAAACGTACAAAAACCGGATATAAAGAAGATACCTACGGTTTTATAGAGATTACAGGTATGGAAAAACAATCTCTTATTGCTAAAATATGGGTCAAAGGAACAGACGATACTTTTTATAATGATCCGGAACAAAAGTTTTTGTTAGAGGAGAAAACATTTTTATTAAATGATAAGGGAAAAGGTTCTTTTAAAATTAACACAAATGATGATTATAAAACAAAAATAGAAGCAGCACTACCTGCCACAACAGAAATTCCAAATCCTCAATATCAATTGATTTTTACAATAGAGTTGCCTGAGCAATTAGGAGCAATTATTTTGCCCAATGGAATGTCTATAAAAGGAACAAGCGGTATTGTTGTAGATAATAAAGTACTTTATGAAGTACTGGATGATCGATCTTTTCTAAATATATCAGATAAAAAAGAGATAACTTCTATATTGTTTTCAGATGAATCAGGTAAACAAATTCAAAGGGTAGCAACTACTTATGGTAAAACACATAAACTATGGATACATACCATAAATATGCAGGAAGAAGAACTATTAGTAAATGTTTATAAAAAAATCCCAGATGAGAATTTAGAATATAAAGAAAACAGTATTATTCTTTTCGAATCAAAACAAGAATATCCGGCTGAAAAAGTAGGGGAAGATGGTCTATTATCTCTGGATTTCACTCCGGATGCCGAATGGAATAAACCTGAAAAGGTATTAGAATATTATGGAGTAGAAGTTTGTAAGAAAGGGAAAGATACAGAAGATAAAGACATTTGGATACCCGTTGAAAATCAGTTTAATCAATTTACTAATTTTATATTAAAATTAATACGAACAGAAGATAAAAAAAGAATAGGTATAAGAATGCCAGATAAAAGTAAAACGGTCTATTCTCAAGAAGAAATGGTTTCATTAAGTAAATATATTACTTATGCTCCAAATGCATTAAAAGTATCCAATACTAAAACGGTTGAAACCATTACAAATGAAACAATACCTGCTGTAGTTGATGTTATTGATTTTGAAGAAATAACAACTACTAATTGTGTTTGTAAAGAGTTTAACTTTAGATGGAGTAATAAGATCAATTGTGAAGAACGTAAAAAAGTGCTGCAAGTATGTGCTAATCTTTGGGGAGAAGATAAAAAACAAGAAAAAGCATCTGAATTAATGTCAGTAATGCATTTGGAAACAAATAGGACATTTAAACCCAGTATGGACAATGGAAGAGGTTATTCGGGATTAATTCAGTTTAGTGATGCATCGGCAAAAGCAGTAGGAACAACCAGAGAAGCTTTAATGAAAATGACTTTTATTGAGCAGATGGATTATGTAGAGAAGTATTTTACCAATAAAAAAGATCAGTTAAATACGATGACTGATTTGTATTTAATGGTACTTAAAAGTAACGCAGTAGGGCAAGGGAATAATCCTGATTATGTTCTTTTTGATGAAAGTATAGAAGTTCCTGATGTTCCTTATGATAAGGATAATTTACAGAGAGAACCCTGGGTAACGAAGTATGGTTATACCAGTAATGGTTCTTTTATGTTGGAAGAAAAAGATGGAAAGAAAGAATCAGATAAAAGAATGCATGATACTTATTCGTTGGGACGTAAAATGCGCCCTGGTTTTATTGGAGGAAAAACATATGTTTGGGAAGTAACTAAAGTATTGACAAAGGACCATTATGATTTAGGTGAAAAAGAACTATTTACAGGTAGGTGTAAAAATGAACCACAAACAACAAATGCTACTAATAAAGTTCCATGGATGAAAATAGCATGGGACGAATATAAAAATTATAAGGATTATGTACATACAGAATCACCTATTAATAAAAGAATAGTAGAGTATTTTGTTAAAGCAAACTATTCATCAGGAAAAAATACTGATAATTGGTGTGCTGCTTTTGTTACTTGGTGTTTATTAAATTCTGATCCCAAATATATACCACCATCAGGTTATGGAACAATTAGAGCTAGAGCTTTTAGTCCTTTAAATGCTTTTCCAGATCATCATTGGGAGGAAGGAGAGGAAACTCCAGACAAAAAATATGCCTATGGAGCAGTTGCTATGATACATTGGTCTAGAGGAGGACAACATGTTGCTTTTATAATTGGTAAGACTAAAGGAGGAAGAATTGCTCTTTTAGGAGGAAATCAGACTGTAAGGGTTAATGGAGTGAAAAAAGGTAGGAGTATTACAAAATCATCAGCCTTAGAGTCAGAAATTAAATATATTATGTATCCGAAGGGTTTTGTTGCAGCAGATGATTTATATAATTTAGATTCAGAGGATATAACAGATAAGTTAACAAATGATGATACACACTAAATGATTATACTATGAAGAAATATATTATTATGTTAACAATGCTTTTTTTAGGATGTAAAAAAAATATTGTTGTAGAAATAAAAAAAGAATCTGATAATAAAGAAATAGTTATAGATACTATTAATAAAAGAGAAAGTAATATGAAAGTAATTTTAAAAAAACAACTTAAAAATGGATTTACAAGATATAATGATTGTTGTGATATTCATCCGAATATTTATGGTCAAAATGATTTAGAAATTTCATTACAGATTTCTAAAAAAATATTATTGAATAATGGTTATACATTTGATAAAGAAATTTTCTTAAAAAGGATAAAGAAAATTTTTAAAACAACCTCAAATGGTGAAATTATATTTCTTAATTTCTGGAATAAATGTCAAAAAAATATTGAGTATTATGATCCAGATGGGTTTGAAAAAGCTAAAAATTTCTATATTTCAATTGATGATAATTTAATAACTCAACTTTATGCTATTCCTGAATTAATAGATTATAAGAAAGAATTCTCTGATATATTGGTATTAGAAGAATCATTTCCTAAAGTATATCAAAAAGATAGTGAAAATGAAATAACAATTGAATTTTGGAAAGATATTCCAGATTTAGAAGAACAGCGTAAAAACAACATAAAAATAGTTGTTGCCCGTAATATGTATTTATTTAATGATAGTAAAGCCCATGGATTATGGTTGCGGTTACACGATGAGAATTTTGTAGAGGGTTTAGTGAAAGTTTTTGGTTATACAGCAGATCAGGAATTAACACAATGGGCATTAGACAGAAATTTAATTGTACCTAATAAAAACAATGAAACAGAATTCGGTAAAGTTTTATGGACGAAAAATTGTGATAAAACCATTAGTATACATCAGGAAACTTTAGATATTATTAAAGAAGCAGAAGGAGAGCTAAAAGAAAAATATTTTGAAAGTTTATCCGAATATATGTCTTATTTAATAGATAAAAATACGTATAAAAATGAATTAAATTTTTCAGAAAAAGCCCGCTTAATAGCTTATTTAGGTTATTTTGGAGAAACCGAAGCCGAAAGGAAATATCGTTTTTTCTGGACAATTCAGCCTCAAATGTCAGAATATGAAGAAGAATTTGAGAAAAACAACTATTATGGTTTGCCTAATTTTCAGGAGGTGTGGGATGATACAAAAACAGGAGGAATTGGTTTACCGATGTAAAAAAATGTTTTTTTAAATAAACATAATATAAATAGAGCGAATAGATTGGGTTTATATAGATAAAATCAACCATCAAGAATAATTATTTTAGAATGAAAAAAGTAATATTTTTATTTTTTATTTTCACTTCAGTTTCTGTTTTTTCTCAGGAGATTAGATACCAACAGTTTCTTAATACTATAAGATCAGAAAATGTTTATGATGAACCTTACAGGTTGAATGTTTCAGAGATTAATAGAAAGTTTTATTTTTCATTTAATGGTAATGAGGTGTCTTTTATTATTAAAACGATAAATGGAATTACTTCCGTTCAGACTAAGGTAGAGAGGGTATATAAAGGATTAGAAGAAGAAGAAGTAGGTACCAGTCTAACAGTAAATAATGAAGATATAGAATATATAGATGAAGAAAATAACAGTATTAAAACACAAAATTATTTTTTAAAATTCGTGTATTATGATGAAGACAATAAAGGCTTTGATGAAAATGAGTTTGTAAATAAATGCAAATTAGCATATTGTTATATACCGGATATAAATTCGGATAAAATATTAAATTATTGGTTGAGTAATTCAGAATCTTCACTGGAATATGAAGGTCTATATCCGGAGGCAAGTACTAAAAGATTAACTTATAAGGATTTAAAAGGTAAGACAAAAGAAGAATTAAACAGGATGAGAAACGAGATTTATGCTCGTTATGGATATAAGTTTAAAAATCAAAAGTTAGATGAATATTTTAGCAGACAAAGCTGGTATACAAAAATTGACAGACTGGAAGTTGAGTTAACAGATTTAGAGAAAGAAAATATTGATATGATTATAGTTTTTGAAAATAAAAAGAGTACTCTGCAACTTCCTTTAGTCAATAATTTTCATACAACTTCTATTTTAGACAGTAATATTTATAATCTTATAGGAAACGTAAAAACATGGAAAACAGAAAGAGGAAATAATTGTTATTTATACAACTTTAATTCAGAAGGATTTTTGATTAACAGTGGAAAATGTAAGGAAAGCCCGAATTTGAAGAATAAGTTTATAAATGGTTTTTTGGTTGAATCCCAATATAGGGACAGTTCAGTTTTATATTATTACAATAATAATGGTTTTTTATATAGAAAAGTAACTCTTAGTTATAATGATACTGAATCAGAGATAGAGAATTTTTATTATGATCAGGATAAAAAAATAATAAAAACAGATTATTTTGATAAGCAAAATAGTACAAAATATCCAGATAAAGTAAGAAGTTATAATTATGATAAGAATAATAATTTAGTTCAGTTTACAGATAAAGACAAAGATCAGAATGAGAGTATTTTAAATTTTAAGTATAATAAAGAGAACAAAGAAGTAGGTTGGGAATCTATAACTAACGGTAATATATCCAAATCAACTTCTGATCGGATTCTTTCTGAGACAAAAGATGAAAAAGGTAATTTTATTAAGAAAAGTATAAGTTATAATGGAGTAGTTACTGAGTTTTCTTTTAAGATTACATATTATAATTAGAATCATAAGATATCTCTATTTTATTTTCAAAACACCATTATCCATTAATTGGAAAACGATTTTTTCCTGTGCTGTGATCAGATTGTTTTCTTTCGTTACAGTAGTTACTGTTATTCCGTAATGAGTATCAATACTAAAAGAAGCATATTCCCTATAGGTATCCTTTCCCGGTTCGAACCATTCCCCTTCCACATACTGACTTGAAACGATTTCATTATTGAGGATTGTAATAAGATAAAACCGATAGTCAAAATCTCCACAGTCCTGAGGAACCAGTATAACCCTTACCTCCTTATAATTCGGTAAGGAGACATAACGTAATTTTTCATGATCACATAAAAAAGCTTCCGTTCCTCCAACAGTACATTCAAGCAGATGATAAGAGTTTTCTTCAATAGGAGTGTTCCATTGATAAGGCAATGTAAGATCACTTTTTACAAAGCAGTCTTTTTCAGCAACAGGAAATACTGTTTTTATGTTTTTGTTTTGTTGACAGCTTAGAAAAGGCAGTAGTATAAGAATAGATATTATTTTTTTCATTTGCTATTTCAGATGATTTTTCTCTGCAATTTTATATTAAATTTCTGTTTAAACTGAATTTATTCACTATTAATAAATTCAGACTGTTTTTAGAATCGTATAAAAATACAAATTATTAAATAGTCTTTTATTTTGAGTTGTTTTTACTTAAAAGTTGTATTTTAGCTTTTATTATTTTCCTTATTGTTCTAAACACTAAAAATCTCTGTTTTAGGTTAGAAGCAGAGAGAAGCGTAGCTCAATATTTTTCGTTTAAAAACTCAGATATGAAATCCACTTTGACTGATACAAAAATAACAAAGTTCTCTTTGCTATATCCTTTTCGCAATCGTATTATTTTTGTTTTATTTTTCGGGATCACTGCAAACATGATCGGACAGGAGAAACCGATTTGGCAGAATAAACAGTACAGTATTTATAAAGATAAAGTAGTACAAAAAGAGTATACTGCAAATATTGTATCAGAAAACGAAATTACTTCCGATTATCAGAGTCCGCAGCATGGAGATATTGATCCGTTGCTTACGTTCCGATTCGCGATTAACGGTAAGGATAATGAAATGAGACCTTCCGGAAGTCATCAGTTTGTAGTTGCTACCAATAAAAAGAAAGTTACCACTCCCGTTATTATTTTCGGACAGTCAATTTCGATGACCGAAAGAGCACCAAAAGCTGATAAATCCGTTAAACCCGGTACTCAGGTCACCATCAGATTAGACATGAATGAAATCCTTAACTCTTTCAAAGAAAAAGGATACTATCAGACTTTTACAGGAGACAGAATTTATAAAGCAGATTTTAAAGGCGTTTATATAGCAGGAAGTACTGCCCCAATGAATTGGGATTTTGATAATCTCGTCAATTTTGACAATTTGCAGTTAAAAGATCTTAATAATAACGGAATCTATGAAACAACCTTAATTCTGGGAGCAGAAGAAGATAAAAAACAGGTAGACACAGAATGGAAGTTATCCAAAGATATTTCAGCCTTTCCGCAATATAAATCCGATTATCTGATCTCTGATGCCATTTATAATATGGCACTCGAAGAAATGGGAAAAGCCATTGAGCCGGACAGTACTTTCAGAACCGGAAAAGAATGGGCAGGAGTATGGACCAGAGATATTAGTTACAGCATTATTCTTTCCATGTCCTATTTACAACCCGAAGTAGCAAAGAAGAGTCTGCTGAAAAAAGTAAAAAAAGACAGAATAATACAAGATACAGGAACTGGTGGAGCCTATCCCGTATCAACAGACCGAATGATCTGGGCAATTGCTGCCTGGGAGCTGTACAAAGCCAACGGAGATCAACAATGGTTGAAAGACGCTTACAGAATTATTAAAAATTCCATTAATGATGATATTCAGAATATTTACGATCGATCGACCGGTTTAGTACGTGGAGAATCCTCGTTTTTAGACTGGAGAGAACAGACCTATCCGAGATGGATGCAACCTGCCGATATTTTTGAATCCGAGAGTTTAGGAACCAATGCAGTACACTATCAGGCGAATATTGTTTTAGCAGAAATGGCAACATTACTCGAACATCAAAAAATAGCCATATTTCACAGAGCAATAGCAGAAAGAATAAAACTAGGAATCAATTATAATCTATGGCAGAAAGATAGAGGCTATTATAGTCAGTATTTATATGGCAGAAATCATAAAATCCTGTCTCCCAGATCTGAAACTTTGGGAGAAGCACTGACGATTTTATTTGATATAGCCGATAAAGGAAAACAAAGAAGAATCGTAAGAAATACACCCGTGACCGACTTTGGTATTCCGTGTATTTATCCGCAGATTCCGGGAATTCCCCCTTACCATAATAACGGGATTTGGCCTTTCGTAGAATCCTACTGGGCACTGGCAGCCGCCAAAGCAGGTAATGAAGATGCCGTATTAAAAAGTATAAGTGCCATTTACAGACCTGCCGCTTTATTTTTGACCAATAAAGAGAATTTTGTATCCGTAACCGGTGATTATGCAGAAACCAGAATGAATTCAAGTAATATGCTGTGGAGTCTTTCCGGAAATTTGGCTCTGGTTCATAAAATACTATTCGGAATTGAATTTCAGGCAAACAGTTTATTGTTTCATCCCGTTGTTCCTTATGAACTGAGAGGAAAAAGAACCTTAACAAATTTTAAATACCGAAATGCCGTTTTAAATATTGAAGTAAACGGACATGGTAATAAGATTAAAAGCTTTTTACTGGATGGAAAACCCTCTAAACCAATATTGGACGGATCAATAACCGGAACACACACCATTAAGATAGTATTAGACGATAATGAAATGGATGGAGGTTCAATACAGCCTAAAGAAGAGCATTTTTCGCTTCCCACACCCGAAGTTACTTATACAGACGGTCAGCTAACCTGGGAGCCTATTGCAGGAGCAAAATTGTATAATATAGTAAAGAATGGAAAGAAAATAGAGAAGACTACAGAAGTCTCCTTTGATGTTGTTGAATCCAAATTAAAAGAAGAATATCAGATTATTGCAGTAGACAGTTTGGGATATACCTCTTTTGCAAGCGAACCCATTCTGATTACTTCAACCGAAATAATTCCGACCTATGAAATAGAAACCTTTATTCCTAAATCCGATTTACGCTATAAAGGTTATACAGGTAATGGATTCGTTGAGGTCAGTAAAACAAAAAACCGTAAGATTACCATTCCCGTTTCCATTAAAGAAAAAGGAGAATATGCTATCAGTATTCGGTATTCAAATGGTAACGGACCCGTAAATACTGAAAATAAATGTGCGTTCAGAAGATTCAGTGACGGAACAAAAGTATTAGGTAACTTTGTTTTCCCGCAGAGAGGAAAAGATGAATGGTCTAACTGGGGATATAGCAATATCATAAAAGCATACCTGAAAGAAGGAGAACATCAGCTAACTTTGTCTTTTGAACCGTCAAATGAAAACATGAACGGAGAGATCAATCAGGCAATGTTAGATCATATTCAGATTATCAGAATAAAATAGTTGATAATTGATAGTTTACAGTTGATAGTTTTTGAATACCGAATTGGAGATACTCAAAGTTGAATACTATTTTGTAAATTTAAAAAAGAAGAAGAGTACTTATAGCTGTTAAAGAATCATAGAATATTTCTTAAACGATGTGCTAAATATTTTCACATTAAGATATTTTAAAAAACCATTAACTTATTAATTTTTGGTTAAGTCTGTATTTCTGGCAATATCCGGTATTTAACAACCAACAACCAACAACCAACAACCAACAACCAACAACCAACTAAAACAAGTCTATATTCCCCGCAATTTCCTTTAATATCACCTCAGACAATTTAGCCTGATACTGAGCATTACTATTGCGAACTCTCGCATTAATATAATTGAGCTGAGCACTTCTGAACTCAGTTGTAGTAATCGTTCCGATACGGAATTTTTCCAAAGTAATTTCAAGATTTTGTTTCGCGATTGCCTCATTCTTTTTTTCCAGTTCCGTTAGTTCAAGATTCGTCTGATAAGTTTGATAAGCGGTTGCCAGCTGACTTGTGATTGCTCTGTTTTGTCTTTCGAGTTGGAATTGAGAATTCTCGACCATTAAGTTAGCGATCTTTTCATTTCGATGTTGAGCAAAGCCATTAAAGATATTCAAAGAAGCCTTTACACCATAATTAAACCCTCTGCCATAAGAACTCGAAGTAAAACCTAAACTCGATTCTGATTCCGTAAAAGTATACCCCGTATTAACACTTACCGTCGGGTAGCGGTTTGCCTTAACCTGTTTCAGTTCTAATTCAGATACCCGTTTATTCAGTAAAGCAACCTGTATTTCCGGATTTTGTTTCTCCGCCAGATTGATCAGTTCAGGTAAAGCTAAATTTCGATCTACAATAATAGTATCAACAACACTAAAAGGAGCTTGTACATTTCGTACAAGCAATTCATTCAGTCTTATTTTAGTATTGTTGAGTAGTTCCTTTTGACGTAACTGATTCGTATAATCCGTATTAATATCTACCTGAGCATTCAGAACCTCCAGTTTAGAAGCCTTTCCTATCATATATCGGTTTTCCGCAGTAGTAAGCCTCTGCTGAGAGATATAAATAGCTGTATCCAGCGCTGCTAACTGCTGTTGCTGTTGTACCAGATCATAATAAGTAGTCATTACCTCACTTACCTTATTCAGTACATTTAGTTGCAGCTGAGCTTCCCCTAGTTTTTGTAACTCCTTTAACTGGTCATAACGAGCAAACATTCTGAATCCGTCAAAAATGGTCCAGTCTAATCCGACCCCATAGGACAGATTATTGTTTTTAGCATTATCAAGCGTTTGTTTTGTACCGTCTGTCCGTGTTTGCCGACTATTCTGAATCGAATTGTTTTGATTAAGATTAGCAGTCAGATTAGGAAGAATCCCCGCATTTCCGATAGAGGCATTATGTTCACTTATTTTCAGATCATTAGAAGCAATTTTAATATCAAAATTGTTTTCCAGTGCCAGCTGTACTGCTTCCTCAACCGTTAATATTTCCTGTGACTGCATTTTACCCGCTATTAAAAGCAGAAATAAAAGACTCTGAAAAAATAGTTTATAGTTTGTTATCATTATTTATTCTCTTTTTCGTATCCATCAATGTTATCAAATTCAGGATGATGTTTACGTTGTTTTGACCACATATAATAAATCGCCGGAATTACAAACAGCGTAAGAGCAAGAGAGAAAACTGTTCCTCCCACAATTACAACCCCCATTCCCATACGGCTTTGAGAAGCTTCCCCTAAAGCCAAAGCAATAGGAAGCGCTCCCAGAGCAATTGCTAAACTAGTCATTAAAATAGGACGCAGACGAGATTCCGAAGCCTCCATGATTGCCTGCATTTTCGGTTTCCCTTCCTCCCGAAGCTGATTAGCGAATTCGACAATAAGAATACCATTCTTTGTGACTAGACCAATAAGCATAATAGTACCGATCTGACTGAAGATATTCCAGGTCTGACCAAATAGCCAGAGAGAGAATAAAGCCCCCGTTACCGCCATGGGTACCGTTAATATAATAATGAACGGATCTATAAAACTTTCAAACTGAGCAGCTAATATTAAGTATATCAGCAGTAAAGCCAGTCCAAAAGCGAATAATGTATTCGAGTTACTTTCAACAAAATCACGGGATTCCCCACCTAAATCTGTTGAGAAACTATCATCCAGTACTTTTGCCTTTATTCTGTCCATCGCTTCAATACCATCACTGATACTTTTACCCGGTGCCAGTCCCGCAGAAACAGTAGCAGAGAGGTAGCGGTTATTATGATAGAGTTGAGGCGGACTACTTTGCTCCGCAATAGAAACAACATTATCCAGTTGGATTAGTAATCCCGAACTATTTTTTACAAAAAGAGAAGTTAAGTCAATAGGTGCTTCCCGATCTTTCTGGTCGAACTGTCCAATTACCTGATATTGTTTCCCGTTCATCATAAAATAACCAAAACGTTGCCCGCTTAAAGACAGTTGCAGTGTCTGTGCCACATCAATAACAGAAACCCCCAAGCTTTGTGCTTTATCACGATCAATAGAAATATTGATTTCCGGTTTATTAAATTTTAAGTTGACATCCGTTACAGAGAAAGTAGGATCCTTAGAAACAGCATCCATAAACTCAGGTATTTTTTCCTGAAGTTTAGTAAAGTTTTGTGCCTGAATAATATACTGGATTGGTAATCCGCCTCTTCGCCCTACCGAAATAGTAGGCTGTTCAGATACAAAAGTCTTAGCTTCCGCATACCCCTTAGTCCATTGTGTCAGTTTATTAGCGATTTCTTTCTGAGAACGTTCCCTTTCATTCGGTTGTACCAGAGACATTCTGATTCTTCCACTGTTTACAGAAGCAGAACCAAAACCAGGAGAAGTAATCACCAGATTAACCTGTTTTTCAGGAATAGAATCATTGATTAGTTGCGTTAGTTCCTGCATGAACCGATCCGTATATTCATAAGACGACCCCTCAGGAGCAGTTACACTGATACCGATCATACTTCTGTCATCATAAGGAGCCGTTTCTTTTTGCAACAGACTATAAAAAAGACCGATCAGCCCAATACACACAAAAAGTATAGGGAAGCTTAGCCATTTTCTTTTCATAAATATTTCAAGAGAAGCCGCATAGCTTTTGTTCATTCTTTCAAAATAAGGCTCCGTCAGATCATAGAATTTAGAACGTTTATGTACCCCGCCTTTCATCAGATAAGCGTTTAACATGGGTGTAAGCGTTAACGAAACAAAAGCCGATATTAAAACTGCCGCACCTATGACGACCCCAAATTCACGGAAAAGCCGTCCCACGAATCCCTGAAGGAAAATAACAGGTAAAAATACAGCTGCCAATGTGATCGATATGGAGATAACAGCAAAGAAAATCTCATTTGATCCCTTAATTGCCGCTTCAATAGGAGACATTCCCTCCTCAATTTTTTTATAGATATTTTCAGTAACCACAATACCATCATCCACCACTAACCCTGTAGCAAGAACAATAGCAAGAAGTGTCAGTACATTTATTGAAAATCCACATAAATACATAATAAAGAAGGTAGCAATAAGCGAGATCGGAATATCAATAAGAGGACGGAAAGCAATAGCCCAGTCACGGAAAAATAAGTAAATGATTAAAATAACCAGCACTATAGAAATGGCGAGTGTTTCTCCCACTTCCAGAACAGATTTTTTAATAAACAACGTATTATCAATAGCTATATTCAGTTTGATGTCTCCCGGAAGATCTTTTTCAAGCTGAGCATATTGTTTGTAAAAGTTATTGGCAATATCAATATAATTCGTTCCTGGTTGTGGGATAATGGCTAAAGCAACCATTGGTAAACCGGATTCACTCATTTTCGTTTCAAGATTTTCAGGTCCCAGTTCAGCATGGCCTACATCGCGGAATCGGACAATTCTATTCTGATCAGAAAGGATAATGATATTATTGAATTCTTCAGGAGAAGCCAGATTTCCTTTTGTTTTAACTGTTAATTCTGTATTTGCTCCAGTTAATTTACCTGACGGCAATTCTACGTTTTGTTTGTTCAGTGCATCCAGTACATCCTTAACAGTACAAGAGTAGGAGGAAAGGCGGTTTGGATCAATCCATAAACGCATTGCATATTTTTTCTGTCCCCAGATCTGTACACTGCTGACACCCGGAATAGTTTGTAAGCGCTGTGCAATAACATTTTCAGCATAATCACTTAGATCCAGTGCGTTTTTGGTCTGACTTTGTACCGTCATGGTTATAATCGGATCAGAATCAGCATCAGCTTTAGACACTACAGGTGGCGCATCAATGTCCTTGGGTAAGTTCCGAACAGCCTGAGATACTTTATCCCGAACATCATTTGCTGCCTCTTCCAGATTTTTATCCAGATTAAACTCAATCATAATATTACTTGAACCCTGATTACTGGATGAGGTAATGTTTCGGATACCATCAATAGAGTTAATTGCTTTTTCTAAAGGCTCCGTAATCTGCGACTCAATAATATCGGAATTTGCTCCCGCATAATTCGTTCGTACCGATATCTGAGCCGGATCAATAGAAGGAAATTCTCTTACACCCAGATAGTTATAACCAATGATTCCAAAAAGAACCAGAGTAAGATTAATTACGATCGTTAATACCGGTCTTCTTATACTCGTAGTAGATATACTCATGTTCTTATTGTTTTAAAATGGTAACAGCAACAGGAGTACCATCTTTCAGGCTCATTACACCGGTTGTTAATACAGTATCCAGCGCTTTCAGTCCCGATATAACCACAATTTCTTTATCCGTTCGTGTAGTAGTTTCTATTTTTACTTCTTTCGCCTTACCATTTTCAGCAATAAACAGTTTTTTACCGTTTTGTATAGGAACAACCGCCTCAGTAGGAACAATTAAAGCACCATTCACAAAACTCAGCTCCAGTTCTATAGTTGCAAAAGTTCCCGGTAATAATTTTCCGTCAGGGTTTTGTGCCAAAGCTCTTAATTTTAAAGTACGTGTAGCCACATCAATTTCCGGCTCCATAGCATATACCTTAGCAGAATATTTTTCTCTGGATTCCGCTACTTTAAAGAATATATTAGAATTTACCTTTACCAGATTGGCATATTTTTCAGGAATAGAGAATGTAATTTTTAATTCGTTGTTATTAACAAGTTTAGCAACAAGAGTTGCCGGCGTCAGATACGTTCCCGGAGATACATTGCGCAAACCGATTCGACCCGAAAAAGGAGCTCTTACTGTTGTTTTATGCATTTGTGCTTCGATCAGCTGTGTTTGTGCTTTTGCAGACATCAGATCAGCCCTTAGCATGTCATATTCTTCGTGGCTTATTGCTTCTTTTTCTAAAAGAAGCTTTCCTCTTCGTTCATTCTCTGCTGCCAGATTTTCTTTTGTTTTTGCCTGTGCCATCTGTGCCCGCAGTTCCATATCATTGATTTTAAGAAGTATCTGACCCTTTGTTACCTTACTACCTTCCTCAAAGAAGATACCTTCAATGAGACCATTTACTTCCCCCCGGATTTCTACCTGTTCATCTGCCTCAATAGACCCTGATAATGAAATAGAATTAGAAAAATTTTGTGGTTCCACAACTATACCGTTAACTTTCATGGGAGCAGATTTACCTGACATATTTTTACCCACACCCTCTTTATTCTTGTTCTGTACAATTCTATAACCAATCAGAGAACCAATTCCCACAATTAAAAGGAAGTAAACCAAGTATTTTATTTTCATAATTATGTAAGTGTGATGTATTTTATAAATAGACAACCAATTAACATTCAAAACTAATTTTAAATATTTGGATAGTTAAACTATTTCTGTATTTTTAACAGATTTTAACAATTAAAATATTTGAAAAACAGGTAAGATTCAAAATTTGTAAAAACTTAAAATATTAAAATGATTCAAATACTATAATTCCGGATCATCAGATGTTTTTATCATTATAAAATAATCTGACTATCTACCCATAATTTTAAGTAAACCGCAGGTTTACAAAAGTAAGACTACGATTATTCTAAAAGGTTTAATTGGTCTGATAAAAATTTTACAGTACAATTATTTAGTATTAGATTTGAGAGATAGAGAACTATAATTTTTAAAAAACAAGAGATATGAGTAAAGCCTTGATAATAATAGATATACAGAATGATTATTTTGAAAACGGAGCAATGAGACTGTATCAGTCAGAAGTGGCAGCAGAGAAAGCAGAATTAGTTCTGGAACATTTCAGAAAAAATAATCTACCCATAATACATATACAACATATCGGGATATCTCCGGATGCGACGTTCTTTTTACCCGGAACAAAAGGAGCAGAGATTTACAATAAAGTACAGCCAAAAGGGACTGAAAAAGTTATTGTAAAATATTATCCTAATAGTTTCAGAGAAACCGAATTACTCCATTATTTACAGACCAGTAACATAATAGATTTAGTTATTGTTGGTATGATGACCCATATGTGTGTAGATGCAACCACAAGAGCAGCAAAAGATTTTGGGTTTAACTGTACCGTTATCGGTGATGCCTGTGCAACAAGAGACCTTGAAGTAAATGGTGTTGGTGTAAAAGCACCGGATGTTCAGACTGCTTTTTTAGGAGCATTAGAATTTTTTTATGCAACAGTTGTAACAGCAGAAGATTTTTTAAAAGAAAATAAATAAAACAGCGGTATGGAAAATGTAATTATTTCAGAGAACGGATTTAACAGTAAAGTCCCATATGATAGTATCAGGTCAAACATTGCAGTAGTAAATCTACTTCGGGAAGAAGGTATGGAAGAGGAACAAATCCCACGAGAAGCACTGATAAGTTATTACGTAGATTATTTTATTTCTCAGATCAATAATGGAGGATTTGCACAATTCGTTTATAATTCCGGCCTGAATGAAGAGCTGATTCTAATGATAGAAGAGGGATTGACACTAATGAAGGCAAATGCACACTTAGCTTTTTTCAGAAATAGCTTTAAGTTTGTTAACACTATTCCCGAAGATAAGTTAGAAGTTTTTTTTGAAAGTGAATATTTTGGAGAAAATGAAGTAAGAGAGCTTATTAAAACAAATACCAGCTATGATACAAAAGAAGATCTGATTACTTTAAATGCTGCCTGGTTAAAGAAATTACCTAATCTTAAGGTATTACCTATTGACGAAATGTTTACAGAGTTGGAAAAAGAATTAGGGAAGCCGATCAGTAAAAATTAATTTAAAGAGTTTCTAA
Organism: Flavobacterium sp. AK-301; assembly: GCF_058310215.1. Classification (NCBI taxonomy): domain Bacteria; kingdom Pseudomonadati; phylum Bacteroidota; class Flavobacteriia; order Flavobacteriales; family Flavobacteriaceae; genus Flavobacterium; species Flavobacterium sp. AK-301. Next base: position 71,273 of record NZ_JBZEES010000013.1, read on the forward strand.
TTATGAATAAAAGATTGCAGCAAGATTTGGGATTTAAGAGAGTTGCTAAAGAGAATAATTTAAAAAACAGGCTTCTTAATTGAAGCCTGTTTTTTTATAAAATAAAAATTGATTGTGTACTAATTATAATCAGAAATAAATGTTAATATTAGAAAAATATTTATTAAATTAGCTTCATATAAATGAATTGTTTTTTGTTATTTGTTGTTTTAAATAGTAAAAATAATTTAAAATTAATAAAATATTAAGTTTAAAGTATCATTGTTAAATTAGTGTAAAGTATACTGGGAAATAGTAAGTATATTTTTACGTTTATTAGTTGACATTCTTTTGAGATTCATTTTATCTGAAAGAAAAAGTGCAGAATTATGAGAAAGTATTTAGTGTTTGTATCGATTGTTGCGACTTTTTTTTCCTGTAATAAAGAAAAAAAGTTAATAATAAATCCAAAAATTGAATTTTTAGAGCAGGGTTTTACTTTGACTAATCATGATGATTTTGATTATTACAATATAAATATCATAATAGAGGGAAAGTATTATGTTCATTATAATTATCTGTCTTCAGGAACGAGGAAAGGTTTTGCTTATCATGAACTGGATAGTTTTGCTAATTATGATAAACTAAAAGATGCTTATTATAATGTTATATTACAGGATTTTAATAAAAAAGACAGATTGTTTACAAATAAAGAAGGATATGCTATTGTAGATAATAAAATTGTAAAGATAAAACCTTATAAAAGGAATATTAACTAAGCCCCTATTAGCGATGATACGAGAAGCAATTACTATTACGGAAAAGCATAAAAAGTTTATTACTACAATTTGCGAAACAGGAGTAGTTTTTGGATTAAGTAGTAATGAAGGGTTTGCAGTTTCAGATTCTAATGATTTTGAAGATGAAAAAGGGAATCCTGTAGAGATGATTTGTTTTTGGTCTGATACCAATGCAGCAAAAGTATGTGCAAAAAAAGGCTGGGAACACTATGAACCCGAAGCAATCAGTTTATCTGAATTTATAGAAGACTGGTGCGTAGGGATGTATAATGATGGACTTATGGCAGCTACAGAATTTGATTATGATTTAATAGGCTACGAAATAGATCCTTTAGTTTTAATTCTTGAGATAATAACAGAGCTGGAAATTATGAAAAGAACAATACTTCTTACAAAGTTTAAAAATCTTTCCGATCTGGAAAGTCAGATTAATATTATTCTGAATCTTGATACTGAAGATTTTGAAGAATAAGCTAAATTTTTGATTACTGCGTTTGTTTTGTTCAAAATATCAGATTATTGATTATAAGTATTTGTAACATTCAATAATCTGATATTTTATTTAAAAATCGAACCATCTAACAATCAGTTAAATTTTATTTCTTTTAATCATTTTTAAGAAACGGCTTATCAGTGAAATAGAAATAAGTGTTAGCCCTATAATTAATCCAATCCATATTCCCGAAGGTCCCATTTTCATATTAAAAGCTAATAGATAACCTATTGGAAGTCCCACTATCCAGTAAGCTATGAATACTAATATAGTAGGGGTCTTAACATCCTTAATACCACGTAACAGACCTGCTGTAATAGCCTGCGTACTATCCGGAATTTGGAATATTGCAGCAAAGAATAATAATAGAGAAGCCAGTTTAATTACTTTTAAAGAATCTGTTTTCATTAGTTCATCCTCTTTATTGATAAAGAAAGTTGGTAATATATCTTTACAGGCAATAAGGAACATAGCACAAAGCACAGCATAGATTACAGCCGTCCAGATTGTACTTTTACCAATTTTATCAATTTTAAGCCAGTTATGACGACCATAAGCATTACTTACTCTGATAGAACCTGCTTGTGAAAGTCCCATAGAAACCATATAAGTTACAGCAACACAACTAAGCGCAATCTGGTGAGAAGCCTGCTCAATAGCCCCGATAGTTCCGATTATGATACCGGAAACAGCAAAAGCGCCGGACTCCATACCTAATTGTAAACTACTTGGTATGCCGATATGTAAAAGATCTTTTATAGTAGATAATTTCACTTTCCACTGATTTTTTCTGACAGCAATATATTTTCTGAAAGTAGCATGTCTAAGGATAACTAAACACAGAGAGGTAAACAATAAAGTACGGGTAATTAAAGTAGCCCATCCTGCACCTACAAGTTCTAATCTTGGAAATCCCAGGTTACCGTAAATTAGAAGCCAGTTCAGAAAAACGTTTATAGGAAGACCTGAAACAGCCAGTATCATTGCGGTTTTTGTAAATTCAAGACCATCCGTGAACTGTTTTAAGGTCATAAAAAGCAACATTGGAATAATAGACCAACTCATCAGTTTCATAAATGGAACTGCCAGTGTAGCCACTTCAGGATCCTGTCCCAGATGAAATAAAATATTTCGCCCGGAAACCAGTCCAACAGAGATCAGAATAGCTATGATAGAACATAATATAAAACCATTGAAAAAATAATGAGAAACCAGCTGACCATCACGGCGTCCATGAGCCAGAGAGACCATCTGAGAAACAGATATTGTAATACCAATACCAAATACAAAAGGAATATTTAAAGTATTAACAACCAGTGCTGCCGCAGACACTAATTTGTAATCTATTTTTCCAACCATTGCAATATCAATTAAATGCAGTGCCTGTTGTGCCAGTTCCCCTATGATAATAGGTAAAGCTAAACCGATTGTTTTTGGAGCTTCAGTTCTCATTAGAATCTTTAATAATATGAATTTATGAAATATTTATTTTTCAGAAAAAACTAAGAGGTTTTAAATCATAGCCTTACCTTAAACTTCTTCTCTTTTTAAGTCCTACAAAAATTGAATTGTAAAGTGGAGTTTGTAAGAGGATACTGCTTATTCTATATTAATTTAATAAGAAGTATTTAAGAACTGACAAATTTAAAACTTTTAAAGTTCCTAGAGTAAAAAAACAAAAAAAATAGTTTTAAAAAGGTCTTACACTCGGAATTTCGTATAATTAATGTATTATTAACACCTACATGTTTAATTTTTCACTAATTTAGATAACATTTTTCTTTATGAAAAGTATTTTATATAAAGACAATATTGAGATAATAATTTTTGAATATTAGTACTTTACTATTTTAAAAATAAACCAATAACCAATTATTAAATCTTTTATTATTATGAAAAAATTGATGATTACTTTATTTACAGTAGTATTATCTATTAGCGGTTTTGCGCAGAAAACATGGAATTCTGATCCGAATCATTCAAAACTGGGCTTTACTATAACGCACCTGGGGATTTCAGATGTAAAAGGATTCTTTACTAATTTTGATATTAAGATAGTATCATCAAAAGCAGATTTAAGTGATGCTTCAATTACTTTAAAAGCCAATGCAAATTCAATTAATACTTTAATTGAAAATAGAGATAAGCATTTAAAAAGTGCTGATTTTTTTGATGTTGCAACGTATCCTGAACTAGAGTTTGTGAGTAAATCTCTGGAGAAAACAGAAACTCCGGATGTTTATAAACTGACCGGAGATTTGACAATGCATGGTGTTACAAAATCAGTTGTGCTTGATTTTCATTTCAGAGGTATTGCAAAAAATCCCGGAGCAAATAATACAGAAGTAGCCGGTATACAAGTGATTGGTGAATTAAAACGGTCTGATTTTAATATAGGCGGTAAATTTCCTTCTTTATTGATTAGTGATAAAGTAACTATCAAAGCAGATGCTGAGCTTATAAAATAATATATCTTAAAAAACAGAATATGTATAAATTAAAAATAATTTCATCCTCTGTCAGACCAGGAAGAAAAGGTCCTGTTGTAGCAAAATGGGTTGCCGAAATGGTAAAAAAATATAGTGAATTTGATGTCGAAGTACTGGATTTAGGAGAGATCAAACTCCCTTTGATGGATGAGCCTAATCATCCTTCTGTGCAGAAATATGAACATGAGCATACTAAAAAGTGGAGTGCTAAAATTAATGAAGCAGATGCATTTATTTTTGTAACAGCAGAATATGATTTTGGATATCCGTCACCATTGCGAAACGCATTAGAATATCTTTATCATGAATGGGGGTATAAAGCAGCAGGAATTGTAAGTTACGGAGGAGTATCAGCAGGGACAAGAGCCGCTATTTTATTAAAAAACGACTTAGCCACGTTTAAAGTAGTTCCAATATACGAACAGGTTAACTTTCCTTTTTTTACCACTCTTTTCAATGAAGAGAATCAGTTTGTACCAACAGAGCGTTCAGAGAAAGCAGCTCAGAATATGCTTAAAGAACTACTAAGATGGACAAAAGGGTTAAAAACAATAAGAGAAGATAAATAGATTGTTTTCTTTTTTCAGAGGAATAAACAGATAAATCAGATTTTAGGAAATTATGAAAGTAGATATTTGGTCAGATGTAAGATGTCCGTTTTGCTATATTGGAAAACATAAGTTTGAAAAAGCTTTAGAACAGTTTAAACATAAGGATAGTATCGAAGTAGTATGGCATAGTTTTGAATTAGATCCTAATTTAAAAACCCAGCCCGGGAAAGATGCGGCAGAACATCTGGGGGAGATGAAAGGACAGACAAAAGAGTGGGGTGTTCAAATGCATACTCACGTATCTCAGATGGCAAAAGAAGTAGGTCTGGAATTTAATCTTGATAATTCTGTTGTTGCTAATTCTTTTAATGCCCATCGGTTGATTCAGCTGGCAAAGGTAAGAGGTTTAGGAAATGAGATCGAAGAGAAGTTATTTAAAGCTTATTTTACAGATGGTAAAAATATTGATGATATTCTGGTTTTACTTCAATCAGGTCTCGAAATAGGCTTGGATAAACAAGAGTTAACAGAGGTGCTGAATGGAGATGCTTATACCGATGCCGTACATAAAGATGAAGCTCAGGCTGAGATAATAGGAATAAGAGGAGTGCCTTTTTTTATTATGAATAAACAATACAGTGTTTCCGGCGCACAACCACCAGAGGTTTTTCTTAAAACATTAGAGCAGGCATGGTCTTCTTATACTACAATGAATATTGATTCTTTAAATACAATTAATGATGATTCAAGTTGTGGAATAGACGGTAATTGTTAAGTCCAGTTAGTGACCACAAAAGGACTCACTCCACTAGTTAGCGGAGCCACTAATAACATTTTGCATTTCACAAAAAACATCTCACAAAAACAAGTAAATTTGTTCCAAACAATAAAAACAGATGTTAAACATAGTATTGATCGAACCTGAGATCCCTAATAATACAGGAAATATTGGTCGTTTATGTGTAGGAACAGGTTGTAAACTACATTTAGTTCATCCTTTTGGATTTGAAATTTCAGATAAACAGTTAAAGCGTTCAGGATTAGATTACTGGGTGCATTTAGACTGGTATGAATACCAGTCTGTAGAAGAATGGATGGAAAAAACACCGGATGTTTCCCGTGTTTTTTTATTTAGTTCCAATACTCAAAAGTCCTATTTATCAGCCTCTTTTAAAGAAGGGGATTGGTTGGTTTTTGGAAAAGAATCAGTTGGATTAAGTCCTGAAGTTCTGGCGAAATTTGAGAATCATCTTACTATCCCTTCTACAGGATTAGTAAGAAGCTTTAATTTATCAAATTCAGTTGCTTTTGCTATTGGAGAAGCCAGAAGACAAATCAAATTTTAATACCAAATATTACATTATTTGTAAAAGTATTTTGTTTTAAGACAGTTTTTGTTTTTATCTGATAGTAAACATGTTTTTAATTTCATTAAATTAAGAATAAAATTAAACAATATTTATTTGTAATCGATAAAGAAGTGTTTTTTAACTAAAAATTATCAATTAAGATGCGTTTATATTGTTCGAAATAGTGTATTTTTAGACAATGATTCATCAAGATAAAAGAAAAGGTTTTTACTTCAAAAGATATGAAGCTTCTTATCAATCTCCTTTTGATAAACTTTTTGAGATTTTTATGGAGCTGATCACGCATACTTCAGGAGATTTAGAAGAAGCTCTGAGTTGGTTACGTGAATTAGATACAGAATATAAACTTACAGATGATAAGTATACTATTGATGATTTTATAGAAGATCTAAAGAAAAAAGGCTATATCCGGGAAGAGATTAAAGAAGATGGAACAGGAGGAGTAGAGATTACTGCAAAAACCGAACGTGCTATTCGACAACAGGCTCTGGATCAGATTTTTGGTAACCTGAAACAAAGAGGTTCCGGAAATCATAAAACAAAATATATAGGTACAGGAGACGAACATACAGGAGAATTACGTGAGTTCCGTTTTGGAGACGGTTTAGAACATATTTCTCTTACAGAAAGCCTTCGCAATGCTCAGATCAATAACGGAATTGAAGCTTTTTACCTTACAGAAAATGATTTAGTTGTAGAAGAAACACAATTTAAATCTCAGATGAGTACCATATTAATGATTGATATCAGTCACAGTATGATCTTATATGGAGAAGACCGAATTACTCCTGCTAAAAAAGTGGCAATGGCACTTGCCGAAATGATTACAACACAATATCCAAAAGACACTTTAGATATTCTGGTTTTTGGTAACGATGCCCGGACAATTGCAATTAAAGATTTGCCTTATTTAAAAGTAGGTCCTTATCATACCAATACCGTTGCAGGTTTACAGTTAGCAATGGATCTGCTTCGCAGAAAGCGTAATACGAATAAACAAATCTTTATGATTACAGATGGTAAACCGAGTTGTGTCAAAGAAAAAGACGGAAGTTATTATATGAACAGTAACGGCCTGGATGAGTACATTGTTGATAAATGCTACAGTATGGCACAACAGGCTCGAAAATTACATATTCCTATCACTACCTTTATGATTGCTCAGGATCCCTATTTGCAGAGGTTTATATCTCATTTTACAGAGGAAAATCAGGGAAAAGCATTCTATACAGGGTTAAAAGGCTTAGGAGAAATGATCTTTGAAGATTACGAACAGAACAGAAAGAAACGTATAAAAGGATAAATAAAACGATTGATAAAAGAACCATTTATAAGAAGAACTAAAACAATATGACTGATTATAAAAATATAACCACTTTAGGCGCTCTTAAAAAGGCAGGTTATCAGACCAAAGGCATAAAAGAGGAGTTACGAGATAATTTAAGAGAACGTATTGTAAAAGGAATTACCACCTTTGAAGGAGTTCACGGATATGAAAATACAGTTATTCCGGAACTGGAAAGAGCGATACTTTCACGTCATAATATTAACCTTCTCGGTTTGAGAGGTCAGGCAAAAACACGTCTGGCAAGATTAATGATAAATTTACTAGATGAATGGATTCCTGTTGTAGCAGGATCAGAGATTAATGATGATCCGTTACACCCTATTTCCAGGTTTTCTCAGGATCTGATCGCAGAGAAAGGAGATAAAACGCCCGTTGAGTGGCTTCACAGAAGTGAACGTTATTATGAAAAACTGGCAACTCCGGATGTTACAATGGCAGATCTGATAGGCGATGTAGATCCGATTAAAGCAGCAAATCTTAAATTATCATATGCAGATGAAAGAGTAATCCATTTTGGAATGATACCGCGTGCTAATCGTTGCCTTTTTGTGATAAATGAATTACCGGATCTTCAAGCCCGTATTCAGGTTGCTCTTTTTAATATTTTACAAGAAGGAGATATACAGATTAGGGGATTTAAACTTAGAATGTCTTTAGATGTTCAGTTTGTTTTCACTGCTAATCCAGAAGATTATACAAACAGAGGAAGTATTGTAACTCCTCTAAAAGACAGAATAGGTTCTCAGATTCTGACACATTATCCAGAGGACATTAGTACTGCCAGAACAATAACAGAGCAAGAAGCAAAACCGGATTTGCATCAGAGTGATTCTGTTTATATTCCTTTATTAGCAAGAGATATAATTGAACAGATTCGTTTTGAAGCATGTGAAAGTGAATACGTTGATAATAAAAGTGGCGTTAGCGCCCGTATGAGTATTACAGCTCTTGAAAATTTATTGAGTACGGCAGAACGCAGGGTTTTAAGATCAGGAGAGACAAAAACAACAGTACGATTATCTGATTTTATGGGAATTATTCCCGCTATTACAGGGAAAATAGAATTAGTTTATGAAGGAGAGCAGGAAGGAGCTACATTTGTAGCAGAGCAGTTAATAGGAAATGCTGTGCATACTTTATTTCCGGTTTATTTTCCAAAAATAGAAAAACTGGAACGACAAGAAGATAAAAGTCCTTATCAAGAAGTTGTTGACTGGTTTTTTGCAGAAACAGGATTTGAGTTGTTAGACGATCTGACAGATACAGAATACCAAAAGCAATTAGATTCTGTTATTCCTTTAAAACAACTAATGCTGAAATACCAGCCGGATATAAAAACAGAAGATCAGAAATTTTTTAAAGAATTTATTCTCTGGGGATTAGCAGAGTATAATAAATTAAGTAAAGACAGAGTAGAATCCGGCTATCAATTTAAAGATATTTATGGAAGTTATATAGGGCGATTATAAAAATATAATGTGGTTCAGATTTAGGGATTGAGCTTGCACGAAAGTGCAAGCTTTTTTTGTTACCAAATAAAGAGAGAAAATGTGTTATAAATACTAAAACACCCCATAAGTTGTGAGCTCTAGTAATAATTTAGATTATTAAGAAAATGTAATGTATCCTAATTAAAATTGATTTTAGATTACAAGAATTAGTTTGGGTATTTATTATTAAGCTTTTTTGTTTTCTAATTAAATATTTTAATGTTAAAAATCACTTAATAATCTCACAATGACTCATAATGACTCATAATGACCCTCTTTATTTGTCTTGTTTTATGATTTCATTCCTACCTTTGTATAGTTTAAAAAATTTTAAGATTATTGCTTTTTTAGCAAAAAAATAAAATCTTTTAGACATATAATAAATAATTTTTCAACAATGAAAATAATAGTAATTGTCGGTTTCCTTTTGGGTAGCTTATATTGTTTTGCTCAGTCCGGTAAATTTCCGCATCCGGATGCAGTAGTAGATTTTAATACTAATGATAAAGGCTTACGTGTACCGAGAGTGTCCCTTTTTAGACCATCATTGTCTTTTCCGCTTAATGAGCACACTGAAGGGATGGTAGTCTATAATGATACAGATAAATGGGGTGTTACAGAAGGATTATACTATAATGACGGACGTCAATGGATTAGAGCATCAAGTAATAGTGGAGGTTGTGATTGTGGAGATAATATTAGGACACTACCTTCTGCTCCATATGAAATTTTCCCCGATGATTGCTTTGTGTACGCTGAATCAAGTCAACAGCAACAGATAAAATTTATTTTGCCGGCACCGGCAGGATTAAAAGGAAAATCATTTTTTATTACCTCCAGTAGTGTTTATGCAACAGTGAATGGTGTTTCTGTTAAAAGTAATGATATTGTTACTGCCACCTCCCTCTGGAGTCATGTTCAGGCTATAAGTACTGGTACTGTCTGGATTATTATGAAGAGATTGTAAGGGTGGGGATGCTATTCGGGAGCTACTGTTAAAAATGGTTATGATATATAAAAAAAGGTCAACTTTAAGTAAAAGCAAACCTCTTTATATTTATATACTTTTTAAGATAGTCTTAATTATATCCAGGAATCAGAGAATTCTTCATCAGCAAAAGCTTCTGCTAATCCCGAAATTTGTTTCAGTCGTAATACTTCATCTGGATCCATACCTAATTCCTTACCGATACGTTCATTACTCCAGTTATGTTTTTTTAATAAAGTTACAAGATTTGCAGATAATTCAATCTGATGCGTCCCTCTTGCCATATTGTGTCTTACGGTAGCTGTTATGCGATCCTCTATATTTTTGTTTAGTTTTACTACCGGTAAATAACCATGAAGACTTTGTTGTATATTTTTTTCTTTACTACATATAGCAGTACGATGGAAACCATCTACGACTATATATTCTCCTTCTTTTTTATCTTCGGCAACTACAACAGGCATCGTTAATCCATCTTTCTGAATAGATAATTTTAAAAGTTTCATTTCGGGTGGTGCAACTTTATTTGGGTTATAATCGTTTTTCTTTACTTTTTTAATTGGCACTAATGATACATTGAGAGCCGGATGCTCAATTTCTAAAAAGTCATATAGTAACTGAGCACATTCATTATAAATCTGTACTTTTTTATCTAAAGGGGAATTTTTATATTGTTCTAGCATAAAAGAAATCATAAATTCATATATTTTAGTATTATTTGTTGTTGTTTTTCTAAATCTCTTTTTGTCGGACCAAAAGAAAGACCCTCACACCAGTAATCATTTTTAAGTAATACTCTGCATATTCTTCGCCATGAAGGAGCCTGACGTTTAGCCTCTAATCTGGGGTCTGCTATATCAGGAATAACTTTCATTCCTTTAGCCTGCCACCAGTAGACGAATTTTTTTATTTTTTTTAAATAATGTATCCGTAAAAATGGAGGCATTGTGTTTAATAGAAAGAAAGTATAACTTTCATAAGTATGTCCGGGAGGTAGTATTAATTTGTACTGACCCCATTTTATATTCTTATTTTCTCCATATCGACCTCCAAAATTAACACCTTCAACTCTGTTAATAAGTTTAGCCCATGTTTCGGGCTCCAGAATTTTAAACAGATAAAGCCCTTTACGTTGATCATCTCCAAAAGGCTGACACAATCGTTGTTTATGAATAGAAATTCCAGCCAGATGCATCAGATCATATGTTTTGTTATAATCAAATTTCATTTTTCCATTAGCAATCCATATATCACTGGTTTTCCAGTCATAAATTGGATAAAAATTATAGACATTATTCGTTTTTTTAGTGCTCCACATTAATTCATTAAATGTTTTTTTTCGAGAATTTCTTATAGTACGAAATCTGTTAAGACTTTCATCTGTGCGTATTCCCACTAAACAAGCTGTTTTTTCATCTTCAGAAAACCATTTACTAAATTCCGGAACAAATTCTTCAAACTCCATTCCTCTCTTAAAGAAAGGAAAATAAGTTTCATCAGAAATCACACCATTTTCTTTTGGAAGCGGACGAATCCAGTTTTCTCTTTTTTCCGGATCCCAGCACATCCAGTGAGATTGAAACTGACTGATAGAATTTCGTAATCGGATGGGCAGACAAATCCAATACGATTTTATTTCTTTTCGATTCAGTGTTTTAGTGACATAATCAATAGTATGCTTATATTGTGCTTCCAGATCAATGAATAAAACACGTACAGGTAGTTTATTATGTTTTTTTGCAGCTTCAATAGCCATATTTAGCATTACTCCACTATCTTTTCCACCACTAAAAGAGATATAAATCTTAGAAAAATGACTGAAAATATAATCAATCCGCGATTGAGCTTCTATATAAACGTTTTTTTTCTGATATTTTTTTTCCATGAAATTAACTTCGTTTTTCTTTTTGCTTTTTTCATCATAAATAATTATATTATAGAGAATAATTTTATGTAAAAAAGAGTATTTAGTATGTTAAAATAAAAAATATATCTAAAAGTACTAATTTAAAGTACAATTTTAAAAAATATGACTACGCAAATCTACACTAGATAAAAAAATTAACTTAATTGTGTTTTTTTTAAGATTTTCTTTACATTTTGTTTTATTACAAAAAAAGAATTTATATTCAAAATATGATAAAGTTGACCATATGATAGAGTATAGTAAAAGAGTCATAGTGAACCTATTTTAAATCTTTCCGATTTTCGACTCCGAGAACTTTAAAACCTTAAACAAAAATGACTGAAAACAAAAAACCTTACTATTTCCAGTAAGGTTTTTTGTGAAGGCAGAAGGATTCGAACCTTCGACCGCCTGCTTAGAAGGCAGGTGCTCTATCCAGCTGAGCTATGCCTCCAATCTTAATATGTATTACTAAAATAGCTTGTTACGATTAAGAATAAACTATCCGACATTATAAAATGATTTGAAACACTAATATTTAGCAAAGAAACAATTTTCTAAAATTAATTGCAAGAATAATAGCCTTGTTTATTGTAATTTTTATAATATTTTTTTTTAAAGAAGTGGTATTTTACTGATTACTAAAACGAAGCATAAAAAGATACCGGGGACGTTTATAAAAATTAAAGCCCGTCTTCAATAATGACGAGCTTTGATTTTAGAAGTATTGTATACTTAACTGTTTTATCTTGAAGTTGCAATAACAAAATTCAGTTTCAGTTTAGAGCCTACCTGTAATAGATCCACTAAATCCTGTACCTGAAGATTGTAAGGAATACGTATGATTACTGTTTTATCACCACTTGAGGCTGTTTTATCTCTCAGGAGACTTTCGATCTGATCAAAAGAAACTTCTTGTTTGTCAATAAAATACTGCTTATCCTCTGTTACGGATAAACTAAGATGCTGTTTTTTTGTTGTTTCATTGCTTTCCGCCTTTGGCAACATCAGTTTAATAACATTTGGATTTGCAAGAGTGGATATAATAAGGAAAAATAATAATAAAAAGAACATGATATCGCTCATAGACGATGTCGGTATCTCTGCCGAAAAACGTTTATTTCTTTTGATTCTCATTTTGTGGCTCTTGGATTATATTGATAAGATCTAAAACTTGTTTCTGAACATTTAAAGAAAAATGATCAATCATCATATTCAGTAAGTGATAAGCAGAATAGGCAATTACACCTACTACTAAACCGGCACCACTACTGATCATTTTTTCATACAGACCACCTGAAATATTACCGATGCTGATATTCTCCGAAATAGAGATATTATAGAATATTTTAATAACCCCCGATATCGTACCGATAAAACCGAGAATAGGAGCAATCCCGGAAATTAATCCAAGGTAACCCAGCCCTTTTTCCATCTGTGCAATTTCTAGGTTAGTTCTTTTTTCCATTACCGATTCTATTTCACTAATAGGACGACCAATAATAGAAATTCCACTTTCCAGAATATTTCCTGAAGCAGTATTAGTTCTGTTGCATAATGTTGCAGCTATTTCCACTTTACCGGATCTCAGTTCATATCTTACGTTGTTCATAAGATCTTTATCCTGCCTGCCTGCCTTTTTAATAGAAATATAGCGTTCAAAAATGATATAAAAAGTAAAAAACAATAAGATACATATCGGAACAATCATTATTCCGCCTTTCATTAAAAATTGTAAATAGGAAACTTCTTTAGTACCAACCTGTTCTGCAAGTGTAGCAGGAATATTACTTGCGATGGTATCTATTTGCAATAGAAAATTTGAAATAATCATAAAAAATATTCTTTATTTAAGGGTGAAATTTACTATACTGTATAAACGATTTTTGTCGGAAAATGTTATACAGATCTGTATTTTTATCAAAGATATATATTATGCTATAAATAGTTCTGTTTTTTTTAAAATTAGCACAAAAATAACGCTTTTTTCAGTTAAAATAAAAATAGTAAAAATTCTTAGTTATCAGTTAAAAGACTATTGTTAATAATTTCAGTTATTTTAAGATGCTATGTTTGAATATTTTGTAAATTCGCGGTTTAAAATTTTAATTTTCTGTGGGAAAAAATCATCAATTAGTTCACAAACTATCAGCAGCAGGATTATTAGTTACTTTAGGAATTATATTTGGTGATATCGGAACATCTCCATTATATGTTCTGAAAGCCATTATAGGTTCTCATGTCATTAATGCAGACGATGTAAAAGGCGCTATTTCCTGTATTTTCTGGACACTTACTTTACAGACTACAGTAAAGTATGTTATCATTACGCTTCAGGCGGACAATAAAGGAGAAGGAGGGATTTTTTCTCTGTATACTTTAATTCGAAAAACAAAAGTAAAATGGCTTATTTTCCCTGCAATTATCGGAGGAAGTACACTTTTGGCGGACGGAATTATTACACCTCCTATTTCTGTATCATCAGCAGTAGAAGGATTAAGGGTTCTGAATCCAAATATCCAGACTATACCAATTGTTTTAATAATTATAACCTTATTGTTCTCCATTCAGCAGTTTGGCACTAAGTTTTTGGGGAAATTTTTTGGACCTGTAATGTTCGTCTGGTTTTCTACTTTAGGAGTACTTGGTGTGATTCAGTTAAGTACTAATGTAGGTGTTATTACCGCTTTGAATCCTTATTATGCTTATAAACTGTTATTCGATCATCCTGAAGGTTTCTTGATTTTGGGTGCGGTATTTTTATGTACCACAGGAGCAGAGGCTTTATATTCTGATTTGGGACATTGCGGAAAACAGAATATTCGGGTAAGCTGGATTTTTGTGAAAACTACTTTAGTTTTAAATTACTTTGGACAAGGAGCCTGGTTAATTGCACACGAAGGACAGACCCTAGCGCAAACAGGAGCTACAAATCCTTTTTATGCAATTATGCCGGATTGGTTTATGCCGATAGGTATTGGTTTAGCAACCTTAGCAGCTGTTGTTGCCAGTCAGGCGATGATTAGTGGTTCATTCACACTGATAAATGAGGCTATTCGTTTGAATTTCTGGCCCAAAGTAAAAATAAAATATCCGACAGAATTAAAAGGTCAATTGTATATTCCTTCTGTAAACTGGATGCTTTGGGCGGGCTGTATCGTGATTGTTTTACACTTTAAAGAATCATCCGGAATGGATGCTGCTTATGGACTGGCAATTGTAATGACCATGCTGATGACTACAACGCTACTTAATTTTTATATGATTCTAAAACGATATAATCCTGTATTAATAGCACTCTGTATCACAATGTATGCTATAATAGAGGTTTCCTTTCTGATCGCTAACTTAAGTAAATTTATGCACGGAGGGTATATTACTATTTTGATAGCTACTATGTTAATGACAACCATGCTGATTTGGTATTATGCCAGAAAAATCAGAAATCGTTATGTTGCATTCGTTAAGTTAAATGATTATTTACCGATATTAGCAGATCTGAGCAGAGATTTAAGCGTTTCTAAATATGCAAGTCATTTGGTGTATCTGACCAGTGCAGATAATCGCAATGAAATAGAGTCTAAGATTATGTATTCTATTATACACAAACAGCCTAAAAGGGCAGATATTTATTGGTTTGTTCATGTAGATGTAGTCGATGAACCATATTGTATGGAATATAAAGTAAGTGAGTTTATTCATGATGATGTGATCCGTATCGATTTTCGTTTAGGATTCCGTATTGTACCGCGCGTTAATTTGATGTTTAAAAAAGTAGTAGAAGATATGGTAAAATCAAAAGAAGTAGATATTACTAGTCGTTACGCTTCTCTGAATAAAAATAATATTATAGGTGATTTTAGATTTGTTATTATTGAGAAATTTGTTTCCTATGAAAATGACTTACCTTTCTATGAAAAACTGATACTTGATGGCTATAGTGTATTAAGACGTTTAGGCTTAGCCGAAGACAGAGCTTTCGGATTAGATTCCAGTTCACTTACCATTGAATCTTTTCCTCTGATTATTGGACCACAGAAAGAAGTACATATGACAAGAGTAAAATAATAAAGATTTATAAAAAACCGGGCTGTCTTTTTCAGACAGCCCGGTTAGTTACTACCGAATCTGATCTTTATTTTGGTAGTTGTTTAAATTCAGTATTCTTAGCCATTAAAAAATCCATTACTTTCAGAACATCATTATCATCAAAGATTGTTTTTGCTTTAGGATCACTATCGCAATACTCAAGAAAGAGATCCACCTGATCCGGTTTCAGTTTTAAAGTTTTGATAAAAAAACTCTGATCATAAGTTGTTTCAGCTAGTTCTTTAAACTCTATTTTTGGAGAAGTTTTTTTCTTTCTGAACAGATTAAGCAACTCTTTTCCTATTTTGACAAAATCCATTCCGCTCTCAATAGTTCCATCGTAGACAAATCTGTTTTTGGGAACCAGTTTTTGTTCATCAAAATAGTGTTGATATACAATTTTCTGAGAATTAAAATCAAGAGCAACCGGGAGAACCGGTTTTTTAATTACAATTTCAGGAAGTTCCTCTGATTTTTTTGTCAGAGTAACGATCAGATTATTTTTATCAATATCCTCCTGAGTTAAAAGTACTTTGTTATACTCATAGATTTTGGAAAAAAAGATTAGTACATCTTCTGCGTTTACTAGCATAGAGAATGTACCCATATCATCTGTAACTGTGGTTTTCTTTGAAACCAGATCAATTACTTCTATTCCTTTAACAGGAACATTATCAGATAAAACTTTACCCTGAATTAGTTTTTCTGTCTGAGAAAAGCTTATTTGTGATACGAAAAATAATAGTACTATAAAAAGTTTGGTTTTGATCATAAATAGGTTAGTAATAAAATTAATAAATTTATTATTGATTAAATATACTAAAAAAACAAGTATACTACTAATTATTTAAGAGCACTCTTTCATATATTCTCAATACAATAGAAGAGAGAAATAAAATATAGAACCATACCATTGGGATCATGCTAAATGAATATTTGACTTTTTTTGTAATATAGTATAAGCTTGTAAATACATAAAATATAAGAATAATGATAGAAATCACATAATAGCTTAAGATAGTATCTTATTATGAATTACTAAAAAATTATATCTTAAAAAAATTATATTTTGGTTTTTATTACTATAATTAAAAGATAAAATTAGATCAAATATTTTGATAGAAGCCTTTATCTAATAGTAATAGCTATACTAAAACTATTCTTTTTTCCGTTTAATTTTTCTATCAGAATTTTCGTAATCATCCAGAATATATAAATCACAAATTATGATGAAAAAAAAAATTATTTTAAGTTTTTTAATACTAAGTGTATTATTATTAGCGAAACAAGTAAGAGCCCAAATAAGAAGTGGAGGTGTAGGTATAGGCACTCATACACCAGATGCTTCAGCCATGCTGGAGGTTAAATCTGATAGTAAAGGAGTACTTATTCCTCATATAGAGTTACAATCGGAAACATCTTATCGACCTATAGCACTTAAGCCTACTAACGGTTTATTGGTATATAATGTAACTAAAAAAGGCGGACTGGAAGAAGGATTCTACTATTGGGTTGACAATAAATGGTACCTTTTAGTAGATAAAGAAAACGCTGAAATAATTTCAGGGAATTCTTTTCATACCGGAAAAGGTGTGCCTCTTGCTTCATTAGGGAATAACGAAGATATTTATCTCAATCTGGATAATAGCAAACTCTATATGAAAGAAAGCAGGATATGGCAAGAGAAAGCCTTATTACAAGGTCCCAAAGGTGAAAAAGGAAATACCGGAAACAGAGGGTTAGTTGGTCCCACAGGTCCAGAGGGAGCACAAGGTATTGCCGGTAAGATTGGTCCCACAGGTCCGCAAGGAGCGCAAGGTATTGCCGGTAAGATTGGTCCCGCAGGTCCGCAAGGAGCACAAGGCATTGCCGGTAAGATTGGTCCCACAGGTCCAGAGGGAGCGCAAGGTATTGCCGGTAAGATTGGTCCCACAGGTCCAGAGGGAGCGCAAGGTATTGCCGGTAAGATTGGTCCCGCAGGTCCACAGGGAGCGCAAGGTATTGCCGGTAAGATTGGTCCCACAGGTCCAGAGGGAGCGCAAGGTATTGCCGGTAAGATTGGT
>NZ_JBZEES010000014.1:0-72053 GCF_058310215.1 Flavobacterium sp. AK-301
GGATTGTCGTATAATTTCAATCAGTTTAAAATTGATATTGATAAATTTGATCCTAATATTCCTGATCCGGGAGTATATGACGATCGTTCGATTATCAATCATAACTTTGATGTGAGTATACTATACAGAGAGAAAAACTTCTATGCTAATTTTAGTATTGCTAATATTCTGGATAAGAACCTAGATAATTTTACCGGGATTGAGCCAATTACTTTAAGAACCTATCAGTTTTATACCGGCTATGTATTGAAAAAAGATCGATTAAGTAATTTTGAGATTGAGCCTTCCGCATTCTTTCAGTATTATGAAAGTGACGGACGTTCAAGTACAGATTTGAATTTAAAGTTTCGTTTTTTGCAACATGAAGATTATTTCTGGGCAGGAATCACCTATCGTTTTTTAAATGATCAGATGTTAGAGCCTTTAAGCATCGGACCGATGGCAGGACTAAAGAAGTCAAATTTCTATTTTGCTTACTCGTATCAGGTGACCACTAATAGTATTATGGGCTATAACTCAGGGACACATATGGTCACTCTGGGACTTGACCTGTTCCAGGGAATAAGTGATTGTCCTTGTATGGCAACAGCTCTTCCATAATGTAAAATGTTTTTTACAAACTATCAACTATTTAAGGCTTCTACTTTAATTTCCGGATCATTAAGCATATCTTTCAACATGTTTTCTATACCATTCTTCAAAGTAAAAGTAGAGGACGGGCAACCACTACAGGCTCCCTGTAATACCACTTTTACTCTTTTATCTTTCTCATCATAAGAATCAAACAAGATATTGCCACCATCAGCAGCAACCGCAGGCTTTACATACTCTTCAAGGATATTGATAATTTGTTGAGACGTAACATCCAGAGTATCAAATTTTTTCTCCTGTTGTTGTTCATGTTGCGGAGCAGCTGTAATCAGTGTTTCGTCAATGATTGTTTTGCCTTCCTCGATGTACTGTTTGATAAAAGAGCGAACTTCCTGAGTTACTTCCTGCCATTCACTTACATCATATTTTGTGATAGAGATATAGTTCTCATCAATAAAAATTTCTTTTACAAAAGGGAATTTAAAAAGTTCCTTTGCCAGAGGAGAAGCCTTTGTTTCATCGATATTTTTAAATTCCACAATGGTTTTGGTCAACATTTTACTGGCAACAAATTTTAATACAGAAGGATTCGGAGTACTTTCAACATAAACCGTTACCGGAACTTTTTTTGTAGTATTATTTTTTAGCTTAATGATTTCACCTCCTTTATTTACAAAATCTTCAATTTGTTCTGCAACAGCGTCTTTTACATCATCCCATTCTACAATGTTATATTTTTCAACAGCTATGAAATTTCCTGAAATATAAACTGTTTTTACAAACGGCAGATAGAATAATTGTTGTGCTAAAGGAGAGTCACCTGCTTCATCAATATTTTTAAATTCAAAATTATCTGTTTTAGTGATGAAATCCGGCAATTCAAATTTTATGATAGATGGACTCTGAGTCTCTTTGATCGTTACTTTAGTCATGATTTAAATTTTCTCCAAAATTAATGAACAAAAATGGTTGTTCTGCCAAATAAAAGAGTTTAAACAATAAATTAACATATTGATTTTGCGATACAGTTTAAAAAACAGTATAGTAATTTAATTTTTTTTATCCACATAACGTTAAGTGTTTTTATTAAATAAATATTTAGTAAATTTTGTTGATATATTTTATTGAATCGAAGGTTAAAATAGAAATTAAGTATTTTTATTTCTTTTCACCGTGTTTTTTCCTGTTAAATAACGCAATAATAACGCATTTATGGTTAATTGTTTTTAACATTCTTAGTTGTAATATGAATTTTTACTAAAATCATTAATGAAGAATAGAAATAAGTTGTTATGTTTGTGTTTTGTTAAATTGTGTTAAGATGCAAAAATTATTATTTTTTATAGGAATTAGTTTCAGTTTGTTATTTAGTGTAACGGATTCATATTCACAAATCAGTCTGAAAGATTCATTGATTAACCAAACTCATCCAAAAGTTATTGTAAAAGATAAGTACAATAACAAAGATACTATCACTATTGACTGTGATTATATTTTTGAACCTAATAAAGGAGTTCAGTTAACAGTAGAACATCCTATTATCAAAAAACCTACTGATTATGAAGTTTCAAAAATTCCGTTTGATCCCATAGGAGATTTCTCGGAAGGAACCATAATAGATATTTCAGGAGATGATAAGTGGAGTGAAGTTCAGAGAATTCCATTTAATTTTTGTTTTTATGGTAATCGGTTCAATTCTCTGATACTTGGAGATAACGGAGTGATTAGTTTTGATGTCAAAAATACCGGAACAGAGTGCCCCTATACTATTGCAGGATCTATCCCTAATCCCGGATTAATTCGAAATGCAATATTTGGAGCATATCATGATTTAACAAATGATAAAAATGTTTTCGGATGTTATAATCCCATTACAGGAGTAGATGATTGCGGTCAGATTTTAATGTATGTGACCGGAACAGCTCCTTTCAGGAAAGTAGTAATTAATTACTACAGAATGAATCATTTCGCTTGTGAAGTAAAATCGACTACCCAGATTGTATTATATGAGTCGACAAACATCATTGATATTTTTATAAAAAACAAATCGGCTACCTGCGCAACAGGAAACGAAAAAAAAGCCGTAATAGGGGTTATAAACGAGACAGGTACAGAAGGGTTAGCTGCTCCGGACAGAAACACAGGAATCTGGACTACCGAAGACGAAGCATGGAGATTTATACCTTCTGGTGCAGAAAGTTTTGTCTCATATGACTGGTATGAGAATTCTGCACGTCTTTATAAATATACTAAGGACGTTATTGTCTATCCAAAACAAAATACAACCTATAGTGCAAGAGTAACCTATAGTATTTGTCAGAATCTTACGCTGACAGATGATATAAAAGTGATTTTTTCTGAAGATTTCCCAACAGCAAAAAACGTAGATAAATCCTATTGCACTATAATTCCTACAGGGCAGACCACATTTAATGAAACGATTAATGTAGAAGCATTAATACCAGAAGTAACAGGAGTCCAGCAGGGACTTACAGTTACAATGCATAATTCATTAACAGATGCTAATTCAGGCGCTAATCCTTTGTCGGGAATGGATGCTTATCAGATGCAGGTGGCGACAAAAGTATTATATTTAAGAATCTCAAAAGGAGCAAACTGTTATACTACAGCAACCATTATATTAAGACTGTATCAGAAACCGGAAGGTTTTCAAGAAGAGCAGATATTAAATATATGTGATACAGGAGATGATGGAAAAGAATCGTTTTACCTCTCCAATCTTTCTAATAAACTAATAGGATATAAATCCTGGATGTATTTCCGATACTTTAAAAATGAAATCGATGCAGAAAATAATACCAATGCAATTTCTAATTATATTACGATAACCGGAGATACAGAGGTTTATTTCAGAGCCTATAATTATTATATGGCTTCTTCCTGTTATACTGTCTTTAAAGTAATTTTAAAATTACAAGAAGAAGTAAAACTAAAGGATCAGAAAATAACAGTATGTGACGATGATTTCGATGGAGTAGTAGAGTATAATCTTAAAAATAGTGAACTGACTAATATCCTTTTAGATGGACGAACAGATATTAATTTATCCTACTTTTATTATAAATCGTACGCAGAAAGCAATATATATCCAATTGCAGATCCAACTAAAGTTATAGCAAGAGAAGGAACAATACTTTACGTAAGAGGAGATATCGAAGGATTATGCGGAGGTGTAGCTAAAATAACCTTTACATTCTGTGAGTCAGATATAGAAGATGGAGGAGACACCTCCGGTGGCGGAAGCGGTGGCAATGGTAGTCCGGCTTGTATTGAGTCAGCTGGTCAGGATATAGATTTAAACACCTATTTTAAAGGTATGATTAAAGACGTGACACCAGCTCCCACACTTTATGGATTTTATGAAACACAAGAGGATGCTAAAAAAAATCAGAACAGAATTCCTGATACAAAAGCTTCCGCTTTCTATATTGAGAAAACTACAGAATTCTGGGTAAGATTTAAAGATAATAGAACAGGAGCAACAGCGGTAAGAAAAATAACAGCAGCTTTAAATAAAAAAGTAGAGATCGTATTGAATATAAATATTTGTGATTTCTATGACGATAAAAAAGAAAATGTTCTTCTGGAAGAGTATATAGAGAAATATACAGAACAATATCCGGAATCAGAAGTTACTTTTCACCTCACAAAAGAAGAAGCACAAACAGGAAAGAACCCTATCGAATCAGTAGTAGTACCTCCATCCGGAGTTATAGTATATACAAGCGTAAAAATAGATGCCTTTTGTACATTTGTTTATGATCTGAAGTTTAATTTAGTTGCTCTGGATAAACCGGAACTTCTCAAAGTTAAGATCTGTGATGATGAAAATGACGGAAAAGAAAAATATAATTTAACAGAACTTATTTCCGATCTGACAAAAGATTTCACAGAGTATATTTCCGCTGATTTTTATCCGATAAATTCCATAAAAGATGTTTATGATGAAGAAAATAAAATAGCGAATCTGACCGATTACGATATAACAAATGGTCATACTATTTATGTTCGTGTTAATTTCGAAGAAAGATGTCCCTTTATTCAGAAGATAGAATTTTCATTTTATGATTCGGTTATTCTTACACCGTTAACCCCCATTGAAGTTTGTGACTGGGACAGAAATCAGAGAGAACCCGTAGATTTAACACCCTTAATAACAGAAGGTAGTATAGATGAAAATGAAACACAAATAGATTTTTATCAGACATTAGATGCCGCTAAAAATGAAGATAATAAGTATAAAATAGATTCTCCCGATTCCTTTGAAGTAGGTCAGGCAGAAACAGAAATCTATATTCGATTAAGAAATAAAACAACCAATTGTGTTCTGATTAAACCCTATACAATATTCATGCATACACTTCCCGTGTCAGTGAATTCAGATCAGAGTATTTGTGATTTTGAAAATGATAACATTGAGAAAGAAGTGCTGTTAAGTACTTTTAATACCAAGTTGGTTGCTAATTCAACAGAATATACTTTTGAGTACTATAAAGACGCAGAAGAAGCAAAGAACCAAAAAAATGTTGTAACAAATTATGATATTATTGAAGGTGCAATCCTTTATGTAAGAATAATGAACCAGCAGGATTGCTTCATTATTGAGCCCGTTCAGTTCCACCTTACACTTTCTCCAGAGGTTAAAAATTATTCCACAATAATCTGTGATAATAATGGAGATAATAAAGAATACGTGAATTCGGGTCTTTACACATCATTCTTAGTTGATAATTCAAATGATTTTACCTTTACATTTCATGCTTCCGCTGACGATGCTGTTAAAGGAATTGGAGCAGTTTCCTCTACAAGTTATTTGATAAACGGATTCCCTAAAGATGTTTATGTCAGAATTAAAGATAAAACAGAAGGATGTTTCTCCATTGCAACGATTAATTTTTCAGTTCATCCCGCTATTGGGGTAAAAAATACAGTTACCTATTTATGCAATAAAGGTTCAGATATGAAAGAAGTTGTCAACCTTAAGGAATATATTCCCGGGATGATAACCGATGACGCTACAGTAAAAATTACCTATTACAAAACAGAGAACGGAGCGAATAATGAAACGGTATCCCAATTGATAGATGACCCGGAAAATTATCTTGCCACAGATGAGCAATCTTATGTATGGGTGCGTTTCCTGAATCCCGATACCGGATGTTATGCAGTAAGAAGTATAGAGATTAATATTATGGCTCCCCCAAAACTGATTAATAATTTCTATCAGGTCTGTGATGATAATCTGGACGGTATTTATACTTTAGATCTGACAAAAATAAATACATATGTAATTCAGAATCCGACAGGATTTACTTTCTCTTACTTTTTGGATCCAACAGAAGCACTAAATAATGAAAATCCAATTGTTGATTTTGAAAATTTTGTTATTCCTGATTTTATGAAGATTATTTATGTCAGAGCAACAAATAGATTTGGTTGTAGCGATGTAAAAACAGTTACCCTGTATACCCTTGATAAAGTTTCTTTATTAGAAGAAGAAGTAGATCTATATGCCTGTGATTATGATAACAGCG
This sequence comes from Flavobacterium sp. AK-301, assembly GCF_058310215.1. Lineage (NCBI taxonomy): Bacteria > Pseudomonadati > Bacteroidota > Flavobacteriia > Flavobacteriales > Flavobacteriaceae > Flavobacterium > Flavobacterium sp. AK-301. Next base: position 6,147 of record NZ_JBZEES010000014.1, read on the forward strand.
GATATAGAGTATTTGATCTGACATCAGCAGAGAAGCTTCTTACCTCAGAAAGTGGTGTCGATTTTATATACTACAGAACTCTGGAAGATGCCCAGAAGAATGAAAATACGATTACAGATAAAACAGCCTATACAAACAGTATAATTTATGCCGAAACAATCTATGTTCGTTTATCCAAAGCCACAAGATGTCCCGCTTTAGCAAGAGTGAAACTAAATACGTTCTACAGAAACTATAGCATTCCGGACAAATTAGAATACTGCGATAATGAAGCAGATAAAAAAGAATATATTAACTTACAGACCTACGTTCAGGATATTATAGGGGAAACCGGTTTAGAATTGGATTTTTATAAAAATAAATCCGATGCCGAATCACAAAGTAATGTTATACCCGATTCTACGAATTATTTACTGGAGCATTTTGATTCCACAGTGACATTATATGTCAGAATTACACATACCGTCAGTACCTGTTATTTTATTCAGGAACTGAATTTTACCAGATATCCGCCAGTCAAAGTGACTAATACTTCCGATTCAAAATGTGATATCGGAAAAGATATGCAGGAATACTTTGATCTGACCAGTTATGTTTCAAAAATGGTTGTTGATCCTTTCGTCTTAGAAATTACTTATTATACCACTAAAGAAGGAGCAGATAAAGAACTTGTTTCAGATAAGATAAATTCACCGGATAATTATTCAGCTATTCAGGAGAATGCCACGATTTATGTTCGTTTTGAAAATACTTCAGGTTGTTATATGATAGGAGAGATTGCACTGAAGATTTTACCATTACCGGAATTAACAGAACAACGTTATCAAGTATGTGATGACAACCTGGACGGGGTTTACACACAGGATCTTTCAGCTTTAGAAACGGTTATTATGGCTGATCCGGTAGGAAATACATTTGCTTATTTCCTTGACAGAGAAGACGCTTTAGATAGCGAAAATGAAATAATCGATTATAAAAATTTTGTAATCGATAGTTTTGAGAAAGACATTTATGTCAGAGTAACCAATGGTTTAAAATGTTTTGATGTTGTAAAAGCGACTCTTTTTACCCTTAATAAAGTACCATTATTAACAGAAGAAGTAGAATTAGTAGTTTGTGACAATGACAATAATGGTTTTGAAAAATTTGACCTCACACTGGCTCAGACCCTTCTTACCTCAGAAAGTGGCGTTGATTTCACCTATTATAGAACTTTAGAAGATGCTCAGAATGATGAGAATAAGATAATTGATTTTACAGCCTATCAGAATGGTATTATTTATACCGAAACAATCTATGTTCGTTTAGCGAAACCCGGAACCTATTGCCCCTCATTAGGGAAAATTAAAATAAATACATTCTATAAAGAGTATGATATTCCCGTATCATTACCCTATTGTGATAATAATGGAGATGGTGAAGAATATATTGATCTTCAGGAGTATATTCAGAATGTTCTGTCAGGAGAGACCGATCTGACCTTTACATTCTTTACCTCCCATAATAATGCGCTGACGAATACTAATGTTATTCCGAATTCGGAACATTATTTACTGAAAAAGTTTGATACTACCGTAACAGTATACGTAAGAATCACAAATATACTGGGATGTTATACCATTACAGAGCTGAAATTCAATAGATATCTTCCAATTCCGGCAGAAGACACGTCTACTGCAAAATGTGACCTGAAGTCCGATATGCACGAATATTTTGATCTTACTGAGTATATTCCGGATATGTTATCGGATACTTCCGATATAGATATTTCCTATTATGAAAGTTTTGAAGGAGCAGATGTAGCAACCACTTCCGATAAGATCAATAATTATGGTTCCTATTCCGTTACTCAGGAACAAAAAGATATCTGGATTCGTTTTCAGGACAGAATAACAGGTTGTTACACCGTTAAAAAACTGTCTATGATATTACTTCCACTTCCTCAGGTTATAGCCCCTGCAACAATGGAATACTGTGATGCAAATAATAATGGTTTCGAATCTTTCAGAATAGCAGATGCCATTCCGGAAATTACCGGAGGAGTAGCTGGTGTTGCCGTTACATTCTATGAATCAGATTCTGATCTTATTGCTGATACAAAAGTGATAAGTAGTCCATACACCAATAAGACAATCGATAAACAAACACTTTATTTCAGAGTTACCAATACAACAACAGGATGCTGGAGTAGAGGAGAGCTGAACTTACAGGTCAATCCATATCCCGTAATTCCAAAATTGCAGGATCTGGTAGAATGTGATATCAATGAAATAGACGGAAAGACTCCTTTCGATTTGACCTCACAGACCCTATATATTGAAAAGAGTTTATCATCGCCAACAACGCATAGTATTACCTATTATACTTCTGTAACAGACGCAGAACAAGAAGTAAATGCAATTGCTGATGTTGCGAATTACACTAACACCATTAATCCGCAGACGATCTGGGTTCGTCTGAATAATACCATAACCGATTGTTTCAGTATCGCTACATTCCAATTAAAAGTAAATAATCCTTTACCGTTAACCATACCGGATCCTTTACAGGTTTGCGATGATAATTATGATGGTATTTCCACTTTCAATCTGACTTCAAAAAACAATGAAGTACTAAAAGGAGCATCAGGATATACCGTAAAATATTATACAACAATAACAGACGCACAAAATAGTACAAATGAAATAACCGGTTCCCGGGCTTATAAAAGTAATAGCACTACCTTACATATCGTAGTGACAGATATAATAACAGGATGTAAAAGTTTTACAACATTAGAGATTATTGTACTGCCGTTGCCGGATCCGATTGCAAAATTAACACCATTAGAAGTCTGCGATGATAATAATCCGGGTGATGGAGTAGATGTTTTTGATCTGACTTTAAGCGAATTCGAGATTAGAAACGGAAATACAAGTGTAGAAACAGGATATTATACCACGTGGTTAGATGCAGCAAATGAAACAAACAGAATAACTAATCCAAAAACCTATATATCAGGAAGCAGTACACTGTTTGTCAGAGTTACCAATCCAAGCGCAAAAAGATGTTATGTGATCGTACCACTGAAACTGGAATTGAACCTATTACCCAATTCAGGAGATAACAACGTAATTTCAGATTACGTATTATGCGGAAGTAAAGGAACAACAACATTCGATCTGACCACCAAGACAGCAGAAGTATTAGGACAACAACATCCATCCGGATTTACAGTCACCTATCATCAGAGTCCTCAGGAAGCCATTAGCGGAATCAATGCATTACCAGATAAATATGCTAACATAATTAATAATCAGACGATCTATGTCAGAGTACAGAACAAAGTAACTAATTGTGTAAATCCTTATGGTAAATTTAAACTGATCGTTGAAGAACAGGCAATAGCGAATAAACCCGCCGATTTCCCTTTCTTTTGCGATGAGCAGGATGGTGTAAATGACGGAATAGCAGTATTTGATCTGACTTCCCTGATTCCGGAGATATTAGCAGGTCAGGATACCTCCGTTTATATAGTGAGTTTCTATCAGAATAAAACAGACGCTGAAACAAATACAAACCCAATTTCAAATCCCGAATCATATCAAAATAGCAGCAGTCCCGAAAATCAGACGATCTGGATCAGAGTCATCAATAGTACAGGAACCTTGCGCTGTCAGGATATAACAACCGTTGAATTATCCGTTGGCATCGTTCCGGAACCAACATTAAGATTTGAAAACGCAAATATCTGTGTCGATTATACTACAGGAGAACGTATGAAAACCGTATCCCTTCATTCCGGATTATCAGCAACAGATTACTATTTTGACTGGTATAAAGACGGTAAACTGATTCCCGGAGTAGATGGAGCAACTCACGAAGCAGGAGAATCCGGTTTCTATGAAGTAATAGCGACACACAAAGAGACAGGATGTATCTCTAAATCAGGTGAGTTTACATCCCATATACTGGATAAAAGTTCTCCCGCTATTATTAAAGATATAAAAATAAGTGCAGCCTTTACAGAGCACCAGTCTATTACAGTAATAGTAGAAGGTCACGGAGAATACGAATATCAACTGGATAACGAACCGTCCCAGAGTTCCCCGGTATTCCATGATGTTCCGTCAGGACTTCATAAAGTAACAGTCAGAGAAATACTGGAAGGTTGCGGAGAAGTTTCAAGAGAAGTGCTGTTAATTAATTATCCACATTATTTTACCCCAAACGGAGACGGGTACCATGATACCTGGAACATAGATGATCTTAGCGGACAGGAAAATGCCATAATCCATATTTTTGATCGATATAGTAAACATATTAAAACAATACGTCCGGCAGAAGGTATAGGATGGGACGGAACATACAATGGTTATGCTCTGCCTTCCACAGATTATTGGTTTACAGCGATTTATATAGAAGAAGGAGTACAAAAAGAATTTAAAGCACATTTTTCATTAAAAAGATAACTAACATTATGGATTTAAAAAAATGGTTTGTACTTATAACAATATTAATTACAAACATTTCATTTTCGCAGGAAGGAATAGCCATATATTCAGACTATTTAACAGATAACTATTATCTGATACATCCATCAATGGCAGGAGCAGCTAATTGTGCAAAAATCAGATTGACCGCACGTCAGCAGTGGTCCGGTCAGGATAATGCACCAAAATTGCAGACACTGAGTTTTAATACACCAGTAGGAGACCATTCCGGGGTTGGAGTAATACTGTTTAATGACAAGAACGGATACCATTCTCAAAAAGGAGCAAAACTGACCTATGCACATCATCTTAATTTTTCAAATTATGATGATGAGTTAAATCGTTTATCTTTCGGTATGAATGCCGGTTTGATTCAGAGTCAGCTGGATGAGACCAGTTTTGGGTCAGACTATGATCCGAATATAACCGGAGGGATAAAAAAATACTCCTACTTTAATATTGATATCGGAGCCACCTATCAGTATATGGATTTCTATACACATCTGACTGTTAAAAATGTAATTGCCAATAAAAGAGAGATCTATAGCGATTATGAATCCGATAATCTGAAAAAGTTTTTATTCAGTACAGGGTATGTTTTTGGGCGTTATAGCGATATACAATGGGAGCCATCCGTATTATTCCAGTTAATAGAAGAAACCAAAGAAAAAAATATTGATGTGAATCTGAAGGTCTATAAAAATATGGATTTCGGGAAAATATGGGGAGGTCTTTCCTACAGAAGAAGTTTTGACGGAGTAAAATCCAGTCAGCACAGAGATATCGAAGATACCAAACTGCAATATCTTACACCGATTATTGGCGTGAATTATAGAAACTTTATGTTTGCCTATACCTATACCTATTTAACAGGAAATACCAAACTTGATAATAAAGGATTTCATCAGATAACCGTAGGACTTAATTTATTTTGCAAAAAAGAGAGATTTAGTTGTAATTGTCCCGCAGTTAATTAACTTTGAGTTCCGTTAATTAGATTTCAGTTTGTTGAATTGAAGTAGATAAAAGAAAATATATGTTAGTAAAATCGGTAAAAGGAAAGAGTCCGGTTATTCCGGAAGATTGTTACGTAGCAGAAAATGCTACCATAATCGGAGACGTTTCTTTCGGAGAATCCTGTAGTGTCTGGTTTAATGCCGTTATAAGAGGAGATGTTCATTTTATAAAAATCGGTAATAAAGTGAATATTCAGGATGGAGCAGTTATTCATTGTACCTACCAGAAGCATCCCACCATAATAGGAAACAACGTTTCCATAGGACACAATGCCATTGTACACGGTTGTACAATACAAGATAATGTTCTGATAGGAATGGGAGCCATTGTAATGGATAATTGTATCATAGAAAGCAACTCCATTGTTGCAGCAGGAGCAGTCGTCACTCAGAATACCGTAGTAGAATCCGGCACAATATATGCCGGAGTTCCGGCAAAAAAAGTAAAAGATATCAATGCTTCCGCTTTTTCCGGAGAAATTGAACGCATTTCAAATAATTATGTAATGTATTCAGGCTGGTTGAAAGATGAAGAGTAGGTTATTCGTTATTTAGTTCAAAGTTGCAAAGTTAGCAGGGCAGTTCAAGACCAATAACTAACAACCAACAACTATTCTCCGGTATCACATTTTACTAATAACATTTCACCTCTCACAAAAAACTATCAATTATTAATTATCAACTAAATAAAATGGTCAACTAACTTAAAAGTCTTTCTCTATAACAGGATATTTATGTTCCAGTATAGAAGCAAGTACCTTAGAATCCGCATTAGTATAGAATAAATTGCTATTTCCGGTATCTGTATTTGGATTTAGTCCGTTATTCTCATTAAGAATGAACTGAGTTTGTCTTGCAACCGCCTCACCCGAGTCAATGATCTTAATATGCGGAGGAATAATTTTTTTGATTTGAGGGATTAGATAAGGGTAGTGTGTGCATCCCAATACCAAATAATCAATATTTGCTTTAATCATCGGAGTAAGATACGCATGGAGTAGCTCTGTCATCTCAGGCGACTCCATATCGCCGTTTTCGATTAGCTGAACTAGTCCGTAACCTACCTGTTCAATAATCTGAACCTCATTAAATCGAGTTACTATAGAATGAAAAAGGTCACTGCTCAGAGTACCTTTTGTCGCCAGTACCCCGATAATTTGTGTTTTAGAATTATTAGCAGCAGGTTTTATAGCAGGCTCAATACCGATAAACGGGACGTCATATTTAGCTCTTAGTTCCTTAATTGCATTTGTTGTAGCCGTATTACAGGCAACAACAACGATTTTACAATTTCTCTCTAAAAGGAATTCCGTATTTTTAAAACTTAGATGAATAATCTCCTCTTTTGTTTTCTGACCATAAGGAGCATTTTTATTATCTGATAAATAAATGGTATCCTCATTTGGTAATAAAAGATGTACCTCTTTCCATATAGAAGTCCCTCCAATACCTGAATCAAATAATCCAATAGGGTTTGTAGCTATCATAAAACAAATATAAAAAAAACTGCTCAATTAATTGAGCAGTTTTTTAAATGTATTATTTAAGGATTCAGATTAGAAACCTAAATCTTTTTTAACATCATTCAATAAGTTTGGACCATCAGCAAAGATAACACCACCACCACTTGAAGCATCAAGAACATATTGGTATCCTTTTGCTTTCGCTACTTTTTGAATCGCTAATCTTGCTTTCTCTAAGATTGGTTTGAAGATATCCTCTTGTTTTTGTTGTAACTCTTTTTGAGCAGTCTCTCTGTATTGAGTAATGTTCTGTCCAAGAGTCTGAACCTCTTTAGAACGCTCTTCATTTACTTTATCTCCTACAGTAGAAGCTTCCTGCTCGTATTTTTTTAATTTATTCTGATATTCTTCAACCATTGTTCTGTACTCAGTATCGTACGTTTTGCTCAATTTTTCAATCTGAGCCTGAGCCGCTTTCATTTCAGGCATAGTAGTCATTAATTCACTAACGTCTATATGCGCTACTTTTGCTTGTGCGTTAGCAGTTTGGTTAATACCAAAAAATAGTACTGCTGCAATTAATAGGGTTTTTACTTGTTTCATCATTTTAAAAGTATTAATTAATTTTTGTTTTTGTTTTCTTCTCTTTCTTTAAGTTTTTCTTCTCTCTCTCTTTTAGCCGCTTCCCTTGCTTCTAATATTTTTCGTTTTCTTTCCTCTATATCTTTTTTACGCTCTTCAATCTTTTTGTTTCGTTCGTTTTCTGCTTCTGTACCAGTAGAATTGTCAGTTGCTTTCTCTGTAGCAGAAGTATTTTCAGCAGGAGTTTCACCTTTCTTTTTTGCTTCTCTTTCTTGTTTTAGTTTCTCTCTTCTTTCGTCAAACGCTTTCTTTCTGTCATCAAACGCTTTCTTTCTTTCCTCAAGTAAACGTTCTCTTTCTGCTTTTTTCTCTTCAAGGATTTTCTTTCTTTCCGATAAAGCCTCATTATCATCTTCCATATCCTCTTTAGCCTCCTGTGCTTCAATTTCTTTAAGCTCTTTTTTGCTTACTTGCCCTCTTTTTGAAGCACGGGTAAGAACTCTGACGACCTGATCACTAACATCATATTTTTTAGCTCCATATAGAATAGTCAGATCAGAAGATTTGTCAAATATGAAATCATATTTTTTACTTTCAGCCATATCCTGTACCGCTGTAAAGATTTGATCCTGTATCGGTTTTATCAGACCTGCTTTCTGAAGAATCAGATCACCTCCCGGTCCAAATCTTTTTTGCTGATAATCCAATAATTCACTTTCCAGAAACTTAATTTCATCCTCCCGTTCCTCAATAAGCTCCTTAGTAAGAAGAGCCCTTTCAATTTTTAAAGTTTCCTTAAACTTTACGATCTCATTTTTTTTAACTTCAATCTCCTGTTTCCATTTTTGGGCTTTTTCTTCCAGTTGATTTTTAGCCTGAGTATAATCCGGTACATTCTCCAGAATGTATTCCATATCAATATAGCCGATTCTGATTCCTCTTGTTTGCGCTTCAGCCGAAAAAGAAGCAGAAACCGTAATAAACAGTATTATAATATGCTTTCTCATAACTCTCAAGTATTTATTAGAAAATATCATGCCAAGTTTTTAAAATTGTTGTCCGATAATAAAGTGAGTTTCCCACCCGTTCTTTTGCGTTGTTCCCGGAATAGCATCAAAACCATGTCCGAAATCAATACCTAAAAGACCAAAGGCCGGCATAAATACTCTTAGTCCGAATCCGGCAGATCTTTTTAAAGTAAATGGATCAAACTCTTTAAAAGTATCATAAGAATTACCCGCTTCAAAGAAGGTTAGGGCATAGATAGAAGCAGCAGCTTTTAAAGTAATAGGGTATCTTAACTCCAGTGTGAATTTATTATATATAGTTCCACCATCCGTAGAAGATAAAGACTGATTAGGGTAACCTCTTAACTGGATGATTTCACGCCCATCCAGCGCATAATTCGCTAATCCGTCACCACCCACAAAGAATCTTTCAAAAGGAACTAACCCTCTATCATGATTGTAAGCCCCTAAGAAACCAAATTCTCCCAGAGTACGTAATACTAATTTATCATAGATAGTAGTATACCAGTCTGCTTTAAATTTAATTTTATAATATTCTAACCAGTTGTATTTCTTTTGGTCAATTTTTGCCTGATTAGGAGTACCATCTGCATTCTGATATTCTTTCTGATTTTTCAGATCCGCATAATCCACATTGTTGAACAAAGAATATGGGAAAGTTAGTTTAGCACTAATACTGAATTCCGATCCATAAGTAGGGAAAATAGGATTTACCCCTTTGTTATTTCTGCTAAGACCAATAGTATACGCTAAGTTTTTTGAACTACCATTACCAAAAGTGAATAGTCCTGTATTATAATTTTTCAGATCATAGTACTGAAAACTTATTGCCTGTGAGAATACAAAATAATCATCCGGTACATTCAGCCTTTTTGCTAATCCTACAGAAAGAGAAGTAATATTAAAACTTCTGGTTCTGTCAACATCCCTGTTTGAATAGTTATATAAGAACTGCTTACTGTGTGATATCGATGTAGAGAACTGTACTGGTTTTTTACCACCAAACCAAGGTTCAGAGAAAGAAAGACTATAAGTTCTGAAATAGGTGCTTCCTTGTAATCTTAGTGCCAGTTTCTGACCATCGCCCATTGGAAGAGGTTTGTAAGCCTCTTTCTTGAACATATTTTTGACAGAGAAGTTGTTGAAAGAAAGCCCCAGCGTACCGATGAATCCACCGCCACCGTAACCTCCTTGTAGTTCCACCTGACTAGCTCCTTTTTCAACTAAATGGTATTCAACATCCACCGTACCGTCATTAGGATTTGGTTTTATATCCGGTCGGATTGCCTCCGGATCAAAGAATCCTAAAGCACCGATCTCTCTAATTGTTCTTACAACATCTTCTTTACTCCATTTTTGTCCCGGTTTTGTACGTAATTCACGATAAATAACAGGATCATTCGTTTTGTCGTTACCCACCACAGATATTTTATTGAAATAAGCCATTGGTCCCTCAACAATTCGGATTTCGAAATCAATAGTATCATTTGCTGTTTTTACTTCAACAGCATTGATATTTGAGAATAAATATCCATTGTTCTGATATAAGTTGGTAATATCTTCCCCATCCGGTCGCGTCTGATCCGAAATTCTTTTCTGAAGTAAAAGACCATTATAAACATCCCCTTTTTTAAGTCCTAAAACACGGCTGAGTTGTTGATTCGTATAAACAGAATTCCCTAAGAATTTGAAATCTCCAAAATAGTATTTTTCCCCTTCTTCAAGGTTAATCTTAATTGCTACAGTATTCTTTTCCTTGTTATACGCTATTGAATCCGATACAATACGCGCATCACGATAACCTCTTTCCTTATATTTGTCTACAATATTTACAAGATCTTCTTTGTATTTATCTTTAATATACTTTGAAGCTTTGAAAATACGCAAAGGGCTAATACTTTTCCGTTTCGTGTTTTTCATTGCTTTTCTGAGCTTTTTATCGCTCAGCATTTCATTACCTTCAAAAGTGATTGCACTAACTTTAACTTTATCACCTTTATCGATATTAATCACCATATTTACCTCATTACCTTTTATAGTGTCAAGAATAGTGTTAATAGCAACTTTAGTATTGTAGAATCCGTCTTTTTTGTATTTATTTTCAATATAATTTTTTGTAGTAGTAATAAGGTTTTCATTTACAATCTTACCCTTAGTAAGTCCGTTATCTTTAATCAGACCCTCTTTTTTGGATTTTTTAACTCCTTGAATTTTAACCTCTTTCAGTTTCGGCAATTCAGAAATGTTCAGATCAAGATAAATACTGTCTCCAGAAACACGGTTTACATAAAAGTTAATATCATTAAAAAGACCAAGTTTCCATAATTTTTTAATGGCGTTACTTATCTCTTCACCCGGTACAGTGATTTTCTGTCCTTTTTCAAGTCCTGCAAACGTAACAATGGTCTGTTGATTATAACTTACTTTACCAATTACATCTACACCGGCTAACACATACTGTTGTCCTCTATCAAAATCCGTACTTTTTTGAGCACTTACCTGAAAAATATTTCCTAAAACTAAAACCGTTAAGAATAGTTTAATGCTTTTATCTAACATTAAAAATTTATTTAATTTGTTCACTTGTTTTTCCAAATCTGCGTTCTCTTTTTTGATAACTGATGATGGCCTCATATAAATCTTTTTCTCTGAAATCAGGCCACAGTACGTCCGTAAAGTACAGTTCTGCATAGGCAATCTGCCATAGCAGGAAGTTACTTATACGGTATTCACCACTGGTTCTGATTAATAAATCTACATCTGGTAAATTTTGCGTGTAAAGATGCTGATTAATAATTGATTCGTCAATATCGTCTGTTGAAATTATATTATTTTTAACTTTACTGCTTATGCTTTTAACCACACTGATCAATTCTTCCCTGGACCCATAGCTTAACGCCAGTGTCAGTGTCATTCTTGAATTTTCTTTTGTCTTGGCAATAACGTCCAGAAGTTCTTTCTGTGCAGATTTAGGAAGCTGATTTAAATTACCGATAGAGTTGAGTCGGATATTGTTCTTTTGAAGCAGAGGAAGTTCATTCTTTAAAGAACTAACAAGTAGCTTCATTAAAGTGTCCACCTCCAGTTTAGGTCTGTTCCAGTTTTCAGTTGAAAAAGCATAAAGAGTTAGGTTTTCAATACCCAGTTTTGCGCTTGTTTCCACGACTTCTCTAACTGCTTTTGTGCCACTTTCATGTCCCAAAGTTCTCAGGAATCCTTTTTGTTTTGCCCATCTGCCATTACCATCCATAATAATAGCAAGGTGTTTCGGCAAATTTTCTTTATTTATATTGTTTATTAAATCCATTCTTTACTCACGGCAATAGCAAGGTTTATTTCCAAAGGTATAAGTAAGGGTTAGCCCTGTAAAAACATACCAGTCCTCATTGTTAATGTTTCCGAATTTTAAATGTTGATAGGCTTCACCACCCGGATTACTTCCGTCCAGGTTATCTGTGAATGTATATCTCGCACCTACTTCAAGACCAAGAACGAAGTTTTCGGTCAGTCTTGTCTTTATTCCCAGTGTTATAGGTATTGCTAAAGAACTTTTATTTCCGTCCTTTCGAGTCTCTCCGTTTACTATATATAGCTCATCATACATAACATAACTCAGTCCCGAGTATATATAAGGAGTAGTAACAAATCCTGATTCATGCAAATTAAATTCAAAAAAATTAAATTCGAGACCTAAAGATACTTCTTTTATGTTATTTTCAAAATCATAACCCCTTTGTTTTCTGGCAGGCATATCTGACTTTCTGTCCGTAGCAGAGATTTTACTCTGCGTATAAGAGAATCGGAAAGCATGTCTCGGACTTTTGTTCCATTTGTACAAAACACCAAAAGCACCTCTGTTAGGTGCAATATAAGTAGTAGGTCCTATGTCACCTATATAATTGCTTCCCCCAAGAAAGACACCAAACTCATGGATTTGAGCTTGTACACTAATTAGTGAAAAAAGACAGACAAAAGAAAGTAAGATTCTATTCATTTATTTAAAAATAGTGTGCAAATATAATAATAATGTATTGCCAATTAATCGACTGGTTTCTAAATTTGAGAGTTTTTTTAAAAATAAAATAAAATAATTTATAAAAAGACAAACTTATACAACCATTTTAAACGTGATTTATCTAATTTATAGTATGAATTAATGGTTAAATATCCATTTAGTTTCTTTTATCCTCCCCCCAAAGTAATTTTTTTCGGATCGTTTTTAAAAAGTCTTCTTCAGGAAATTCGATCATATTGATCTTAAAAGGTGTTTTTTGTACAGTCAATATAGTTTCATTATCCATAAAAGTAATTCTGGAATCCAGAGAGACCAAATATTGTGATTCCCGTCCCGAAACTTTTAATGTAATTTTAGTATTGTCCGGTATCACTAAAGGTCTTGCGTTTAAATTATGTGGTGCAATAGGCGTAATAACAAGACTTTCCACATCAGGCATTAAAAGAGGACCGCCACAACTTAAAGAATAACCCGTTGAGCCTGTCGGAGTAGAAATGATTAGTCCGTCAGCCCAGTAAGAATTTAGATATTCACCATTTAAATACGTTTCTATAGTAATCATGGCAGTAGTATCCTTTCTGTTGACCGTTACCTCATTCATGGCGAAATTGATTTCTTCAATATCCGCATTTTCAGGATTACATTCCAGGCTTAAAAGAGTTCTGGGTGAAACAGAATATTTTTTCTCAAAAACGAAATTTAAAAATTGTTCTATGTTTTCCTTCTGAATCTTAGCCAAAAAGCCCAGTCTTCCGGCATTGATTCCTAATATCGGTATCCCGGAATCCCTTACAAAAGTAGCAGCCCTTAAAATAGTTCCGTCCCCCCCGATACTGATCAGAATATCAAAAGAATCGTTTAATTCCCTATAAGATTCAAAAGTAGAGTATTCACTGACCCCTATGTTTCTTTCCAATAGTAGGTCAGAGTAGTTTTTTTCCAGGACTATTTCTATTTTATTTTTATTTAATATACGAAGAATCTCATAAATGATCTCTTCTGTACTCTGCTGGTAGTATTGTCCGTAAACAGCGACTTTCATATATTAAATATTTAAATATTTATCAAGGTAATCCGAACGGTCTTTCAGGCTCTGGATATAAGAATCTTCCTGATGTTCAGAGACGATCTCATAATTAAACCTTCTGAAAGTCTGGATAATTTCATTAATATTCCCCAGATTTATTTTCAGAGTAATTCGCGTTTTTTCAGGATTACTGTCAGAAATGAACAGTCCCAGCAACGTATTATTATTGCTTTCCACAATCTGAACGATCTGGCTTATAGAGTATCCGTTTGTTTCTTTTTCTACGATTAAGATAGCGCCCTGTTCTTTCAGGAAAGGAGTTTCATTAAATAGTTTTATAATATCAATAACCTCGTAATATCCAAGATATACATTGTCCTTGCTTAATATCGGCATGATATTCGTCTGATTTCTTGCAAAATATTCCAGGACATCAAGCCATAACGCATCCTCCCTTACAAAAAAACTTTCCAGAGTATAACGGTAATCAATGATTGTTTTTTCAGATTCAAATGTTTCAGCATCTTCAGAATCAATACATCCCAGATAAACATTCTGTTCAATTACCGGAAAGTGAGAAAAAGTAGTCTGGTTGAAGAAATCCTGAACCGTTCCGATTGTGTCGTGACTGTCAAACGGACTAAAATCGTTATTGATAAGTGCTGTAATGTCTATCATAATTAATTTATAGATAATCGATTGCAAAATAATCAAAATTTAGAACAATACACCTTGTTTAACTTCGTATTTTTGTAATCATTAATAAAGTGTTACTTTAGATTCTAAATCCGATAAAAATAAAACAATAATAATGACAAAGTTAAGCGTAAATATTAATAAAATTGCTACACTTCGAAATTCTCGTGGCGGAAATGTTCCCAATCTGATTAAAGTAGCACAAGATATTCAGGAATTTGGCGGACAAGGAATAACCATTCACCCAAGACCAGACGAAAGACATATTCGTTATCAGGATGCCCGTGATCTGAAATCCGTTGTTTATACAGAATATAATATCGAAGGAAATCCCGTAAAAAGTTTTATTGATCTGGTGCTTGAAGTAAAGCCGACACAAGTAACACTCGTTCCCGATGCAGAAGATGCCATTACCTCTAATGCAGGATGGGATACCATAAAGCACAAATCCTTTTTGCAGGAAGTAATCCGGGAATTTCAGCATAACGGGATCAGAACCTCCATTTTCGTAGATCCCGTTCCGGCGATGATTGACGGAGCTAAAGAAACAGGAGCCGAAAGAATTGAGTTGTATACAGAATCATTTGCCCATGAATACGGTTTAGGAAATCAAAAAGGAATACTACCTTATATAGAAGTCGCAAAACAGGCAAACCAATTAAATCTGGGAATCAATGCCGGTCACGATCTGAGTTTGGAAAATATAAAATTCTTTAAAGAAAACATACCCGGTCTGCTCGAAGTATCCATAGGACACGCATTAATAGCAGAATCCCTGTATTTAGGATTAGAAAATGTAGTTAATATGTATCTTCAGAAGCTGAAATAGTTGATAGTTTGTGAGATGTAAAATGTTTTTTGTAAAAAGTGCTAACCCTTTGCGACCCTTGCGTAATACTTTGCGTTCTTAGCGGTTAAAAATATCCGGTTTCGTAACTTTGAACCTTTGCAACCTTAAACTTTAAACCTTAAACAAAAAATATGTTATATTCAAGAATAGAAGGAGAAGGAGAACCTTTGTTGATTTTGCATGGTTTTCTCGGAATGTCCGATAACTGGAAAACATTAGGAGGACAGTTTGCAGAACAAGGATATCAGGTTCATATATTGGACATGAGAAACCACGGACACAGTTTTCATTCCGATGTTTTCAATTATGACGTTATGGTTGCCGATGTTCTCGAATATTGCGAACAGAACCATTTAGACACCATAAATATAATAGGGCATTCAATGGGAGGGAAGGTTGCCATGTTTTTTGCCGTTTCCTATCCTGAAAAGATAAATAAGCTAATAGTAGCCGATATTGGCCCAAAATATTACGCTCCCCATCATCAGGATATTTTAGCTGGTTTGAGTGCTGTAGATTTTACAAAAAAACCCGGACGTAGCGATGTAGAAGCGATACTTAAAAACTATATAACTGATTTTGGAACCCGTCAGTTTCTAATGAAAAGTCTGTACTGGGAAACACCCGGACAACTCGCTTTTCGATTTAATCTGAAAGTTTTTCTTCAGAATCCGGATACAATAGGAGCCGCTTTACCCGAAAGTGCCGTTTGTATAAAAGAAACATTGTTTCTCAGAGGAGAGAAATCAGATTATATAAAAGACACCGATACTAAAATAATTCGACATCATTTCCCAAATTCAGAAATAAAAACAATCAGTAATGCAGGACATTGGCTACACGCAGAGAACCCAAAAGACTTTTTTGATTCCGTAGTCGATTTTCTGAAAAAATAAACAATAATGAAATAAAAGGACCCTGTTGTTCTTGATAATTATTCTCATTTCTTAAATCTGTTTTTTAAGGTATTCTTGGTTTTATGACTTTAAAACCAAGAATACCTTAATTTTTTTATTCTCATTTTTATACGGTATTTATTATGCATGCATAGTAAATTCAAGAAAAATAGTATGAGTGCATAATAAATTCGTTAAAATTATTGTAAAATTCATATTTTGTTTTACATTTGAAAAATCTATTTTTTGATTTCAATAAACAAACAAACAAAATTTAAGGTTATGAGAAAACTGTTATCATTAACACTAATGACATTTGCGACTTCGATCGTATTTGCAGGAGGATACCGTGTAAGTTTACAAGGTCAGAAACAACTGGCAATGGGACATACCGGTGTAGCCGTAGTAAATAGTGCCGAAGTTCTGTTTTTTAACCCTGCAGGGATGGCTTTCTTAGAAGACAAGTTTAATTTCTCAGTAGGAGGGAATTTATTAGTTGCAAAAACAAAATTTCAGAATGAAACTTATGGCTGGAGGGCTAGTACCGATAATACAGGTACCCCGTTCACCGCTTATGCAGCCTACAGAGTTACAGACTGGCTTTCCGTTGGTCTAGCAGTATACACACCTTATGGTAGTACTGTAAAATGGGATAAAGACTGGCAGGGTTCTCATCTTGTTAATAATATTAAGTTAGAAGCATTTTATATACAACCGACAGTATCGATCAAAGTAAATGAGAAATTCAGTATCGGAGGAGGTCCTATCTATGTAAATGGTAGTGCTAATCTAAATAGAAATCTTTCCAGAAGTTTAACAGATGAAGCAGGTAATCGCTCCAATGTAACCATAGATGCCAAAGGTGTATCTGCTTGGGGATATACACTGGGCTTTATGTTTAATCCTACTGAAAAAATCCGTATGGGATTTAATTATCGCTCAGAAATTACAGTACAAGCAAGAGGAGAAAAAGCAACATTCCAGAATATTCCTACCTTTCTTCAGGGAACATTCACAGATACTAAATTTGATGCCGATTTTCCATTACCCGCAGAAATTTCTGTAGGGATATCCTATCAGGTTACAGACAGACTGTTACTTGCTGCCGATTATAACAGAACACAATGGAAAGTATACGATGCATTAGTTGTTCATTTTGAAAATAGTGTTCCTACCTCTTATAACCCGAGAAACTATAAAGATTCTGATGCCTACAGATTAGGTGCTCAGTATAAAGCAAACGAGAAATTCACAATTAGAGCAGGTTGGTATGTAGATCAGAGTCCCGTACAAGATGGTTATTTTGCACCAGAAACACCAAGAAACAGTTCTATGGGCTTTACAGGAGGATTAACCTATCAGATCACTAAAAAATTAGGAGTTGATTTCTCATTCCTTTACTTGCATTTTGATGAAGTGGATAATTCCTATGACCATTTTATTGAAGACGGTCATGCTGTTACATTTGGCGGAACCTATAAATCAAAAGTATTTTCTCCGGGTCTTGGTTTAACCTATAGTTTCTAATTTTAATAAAAAGAAAGATGAAAAATAAATTTATATATTTAGCACTTTTAGCAATCAGTTTTACAGCATGTGATCCCGAATTTGATCATCCGGTAGAAGACGGCGGAACTTACACCGCAGGTGATGCTGATTTCTCATCCTATGTAGCTATAGGAAATTCACTTACCTCCGGTTATATGGACGGAACCGTTTCCAGAACAGGTCAGTCTTATTCCTTCCCGAATACTCTTGCAAAGCAGTTTGCAGTAGTAGGCGGTGGAGAATTTACACAACCTTCCTATGCAGACGATGTTAATAATCTCGGTGGATTGGTTTTAGGTGGTACTCAGATAGGTGCTACCCGATTAATTATTAATCTTGATCCTACAGTAAACGGACCACAGAATTTAAAAGGAACCCCTACAATTGATGTTTCAAAACTTCAAACTACAGCCTATAATAATATGGGTATTCCGGGGGCAAAATCATTTCATTTGATGTTGCCTAATTATGGTAATATAGCAGGTGTTGCAACCGGTACAGCAAACCCATACTTTGTACGTCATGCTACAACACCATCTGCAACCGTTATAGCAGACGCAATGACTAAAGATCCAACTTTCTTTACCAACTGGATTGGTAATAATGATGTATTAGGTTATGCTACCGCCGGAGGCGTTAGTACAACAGAAGGTACAGGAGCTGCGGATATTACACCTTTATCTATTTTTGAAGCTTCTTATACAGGAATTATTAATACATTAACCTCAAAAGGAGCAAAAGGAGTAGTAGCTACAATTCCGGATGTTACCACAATTCCGTTCTTTACCACAGTGCCTTATAACCCTTTAACAGTAACTGTATTAGGGAAAGGTAATCCTGCTGTCGGAGTAGCAACAGTTCAGGCTTTAAATGCTCAGTTATATGGTCCTTTAAAACAGATTCTTACAGCACTGGGACAGGGAGACAGAATTAATTTATTATCCGCAACAGCAGCCAATCCTCTTTTAATTAAAGATGAAAGTTTAACAGATCTTGGTGCTCAGATTTCTTCCATCGCATCAGGGAATCCGCAGTTGGCTCCATTAGCAGCCTTTTTAGGAGCAACATACGGCCAGGCAAGACAAGCAACCACTTCTGATCTGGTTTTATTAACCACAAAAGGAGTAATCGGTACAGCTCCGGTAGGAGTGCCGGCACCATTAAATGCATATGGTATTGCGTATCCTTTACAAGACCAACATATTTTAATACCAAGTGAGATACAAATCGCAAAAGATGCTACTACAGCATTTAATAATGTCATTAAATCTGTGGCTGCTTCTAAAAATCTTGCTGTAGCGGATATGAATGCTATTATGACACAGTTAGTAACCGGGCTGAGAGAAGCAGATGGTCAAATCTATACCAGTGATTATTTTAGTGGAGATAAAGTAAGTACAGTTTTATTCTCTTTAGATGGCGTACATCCTAATGCAAGAGGATATGCCGTAATTTCTAATGAAATTATTAAAGTGATCAATAAACATTTCAATGCAAAGATTCCTCAGGTAAGTGCCTCAGGATATCCAGGAGCAACAATTTTGGCAAAAAACTAACTAACCCGTTTTTAATATTAAAACAGGCTGTTCTGCTTTGGGATAGCCTGTTTTTTTTGTTTTAAGGTTTAAAGTTAGCAGAGCGACTGTAAACTGTATATTGAGACTGAGTACTGAAAACTTTTACTTCCCTGAGAACTAAACTCCTAGTTTGCTCCTGGTGTTGTTTTTTGATCTCCATAATTAGACTTAAATCTATAATTTATTATTAGATAATTACGTAACAAAAACGTGTTTTTTAAGCATACTTGTTTGTTTTTTGTGTTGTTTTTGTAAAATAAGTATAGAAAAAAGAATGTTTTTTTATAAAAAAAACATCGAAAACATATAGGGTATTGTTTATAAATTCCTATGTTTGTTTTTTAAGAAAATTTTTACTTAGAAAAAAGTATAATATGAAAAACACACTACTGTTTTTTAGCTTCCTGTTCTTTTCGATATCAGGTTTCGCTCAGAAGAAATTATCATTCAGTTACGATGCTGCCGGAAATCAGATCAAACGAGAACTGATTTGTATTAATTGCAGAATGTTACCCGATTTTGAAGAATTAGAGGAATTAGAGGACTCAGTTGTTGACACAGAAGAAGAAGGGCTTAATGATTTTACAGAAAAAGAATCAGCCGTAGTTAACTATTATCCTAATCCCACCAGAGAAGAACTTTATATGAATTGGGAAAATACCCCCAATGCCGTTATTCATACTATAGACGTATTTACCACAAGAGGGCAGATCATCCGTTCCTTTACCAATCTTTCAAAAAAAGAAACATTGACCATTCCGTTTAACACTGTGCCCATAGGTACCTATCACGTACAATTACACTATCGGGACGGCAAAAAGAAAGTGATCTATATTATCAAGAAGTAATTTAGTTTTCAGTTTACAGTACTCAGTTCACAGTCTCAGTGTTCAGTTTACATTTGCCGGGCTCCGTTAACGAACTTTGCAACTTTGAACCTCTGCAACTTTAAACAAAACCTCTACCAACCAAATACCAATAACTAACACGCATGAAACAACATTACTTTATACCTGTACTTTTTGGTCAGGAACAGCATAAGAATAGCAATTATAGCATTATAAAATATCCCGTTTTATTTTTTATCTTATTTTTCACATCGGTTTTATTTTCTCAGAATTATCATGATACACAAGGTAAATTAGAAATATCTGGCTCCGGTCAGGCTGTTTATACTTTACCGATAGTTATGCCACCTAGTTTAAAAGAGGTTGGTCCAGTCATTAACCTGACCTATGCTAGTGGACAATTAGGAGGAATTGCTGGTCAGGGATGGGGTGTGAATTCCATTTCTAATATTAGTAGAATGGCAAGTAGAAAAGATATAGATGGTTTTGTGGATGGAGTTGATTTTGATAATAATGATATGCTGGCATTAGATGGTCAGCGGTTAATTCTTAAATCAGGTATTTATTGGGCTGACGGATCCGTTTATGAGACAGAAGTACAATCCAACACAAAAGTAGAATTAAAAGGAGTCGGATCAGCAATTTATTTTATAGTTACTAGTCCAGATGGTTCAACCGCATGGTATGGGAATTACGGAGGGATAAATGCAACAGATTTAACAGCTTATTATATTGTTCGTTTTGAAGATACGAATGGGAATTATAGTACGTATCATTATACAAATCCATCAGGGAAAACTTTATGTATTAGTGAAATAAAATTTAGTGCAAGTACAAAAGGCTTAGTACCGTTAAATAGTATTAAGTTCAATTACAAATTAGCTAAAAGAACAGAATCCACTTTTATAAAAAATATAAAACATGAGAAAGTAGTTTTACTGGATAATATTGAAGTAAAAACAAATAATCAGTTATTTAGAAAATATCAACTTACTCATACTGTCGATTCACAACTGGGATATGAAAGAGTAGCACAGATACAGGAATTTAATGGAGCTTTAGAGCCTGCAAATCCGGTGGTTTTTGAATATAATACAACGCAAACAGATATTAAGGGTTCGGAGAATCAGATTACTTATGTTAATAATCTGAATTTTAATAGTATCGAACTTTCAGGAGATTTTGATGGAGATGGTAAATTGGATTTCACTACAGATACTCATATATTCACTAAATTATTTCAGGGAAATAGTGGTTCTGTTCCTGTTAATTCTCCTATAATTATAGATAGTCAAAATACTTTTATTGCTACTACATTAACAAATAATAAACTAAATCAATATCAGTCTATTGTGAAATATGGAGGAACAGGGAATTTCAATATTTATGATGTCCAAAATGGTAATTTGAGCCTTTCATATATAAAAAAATTTAGTTTCCCATTTCATCTTTCTTGTTTTAGAATTATAATGCCTTGTGATACTGTAAAAGAAGGTTTTCTTGAAGGAGATTTTAATGGAGATGGAATTTCAGAAGTAATAATGTATAACACTTGTAAGAGTGGGACAGGTCCATTTGCAATAACAAGTGAATGTGACGAATTTTATTGGATAGATCTTAATCCAAATGTATCTAGTTTACATTCAGGTGATTTTTTTCAGCCTGATCCTGCTCCAGGAGCTTCAATATTTCCAAGTTCTGATTTAATAAGAGGAAAAAAAAGATATGTAGCAGATTTTAACGGTGATGGAAAATCAGATATATTGGCGATAGATACTTATGACGGAAGTTATAGAATAGTAGGTGTAAAACAATTGACAGAAGCACCGTGGGTAGAGTTGGAGCTTTTGGGAGAAGGAATATTAGATGTGTATTCAAAAACAAAACAAATCTTATTTGGGGATTTCAATGGAGATGGAAAGACCGATATTATGATTCCGGATGGAGAAGGAGGACCTGGACAAACGCTCTGGCATATTTATTACAGTAATCCAAACCCTGCAGGAGGAGAATTCTTTGCTAAAGAATCACACACGATTGTTGAATACTGGCCTGATACAAAAAGAACATATAAAACACAGACCCATTTCAGTAATTATTATGCTCTGGATACTAATGGTGATGGGAAATCGGATTTAGTCAGAGTATGGAGAAAAATTTATAAACCCAATTTGACTATTAACGATCATAATACAACCTGGGTTGTAACTACTTTTGTAAATAATATTGGGAATACAGCTGTTTCAGGGAATAAGTTTGTGCCGGATTATACTTCTCCGAGTAACCATGACAGCGGATCTCCTGATATACCGGTTCCGGTAGTTTCAAACTATAAATATCAGGATGTCAATAATGAATTGGTAATGGTTCGAAATCATCATAACCAGTTAACCTATATTAATTTTACTAAAGACGTACTACAAGACGGTTTATTGAAAAAAGTAGTGGCTTCAGGAGGAAATATAGTGGATGAAATCACTTATAAAACAATGGAATCATCTACCCTGAATAATGGGCAGGGCACTTTGAGTGAGTTTTATTCATCATCAAATTCAGTTACATTTCCAAATATTGAATTAAAAAAACTGTCTGCAAATAATCTGGTAGCTCAGCTAAAGAATACAACAGACGGAGTAATAAAATACCAGGATTTCAGATATCATGGTTTCGTAGTGAATATGCATGGATTGGGAACTATAGGTTTTAATAAAACAGGCAGAAGTGCCTGGTATCAGAATGCCGCCGGTCCGAGAATATGGAGTGTTACCGAAAATGATCCGTTATTAAGAGGCGCTACAACAAGAATGTACTCTCAACTGGTTAATAACGGAAGTCAGTTTTCTTTTATCAATACCGGAAATCCGACAGGGATCATAAACAGTACAGTCAATTTATTTAAAACATCTACTCAGAAGAAGATTTATTCTCTTCTGTTGGAGAAGCAGACGGTAACTGATTATATGACTAATGTAATTACAGAAACAACAAATACATATGATCCGGTCTATCAGTTACCAATACAAACTGTAACCAAAAATCTTTTGGGAACAGCTTTGCAGGGAACACATACCACCACGACCACTTTTGATAATAACCCTACAGGTGCAGGGATGGCGTATTATATAGGACGTCCACAAAAAGTGATTACTACTGCCTCTGCTTATGGAGATTCTTTTTCGACAGAACAGAAATACACCTATACTAATACTAATCTGACCCGATTAGAGAAAAAGGGAAATACAACTAAAGCATTCTATCTGACGGAAGATTTTGAATATGACGGTTATGGGAATATAAAGAAACAAACCATAAGTGTGCCTGGAGCTATACCCGCAGTAACACCAAGAACAACAGAGTATACTTATGAACCTACAGGACGATTTGTGAAAACAGTAAAAGATACAGAAGGTTTAATAACCACAACAAATGGATATCATCCTTTATACGGTTTAGCATTGGGAGTTACAAATGCTTATGGATTAACTATTGCAAATACGTATGATAACTGGGGTAAACCGACAAAAACAACAGATTATTTAGGGAAAAAGACAGAGTATCTTTATATAAAAGGATCGAAAGAGTATACAGTATCTAAAATAGGTGAAGACGGCAGCAATAGTGTGGTAATAAATGATGTATTAGGCAGAGTAAAGAAAACAGGAGTGAAAAATGTTGAAGGAAAATGGGTCTATAAAAATACAACTTATGATTTTCTGGGATTAAAAACACAGGAAAGTGAGCCTTATTTTGGATCCGGTCCTTCTTTATGGACTACAACCCAATATGATATTTATGGTAGACCTGTAGAATCTACAGCAGCTACAGGAAGAGTTACGAAAATAACCTATAATCAGCTGGCAACAACAATTGATGATGGTATAAAAATCAATACAACCATTAAAGATGCATTGGGGAATGTCGTTTCCGTTACTGATCCGGGTGGAACTATTAAGTATGCCTATTATGCTAATGGAACTGCGAGAACCACGACTTATGATCAGACCGTTATTACCCAAGAGCAGGATGAATGGGGCAGAAAGATAAAATTAACCGATCCTTCCGCAGGAACCTATGCCTATGAATATAACGCACTGGGTGAATTGTTGAAAGAAACCACCCCAAAAGGGACGACCACTTTTGTACTTGATGCAACAGGAAAAGTAATAAGCAAAACCATTAAAGGCGATGGTACCGATATGGCAATGACCTATACCTATCATCCTACTACCAAATTACTAACGAAGTTACAATCCGTAAGTAGCGGTGAAACATCCACCTACGAGTATAGTTATGATGCCTATCAACGTTTAAATCAAACCATAGAACAAACCCCTTTTGCCCGTTTCCAGAAAAATAACACCTACGATGCCTTTGGCAGAGTAGAAAAAGAATATAGTGGCGCAACCAATTTAAGAAATGCCAAAACCGTTTCAAAATGGGTTAAAAATAGTTATAAGAATGGTTATCACTGGCAAATATTGGATAATGATACTAATAATATGCTGTGGCAGGCAGATGTTACCAATGCCAGGGGACAACTCGAAAAAGCCACATTAGGTAATGGAATTGCCATTACCAATACCTATGATGCCTATGGTTTTGTAACCACAATGAAACACGATCGCACCGGAGCAACTTCCGCAACCGTCATGCAGCTGACCAATTCCTTTAATCCGTTAAAAGGAACACTCAACAGCAGAACCAACAGCCTATTCAATAAAACCGAAACCTTTCAGTATGATAATCTGAACCGATTAACCTATTATCCTAATAGATATGGTCGTCAGGAAGAACAACTCTACGATCAGAAAGGAAGAATAACCCAAAATAGTATAGGAACTTATGAATATGGAAACAACGCAAAAGCGTATCAGAATACCGGAATAATCCATGTGCCGGAACTTGCTGATAATGAAGATGTTTTTAAGGACGGTATGGAAGAGAGAACAGGATGGGGCATATCAAGATATCCGGGAGGTAATTTCTTTTCATATGATAATACTAAAACACATACGGGTAATTATTCTATAAAATTGACTACCCCTCAAACAGTAACAGTATGTTATTTGCTTTCAGACAAATCAGTTCCTATTGATAATCAAGTAGATACGCAATATACTTTTTCAGGCTGGGTGTATAGTGATAATTCTATAGCTCAACTTATATTATTTATGTATAAAGAAGGAGAAATCGGTTATTATACACAGGTTGAGTCTGTTAATACAACTGTTAAAAATAAATGGCAATATATCACTAAAACGGTTACAGTTCCTGCTCATATTAAAAAATTAAAGATTCGTTTAGATAATGTAGGTAACGGTAATGTCTGGTTTGATGATGTTTTGATTCAAAAGGAATTAGTAACCTCGGCAGTACTGGAGGGGTACTATGCCAATAGAGAAGGGTTATTTAATGATAGTATGGAAGAACAAGGAGGATGGACTACCGGAGTGATTAGCTCCGCAGATATTATCTATGATTTTTCCAAGGCAAAAACCGGAAAATATTCATTAAAAATGAGTACTCCGGCAAGACCTGTAAATTATGTTCAGTCTGACGAATCAATAGTTATTGATAATTCGGTAGCGACACAATATACTTATTCAGGCTGGGTGTATAGTGATAGTCCAACAGCTCAAATAGTCTTGTTTATGTATAAAGAAGGAGAAACCGGTTATTTTACCCAAGTTGCTCATCTTAATACGACTGTTAAAAATGAATGGGTTTATATTACTCAAACCGTTACAGTTCCTGCGCATATTAAAAGTTTGAGGTTAAGATTAGATAATATAGGAAATGGTAATGTATGGTTTGATGATGTGCAGATTCGAAAAACTGCCAATCCAAAAACCGATCTGAGACAACTGAATATTACGTATAATGCCTTTAAAAGTCCGGTACAAATTGAAGAAACCGGAGTCGATAAGATTAGTTTTAAATACAATCCATTTGGACAGCGTAGCAGTAGTTTCTATGGCGGACTCGAAGCCGATCCGGGACGCCGAAGCCAACGTAAACACTATTCACATGACGGTAGTATAGAAATAAAAGATAATATCGTTACAGGAAATACAGAATTTGTTATCTTTATTGGTGGCAACGGTTATAGTGCTCCCGTAATATTAAAAAGTGATGGCACTAAAAATGATTATTACTATCTGCATCGGGATTATCAGGGCAGTATACTGGCAATTACCGATCAGGCAGGGGCAGTTGTAGAAAAACGACATTTTGATGCATGGGGAAATTCAGTAGGAGATTTAAAAATATTGGACAGAGGGTATACCGGACACGAACATTTGCAGAGTGTAGGAATTATCCATATGAACGGTCGTTTATACGATCCTAAAGTACATCGTTTCCTGCAACCGGATAATTTTATACAAGACCCTACTGATACGCAGAATTTTAATCGGTACAGCTATGTGTTAAATAATCCGTTACTATATACCGATCCCAGTGGAGAAAGTTTTGTAGCAGCAGTTATAATTAGTGCAGCAATAGCAGCTACAACGTATACCATGACGGCTTTGTTAGCAGATGTTCCTTTTACAACAGGAGGTTTTATGAAGTCGTCCATTATGGGAGCTATAAGCGGAACAGTAACTTTTGGAATAGGGACCGCTGCTACAGGTATAACTCAGTTGGGCGCCAGAATGACTTTTCAGACATTAGCCCATGGAGCATTTCAGGGAGCAATGAGTGGAGTTCAGGGAGGTGATGTTTGGACCGGTTTTGCCAGTGGTTCTTTAAGTAGTATAACAAGTAGTCTCTGGAGCGGAGGTAAAATGGCAAATGAAAGTACATGGAAAGGCGTAGGAGGTTCCTGGGGTAATGGTAGTTTTGGTACAATTGCTTTTGGTACGGTTTCCGGAGGAGCAGGAGCTGCTATGACAGGTGGTAATTTTTGGCAGGGAGCAGCAACGGGATTAGTGGTTTCAGGATTGAATCATGCGATGCATGATAATGATGATAATGTCCGTATAAACACAAAGAATAAAACAGTTGAGGTAGAAAGAACGGGAGATAATTTTGATAGGATTTTTGTTGATGGTGAAGAGATTATGGCTACAACAAGAGGATTATTAGGAGAAGAATTGAGAGGTAATGGGTTTACTATTAGTGAGAAAGGTCCATATGGAGCTGGAATGAGATTAACGGATTTGGCTTTAGAAGTGTTTGGAACTAAAGGATTAGGGAAACTTGGAAGTGTAACTATATCTAAATATTTTGGAGCAAAATTATTTAATAGTAAAAGTGTAGGATATGCAAGTAAACTATTTGGAAGATATCACCCGAAATTCCTACCAACAGGAACAAAAGGAACTCTAAATAGTGGTTTTATTAGAACAGGTTGGGGAAATAATGCAGGAGTTAATACTTTCAGAACGTCTGTAGGGCATACTCCAAATCAATTAGGACATTTAGACTGGTTTTGGAAACCTTAAAACATATCATATGAAGAGTATCAATTTTACAAAGGAAAATCTTGAAAGTTTAAAGTCATTAGAGCTTAAGGGATTAGATAAAAATATTTTATTTTATACAATTAATTTGCTTAATAAGATTAATTTTCAAAATATAGAGATCATTAATTCTATTATTGAAATTAGACAAGAAATCAATAATGATAGCGTATGTTTTACATTAAATTCTGAAAAATGTATTCCTATGGAAATTGTTTTGCATAAAAATTATATTGATATGACTGTAGGCAATTTTCAATCAATTCGTGAAATGTATAAAATAAATGAAAGTAAGATAAATAACGAATTGAAATTTTTATATAAATGGTTTAATTATGACATCGTTAATAAAGTGAAATATTCTGGAAAATTAATTGTTTACAGTAAATTTTATAACAAATTAAATGCTTCGGATGTTATATTCAAATCATCATCATTGTTTAGTTTTTTATCAGTAGGTAGTAGTGAAGAGATTGGATACAAATCTTGGATGAAATAAAGTGTCTTGTCCTGAAATAGGTTTACACAAAAGAGAAACAAAAAGGAAATATTTATTCCCTGCTGGCACGAGTATCTTGCTCGTGCCCTAGTTCATAATGTTTTAGTTTATTTTAACTCTAGGAAATAGTTTTATGTGGTCACGAGCAAGATGCTTGCGCCAGCGGGTGTCTTGTCTTCTGCTGGCGCGAGCATCTTGCTCGTGTCCTAGTTCTTAATGTTTTAGTTTATTTTAACTCTAGAAAATAGTTTTATGTGGTCACGAGCAAGATGCTCGCGCCAGCGGGGGGCTGTTGGTTCTGGAATAATTTATAATAATTAAATATAACATGAATAATATTGAAAAAGAAGTTATTGTTTTTTTTGAAAAATATGGACTCATTGATAGTTCCATAAATATTAATGATTTTATAATTAATAAAATTTCTTTGGATAAAGAAGATACTATTATGGTTTTTGAAGATTTTATGACCGAATTCCAAATAGAAAATAGTTTAGATTTTATGGTTGAAAAATATTTATACAGTTTAAATTTTTTAGATACAATAAAAATTACAATTTTTAATATGGATTCAAAAAAATATAAAGAAAAACCTCCTATAACGATAGCTCATATGATAGAAGTAGCTAAAAGAAAAGAGTGGTTTGATCCTGAATAGAGATAGAAAATATGACTATAGAAGAAAAAGTAATCTCCTTTTTTAAAAAGAGATTATCAAATAAAATCACAATAGATTCAAATATCAATGATTATGAAAAATATATAGATGATGCAGATTGGCTTTTTATGGATTTTTTAGATGATTTTGATATTAAGGAAGAGAATTTTCATTTAGGTGTTTATTTCCAGGAATATCCAAAATTGTTATTGAAAAGGTTTCTTACTGTTTTTAAGAAAACAGAGTATGAGTATAGACCCCCATTAACCGTGAGACATTTAATAAAAGTGGCTGAGAGAGGTGAATGGTTTGATCCTTTGCCGGAAGGGGAGCAGTATTAATTTATATAACAGCTCCTTACAATCTAATAAAACACGATTAAAGTGTTTAAAAAACATAAAACAAATTAAAAAAATGAAAAAAGCTTTTTTAAAATTTTTCACATTGTTTTTGTTGGTGTATGTGTTTATCTCTTTTTTTCAGAGTTGCGCAACACCGGCAATGAGTAACCAACCTATGAAATTTTAAAAGACTGATAGTTAATCTGTTCCAGCAACATTAAGCTGTGCTCTCAACAATACAAGATTTACAAAACAAATAATAATAATAAAATTTATGAAACAAATTATTACCCTTCTATCTTTAATTTTATCGTTTACCTCCTTTTCGCAACAACTCACTTATAAAAGTGGCGGAACGGTTTATACTACTGAAAACAAAAAATTATCGTCTGATGAAGTTCGTAAACTTTTGGGCAATAATAGTGAAGCATTAGAACTTTACAATGCCGGTCGAAACAAAAAAACATGGGGAAATATTCTTTTTTATAGTGGAATAGGTCTTGTAACAACAAATGTAATTATTGGGATGAATAGTGACAATACTACTACATCTTATTCTGGAAATGGATATTATCCTTCAGTAGCATCTGAACGAACAAATATGACTGCTGCTATCATTGGTGGAGTGTTAATTGTTGCTTCTATCCCTATCAAAATTAGTTATCCCAAAAAAATTAAATCAGCTCTTGTAAGATACAATGAGGGTTTAGCAGAAAATTATAAACCTGCTCCCAAAACAATTTTGCTAGTAAGTACAAATCAAATAGGTCTTAGAGTCGAATTTTAGAACCAACTAAAAAGTAAAACAGATTCTGTCTCGTTCTGAAGTTTACCTAAATTTATACTTAATCCTAAAATAGATTTACAACTATGTTTTAGTCCTGTTTTTTTATTTAAGGTTCAAAGTTAGCGAAGCAACTAATAACATTTTACATTTCACTAACAACATCTCACATTTCACAAACTATCAACTAACCACTATCAATTATCAACTAATTTTCTGGTTTATTCCGGGTTTTTGTCTAATTTTATTACAACTTAAAAACTCGAAAATATGAATTTATTGATCAGGATTTTATTGACGGCTGTATTAGTGCTAGTACTTTCTAATTTTTTACCGGGGGTATCAGTAGACAGTTTTACTACTTCGATCATTGTAGCAGTGGTCTTGGGGTTGCTGAATATTTTTATAAAACCGATATTGGTTTTATTTACACTGCCCGTTACCATAGTTACGTTCGGTTTATTCCTGTTGGTAATCAACGCTGTGATTATTCTGTTATGTAACGGTATTGTCGGAGGATTCCATGTAAGTTCATTCTGGACGGCTTTATTATTCAGTGTAGTACTTTCATTTTGTCAGTCCATTGTATTCTCCGTTACAGGAGGAAGCGATGACAAATAAGTATTGAATTTTGAGTATATTAAACAGTTAAAAAGAAAATATTAATAGCTTGTTGAAATTCAATAAATTAAAAACTTGGTTGGGTTGCAAAAATGTTATAATTTTGCAACCCAATTTTATTCTATAAAAAATTTCGAGATGAATATTACAAAAGAGCAAATAGACGCATTAAATGCTGTTGTAACAGTAGCAGTTACTAAAGAAGATTATTCTGATAAGGTTGAAAAAATATTGTCAGATTACCGTAAAAATGCCGCTATACCGGGATTCAGAAAAGGAGCTGTTCCAATGAGCTTAATTCAGAAGCAATATGGTAAAGCGATACTTCTGGAAGAAGTAAACAAAATACTACAGGAATCTCTGAATAAATATTTAGTAGATGAGAAATTAGATATTTTAGGTAATCCGTTACCAAAAATGACAGAAGATTTTGATTGGGATGCTGACGATTATACTTTTGAATTTGAATTAGGTTTGGCTCCATCTTTTGAGATTGATCTGGCTGCAAAAAACAAGTTGGTTAAATATACTATTACTGCTGACGATACAATGATTGATGAGCAGGTAGAACGTATACAAAAACAATACGGAAAATTAGTTTCTAAAGATACCGTTGAAGAAGGAGATGATATAAGAGGTGTTTTTAAAAATGAAGAAAAAGAAATCGAAAGCGAAGCGACTATTTCTTTAAAAGTATTCAAAGACAAAAAAACCGTTAAGAAATTCATCGGTAAAAAAGTAGGTGATGTAGTGACACTTAAAACCAAAGGTCTTTTTGAAGATGATCATGATTTAATGAACTACTTAAAAGTTTCTCATGATGATGTTCACGGTTTGGATATAGAAGTAACTTTCACAATCGAAGAGATTACTACAACAGAATTAGCAGAGATCAATCAGGAGTTATTAGATAAATTGTTCGGAGAAGGAAATGTTACTTCAGTAGAGCAGTTAAAAGAAAAAATAAAAGAAGATGCTGAAAAGCAGTTTTCTACACAAGCAGATCAGAAATTCTTAAATGATGTAACAGAATTCCTGTTAGAGAATACAAAATTCGATCTTCCTGCAGAATTTCTTAAAAAATGGATACAGACAGTTGGAGAAGCACCATTAACCCCGGAACAGGCAGAAGAAGAATACGCGAAGTCTGAGAACGGATTACGCTATCAGTTGATCGAAGGAAAAGTAATTACAGCGAATAATCTGCAAATCTCTTTTGAAGACCTGAAAGATTATACAGGAGAAGTAATTAAAAAACAAATGGCTCAGTTCGGTCAGATGAACCCTACAGAAGCAGACGTTGAAGGTATTGTAGCCAGAGTTTTATCCAATCAGGAAGAAGTGAAAAGACTTTCAGATCAGGTGATGAGTGAAAAAATGCTTGCCCTGTTTAATGACAAGGTAAAAGCGAAAAATAAAAACGTTACGTATCAGGAATTTATTAAAGAATCTTACGGAGAGTAAATTTTATAAAAAATCAGTATATTTAGGGCATCAAACTATTTTTGGTTAGATGCTCTTTTCTGTTTAATATAAAAAACAAAAAATACTATGAATTACGGTAAAGAATTTAAAAAATTTGCGATAAAACACCAAGGAGTGAACAGCATGTATTACGATAAGATCGTAAAAAGTATGACGCCATATATTATCGAAGAACGTCAGCTGAATATCTCTCAGTTAGACGTGTTCTCCCGTCTGATGATGGACAGAATCATTTTTCTTGGAACAGGTATAGACGATCAGATCGCTAATATAGTACAGGCACAGTTGCTGTTTCTGGAAAGTGCAGATGCGGCAAAAGATATTCAGATCTATATTAACTCTCCCGGAGGAAGTGTTTATGCAGGTTTAGGTATCTATGATACCATGCAGTATATTAAGCCGGATGTTGCAACGATCTGTACTGGTATGGCAGCTTCCATGGGAGCAGTGTTATTATGTGCGGGTGCAGAAGGAAAACGTTCTGCTTTACCACATTCAAGAGTTATGATTCATCAGCCTTCAGGAGGAGCACAGGGAGTAGCTACCGATATGGAGATAAATCTTCGTGAAATGCTGAAACTGAAAGATGAGCTGTATCAGATCATTTCAAAGCATTCAGGACAGACTTTTGATAAAGTACATAAAGACAGTGAAAGAGACTATTGGATGATTGCCGAAGAAGCAAAAGCCTATGGAATGATTGATGAGGTTTTAGTAAGAAAATAAAAAATAAAGAATGGCTAAAGAAGTATTAGAGTGTTCATTTTGTGGAAGGAAAAAGCCAGAAACTAGTTTACTGATTGCGGGTATTGATGCGCATATCTGTGATAAATGTATTGAACAAGCTCACGGAATCGTTTTAGAAGAATTAAAACAGAACAACCACTCCGGATTATCATCAGAATTAGTTCTGAAAAAACCAAAGGAGATAAGAGCCTTTTTAGATCAGTATGTTATTGGTCAGGATCAGACGAAAAAAGTAATGTCTGTTGCCGTTTACAATCACTACAAACGTTTACTGCAAGAGCAGTTAGAAGACGAAGTAGAGATTGAAAAAAGTAACATTATTATGGTCGGACAAACTGGTACAGGAAAAACACTGGTAGCAAAAACGATTGCCAAAATGCTGAAAGTACCCTTGACTATTGTAGATGCAACTGTATTAACAGAAGCAGGTTACGTAGGCGAAGACGTAGAAAGCATTCTGACCCGTTTATTACAGGCAGCAGATTATGATGTTGCCAAAGCAGAAAGAGGAATCGTGTTCATTGATGAAATAGATAAGATTGCACGTAAAAGTGATAATCCGTCTATTACAAGAGACGTATCAGGAGAAGGAGTACAGCAGGGATTATTAAAGCTCCTTGAAGGAACAGTTGTAAACGTACCGCCAAAAGGAGGCAGAAAGCATCCGGATCAGAAGTTCATTGAGGTCAATACACAGAACATACTGTTTATTGCCGGAGGTGCTTTTGATGGTATAGAGCGTATCATTTCAAAAAGACTGAACAGACAGGCAGTAGGGTATAACACCTCCAAAAACGAGGATAATATCGATAAAGATAATCTGTTGCAGTATGTTACACCAAGAGATATTAAAGATTTCGGTTTAATTCCTGAGATTATAGGACGATTACCCGTACTGACCCATATGGATCCACTGGACAGAGAAACCTTAAGAGCAATTCTGACAGAGCCTAAAAATGCACTGATTAAACAGTATACCAAATTATTCGCTATGGATGAGGTAGAATTTACCGTTACAGAGGAAGCATTGGATTTTATTGTTGAAAAAGCACTGGAATACAAATTAGGAGCCAGAGGGTTGCGTTCTTTATGCGAAGCGATCCTTACAGATGCAATGTATGAACTACCAAGCTCAGAAGATAAAAGATTAGAAATTGATAAAGACTATGCTGAAGATTCATTAAATAAGAATTTACTGAAACGATTAAAATCAGCATCTTAATCCGATGGTTTGATTATTCGATTTTTAGATTCATAAGATTTCCTGCAAGGTTTTCAGAACCTTGTAGGTCTATTTTGAGGATTCAGTTATCCGATAGTTTGATTTTTAGATTATTCGATTTTTAGAAAAAATGCCTGACTGATTTCAAAATCAGTCAGGCATTTTTCGTAATCGTTATTTGTTGATCCTGTTCCCTGCTCTGTAAAGTCTCTGACTTTAGTAGGAGTGTTCAAAGGTCTCCAGACCTTAAAAATCCGATTCTGCAAATTTTTCAATATTTGATTGAAATGGTAAACAGAGTTACTATTTCACTAACTTATAACGTCAGTCAGAGACTATCGAACTATCTAAAAATCCTCTCCTAAAGATTTTTAATCACAAATTCACTTCTTCGGTTTAATTCATGTTGTTCTTCTGTACAGGATTCCAAAGGCTCACATCGAACGATTGGCATAGTTTTACCATATCCCTTAGCTTGTATTCTTTTAGGCCCTATTCCTTGGCTTAAGAGGTAAGTTCTGGTTTCTGTAGCTCTTCTTTCCGAAAGATTCAGGTTGTATTTATTTGCACCTCTGGTATCGGTATGTGAACCTACTTCAATAACCATATCCGGATATTTTTTCAGAATTTCGACTACTTTATCCAAAACAACTTTAGAATCTTTTCGAATGTAAGATAAATTGTAATCGAAATAAATAGGTTCCGTTTTAATAAAAAACTTACCTCTTTCTTTTATAATATTTTTATCCTTGCTCACTAACTGTTCCAGTAGATCTTTTTTCCTTTTTTCAGCTTCTTCTTTTTGCTGTTTTTTCAAAATAAGAGCCTCTTCTTTTTGTTTTTTAGCAGCTAGTTGCTGTTCTTTTTTCAAAAGAAGCTCAGCTTCTATTTTCTTTTTAGCAGCTTCTTGTTGTTGTCGTTTTAAAAGAAGAGCTTCTTCTTTTTGTTTTTCAGCAGCCAGTTTCTGTTCTTTCTTTAAAAGAAGTTCAGCTTCTATTTTCTTTTTAGCAGCTAATTCCTGTTGCTGTAACAAAAGGAGCTCCTGTTCTTGTCTTTTTTTCTCTGCGCGTTCTGCTTCAAGTTGCTTTTCCTTTTCTATTTGAGCATATGATTTCAGGGCTAAAGAAATAGAATTTATTTTTTTACGTTCCTTATCCGTTTGAACCCCTTTTGAATCATTGGTATAGTCTTCTTTTGAAGCTAAAACGGCATATTTTTCAATACAGGCTACAGATATACTAAATTTTCCCTCATGATCTGTGTACGTTCTTCCTGTCTCATTTTTCTGGTCATCCTGTAAAACAATCAGAACATTTTCTAAAAATAATGCTGTATCTTTATCTATAACAGTTCCGACAATGAATTGCTGACAGTCTTCCGGAGTTAATGGTTTAATTTCTTTCAACGCATAGATGTCGTCACTTCCTTTACCTCCAGGTCTGTTTGATGCAAAATAACCTGTTTTAGTATCAGAATCTATTGTAAAAGCAAAATCATCATATCCGGAATTTACAGGTAATCCTACATTTAAAGGGTTGGAAAATGATCCGTTTTGTATGTCCGAAACAAAAACATCCAGACCGCCTAATCCTAAATGTCCATTAGAAGAAAAATATAGTTTATGGTCTTTAGACACAAACGGGAATTGTTCATTACCTTTTGTGTTAATAATATTCCCAAGGTTTTTTGGTTCCCCAAAAGTTCCGTCATGATGTATGGCTACTGAGAAAAGATCAAAAGAGCCTAAAGTACCCGGTCTGTCAGATGAAAAATACAACGTTTTTTCGTCATTACTCAGAGCCGGATGTTCGGAGGAATATCCCTCGAGATTAAAAGGAAGCAATTGGATATTTTTCCATTTTCCATTAATCAGTTCAGCTTTATAAATCTGAAGATGTGAAATCTTCATCTTTGTCTCTTTATTTCTAATATGTTTCGAACTGTTTCGGGTAAAGTAAACCGTCGTGCCGTCTTTAGTGAAAACAGCATTAGATTCATGCCGTTTAGTATTGATTTCTTTTGAAAAACTTTCTATCTGTTCCTCTCCGGACTCTAATTTGTCAATAGGAATAGAATACAGATCCAGATAGTTTTCATTATTCCATTTATATATTTTACGGAACCAGTAGTTTGATTTTTTACTAGTTGTAAATATCAAATTTTCTCCGTTTTTTACAGCCCCAAAATCAGAATAATTTGTATTGATTTCGAGATTCTTTAGTTCAAATCGGTTACCAATAGCCATGATGTTTTCTAATACCTGTACCTCTCTGTCAAATTGGTTTAATACCTGTGAATCATTTTCTTTTGCGATCTGTTTTCTCAAAATAGCAGTACCTTCATCATATTTGTCTAATGCTTTGAGAGTTTGGGCATATCTATAATAATGTCCTTCCTGCAGATCAGATTCAAAATTCCTGATTAGAAGCTGATACGATTTCAGGGCATTGTCCATGTCCTGTGTATAATAATAAGCATCCGCTAATCGACTCTCTGTTTCAAAAGAAAGAGATGTTTTTATGTTTTTTTCATACAAAGGAATAGCATAACTATAAAATGTTCTTTCAAAATACAGGTTTGCTCTCTTTAAATCACGATCCTGTGCGTTTATTAATTGTATTGTCAGTACAATAATACAGGTAATTATCTTTTTTATATTTTTCATATCTTAAAAAAACCTTGATGATTTATCATATTTTTTGCCTAGTTGTAAGAAGTCTAAATCAAACAAAAGCATGATTTCGTGTGATCCTGAATTAAATCGACTTAATCTTGAGGTTGAGTAATCATAAGCATAACCAATTCTCAGATTTGGAACCACTTCTACATTTGCCAGTGCACTTACTGAATCATTGAACCGATGAGATACTCCTAGTTCAAATCGTTCCATAAACAATACATTAGCAGAAATATCTAAAGTTATCGGAGTATTTCCTGTCGTTTTTGCCATAAATGACGGTTTCAGTTTAAACTCACTGTTGATTTGATAAACATAGCCTCCAGCCAGATAAAAGTGGGCAGCTTGTGTTTTTACGCCATAAACGTCATCCTTTTTCTGCAGATGTTTTTCTGCTAAAAAATTAGAAATAGATAAGCCTAAGTAGTACTGATCTGTAAAATAAAACAGACCGGCTCCGATGGTTGCAAAAGTGCGGTTTATATTTTCGGAAAAAGCATCATCCGAAATGGTGCTATTACCAAGCTTAAAATTAGAAAAATCAGTTTGAAGTGCTGTAAAACCTGCTTTAACTCCAAAAGAAAGTCTGTGCTTTTCATTCATTTTTAAAACATAAGCAATATTGGCAGAAAAGTTATTTTCTTTTTTCCTTCCTTCTCCAATATTGTCGGATACTATTGAAAATCCAAGTTCTATATTTTTACCCGTAGGAGTATGTCCAAAAAAAGAAAGTGTTTTTGGAGCTCCTTCTATTCCGACCCATTGCGTTCTGTACAGAGTCCCTAAATTGAGTATTGCAGGGGTCTCCGTTGCATAAGCCGGGTTGATAACCCCCATATTATACATATACTGTGTGTATTGGGGATCTTGCTGAGCGAATGCTTTACTCATGAAAGAGAATAAAACGATAACAAGAATTATTTTTTTCATACGATACTATGCTGTTTATTTTTTAATGTAATACACCGATATTGTTTTATTGACTGTTATTTCAGTTTATAAACGGGGTATTCAAAATGATTTTTATCTGTTTAAATACAAATAG
Source organism: Flavobacterium sp. AK-301 (assembly GCF_058310215.1). Taxonomy (NCBI): domain Bacteria; kingdom Pseudomonadati; phylum Bacteroidota; class Flavobacteriia; order Flavobacteriales; family Flavobacteriaceae; genus Flavobacterium; species Flavobacterium sp. AK-301. The sequence goes on from NZ_JBZEES010000014.1 coordinate 43,710, forward strand.
CCTTGTTTAGGCGGTTTATTCCCTTTATTGAAGTTTAAGATATAATAATAGACACCATTAGGAACTATACCGTTACTTACACTTTTTGAATGGGTATTTCGTCCGTCCCAAGAAGGCGTGTTCTTATTTCCTTTAAACAAAAGGTTTCCATATCTGTTGTATATTTCTAAAGAGAAATTCGGATAGATATAACCTATATTAGGAATTTCAAAAGTATCATTAAGACCATCCTCATTTGGTGAAAATCCATCCGGAATAAAGAATTCATTGTCTTCTGCATCACAATTGGTAAGTGAAACAGTTACAACCAGAGGCTTTTCGGACATACATTGTGTTGTCTCTGAAAAACTATAACCGTAGTAGGCATATCCCTCTTTAAGTAATTCAGTTTTTGCAATTATATTTCCATTAGATTCAGCATCAAACCAAATTATAGCTCCATCTGTCAGGATTTTTTTATCCAGATCAGAAATGATTGGTTTATCTAATCCGCAAAAATTATGACCCTCAGATGGTAATACAGGAGTAGCTACCTGATGAATAATTACCGTTACTGCTGCTTTTTCTGAAACACATCCTCCTTTGTTTTCTTCAGCTATCCAATAGACACCTTCTGTCAGAGCAGTTTGTATCGGTAGCATATCAGTATCGGAGGCATCATTAAACCATAAAAAGTGATTGCTTCCCGGATTTAGATTTTTAATTATAGTATCTATATCTTCCAAAGTAGGTTTTTCGTTACTACAAAATTCTATTGCCGTACCGGAGACTTTTGGGGTTTCGGGTTTTTCGGATATTATAATTGTTTTTTTCGGAAAGGAAGGAAATTCAGTTGGACAAGAGTTTGTATTGCTCTGAATCGCAACAATGGTTAAAGTCATGTTTCCTACGTTAGGAAGCAGAGCTTTATCAATAGTAAATTTAGCAATACCATCTGAAACCGTTAATTTCAGAGTCTGATCAGTAATACTATTAGCGCCCGAAGCAGCATAGGTCAAGGTAATATCAGTCAAAATATCCAGACCGGAGAGTACAACATCTACGTTGCTATCCTGGCAGCCAATACCATTATTATTAACATCCAGTACAATCTCTTTAATTGTAGCTGTTCTATGAGTTTCAAATTCAGAAGTAAAAGTATCAGGGATTTTTTTAGAACATTCTGCTCCCTTATTTTTAATACTTGTGAGTGTTATAGTTGTTTTTCCTGAATTAGGTATAGAGCCCGGAGGGATTTGGAAAGAACCGTTTCCGTTTTCTATTGTCAGGGTAGCAACTTCATTTGTTTTTATATTTTTACCGGATAGATTATAGGTGATTTCATAGGTGCCGTTAACCAGTCTCAAAGCATTTTTCAAAGTGATCGATACATCTTCATATACTTTTCCTTGATTACAAATAAGTTCTGGTGTTATAGTAAGCCCTTCAATAGTAGGATTTTTATAAATTTTTATTTCTAAGGGTTTATTGCTTACAGGATTCCCACATGTCATATTATTAATGTCTCCTCCTTTTATAGAAGATATACTAAAGGTATAAACTCCCGGATTTTCAAGACTAATTTGAGATCTATCAATCGGGAAAGAGGTTTGTCCGTTTTTAAAAGTAACAGTTGTAGTAAAACTACCTGATTTATTTATTGTATAAGTAAGAGTGTAGGCTCCGTCAGGAATAGAATTTACATTTTTAGGTTGTTCAATTTTTGCTATAATTTGAAAATCCGGTTTTTTAATGTCATCAAGACAAATATTAGTCGTAATAGAGTGTTTTGCAGATGTAAAATCTATGGTTTTATCTATTATAAAAGAAGCAGAGATATTATCTGGAGCTGTCATACTGCATCCGGATACTGCATTTTCAATTTTTGTAAGAGTTAGGGTTGTTTCTCCTGCATTCGGTATAGAGCCCGGAGGGATTTGAAAAGAGCCTTTTCCGTTTTCTATTGTCAGGGTAGCAACTTCATTTATTTTTATATTTTTACCGGATAGATTATAAGTAATTTCATAGGTGCCGTTAACCAGTTTCAGAGCATTAGTCAAATTGATCCATACAGCCCCTTGTTCACAAATAAGTTCTGATTTTATAGTAAGTCCTTCAACTTCAGGGTTTTTGTAAATTTTTATTTCTAAGGGCTCGTTGTTTACAGGGTTTTCACATGTATTATTAATATCATCCTCTTTTATAGAAGAAATACTAAAGATATAAGTTCCCGGGTTTTCAAGGTCAATTGAGGACAGATTAACAGGAAAAGAGGTTTGTCCGTTTTTAAAAGTAACAGTTGTAGTAAAACTACCGGATTTATTTATTGTGTAAGTAACGGTGTAAGCTCTGTCAGCAATAGTATCTGCATTTTCAGGTTGCTCAATTTCTGCTATAATTTGAAAACCGGGTTTTTTTATGTCGTCAAGACAAATATTAGTCGTAACAGAGAGTTTTGCCGATGTAAAATTAATAGGCTTATATATTGTAAAAGGAACAGAGGCATTAGCTGAGGCTGTTACACTGCATCCAGTTATAGTATTTTCAATTTTTGTTATTGTGAGGGTTGTTTCTCCTATTTCAGGAAGTAAAGAGCCGGGAACAGTAAAATAAAAATGACCATCAGTAACAAGAACCTCGACTATTTCTCCGGTTTTTTGATTGCTCCCACTTAAATTATAAGTAAAAAGGTATTCTCCATCCGTTAAAAGAGGATTTGTTGATTTAATAACCATAGATTCTCCTAGACATATCGATTCTGCTGATAATGTGGCATGTTCCATAGTATCAGGAGAAGGATTAAGAACTAAAGATGCCTGAAGGTCATCCATAATATTGTTACAGGAGGTTTCACTGATAATGGAAATTATTTTTAGAGTATGATCACTTGTTATAAAAAGATCCTTTTTATCAATGGCATCAATAGGAAATTCTGCTTTTCCGTTTTGAAAGGTAATCGTTTTTGTTTTTAAAGTTGTAGATCCGGTGGTATATTCAATAATATAAGTCCCATCCGGTACAGGTTTTCCCCCTTGCTGTAGAGTAGCAGAAAAATCAGTTTCCTCAAATTGATCTATACAAATAGCAGGATTTATTTTAAAAGTAGTATTACTAAAATCTAACCTCTCTTTAAATACAATTTGAACCTCTACAGTTCTGTCGGGTTTACATACCGGGACAGATTCCACTTTGTATATAAAAGAGTAGGTTCCGGGACCTTGATTTGCCAGTATTTCGGGTATATTTATGGTTGAGTCGGAACCGTTTACTAATTGTCCTGTATTGGAAGCATCCGTCCAGATTCCACCGGAATCCTCATTATCAATAAGATCAAATAGATCTACATTGGTATAACCTGAAAGATTGTCCGTTTCACAAAAAGGCTGATTAACCCGTGAAGTGTTTATTTCTCCCGGTTTTGGAGCATGACTTACTTTTACAGTAAAAGAGGTTTCTACTCCAAGGCAGTTTTCCACGTCCTTTAAACTATAGGTAAAATGATAGGTTTTTTCCTCCTCTACTTTTGTAGCGTCAAAGGTAGAACCAATGACTGCGTGACTAGCATCTGTACTACTCCAGGTTCCATTACCGTGAGGATTAAAGTCTCCTGTTAAAAACTGGAATAAATTAACCTGAGAATTATCACTACAAGCTCCGCCGTCACTTCCTTTTCCTATATAAGGTCCTAAGATTAAGATCACGGAAGCAGTACTTGTACCACCCTCCGGACAAGTTACCGTGTAGACATACTCATGTTTACCGCTGTTTTTAATAGCAAGGATATTTAAACGACCGGTTTTATAGTCTAGTCCGCTATTTTCTGTCTTTGCAGACCAGATTCCGCCATCGGTATAATTTGCCATAAATAGAGGAAGGTCTACTATACCTTTCGGTGGCGTACTAATATCGCAAAATTCAATCGTTGTTTCAGGAGTTCCTGCAGTACACTGAGAATGAGCCTTAGTGATAGTAAAAACAGTAAAACCGATTATGAACAATAAAACGAAACGGTTCGTTTTGAAAGTAAAGTTATTCCTCATCCACATATTAAAAAAAATTATCAATAAAAATTCGTTCCATATCTTAAAGTAGATATAGAATAATAAATACTACAATTTGTTTTAGAAATTAAATACTTGATAAAACGGATCGTTTTACTTAGTATAAAAAAGAGGGATTTCCTGTATTGTAGACCACAAAAATACTTGTTTTTTTAAATAAAAATGTTAATAAATTAAATTTCGTCGACAAAAATAAATAACCATCTGTTTTTCAGTTGTTTATTTGTTTGTTTATTTTTTAAAGCGCTCTGTTTTTGCTGTTTAACATAGAGTATAAAGAGAGTTTATTGTAGAAATAAGTCTTGGTATCTTAAATTTATTCTTGGATTACTTTGTCTATTTGTGCTTTCAGATTAAAGTAGTTGATTGTAATTTCCTACAGGATTTTTAAAATGCTGTAGGTTTTTGAGAATTTAATTATCCAATATTTAGGAAGTTGGATAAGATAAAAACCCCTAATCAATTTTAAAACCGATTAGATATTTTTTTATAATTGTTATTTTATTTGGGCAAAAGATATTTTTAGTATATTGTCAATAACCAATAACCAAATGTTTATGAATTTTTATCAATTGGTTCAGTAATAAGTACTTTCTCATTTGTTTCACAATATCTTTTTTTACAGCTCCATCCCTTTGAAGCACAGGAAGTAAATAGGGTAAGAGCTAAAAAGGAAGGCAGTATATAAAATATTTTTCTCATAATCTCATATATAAAATTTGATATAATTTCTTTTCAGTAGCAAAGATACATTTTTTTGATAATTTGATAATTTGATTTTTTGATGATTCGACTGCTGTTTTGTAAAGCCTTTGTTTTTAAGATACTGTTTATCAGAAATAGAGAAGCGTAAGTGTTAATACAAAGATCAATTTTCAGTATTTCAAGTTATTGAATAATCTGACAATCCAATAATCAACTATAAATTACTGCATTACTTTCAGTTGCTCTATATAATCTCTTTTGTTCGATAGACGTGGAATTTTGTTCTGACCGCCCAGTTTATCCTGATTTTTTAACCAGTCATAGAATAGGTAATGTCTGGCAATGTTGATTACAGGAGGGTTTAAGGTCATATTATTATAGCGTTTTGCCTCATAATCAGAATTCAGAGATTGTAAAGTTTCATCCAGAATGCGGTGGAAAGCTACCATATCTTCAGGATTCTTTTTAAATTCGATCATCCATTCATGAGCTCCTTTTTCCTTATCTTTCATAAATACCGGAGCAACCGTATAATCCACCATTTCGGTTTGTGTTAACAGACAGGCTTTTGCCAGTGCCTTGTCTGTGTTTTCAATAATTAATTCTTCACCAAAAACATTGATATGATGTTTTGTTCTTCCTGTTACTTTGATACGATATGGATTTAAAGAAGTGAAACGAACCGTATCACCAATCATATAACGCCACAGACCTGCATTAGTAGTAATAACAATAGCGTAGTTTTTATTGAGTTCCACATCCGATAAACGTATTGTTTTTTCGTCGGGAGTTCCATAAGTATCCATTGGAATAAATTCATAGAAAATGCCATAATCCAACATTAATAATAATTCCTGAGAATTATTCAAATCTTGAATAGCAAAGAACCCTTCAGAAGCATTATAGATTTCATAGTAGTTAAAGGAAGAACTCGGGATAATCTTTTTGTATTGTTCCCGATATGGATCAAAACTGACCCCGCCATGAAAATATACTTCCAGATTAGGCCAGATATCCAGCAAATTTTCCTTACCCGTTTCTTCCAGTGTTTTATTTAACAGTACCAGCATCCAGGAAGGAACTCCCGCAAAGCTAGTCACATTTTCATTTATTGTTTCCTTTACAATAGCACTCAGTTTGGTTTCCCATTCACTCATCAGAGAAACTCTATTACTTGGTGTACTGCTAAATTCTGCCCATATCGGCATATTCTCTATCAGGATGGCAGACAGATCACCAAAAAAACTATTGTTATCTTCATATAACTGTTTGCTTCCACCCAGACGTAAACTTTTCCCGGTAAACAGCTGTGATTCCTCATTATTATTCAGGTAAAGACATAATAAATCCTTTGCTGCTTTATAATGGCAATTTTCTAATGCTTCATTACTTACAGGGATAAATTTACTTTTTGCATTTGTTGTTCCGCTTGATTTTGCGAACCATTTTATTGAAGTAGGCCAGAAAACATTCTGTGCTCCTTTACGAGTCTGTTCAATTAAAGGTTCCAGATCTTCATAAACAGATACCGGCACTCTTTCAGTAAAGGTTTGGTAAGAACGAATAGATTCAAAATCATATTGCTCCCCTATTGTAGTACTTTCAGCAGTGCGAATCAGGCTTAACAGTAACTCTTCCTGAACCTCATTCGGATATTTCATGAATAACTCAATCTGATGAATACGTTTTTTTAATATCCAGGAAGCTATTGAATTGATTATAGGTAATGCCATATTTCTAGTATCTTTATGCCATAAAAATAACAAATTTTATTCATGCAATACGAAGGAGTACTAACAAAAATGCAAACTGAATTAGGAAATCCTATTCAATACTACTTAATTTTTGAAAATAATTTCTTAAATATAAATCAATTGTTGAATAAAACACTGGAGATCAATTTTCTGAAATATCAATGTCTGAATTGTGGAAAAGAGAAAAAAATATTTCGCCAGGGGTTTTGTTACGATTGCTATTACAGTGCACCTCAGGCAGGAGACTGGATTTTCAGACCGGAATTAAGTACCGCTCATTTAGATATTGAAGACAGAGATCTTGTTTATGAACAAAAGGTACAGTTGCAGCCCCATATTGTTTATTTAGCCTCTTCCAGCGAAGTGAAAGTAGGAGTGACAAGGAAAACTCAGGTTCCTACAAGGTGGATTGACCAGGGAGCTTCAGAAGCGATTGTGATTCTGGAAGTACCGAATCGTTATTTGGCAGGAATAACAGAGATAGCCTTAAAAGATCATTTTACAGATAAGACGAACTGGAGAAAAATGCTTCAGAATGATATTATAAAAGCAGATTTGGAAACAGAAAAATCAAAATTATTAGAACTTTTTCCGGATGAGGTAAAAGGGTATTTTAATGAAAATAAAAATGATCATTATGTTTTTGACTATCCGGTTTTGCAGTATCCGAAAAAGATAAACAGTCTAAATTTAGATAAGACCCCGTTTTATCAAGGGAAATTAATGGGGATCAAAGGGCAGTATTTATTATTTGAAGACGGAACCGTTTTTAATGTCCGAAATTTTGAAGGATATGTGGTAAGCATAGGAGGAATGATATAATCATAGATTATATCCGTAGAAACGTATTTCAATGCGTTTATTTAATATGCATCTGTAGAGATGCATTGCAATGCATCTTTACATAGGAGGAATGATATAATCATAGATTATATCCGTAGAAACGCATTTCAATGCGTTTATTTAATATGCATCTGTAGAGATGCATTGCAATGCATCTTTACGAACCGGATAATTGAACCGGATTTTTATATATAAAAATCCCCTGCAAAATTAATTTTGCAGGGGATTTTATTTTAGGAATTTATGACACGAATAATCAGTGTGTCATCATTCAATATCAATCTATTCTTTCTTTTTCTTTCCGAAAAGACCTTTAAGAGCATCTACAGCTTTCTCTTTGATTTCTTCTTTCGGAGTAGTGGTTGTTTTAGTAGAATCAGCAGCTGTTTTCTTTCCGCCAAGTAAGTTTCCTAAAGCATTAGTACCCTGACTGATAAGTTTATCTTTTTGTTGTTGTACTAATTGTGTTGCCAGATTAGAAACTGCTTTTTGCAGGTCAGTACCCACTTTGGGATTGCTGAAACTACCGGTAACTGTAGCGGTAATAGGAACACTGCTTATTTTATTTGCTTCAGCAGGACTTAATGAAGATAAAAGTTTAGTTGCTTCAGTTCCTAAATATTTAGCAGGAACATCAAACTTTACATTATAATTCATAGACTGGTCAAAACCGTGTTGTCCTCCTATATTTACGTTGATATCCTGAAGTTTCAGATCAAATGGTTTTACATTTACTTTACCATCAGTAAAGGAAAGATGTATTTTCTGGTCGTTCAGGTTTACTTTTTTCAGATCGACAAATTTTAGGTTGGTATCCAGAAGGCTTAGTACTTTTGATTTGCTCGGATCAATAGAAGTTCCTTGTAATGAACCAATCATGTCTCCTGAAAGTGTATTAAGATTCGGTGTCAGTTCTTTAGGATCTAATTTTCCGGATAGTTTGATGGTAGAATTTAGTTTCCCTGAAATGATATTCGCAATAGGAGCAATTGATTTCAGCATTTCTAACTGAGTAAAAGACTGAGTAATATCAACGGCATTCATTCCCAGATCCATATTGAAAGTTGGTGTTTTTTCTTTTGTAGAAACCGTACCATTAGCAATAATTTGTCCGCCGAATATATCTGTTTTAACATTTTCCAGTTTTACAGCTTCATCCTTAATAACCATTTTACCTGAAGCATTTTTCAGGTTCAGATTATCATAAACGATTGTATTTACAGTAGCAGTAAAAGTACAGTTCAGGAAGCCCGGGATTTTGATTGCATTTGCAACAGCAGTATTTTTTGTTTCTGCTTCTTTTTTAGTATCATCTGTTTTTGTAGCAGCAGGCTCAGCAGCACTCATGAAATCGGTAACAACAAACTGATTTGATTTCAGATTAAAGTTCCCTTTAAGTTCCTGTTTTTTAAATAAGAAACCATAGAAGTTATCCAGAGCCCCTGATATTTGCATATCTGTTTTTCCGGTAGTAACATCCAGTTCCTGTAAACCAATGTGTGAAGTGTTGAATTGTACTGTAGCCTGATTGATATTAAAAGCTTTATTCGTTTCATCAACATACTGGAATTTAGATAAACTTAAATTACCGGAGTTCTGAATGTTCTGATATTGATTCGTTTCAACGGATTTCATATCGAACTTAGTAGTAATATCTGCTTTTAAAATACCGGCTAAAGGTTTATCCAGTTTAACAGGATATGCTTTTGTTAGGTTTGCCAGATTGATGCTTCCATTGAAATTTGCATTTACCAAAGGATTCTCTACAAGATTACGAACAGTAGCTTTTGCATTAAATACATCTTGATCAATTTTGAACGATAACTGGTTCAGATTTACATAAGTATCATTCATCAGACCGGTTTCATTGATAATTTTAGTATCGATTACAATATTCTGAACACCTTTTGGAAGATCAGGATATTTGAATGAAGAGTTTTTAGAATCAATAGCGATATTGAATTTAGGAATAGTAGTGTCACTAAGTAAGCCGTTCACTTTTCCTGCAACGGTAAAATCACCTGTTGTCTCTACTTTCTCTATACTTCCTGCATATTCTTCCGGAACAAGACCCAGGAAGTTTTTAAAAGAAGATGTCGGTGTTTTAAAAGTCAGGTTGTATTCCTGTCCAGCATCAACTAAATGAATGTTTCCGTCAAATTCCAGTGGTAACTGGTTGATTAGAGCTTTGTTTTCTTTAAAAGTGTAAATGTTTTTTTCCAGATCAAGCCCTAAAACAGCATCTAGTGAAATAGCTACGTTTTTCATATAATTAGAACCATCCATATCGAAAGAAACTTTTCCTGTGGTTTTTGTGTCCAGATCCAGTACAGAAGCAGCGAAATCTCCTTTGCCTTTATGATATAACTGATCAAGAACAAATTTCATTTTTGAAGTTTCATCATAGTATTGGATTTTATAATTTTCAATAGCATAATCTTTAATGGATAGTGCCAGAGGACTACCATTATCTTCCTCTTTATTTTTCTCTTCCTCTTTTTTGATGGCAATATCATAGTTAGCAATACCATCTTTATTCACGTGAACATTGATAAATCCGTCTTTCGTGAAAATGGATTTAATATTCATAGGCTCTGTTTTACCTTTGAACAATTCTCCAATGGACATTTTAAGATTAACTTCTCCAACATAAACTAAGGTATCTCCTTCAAAAGGAGCTTTGTTTATGATGCTTAATTTCTGAATAGCAACATTTGCCTGAGGGAAGCTTTTAAATAAATTTAAAGTAACATCATCAAAAGCGACAACTGCTTCCAGATTTTCGTTAATAGTTTCTGTAACAACTTCTTTTATTTTATCCTTAAATAAAAAAGGAACAGATACTAAAGCGATAATGACGACAAGTATAAAAATACCCGATCCTATTAAAATTTTCTTTAACATTATTGTGTTTTTAATTGGGTTTATATTATAAAAAATGTGGATTGGGAGATACCAATCCACATTAATAAACATCAAAAAGCTTGCCTTTCGTATTAAAAATTTTTTTTTAATTGATGTTTAGCTCAAACGGCAACATTGCCTGTGTCCCTTTTTGTTCACTTAATCTTCTAATTTGTTCTATTACACGGTAGTTATCTGAACCGATCTCATTTTTGATAAAACTTTCCCTTGATTGCATAAATGGAAGTCTGTTGAACAGATCGGATAAGTCTTTTTCATATTCCGGGAAATTTTCGGTTTTATATGTTTCTATTTTTGCTACAGAAGCCGCTTCCTTAATAGCATCGTCCAGACCGCCGATTTTATCTACCAGTCCGATTTTTATTGCATCAGCTCCTGTCCAGACTCTTCCTTGTGCAATAGAATCCACTTGTTCGTAGGTCATATTTCTACCTTTAGCAACATGGCTGACAAACGTAGAATAAATAGTTTCAATACTTTGTTGCACTACTTTTTTATAGTTTTCATCCAGTGGTTTGAAAACGCTGTATCCTGCGGCATTATCATGTGTATTGACCTGTTCTGTATGAATTCCTATTTTATCAGTTACCCCTTTAAAGTTCGGTAATATTCCAAAAACACCAATAGATCCTGTAATGGTGTTTGGTTCTGCAAAAATGGTATTAGCATTACAGGCAATATAATAACCACCCGAAGCTGCCAGATTACCCATAGAAACAATAATCGGTTTTTTCTTTTTTGTGATCTCTATCTCCCTCCAGATCAGTTCAGAAGTTAAAGCACTTCCTCCTGGAGAATCAATTCTGAGTACAATTGCTTTTATATTTTTATCTTTTACAGCAGCCTGTAACGATCTTCTCATGGAGCCTTCACCAATTTCATTTACATCACCTTCACCACTCGTAATATTCCCCTGTGCATAGATTACAGCAATTTTATCCTTAGTTTTTGCTTTCGTAGAAGTAGTTGCTATTTTGGCTGCATACTCTGTTATGTCAACGGTGTTATAATCTTCTTTCTGGTCAATTTTCAGCGCTTTCTTGATTCCGGCATGATATTCATCTTCATAAGCAATCTTATCAATAAGGTGTTTTGATTTAGCCATTTCAGGAGTGCGTACAGATAGTTTATTCGCGTAAGAGTTTAAACTGTCTACAGGGATATTTCTACTTTGTGAAATAGCATCCACCATAGAACTCCATACAGAATTCAATAAAGTTGAGATCTGTTCTCTGTTGGCATCACTCATTTCATTTGCTAAGAAAGGTTCTACAGCACTTTTATATTTTCCATGACGGATTACTTCCATTTTGATACCGGATTTTTCCTGAAAGTCTTTATAATACATTACTTCAGAGGAGAGACCTTTAAAATCCAGTTCGCCAATAGGATTTAAATAGATGGTATCAGCAACAGAATTTAGATAGTATTCTTTTTGCGATAAAGTATTAGAATAAGCAAGGACAAATTTACCTGATTTTTGGAAATCAATTAATTGATCTCTCAGGGCTTTACTTTGTGCTAAACCTAAAGAGTAGGAGTTGTTTAACATAGAGATTCCTTTGATCTTATCATCTGTTTTTGCCTCCTTAATAGCATTCAGAATATCGGTTAATCCATCATGATCTGCTTCAAAATAATTAAATTTTTTATAATTTGTTTTTCCGGCATAATCAATCATTATTTCTTTCAGATCCAGATTAATAACAGAGTTCTCCTCTGTTTTTTCGCTGTCTGATCCGCTGCCTGCAATAGACATAATCAGGATCAATCCAAAGAAAATAAACATAAAAAAAAGGAATAATCCAACGATGGTTGCTAAAATGTTGCTTAAAAATTTCATACTTTAATATTTTATACAATTGGTAGTAAAAAGGTCTAAAATGTTACAGTTAAAGATTTTGTTTTTCTTTAAATCGTATCAGATAAAAAACATGTAAGGTAATAAATTTATTAACAGATTGGTGTAAGTGTCCTTTTTTCTAAAATTCTTTTAGTTAATTTGCCTTTAATATGAAGTCGCAAAATCAGGTAGTTTTATCCATAGGCAGTAATCAGGGCGAAAGGCTTGAAAATATAGAAAAAAGCATTCGTTTGTTATATCAGAAAGTAGGAACGGTAGTGAAAGTGTCCCGGCTTTATGAAACACCGGCATGGGGTTTTGAGAGTGATCCATTTTATAATTGTGCTGTGTTGCTTCATACTTATAAAACCGCAGAAACAGTGCTTTCGGAAATATTGGAAACAGAAAAAGTACTGGGCAGAGTTCGAAAAGGAGAATCAGGATATCAGCCCAGAAGTATTGATATTGATATCATTGCATTTAATGAGGATCATATTCATACAGAAAATCTTCAGGTACCACATCCACAGATGCAGAACCGACGGTTTGTTCTGTTGCCAATGTTGGATTTGATGTTTGATTTCATACATCCTGTTTTAAATAAAAGTACAGAAGAGCTGTTAAAAGACTGTTCCGATAAAAGCGAATGCAGTGTTGTGAAAGAGCTGATATCACCATTGAAACATTTTAATCTGGAATACTGCAATTATATTGCGATAGAAGGGAATATAGGAGCCGGAAAAACCACATTGGTAAATAAAATAGCAGAAGATTTTAATGCAAAAACGGTATTAGAGCGATTTGCAGACAATCCTTTTCTGCCAAAGTTCTATAAAGATCAGGCTCGTTTTGCCTTTCCGCTTGAGATGTCTTTTCTCGTAGATCGATATCAGCAGTTATCAGATGATTTGGCGCAGTATGATTTATTCAAGGATTTTATCATGGCGGATTATCATATTTTTAAGTCACTTATCTTTTCAAAAGTAACCTTGTCAGAAGACGAGTACAGAGTATACAGAAAGTTTTTTGATATCATCTATAAAGAGATGAGAAAGCCTGATTTATATGTTTACCTGTATCAGAATACCAGTAGATTACTGGAGAACATCAAGAAAAGAGGACGTGAATATGAAAAGGATATTCAGGCAGAATATCTCGAAAAAATCAACAGAGGTTATCTGGATTATATCAAGTCACAACCCGATCTGAATGTTCTTATCCTTGATGTATCCGATAGAGATTTTGTAAAGAATCAGGAAGATTACCTTTTTATCCTCGAAGCCATTCAGGCTAAGATTAGTTGATCTTTTTAGTCTGAAAGTCTAAAGTCAAATGTCTTAACGTGGGATCAGCGATTAATGGCGTCTTGGCGAGAAACCATCAGCTGTAAATTGCGTCCTTTGCGTAAACCTTTGTACTCTTAGCGGTTAAATCTCAGTAAACCTTTAAACCAATTAAAAAAAACCTTTGCACTTCGCATATTTAACTAATACTTCATTTTCTTAAAAAGATCCCATACCACAATTCCCATACTTACAGAAATATTCAGTGAATGTTTTGTCCCCAGTTGTGGAATTTCGATACTTCCGTTACACAATTCTACGGCTTTTTGTGAAACTCCTTTTACCTCATTGCCAAATACCAGAGCATATTTTTGATCTTTTTCCGGTATAAAATCCTGTAAAAAAACAGCACTTTGTACCTGTTCCACAGCAAAGACAGTAATTTTTTCGTTCTGAAGTTTCTCGATTACGGTCAGCACATTTTCCTGATATTCCCAGGCAACTGTTTCCGTAGCACCCAGAGCTGTTTTGTGAATTTCTTTATTAGGAGGTACAGCAGTAATACCGCATAAATATATTTTTTCGATCAGAAAAGCGTCCGCAGTTCTAAAAACAGAACCAATATTATGCAGACTTCGGATATCATCCAGAATAATAATTAAAGGTGTTTTTTCCGCTTCCTTAAAATCGGATATACTTTTTCGGTCCAGTTCGCTGTTTTCTAATTTTCTCATGATTGTAATTTCAGGCACTAAAATTAAGAATAATTATTTTATAGTTTAGGATTACCGGATCATTTGCCTGTTTGCTCTTTTAGGTTATTTGGGTTGAGAATATTTATGAATATTCTCAACTTCACAGATAGAACGTGACCTTTTGACCTTTTAAACAGATGAACTTATTAACACCAGTCAGAGACTGGCAAACACATTCTCAAAATCAGAGATTTTGTGAAGCAGAATAATCCGGTAATCAAATTAAAAATAGCGACTCAAAACTATAAAACCACAAACTTTCTCTAAAAATTCATTAAATTCGCCTCTCCAATAAATTAAAACAAATCATTTTGGCATCAAAAGAAAAAAAGAGTAAAGAAACACCGTTAATGAAGCAGTATAATACCATCAAGGCAAAATACCCTGATGCTTGTTTATTGTTTAGAGTAGGCGATTTTTATGAGACTTTTGGAGAAGATGCCGTCAGAGCTTCAAAGATTTTAGGGATCGTATTAACAAAGCGAGGGGCGGGTTCAGAAACAGAGACCGCATTAGCCGGATTCCCGCATCATTCGTTGAATACCTATCTGCCAAAATTAGTAAAAGCAGGCTTACGAGTTGCAATCTGCGACCAGCTTGAAGACCCTAAAATGACTAAAACAATCGTGAAACGCGGTGTTACCGAGTTGGTAACTCCTGGTGTATCGATGAATGATGAGGTATTACAATCTAAATCAAACAACTTTTTAGCCTCCGTTTATTTTGGCAAAAAAACAATAGGAGTTGCATTTCTCGATGTTTCCACAGGAGAATTCCTGACAGCACAGGGAAATGAAGAATATATAGACAAATTATTACAGAATTTCAGCCCAAGTGAGATACTGGTTTCTAAGGCAAGCAAAAATGAATTCAGAGAAGCCTTTGGAGAAGATCATCACAGTTTCTTGTTAGAAGACTGGATTTATAAAGAAGATTATGCAAATGAAACCCTGAAGAATCACTTTCAGACTAATTCGTTAAAAGGATTTGGAGTAGAGGAACTACAAGAAGGAATCATTGCCTCAGGTGCTGTTCTGTATTATTTATCAGAAACACAGCATAACAGAGTACAGCATATTACAACGATCCAGCGTATTGCAGAAGATGCTTACGTATGGATGGACCGTTTTACAATTCGAAACCTTGAGTTGTATCAGAGCAATTCACAAAATGCAGTAACCCTTCTCGATGTCATCGACAGAACCCTTTCGCCAATGGGAGGTCGCTTATTAAAACGTTGGCTCGCATTGCCTCTGAAAGACGCCTCCAGAATAAGAGAGAGACATGAAGTCGTATCCTATTTAAAAGAAAAACCCGAAGTTTTAAAAACGATCCAGTATCAGATCAAACAGATTTCCGATCTGGAACGACTGATTTCTAAAATTGCAACCGGAAAAGTCAGTCCTCGTGAAGTGGTCTATCTGAAAGAATCTCTGGATGCGATTATTCCGATAAAATCAATTGCTCTCGAAAGCAAGAATGAATCTGTTAGAGTCATTGGCGATAAGCTTCACAGTTGTGATTTGTTAAGAGAAAAGATTAAAACCACGCTCAATCAGGAAGCACCCGTTGCTATTGCAAAAGGAAATGCTATTGCAACAGGAATCCATCAGGAGCTAGATGAATTGAGAAGTATTTCTTTTTCAGGTAAAGAATATCTCGAAGGAATCGAAAAAAGAGAATCTGAACGTACCGGAATTTCCTCCCTGAAAATTTCGTTCAATAATGTTTTTGGATATTATATCGAAGTCAGAAATACCCATAAAGATAAAGTTCCGGCAGAGTGGATCAGAAAACAAACACTTGTAAATGCCGAACGGTATATAACCGAAGAATTAAAAGAGTATGAAACCAAGATTCTGGGAGCAGAAGAAAAAATATATAAACTAGAAGTAGAGTTGTTCGAACAACTGGTGATCTGGATTGGAACCTATATCAAGCAGGTGCAACTTAATGCTAGTCTAATTGCACAACTAGACTGTCTGGCTTCATTTACTCAACTGGCAACAGAGAATAATTATGTTTGCCCTATTCTCGATGATACTTTCGAATTGGATATTAAGAACGGAAGACATCCCGTGATTGAGAAACAATTACCAGTTGGAACACCATACATTGCTAATGATGTTTACCTGGACAGAGAAACACAGCAGATTATAATGATTACCGGTCCCAATATGTCCGGTAAATCCGCAATATTACGTCAGACTGCTCTGATCGTGTTGTTGGCACAAATGGGAAGTTTTGTTCCCGCAGATAGCGTCCGAATGGGAGTAGTCGATAAGATCTTTACCAGAGTAGGAGCCTCCGATAATATTTCAATGGGAGAATCTACTTTTATGGTCGAAATGAATGAGACCGCTTCTATCCTGAATAATCTTTCCGATAGAAGTTTAGTGCTTCTCGATGAAATAGGAAGAGGAACCAGTACCTATGACGGTATTTCGATTGCCTGGGCGATTGCAGAGTTCCTGCATGAGCATCCCGGAAGACCTAAAACATTATTTGCGACCCATTATCATGAGTTGAATGATATGTCCGAAATTCTCGAAAGAATCCGGAATTATAATGTTTCCGTAAAAGAGATGAAAGACACCGTTCTTTTTATCAGAAAACTGGTTCAGGGAGGAAGTGCCCACAGTTTTGGTATTCACGTTGCTAAAATGGCGGGAATGCCTCAGACTGTGATCCAGAAAGCCCAGAAGCTACTGAAAAAACTGGAAAAAGACCATTCCGGCGAAGCTCTTAACGGAATAAAAGATGATAAAGATGAAATGCAGTTAAGTATCTTCAATTTAGACGATCCGTTACTCGAAGAAATAAAAGAAGAAATCATGAATTTAGATATTAATACCTTAACACCAGTTGAGGCTTTAATGAAGTTAAATGAGATTAAAAGGATGCTGTCGAAGAAGTAGTTCTTTTTTGAAAAAAAACTTTAATTTTAAAAAGTACGGTATCAGTAGGTTAACTTTTTTAATTCATTTTTTTATAAAAAAGGTTTGTGTAATTAAAATAATATCCTAAATTTGCACTCGCAATACAGAACAAGTATTACGCTCTTTAAGAATATTGAAATGCGAAAATAGCTCAGCTGGTAGAGCGCGACCTTGCCAAGGTCGAGGTCGCGGGTTCGAGCCCCGTTTTTCGCTCGATACCGTATAATGCTTGGATGGTGGAATCGGTAGACACGCTGGACTTAAAATCCAGTGGGTAGAAATGCCCGTGCGGGTTCAAGTCCCGCTCCGAGTACTTAGGAAAGCCTGCTTTTATAGCAGGCTTTTTTGTTTTTATATATTTCACAATTCATGATAAGTCTTAACAAGTACACCTATTTTATCTATTTTTTTAGTTCTTCAATAAGAATTGCTTTTTGATATCCCAATACTGTTTTCCATGTCTATTTCGTTATATAGTGTTTAATGAAGAGAGCTAATGATTTCTTTGTATGTTATTGCAATTAGATTAATGGTTTATTTAATAAAATACAATTCCTTCACTCTTTTCTTATCCACAGCTTTATCCTGAGGAATTTCTAAAAAATATTCTAGTTGCCATTGCTGTGTTTTTTGTGCCTGTTTGCTTGTTGTTACATCCCAAGGCGGATAAACCCGAATCGCTCGTTTTCCTTCCTTTAAGCCAGTAGTAAGCACACCTTGCTGACAAAGTACTGCTTTTGGGAATACGAACTGACCAAAATGATCTTTAGTCTTTACATTAATAAGGAAAAGATCTATATTATCTATTGAATCATAAGGCTGAATAGAGTTTTTTCCGATCCTTTTCCATAATGTAACGAACTGACCTGTTTTCGTAGGAGTTGTTTTAGCGGTTCGAAACAAAATAGGTATTGAATTCAGCTGAAGCTGACAGGCATTATATTCAGCGCTTTCCTGTTCTGTTATGATATTGCTGATTTTAAGAGAGTACAGGTCAAATATTTGCTCTTTTATTTCCGGTAACAGATCCGGAGTTCTGATTGTAGTCATGAGTAATTTTAGTATTGAGTTGTAACTACAAATGTACATTTAGTTTATTGTCTAATAATTTAGAATTATTTTATTTCAAAGTTTTTTATCACAAAGCATTATTTTTTTTGTAAAAATGGCATCTTTTTGTATCTTAGTCTTATACAGTTGTAGTAAAAAATATTTTATTTTATGGTATTTTATAATAAGACATAAAATATCTGCTATAAAACATGTCAAGTGTTATTTTTATAATGCATTCTTTTATTTTTATGATATAAAATTACTGATGGTTTATTTTTAGATACTTTTAGTAAATTTTTGTTACTTAATATAATTTAAAATAATACATTTGTATTGTAATACAATGCTTTAGTGAGTCTTTTTTCTTATTAAAGTGAACTGGACCAAATAACATTAATTAATTTAAAATTTAAAAGCTTTTCTGTAAAAATGGAAAAAACAATCAACAGAGTATTTGAATATCTTGATCACAAAGGGATTAGACATACTCGATTTGAGAAAAAAATTGGATTATCAAACGGTTACTTAAGTACGCAGTTAAAGAGGAATGCGTATTCAGGAGAAGGTGTTTTACTAAAAATTGTAGACTCTTGTGAAGATATTAGTTTAGAATGGCTTTTAACAGGAAAAGGTGAAATGTTAAAACCAACTGAACCGGAGGTTAAAACAGTAAATAGCAGTATACATCTTGAAGAGTTAATCGGAGAGCTGAAAGCTCGGATCGCAGACAAAAATGATATTATTGAAGGATTGAAACGAGAGTTAGCAATGCTTCGTGGTAGTGAAATAAAATAGAGTAAATAAGCATATAGATATTTTCTATTTTAATATTGATTATTCTGAGAAGGTTTTTCCGGATCAGAGTTTATTTGTAGAATTAGAATTTAATTTAAAGTATATTTAAAAGCCCGTAATTTGCGGGCTTTATCATTTTATAGAATAAACGCTACATTACAATGGAAACAAAAAAATAATAGAATTATATTTTACTTGTGCTGAGAAGTATATTTGAGCGCTATATATCACGGTTTTTTAAAATTTTCATACGGTTTTTCTGTTCTATTTTTTTAAAGTCTCTGATTAAAGAGACAAAATTAATAATTATTTTTTCCATCTTCTCATCAGGGCGAACTCCATTTACTACATTCCTGATACTTTGTTTAGAATAACTGTTTCCTTTTTTGTTATAGAGATTTACAGAATCCAAATATTTTTGTATTGGATCACTATAACGATATCCTAAAGTTTTTGTAATAATATTTTTTTCTTTTTGAGTCATCATAGTTAATAAGAGTTTTAATTATTTGCGATTTTACAGGTCAGATTTGTAGTATTGTTTGTTTATAAAACATAAAGATTTATTTCCGATATCAATATTATTGACAGAATTAGATAATTTTTATGAAATTTTATTTAACTTGCTGTTTGCTTCTTGTTTGCTAGTTTATATTCTATATGTTTTATTATTTAAAACAAATATATAGAAAATACTCTAAAAAAACATTAAAAATTTAAGATTTATTTTAAAAATAAAATAAAGTTATGACAGAGAATATATTAGATAGGATAGAATTATATATGACGTTTAGCGGTGTTAATGTTCTTAGATTAGAAACAACCTGTGGTTTTTCTAATGGTTCCATTGGTGGTCAGCTTAAATTAAGGAGAGAACAAAGGGCAGGAAAACTTACTAAAAAAAGGAAGAATCCTATCTCAATTGGAGTTGACAGGTTAGAAAAAATCTTGCAGATGTATCCGGAAATTAATCCGTCCTGGTTAACTACCGGTAAAGGTAGTATGATAAAAACTGAAAAAGAATACCAGATGGAATCAGGTGAAGGAATGGTTGAAGTACTAAATGATCCTGAAAAAGAATATTTAAAGAAGATGATTCAATCAAAAGATGACTTTATTGATAAATTACAAAAAGAATTATCAGATTATCAGAAAATAAATAAATAAAGGTCTTTAAATTATATCTAATTATTTTTAGATACCAGTTATAGAAGTTAGAAATTCTGTTATTGCAGTAGTCAACAGAGCAATAAAACTGTGGTTATGAAGTTCCTGGTTTACTCCGCTTATAAAACGGTCGACAATATCAGAAAATATGCTGAAGATAGATATATAAAAGGAGGAGAGTACTTTTATAAATAGTATTTTAAAGTTAAATTATTTTTTGATCAGAGCATAAAAATAGTAACTCTTTATGTTTTATTGAAACAGAAATGTATTTCTAAAAAGAGTAGCAATTATTTTCTTATTTTTATTTTTAAGCTCTAAAAATTTCAATTCCATCAATATATATCGAAAGAATCTAAATTTTCAGATAAAATTTCACTAACTTGCTGTTTGCTTTTAGTTTGTTTAGAGAATAGTTTATAATAGAAATATATATAATTCAAATATATAGAAAATTTTCTAAAAAACAAAATAATAATAAGATATATTATAATAATAATTTTGAGATGGAAAATACACTAGATAGAATCAAGAAGTATATTGACTTTAAAAATATTTCGATCCGAGCCTTTGAGATCAGTTGTGGGTTTTCGAATGGATCCTTTTCAAGTCAGTTGAAAAATAGAAAGACGATGGGGGTTGATAAGATAGAGAATATTCTGAGTATTTATAAAGATATTAATGGGCATTGGCTGATTACCGGAAATGGTAATATGATAAAGTCTGATAAATATGGATCAGAAATCAGAGAGAATAGTTTTAATGAAGCAGGCAAAGCAACAGAAACATATCTTAATGAGATTATTAAATCTAAAAATGAGATCATTGGTGGTTTAAAGCGCGAAATAGAACTACTGCACGAATTACTACATCGTGAAAAAGTCATAGAAGAAGAGGAATAAGACTTGATTCCTCTCTGAATAAAAGCTAATTTTGTGGCTTTTAATTTTATAAGCAGGTTTGAATTTATGGGTGCATTTGTGATAAGCAAAAGAGAGAATGGAGAGTACAAATTTGTTTATACTAATAGAAAAGGAAAGACAATTTTAACCAGTTCAGGATATCCGTTAAAAGAAGATTGTGAAAAAGGAATAGAGGAGTTAAAAGAAAAAGTAGAAATCTGCTATTACGTTCGGTTCAAGGCTTCAAACGGTAAATTTTTCTTTAAGATTGTTGTTGAAGCAAATCGGATTTTGGCAACAAGCAGAAAGTTTTCTACAGAGATAAGAATCAGTAAAGGAATAGAAGAGATCAAGAAGTATGCATTACAGGCAGAAGTTCTTGATTTTTCAGATAATGATTTTTTCTTTTCGGCAGAAGAGGAAGAGACAACAGTTGAAGATTAGATAAAAATAAAAAAGCCACGCTTAGCGTGGCTTTTAATACTTTCGGTAATTAAAAATTACTTAGCAGCTTCTTCTGTAGCAGGAGCTTCAACAACCGGAGTAGCAGCTTCAACTGGAGCAACTTCTTCAACAACTGGAGCAACTTCTTCAGTTACTGTAGTTTCTTCTACAGCTGGTTCTTCTTTTGCAGCATCTTTACAAGAAACAAAAGAAACACTCATCATAGCTACTAAAGCTAAACTTAAAACAACTTTTTTCATCTTACTAAATTATAAAGGTTAATTATTAATTCGGAGCAAAGATATAAATTTTTTGATACGATAAAATAATTATGATATTTTTTTTTAAAAAACTTTAAAAAAAAAATAAACTCACCGAAATAGACCGTATTATAAGGGGTTCCCGAATATTCAGTTCTTGTAATAAAATATTTTTTTGACCTGAAAAAGAATGATATTCTAAAAATGGATGGTCTGAAATCTCATTTTATGTAAATTCCGGATAAAATTTAATTTAATTTTTGCTTAGGGTGAACAATTTTCATTTCGTTAACTAAATGTTTTGCGTCCGCATATTTGTCAATAATGAACAAAATATATCGAATATCTACCATGATATTTCTACAGATGGTAGGGTCATAATAAATATCACTCATGGTTCCTTCCCATACCCTGTCAAAGTTTAATCCGATCAGATTACCCTGAGCATCAATTGCAGGACTTCCTGAATTTCCTCCTGTTGTATGGTTCGTTCCGATAAAGTTTACCGGCATCTTACCATTTATTCCGTAAGGTCCGTAATCTTTTCTGTTATACAAATCAATTAATTTTTTTGGTACATCAAATTCATAATCATTAGGGACATATTTTTCCATTACTCCATCCAGATAAGTAATAGGAGAGTAATGAACAGCGTCAACAGGATCATATCCTTTTACCTTTCCGTAAGTAACTCTTAGTGTACTATTGGCATCCGGAAAGATTCTGGTATTTGGATTTAGTTCCAGTTGAGCTTTCATATAAGTGCGCTGTAAAGTACTAATCTCTAAGTTGATCTCCTCATATTTTGGACCCACCTTATCAAAATAAGTTTCTGCTAACGGTTTAACAAATTGGAAAGCTTTATCCTTACTGATTTTTTTTAGTACCTCTTTTGGATCTCCCTGTAGTAATTCTTTTAATCCGGCATAATTCGTTAACTTAGACTGACTGTAAATTTCAGTTGTTAGTTGTGCATAATTAGCATTAGTCAGGTCAGCGGGAAGGAACTGTTTAGGAGCTTTGGCGCTGTATAACTGAACCAGTTGTTCAAATACTTTTTCATCCACCTGTTTATTGAAGTTCTTGTAGAAACCTTCCAGTGAGGCAACCAGGTTTTCCTTTCTCGCATTAAAAGACTGTTCTCCTTTACGGTTATAAGACTGTTCTAATTGATACAATTTAAATGCCACTCCCAGAAGTTCAGTATTACGTAAAACTATTTCTGAAAAATATTCTCTACTTAGTGCATAAGGAGCGATTTCCTTATAGTTCTTTTCAAAATCAGATAATAAAGAACCATATTCTGCCTGTTTCCCTGCTTTAATTACTTTTTGTTGAAAATCTGCTTCTGCCTGTTTTTTTATAGCGATGGCATTTGATTTTTTAAGTCCTTGTGTTTCTCCGATCCATTTTTTCCAGTAATTCGCAATACCCGCATATTTTGAAGCATACTGTATTTTAATGGTGTTATCTTTTCTCATAAAACCATTCGTAACTTTTAAGGCTGCATCTCTGATCTCGATCTTAGCAGGATTTAATTCATTAACCAGTTGTTCAATTGCAACAGAAGGAAGATACTCTGTTGTTCTGCCCGGATATCCAAATACCAGAGTAAAATCATTTTCTTCTACACCATCCAGTGATATCGGCAGGAAGTGTTTAGGGGAATAAGGTACATTATCTTTAGAATAAGGAGCCGGATGATTATTTTTATCAGCATAGATTCTGAATAAGCTAAAATCTCCTGTATGTCTTGGCCATATCCAGTTATCCGTATCTGATCCGAATTTCCCGATAGAAGAAGGCGGAGTACCTACTAAACGGACGTCTCTGAAAGTTTCAGTAACAAACAGAACATATTGATTTCCTTCAAAAAAAGTACGGATTCTATTTTCCTGCCATGCTTCTTTTTTAAAAGTAGCACTTACCTTAATGATATTTTCCTGTATTTGTTGTTGTTTTTCCCGTTCCGTAGGTAATGAAAGTACACCTTCCAGAACCTGAGCAGTAACATCCTCTATTTTTACAATAAAAGTAGCAACTAAATTGGAGTTTGGTAACTCTTCCGCTTCGGACATTGCCCAGAAACCATCTGTCAGATAGTCTTTCTCAACCGTTGAGTGAGATTGGATCTGTCCATATCCACAATGGTGGTTGGTTAGTAAAAGCCCTTTTGGAGAGATTACTTCGGAAGTACATCCTCCATTAAAATGCGGAACAGCATCCTTTAAACTGGAATGATTTGTGTCATAAATATCCGAAGCAGACATTTTCATTCCTAAACTTTTCATTTCCGTCTCATTCATCCCTTTTAACAGAGAAGGAATCCACATTCCGCCCTGTTGTGAATAAATAGGAAGGGCGACTAATAGAAAAAATAATCTTAAAAATTTCATAGTTAAAAAATTAATTGGGTATTTGTGTTAGAGTTTATTTCACAGTATACTTCATTAGGTTTCGGTTGTGAACGGCGAAATCGTTTGCAAGATACAATTTTTGAGCAGCTTCATTGTGTGTTTCGATTTCTAAGTAAACAATCTTTAAAGACAGTTTAGAAAACTCTTCCCGGATAAAGGCAAGTGCTTTTTTGCCAATTCCTTTTCCACGGGAAGCCTCAGAGAGGTATAATTCATCCAGAAAAGCGATACGTCCCTTATATTCAAAACTGAAGCAAAAAGTAAGAATAACATATCCCAGCGGAATATTGTTTTCCATAATAAGCCATCCTTTTCCTAAGGTTTCATTGTCAATGAATTCCTTAAACAATCCTTTTGAAGTTTCAATATCGATTGGGTAATTATCAATAGCATAAAAATCTTTCATCATATTCACAAGGACAGGAATATCTGAATGTTCGATTGCTTTAAATTGTATTTCCATTTTTTATAAATTTTAAGATTGTATTTGTAGCATTTTTATTCATCTGTACAAACGTTTCACAGATATGACCTTTTTCATCTCGGACTGCTACATTGAGTATCAGTTCATTCAGAATGTTATTTAGTTCCTGTTGTGTAGAAATGGAAGTACAACCACCCCTATTTACCAAAGCAGTAGCTTCGGTAAAATGACTGTAGTTAGGACCAATAACGATTGGGATACCAAAGGTAGCGGGTTCCAGAATATTATGTACTCCCGGATTTCCAAATCCGCCACCCACATAAGCAATGGTAGCATAACTGTAAATTTTGGTTAGTATACCTATCGTGTCAATAATAAATACATTATATGAAGCCAGGTCTTTTTCCTCTTTTTCAGAGAACAGAACTGTTTTTTGATCGATACTTTGTTGTAAGGCGGTGATCTGTTCCGGTTTTATATTATGAGGAGCAATAATAAATTTCACGTTCGTATCTGTTGTATTGATAAAATCGATCAATAGAGTTTCATCCTTTGGCCAGGAGCTACCAATAACGATTGTAGTAGTATTGTTCTTGAAATCTGCTATAAAATCCAGTGTATTGTCCTTTTCCAGAATGGCAACCACCCGGTCAAACCTTGTATCGCCACTAACCGTAACATTAGTTTTACCCAGTTTTGCAAGTAATTCCTTAGAGTCAGAATTCTGAACAAAGAAATGACGGAAAGCATCCAGTGCTTTTCTGTAAAACCCACCATACCATTTAAAGAACATTTGGTTTTTTCTAAAGATTCCGGAGATTAGATAAGTTGGAATATTTCGTTTTTTAAGTCCATTCAGATAATTAGGCCAGTACTCATATTTAATAAAGAATACCAGATCCGGATGAACCGCTTTAATAAATTTTTCAGCATTATTTTTTGTATCCAGCGGAAGATAGCAAATAACATCTGCAACAGTCGAATTTTTGCGTACCTCATATCCTGAAGGAGAAAAGAAAGTGACCACAATCTTATGATCCGGATATTCCTCTTTTATTTTTTCAATGACCGGAAGCCCTTGTTCGAACTCACCTAAAGAAGCAGCATGAAACCAGATTGTTTTATCATCCGGATGAATCTTCTCATTTAAAAGAATAAAAACCGTTTTCCTGCCTTCTACAAAAAGCTTCATTTTAGGGCTGAAAAAAGTAACGATTCTGAGTAATTGTTGTATAATAACAATCAGAAAATTATAAATTAAAAACATAAGTGAAATATTTCGCCTAAAATAAGCGAAATATTTCGCCTAAAACACTTTAGTTTAGATTAATTTCATTGGTAACACACCATTTAATTAGTAATTTTGTGCCATCAAATTTAAAGTGAGATGAAAAAAATTCAAATGGTAGACCTTAAGGGTCAATACGAAAACATCAAAGAAACAGTAAATAACTCCATTCAGGAAGTTTTAGATACCAACACTTATATTAACGGACCTTATGTTCAGAAATTTCAAAAAGATTTAGAAAACTATTTAGGAGCAAAACATGTTATTCCTTGTGCTAACGGTACAGATGCGTTACAGATTGCAATGATGGCTCTGGATCTTAAACCGGGAGATGAAGTAATCACAGCCGATTTCACATTTGCTGCCACTGTAGAAGTAATTGCTTTATTGCAGTTAACCCCCGTTTTAGTAGATGTGGAAATGGATACTTTTAATATTTCCGTTGAAGCAATTAAAAAAGCGATCACACCAAAAACAAAGGCAATCGTTCCCGTGCATCTTTTTGGTCAGGCTGCTAATATGGAAGCTATTATGAAATTAGCAGCAGAGCATAATCTGTATGTAATCGAAGATAATGCACAGGCTATCGGAGCGAACTATAAATATGCTGACGGGACGAAGAAAAAAGCAGGTGTTATAGGACATGTGGCTTCAACTTCATTCTTTCCTTCAAAAAACCTGGGATGTTATGGAGACGGAGGTGCAATTTTTACAAATGATGATGATCTGGCACATAAACTAAGAGGAATTGTAAACCACGGAATGTATGTACGTTATCATCATGATGTAGTAGGAGTGAACTCCAGATTAGATTCTGTTCAGGCTGCTGTTCTGGATGCTAAATTACCACTTTTAGATACTTATAATAAAGCAAGACAGACTGCTGCACAGAAATACAGCAAAGCACTGACTAATCATAAAAATATAATTACTCCGTTCATAACCGGAGAAACCGATTCACATGTTTTTCATCAGTATACCTTGCGTATACTTAATGCAGACAGAGACGGATTAATGCAACATTTGCTAGATAAAGGAATTCCTTGTGCGATTTACTATCCGATTCCGCTACACAGTCAGAAAGCCTATTTAGATGCACGTTATAAAGAAGAAGATTTTGTTGTGACCAATCAGTTGGTAAAAGAAGTGATCTCTTTACCAATGCATACTGAGCTGGATGATGAGCAGATTAAATTTATAACAGATAGTATTTTAGAGTTTCTGAACTAATTTTTCAGGAGCTGTTTCCTGCCTTTTGTTGCAATCTTTTTGTTTTTAAAGAAAAAACTAAAAGGATTTCTACGTCAGTCAGGGCTAGGGCTAATATATTCCATTTTTAACAGCATAAAATAAAACCCGGATTATTCATGATCAAAGAAATGAATGATTCGGGTTAATTCATAAAAGCATGAAAATACTAGTAACAGGAGGTTTAGGATTTATTGGTTCACATACTGTAGTTGAATTACAGAATGAGGGTTTTGAAGTTGTTATTATTGATGATCTGTCCAATTCTTCAATAGAAGTCCTTGACGGAATCACTAAAATTACCGGAAAAAAACCACTTTTTGAACAACTGGATCTGAGAGAAAAAACGGCTGTAAAAATATTTTTTAAAAAGCATACAGATGTTCGGGGAGTGATTCACTTTGCAGCATCAAAAGTTGTAGGTGAAAGTACCGAAAAACCATTGTTATATTATGAGAATAATATCAGTTCCCTGATTTATATTTTACAGGAATTAGAACAGAAACCGGAAGCCTATTTTATATTCAGCTCATCTTGTACGGTATACGGACAGGCGGAGAAAATGCCTATTACCGAAGATGCTCCGATACAATCCGCTTTGTCTCCTTATGGTAACACAAAACAGATAGGAGAGGTAATTATTACTGATACAGCCAGAGTAACGAATATTAAACCCATAGTATTACGTTATTTTAACCCTATAGGAGCTCATCCATCAATCGAAATAGGGGAATTACCTATTGGAGTGCCCCAAAATCTGGTTCCGTTCATCACTCAGACCGGTATCGGAATACGAAAAGAACTTTCTGTTTTCGGTTCCGATTATCCAACGGTTGACGGTACTTGTATTCGGGATTATATTCATGTAGTTGATTTAGCAAAAGCACATGTTGTGGCTATGAAACGACTGGTGGAAAAGAAAAATACAGAAACCGTTGAAGTGTTTAATATAGGCACCGGAAAAGGGAGTTCTGTTCTCGAAGTAATTCAGGCTTTTGAAAAAGTAAGCGGACAAAAGCTACCTTATAAATTTGTAGAAAGAAGAGAAGGAGATATAATAGAAGCATATGCAGATACTCAGAAAGCAAATACAGTATTAGACTGGAAAGCACAACTGACTTTAGAAGACGCTCTGGATTCTGCCTGGAAATGGGAGAAGAAGATTAGGGGGTAGTATTCAGTATTCAGTATTCAGTATTCAGTATTCAGTATTCAGTATTCAGTATTCAGTATTCAGTATTCAGTATTCAGTATTCAGT
>NZ_JBZEES010000014.1:72063-77448 GCF_058310215.1 Flavobacterium sp. AK-301
ATTCAGTATTCAGTATTCAGTATTCAGTATTCAGTATTCAGTATTCAGTATTCAGTATTCAGTATTCAGTATTCAGTCTCGATTTTCGATACTTTACATGTGGTTTTTTAGAATATATATCAAATAAAAAATCCCAAACAGATTAATTTCAGTTTGGGATTTTTATTATGATGTTATTGGATTTTACAGCCAAATTTTTCGGGATAGTTAATCATATAATTGATAAGTTTTCCAACTTCATTATTTTTAGTTGTTAATTCAGTATGCTTTTCCTGAGAAATATACTCACAACGTAATGAAAATTCTAACCAAACATTGGTTTCAGAGTTTTCAGCATCACTATCTGTCAATTTACTGATAAAATGATTCACATAACGTCTTTTTCTGTAAGCCTCAGCAACATTTGCACAAACACTTCTTGATGAACGTCTTATTTGATCTGTAAGAGAATATTTTTCTTCAATTGGAAATGTCTTAGATAATACAAATAGTTCCATTGCCACTTCAAATGCCTTTTTATAAACTAATAATTCTCTGAAATTCATAATATTGTTTTATTAATTTATAATACAGAACTGAATACTGTTAACCGGTACTGTATACTGTATACTGGCACTGAAAACTGTATACTGAAAAACTGAAAACTAAGCCGAAGCTGTCTCCACACTTTTATCAATTTTACCAACCAGACCGATCAGTACTTTTCCCGGACCTACTTCAGTGAATGAAGTTGCACCGTCTTTTATCATCTGTTGTACAGACTGTGTCCATTTTACAGGAGCAGTTAACTGTATAATCAGGTTTTTTTTGATCTCTGTGGGGTCAGATACAGCTGTTGCTGTTACATTCTGATATACCGGGCATACAGGAGTATTAAAAGTAGTGTTTTCAATTGCAGCAGCCAGTTCTTCTCTTGCAGGTTCCATCATTGGAGAGTGAAAAGCACCACCAACAGGAAGTATCAGAGCACGTTTTGCACCTGCTTCTTTCATTGCCTCACACGCTTTTTCTACCGCTTTAAGTTCCCCTGAAATAACCAACTGACCAGGGCAGTTATAGTTAGCAGCAACCACAACTCCATCAATAGAAGCACAGACATCCTCTACGATTTTATCTTCCAGTCCCAGAACAGCAGCCATAGTTGAAGGTGTGATTTCACAAGCTTTCTGCATTGCCAGGGCACGTTTAGAAACCAGTTTTAGTCCATCCTCAAATGATAGCGCACCATTAGCGACCAGAGCAGAAAATTCACCTAATGAGTGACCTGCAACCATTTCCGGTTTGAAGTTGTCACCTAATGTTTTTGCTAAGATTACAGAATGTAAAAATACAGCAGGTTGCGTTACTTTTGTTTCTTTCAGTTCTTCAGCAGTACCCTCAAACATAATATCTGTGATACGGAATCCTACTATTTCGTTTGCTTTCTCAAATAGTTCTTTAGCCAAAGGAGATTGTTCATAAAGTTCTTTCCCCATTCCGGTAAATTGGGCTCCTTGTCCTGGAAATACATATGCTTTCATAAATAATATTTAAAAGATTCAAATAGATATGACCGAAAATAAGATTCAGCCAAAAAGGCAAAAGTACTGTTTTTTTTAAATTAAATACAGTATAGGATTTAAAGCGAAAGTTAACCATATTATTTACTAATATTATAATTATGAAATATAGTTGTATACTCAGAAAAAGAGCCGTCATGAGATTAGGTTTACTTAGATCGGATCATCGTAAATAAATTAAAAATTAACAAATTAAAAGAAAAGTATATATTAATTGCAGTGAAATAATAAATATTGTTACTTTTACCAAGTATAAGATTAAGGTGTATCCGAAAAACCTGAAAAGAGTAGGAGGGATTTAATAGTATTATAACATGTCAAATTTATTTACTACAGCGAGTGTTTTGAGATATTCCAAAATTATTATTGTATTTACTGTCGGGATGTTAGCTTTATTCGTTATTTATGGAAATATAACAGACTATTGGACTAATTATAATTTTGTACATCATGTGATGAATATGGATACACTGAAAGAGGGACAAGGTGCTTCCATAATGTATCGTGCCATTACAAATACTACTGTGCATCACATAACCTATATTTCGTTAATTTCTATTGAAACACTGATTACTTTTCTTTGTTTTAAAGGAGTATACGATATGTGGAAGTTTAGAAAAGCGGATGCCGCTACCTTTCATAACTCTAAACGTGTTGCTATAATAGCGTTGACATTTTGTTGCCTTCTTTGGTTCTTTGGTTTTCAGGTTGTCGGAGCAGAGTGGTTTGGTATGTGGATGAGTTACTGGAACGGACTTCCGGACGCTAATCGATTAGTTACCTATATGTTTATAGGGCTTGTGTATGTATCAATGAAAAATGACGATTAATTAATTATCAATATACCGATTTAATTAAGGTTGTATAATGAAATACTACCTTAATTAAATCGGTATTCTTATTTCAAATAGAATAATAAAAGCTTTTAATATTAGATAACAGTTTTTATAGTAATGAATTTATAATTAGAGTTATGAAAAAGTGTTTTTTAATAGGTTCTTTCCTTTTAATAGTTTTAAACGTATCATCACAGGAGTTACAACTGCATTTTGATCCCCGTCATGCATTACATGATGATGTTGCTCCTCGTAATTATTTTACGGCGACTTTTCAAATGTTTAAAGCGGATAAGTGGGGTTCAACATTTGGTTTTATAGATTTTGATTTTAACCAGAGTAAAGGAGATATAGGTTTGGCTTATTTAGAAATAGGCAGAAATATAAAAATAGGCAATAGCCCTATAGTGCCTCATATTGAATTCAATGGAGGTATTGTAAGAGGTGATAATAATTCAGGATTTTCTATTCCTAATGCTTATCTGATAGGACCTTCATTTACGCATAACTTTGGCAAAGTACACATTGATACCTATATTGCTTATAAGTATAATTCTTTCGAAAAAGGGAGTAATGATATTCAGTGGACCGTTAGTTGGAGTACTTCACTCTGGAATAATAAAATAACGATAACGGGTTTTATGGATGTCTGGACTGAAAATAAGGATCGTTTGACCGGAGAAGGGAGTAAAAAAGTAATTCTTCTGACTGAACCTCAGTTTTGGTATAATATAAATGAAAATTTAGCTTTTGGATCAGAGATAGAGATCAGTAATAACTTTTATGCTAATTATAATAACAAACTATATGTACTGCCTACAATTGCAGGGAAATGGACTTTTTAGAGAATATCGAATAGAAAATCATATGGGAATCTTCAAAAAGGTGTTCATGTTTTAAAAGCCTATACTTCCAAAGGGATAACCAGTCATAAAATAATAAAGAATTAAAGAGTCTTTTGTTTTAGAATAAAATAAAAATAAGTGTTATTTATAGTTTGTGTCCGGTATTCGATTATATTCAATCGAATACCGGATTTTTTTATTTATCCGGATTCCTGTAAAGCTTTCAAAAACGTATAGAAATTATAGGTTAATATTATTTGTGTATTGAATATATTCTTATCTCATTTTCAAAAAGTAAAATCCATAAAGATTTTTAACACATCGTGTCTATTTTTATTTTTCCAATTTATTACAACATATTGTTTTATATGTTTTTATAAAACAAATAATATAACAAACGATCTCTGTTTGTTATTAAATTAACAAAGAGGTTTATTTTTATTTTGATAATTAAAACATTATTTTCGTTTAATTAACTTAATCAGTGTTTTATTTAAATTTATTTTTATGAAAAAAATATACTATTTGTTTTTTATTTTGTTTTTATTTTGCAGTAGCATACAGGCGCAAACGTATCATGAAGATGATAAAGAAGGATTGCGTGTTTTTCTTCGTCAGCCAACGGATAAACCGGGACAGTTGAATCTGCATGTTTTGGGTTTAGCTACAACCGATACTTTAAACTGGAGCACTTCGGAAGCGTGGGTTACTAAAATAGCTCACAGTTCATGGTGGAATACAGCATCTCCCAAGCGGTTAATACAATTATATTTAGTGGCTAACGAATTATTATACGGGACATTAGATGCTAGTAAATTTGTTTCTTTAGAATATTTGAGTTGTTGGTCTAATCAGTTAACGAATTTGGATGTTTCCAAGAATGTAAATTTAACCAGTTTGAATTGTAATTCAAATCAGTTGACTAATTTGGATGTTTCAAAGAATGTAAATTTAAGATATTTGAGTTGTTGGTCTAATCAGTTAACGAGTTTGGATGTTTCTAATAATATAAATTTAATCAAACTGAATTGTGATTCAAATTCGATAACGAGTTTGGATGTGTCTAAGAATGTAAAATTAACAGATTTAGATTGTCAGTCTAATCAGTTAACGAGTTTGGATGTTTCTAAGAATGTAAAATTAACAGATTTAGATTGTCAGTCTAATCAGTTAACGAGTTTGGATGTTTCTAAGAATATAAATTTAAGATATTTTAATTGTAATTTTAATTCGATAACGAGTTTGGATGTTTCAAATAATATAGATTTAAAATCTTTGAGTTGTGGTGATAATTTAATAACGAGTTTGGATGTTTCCAATAATGTGAATTTATGGGCTTTGAATTGTTCTAAGAATTTATTAAAGTCATTGGATATCTCTAAGAATGTAAAATTAGATCAGTTGTTTTCTAATGGTAATCCGTTGGGGTCATTAGATGTCTCTAAAAATGTAAAATTAAAATATTTAGTTTGTCCTTCTAATCAATTAACGAGTTTAGATCTTTCAAATAATGTAGATTTAATCCGTTTACATTGTCCCTCTAATCAATTAACGAGTTTAGATGTGTCTAAGAATGTAAAATTAAGAGACTTGGAATTTAATTCTAATTTGGTAACAAGTTTGGATGTTTCAAATAATATAAATTTAGCTTATTTAGATTGTTCTGCTAATCAGTTAACGTTTTTGGATGTTTCTAAGAATGTGAATTTATGGGCTTTGGATTGTTTTCTGAATCATTTTACATTATCTACTTTATCTGATATGGAAAGTTCATCTTCTGTACTTAGGGAGTATTCCCCTCAAAAGACTGTTGAAGGAGGGATTATAGATGCCGGACAGGAAATTGATTTAAGTCATGAATATTCGATTAAAGGTAATACAACGGTATATAGCTGGTATACCGAATCAGGTGTTCCGATAGAGTTGAAACAGATCGCTAAAGGGAAGTTTATTGCCGGAAAAGCCTATGATGGAGCAACTCTTATTTGTAAAATGACCAATGCAAGTTATCCCGGTTCAACTCTTTGGGATAAGGAATCAAATTCATGGAAGTATTTTGATCTTGTTGTAGAATATCGTATAACGATAAAAGATAACAGAAAAGAAGAGTTAGAAGATCATTTAGTGATACAAACACCAACAGAG
>NZ_JBZEES010000015.1:0-69202 GCF_058310215.1 Flavobacterium sp. AK-301
GTTGGTTGTTGGTTGTTGGTTGTTGGTTGTTGGTTGTTGGTTGTTGGTTGTTGGTTGTTGGTTGTTGGTTGTTGGTTTAGGATACTGGATATTTACAGATTTTGTTTAAGGTTTAAAGTTAGCGAAGGGGAGTATTCAGTTGTCAGTATCCGTTTACAGTATTCAAAAAACCTTTGCGAACCTTGCGTAAGTCTTTGCGCCCATTGCGGTTAAACCCTACAGCTACTAATAACATTTTACATCTCACAAAAACTATCAACTATAAAAGGCTTTGTGTTTCTACAGTAGCCTTTTCAAATTCCGTAATAATCTCTTTTATAATTTCTTCAACCGGTTGTATTGTTTTTATCAATCCGGATATCTGCCCTATTTCCAGTTCACCTTCGGTCAGATCACCTTCAAACATACCTCGTTTTGATCTTCCTCTACCCAATAATCGTTTTAAATCTTCGGGAGTAGGATCTTTTGTATACAGATCCTGTATATCCTGAAAGAATTTATTTTTAATTAAACGTACCGGAGCCAGTTCCTTTAAAGTTAAATGCGTCCCTCCTTCCGGAGTATCAACGATGAGTTGTTTAAAATTATCATGTGCTGATGATTCTGTTGAAGCTGCAAAACGAGAACCCATTTGTACTCCGTCTGCTCCTAATACCATGGTTGCAAGCATTCCTCTTCCGGTAGCAATTCCACCTGCAGCAATCAGAGGGATCTGAAGCTGTTCTTTTACCATTGGAATCAGCGTTAAAGTAGTTGACTCTTCTCTTCCGTTATGTCCCCCTGCCTCAAAACCTTCTGCTACAACAGCATCAACACCTGCTTCCTGTGCTTTTAAAGCGAACTTTACACTGCTGACTACATGTACCACTGTGATTCCTTTTTCTTTTAGAAATGAAGTCCATGTTTTAGGATTTCCGGCAGATGTAAAAACAATCTTCACTCCTTCTTCAACAATAATAGTAATGATTTCTTCTATATTGGGATATAACATTGGAACATTTACTCCAAATGGTTTATCTGTCGCTTTTTTACATTTCTGAATATGTTCCCGTAATACATCCGGATACATCGAACCGGCTCCTATCAACCCCAGTCCTCCTGCATTACTTACAGCACTTGCCAGTTTATAACCGCTATTCCAGATCATTCCTCCCTGAATAATCGGATATTTAATATTAAAAAGTTTTGTAATTCTATTCATTAGTATATGAAATTCTTAGATTGGTTATTGGATTTTCCGATGGTTAGAACATCTGATATAAAAAAACAATCTCAATAAAGTTAATAAAACCAAATCTACAAAATAATTTTGTTTAGAGACTTGATTATTTGATTTTCAAACAACCCAAATTTTCAGATAAACTGAACTATTGTTCATTTTATACTATCAGTCAGAGACAAATTAATTTCACTACAAGATTAAAAATTTTAAGAAACTCCTGGATAATCAATATTGCCGCTTGTTATAAAAACAGACTGATAAACAAAAACAGGCTGCCTAAAATCACTTTTAAACAACCTGTTTTACTAAAAAAACGTATTTACTTTTTATTGTTTTTTCAATCCAACTTAATCCTTTTTTTGTATAAGGGTAGGAATGATATTCATCGGATTAACCGTAACACGCATTTTTTTGCGACCACCGATTACAATATTACAAAAATCGACTACAGGAGTATTTTCAAAATCGTATCTATTTATTGTACCTTCTCCCGGTATTCCCATACTTCCCGAAGTCATATGTCCTACATATCCGAATTTCCCCAATCGTTTATCAATAATAGGAGTAACATGCCCTCCCATTTCAACTGCAATAATATTATGAAATCCCGGTATTATTCCATCTGGTACCCTTGGTAAAAGTACAATACCTCCGGAAGCTCCTAAACGTGCACTACTATTTTCTCCCCAAAAATAAGGCACACCATCCTCATCAATCGCTCCGGCTGCACCATCAGAATCATCATGGAGAGTGGCTGTAATGAACTTAATGTTTTCCAGATAGCCGGTACCTGATCCTACTCCTGATACTGGGCTTTTTACTGTCTGCCAAGTAGTCGAAGATAGTATCGAATTAATACCTAAAAGCCCAAAATTTCCTTCTCCTAAAGAATACACTCTTTTATTCTCTCCTAAAACAAAATAAGTAGCGCTTTCTTTGTTGTTAGTCAGAGCCGTCATTTTAACCTTGCTTATTGCTGAAGGAAGTGTCATTTGAGTTGGAACAGATAAAATTTGAGATGCTGAACCATCTCCTAAATAAACATTAGTCCCCCAGGTATATAATCCTCCTGAATTAGTTACTGCCAATGCCTGACCAGAACTGTTGATTTTAATAGAAACTACCTGCCTAATTGCTGCTTTATGCCATGCATTATCTATAACAGTACTTCCATCTCCATAAATAGCAGGATAAACAGTACTATAATCTCCAGCTACAATATACACCTCTCCTAATTTGGTTAACAACACTAGATTACCATAACTCGCACTCATATTCTTTATATTTTCAGGAGCAATACCAGCTGGCAGCTGAATCTTTGAAAACCCAGTACTAGTAGTCCATCCTGTAGGAATAGACATGTTTTTCCAAGGTCCCCAGGTATACAATCCTTCTGTTGACAGTATAAAATACTGACTTGGATCACCTCCACCAGTTTCCCCTCCTAATGTTGCCAATCTGATTTTTCCTTCATAAGTAAATCCATTTTCCGGAATCATAGGAGTAGGCGTTTCCAGATCACCTGAGTCAGTAGGATTAGTTGCCTGTCCGAATATGGAAAAACCGTCTTTAGTCGTTACTATAGTAGAATGGAAAATAGATTGTGCTAAATTGGTATCGCTGCTGAGATTTTCTAAATCAGAACAATGTGAATCTTCCTCCAAAAGAATTCCTTCTCCTGTACAGACATTTTTAGTAATATCCAGCCAATACATATTATTTGGAAGAGTATATCCCTGTGCTGAAACAACCATTCCATACTGATTTACTGTAACCGGACTGTTTCCTAATATTCCATCTTTATCATCATCTAAGAAACCAACCTCCAAAACATCATTACAACTATCGCCATCTGCATTCAAATCCTTATGATTCGGGATTCCGTCTCCATCTAAATCTTCTCCTTCACATGCTGCTTTCGGATATAAAGACGGCATATAATGCCCCACTACTCCGGTAATTTCTCTAAGAGTTCGGATATAAGAAGTAGTTCCTGCTGTACCCAACAAACGATAATAGCGGTACATCCCCTGATTTTTAGTAACCAAAATAGGAACTGGATTAGAAGTTCCCAACTGTTTATTCTCTGTTAAATCCGTCCAGCTCAGACCATCACTTGATCCCTGCAAAATCCCTTTGGATCCGGTGCTGAAAATAGAGCTACTAAAAGTTAATACAAAAGAAGAATATTCAATATTCAAAGCCAACCTGGTGCTTAACCTGAAAATCTCTTTGCCTTGTAAAGGAGTCGAATCAGGAATAGTAATTCCTCCTGCATCAGTTACTCCATCTACCAGTTCTGTCAACATTCCGCCAGTATAAGGTAAAGTAGTACTAACCTCAAGCACTTCTCTTTTATCTCCGGTTTCAAAAACATTTTTAAGAGTAAAACATCCAGGTGATTCAATATGATCATAAATACCATCATTATCATCATCTACATCAAATAGATCCCAGACACCATCTCCATCGGCATCTTCTGTAATCTTAATCTCTTTCAGTTTATAATATAACAACGGACCAGCATAGCTATGATCCTGAACTGCTCCATGTGAATCTACCGTAACCGGACTATTTCCTAAAACACCATCCGCATCAGGATCAGAATAACCAGCTTCCAGTACATCAAAAACACCATCACCATCCGCATCTAAATCCTGATGATTTGGGATTCCGTCTCCATCTATATCCTCTCCTTCACATTTTACTTTTGGATAGAAAGAAGGTATATAATTACCAACCGTTCCGGTAATTTCTCTAAGAGTTTGGATACTACCAATAGTAGTTCCTGCTGTACCCCACAAACGATAATATCGGTACATTCCTTGATTTTTAGTAACCAAAATAGGAACCGGATTAGAAGTTCCCAGCTGCTTATCCTCCGTTAAATCCGTCCAGTTCAAACCATCGTTTGATCCCTGAAAAATCCCTTTGGATCCTGTTCTGAAAATAGAGCTACTAAAAGTTAATACAATAGAAGAATATTCAATACCCATCGCTAATTTTGTGGTCAGTCTAAAAATTTCCTAATTTTGTAAAGAAGTGTTAACTGGAATCATAATTCCATATGTAAAGGTTACCACCCCATCTACTAACTGTTCCAAAGTTCCGTTAGTATAGGGTAAAGTAGTACTAACTCCTAATTGTTCTCTTCGATCTCCAGTTTCATACACTTTTTTCTCAAACTCAAAACAAGCTGGTGATTCGATATGATCATAAATACCGTCATTATCATCATCAATATCGAATACATCCCAGACACCATCACCATCCGTATCTTTTGTTGCATCAATTGCTACGATTTTATAATATTCATAGGGTACATTATAACTATGACCGAGAACTGCCCCATATCGATCTACTGTAACAGGTTTACTCCCTACTATTCCATCCCCATCAGGATCTGAAAACCCGGCTTCCAATACATCAGATGCACCATCCCCATCAGCATCTGAATCCTGATGATTCAGTTGACCATCACCATCTAAATCTTCGTCTTCACATTTTTCTTTCAGATAGAAAGACGGTATATAATTCCCAACCGTTCCGGTAATTTCTATAAGAATTCGGTTACCGGCAATAGTAGATCCTGCTGTACCCAACAAACGATAATAGCGGTACATCCCCTGATTTTTAGTAACCAAAATAGGAACCGGATTAGAAGTTCCCAATTGCTTATTCTCTGTTAAATCCGTCCAGCTCAGACCATCACTTGATCCCTGCAAAATCCCTTTGGATCCGGTGCTGAAAATAGAGCTACTAAAAGTTAATACAATAGAAGAATATTCAATACCAATCGCTAATTTTGTGGTCAGTCTAAAAATTTCCTGATTTTGTAAAGAAGTGCTAGCTGGAATCGTAACGCCCCCTACATTGATTATTCCATCTACTAACTCTCGTGGAGTTCCACCACGATAGGGTAAAGTAGTACTAACCTCCAATTGTGCAGTTTGATCTCCGGTTTCATAGACTTTTTTATCCAATTCAAAACAACCCGGTGATTCAATATGGTCATAAATACCATCATTATCATCATCAATATCGAATACATCCTGAACACCATCTCCATCAGTATCTTTAGTAGCATCAATGGTTGCAATTTTATAATATTCATAGGGTACATTATAGCTATGACCAAGAACCGCTCCATTTGAATCAACCATAATACCTGCCATCCCGTTAGTATTACCTGAAAATCCAGCTTCAAGTACATCAAAAGCACCATCACCATCCGCATCTAAATCCTGATGATTCAGTTGACCATCACCATCCAAATCCTCCCCTTCACATTTTGCTTTTGGATAGAAAGAAGGTATATAATTCTCAACTGTTCCAGTAATTTCTATAAGATCCCGACTATATACTACCGTCTTACCTACCGTACCCAATAAGCGATAATAGCGATACATTCCCTGATTTTTAGTAACCAAAATAGGAACCGGATTAGAAGTTCCCAGCTGTTTATCCTCCGTTAAATCCGTCCAGCTCAGACCATCATTTGATCCCTGCAAAATCCCTTTAGGCCCAGTATTAAAAATAAAACTACTAAGGGTTAATGTAATAGAAGAATACGCTATCCCAGAAGCCAGCTTCGTTGTTAGTCTGAAAATCTCAAGATTCTCTATAGGGATCGAAGCAGGAATTTTAATTCCTCCTGCATTAGTTACTCCATCTACCAGTTCTGCCAACCTTCCACCAGTATAGGGTAAAGTAGTACTAACATCAAACAACTCTGTTCGATCTCCACTTTCATAAATTGCTTTATTCAGGTAAAAACAACCCGGTGATTCAATATGGTCATAAATACCATCATTATCATCATCAATATCTAAAGCATCAATAATTCCGTCACAATCAAAATCATTTGGACAGCCCGTTTGCTGCCCATAGATAACAGAGGTAAAATTCAATAAAGAAAGGAAAAGAAAAAAAGAAAAGATTTTTCTTCCTCTATACTTTTTAGTATGTATCATAAAAAAATTAATCTGATTCATTGTTTCTGTATTATTTAACAACAAGAATAATATTCATAAAATCACTACTGTCACTATTACTCTGGGCATCTACCTTTACTTTGTAAGTTAAAACACCTTCCGTACTTACTTTTACATCTTCAAAAACAACTTTACTATAGGCCGTTACATAATAATATAAATCTTCTGCTGAACCAAAAAAAGGAATTTGTGCAGGTGCACCTTCACTCGCTACTACCGGCATAGAAAATTGTTTTTTATACAACTCAAACAAATTATATGAACCTGATGAAGAACTAATATCTAATGCTATTGAGGGCATATAAAAGAATTTTACTATATTTCCGCTAATACAGATCCAGTCCGGTGCCTCCGGGGTACCAATATTTTGACTTAAACATTGCTTGTCTTTATTATAAACCAATAAACCGTTAGCCGGATTTTTAATAGACGACGTGCTATTATTATTTGTCAAACCGGAAACTCTGGGAATCAATACTCCGGTAGTATCACTTTTTACTTCTAAAGAGGAACTGGAATCCGGAGTTAAAGTTCCTATACCGGAACCTCTATGATATTTTTTATCTGTAGTTTGTGCAGATAACGAAAAGGAAATAAAAAGGAACATCAATATAGTTAGTTGAAATAAGAAATTGGTATTTTTCATTATGGTATTATTTATTATTTATTATTTTCAGTGCTATCTTCTCCATACAATCATGTATAAGAACTTTTTTTAAAGCTTATCAAAAATTCACAATGATCTGTTAGAACCCGGAGCGCATAGTTCTTTTTTTATTGATAATCATGCCCTCTATCTATTCCTTATTTTCCGAATAGTCTTCTGTTTAAATACAAACGTGCAAATAAACAACAATAAAAAAAAAACTAAAAAAAAAGAGGTAGTCATTAGTAGTCATTACACGTTAAACGTTGAAAATAAACAATTTAAACACCTTTATTTACTATCCAACAAAAACAACTTTCTTATAATAAATAAAAGATTTATTTTTAAGCTTAATACCATCTAACCTTCATCTGTCTTGAAATAACGACACACAAAAATTCATGTTTTTTTGTTTGGGCATAAACTAAAACACATCTACAGAACTAAATAAAAACTTATAAAATAAAAAATAGTAGTAAACATACGCTTACTACTATTTTAAAAATTATACTTTTATCGGTATTAATCTTGTATCTTTTTTTTTCAGAATCAGATCAGTTTTGTTTATTATTAAAAATATTTCAATCCCCTGTTACTAAATATTCATAATCCACATGGTAAAATCTTCATTTGAAAATAAAAGATTAAGCTTCTTTTTTACCCTGTATTTTCTGCTTTCAATAGATTCTACTGTAGTATTTAAATTTTGTGCAATTTCTTTTGTTATAAACCCAAGTTTTATCATTGCACAAAGTATCAGCTCATTAGGAATAAGCATTACCCCTCCTGATTTTTCAGATATTTTTCCTACAAAATCAGGATATAATTCCTGAAATTTAATAAAAAAGGAAGCATCTCTGTTTTTTGCCAGTCGGAATACTTCTTCAAATGTAACAGCGTTGGATGTTATTAATTGCTGTAATTCTTTTTCCTTATTTTTCAGTAATTCGGTGTTATTTTTTCTTTTTAATCGTTCTGATTTTAATCTTTTATAAAATAAAAATAATATAACTGCAATTATTATATTGATTCCTATTAAATAAAATTTCACCTTCTGCAATCTGAAAGTATCATTTTTGTAACGCTTCTCTTTTTCTTTAATAACATATTCTACAGACTCATTTACTGTTTTTTTATTTAATATAGCAAGACTGTCTGTTAACTGAATATAAGAATTAATTGATTCCTTAGCTCCCTCATCATTACCCGTAGTTTTATATACTTTTGATAATCCGAAATAACAATCTTTTAAAAGAAATCCCCATTGAAGTTTTTTTGCCTTAGCAATCGCTTCATTATAATAAATAATAGATTGATTGTATTCTTATTTTATATAATACAACTCTCCTAAAAATTTAAGTGTTTTAGTCTGTCCATATTTATAATCTATTTTATCAGCAAAAAACAGACTCTTTTTCAAATAATACTCTGCAGAACCATTCTTTTTTAATGAAATAAAGTCAACACCCAATTCTAAAGCAGCAGCAGATAATCCTTCATTTTTCAAAAAGGTCTCTTTTTTCATCTGCAAAAATTCATCATAACTTTTCTTACTATAATATAATAACGAATCATTTAGTATATCATGTTGGGCAACAAAAATACTCACTATTACCCTATAAATAAACCCTCTCTTCCTGTGCTGTTCATCCTGATCTTTAATCATATCAGTAATAGCGAATCCTTTATTCAGTTCTTTTCTGGCAACAGTATAAAGACCCATATGAGTAAAACACATTGCTTTTAATCTAGAAATATCAGATAATAATATAGCATCCTGAATGGTATTTGCTTCTGTTTCTGCTTTGGAAATATAAATTAAAGCTTCTTTAAATTGATATAGATTATAATATCCTTTACCAATATAGATATAAGCAGATGCAAGTCCTTTAGTATATTTTATTTTTTTTGAAGCAGACACAATTTCCAGACTTAACGGAATTGCTTTATCCGGAACATTTCCCATATAACTGTAAACAATATTCAATAAACTATCTATCTGTTTCTCATTATAAACTTGAGCAGAAACAGTAGTATTAAAAAACAGAAAATATAATACTGAAAATAATAAACAGTCTTTCATAAAACATATACTTAAACATAACAAAAATAGTCATAAAATAATTTATGACTATTTTAATAAATAAAATTAAATATTCATTATCCAGACGGTGAAATCTTCATTTGAAAACAACATATTGAATTTCTTTTTTAATCTGTATCTCCTACTCTCTACAGCTTCTACTGTTGTGTTTAAATTTTGTGCAATCTCTTTTGTAGTAAAGCCCATTTTTATCATGGCACACATTATCAGTTCAGAAGAAATTAATATTGAATTTACTGTCTTAGAAGAAATTTTTTCAATAAAATCAGGATATAATTCCTGAAACCGGATAAAAAAAGAAGTATCCTTATTCCTTGCCAGATCTGCTACTTCTTTAGCAGTAACAACATTCAGATCAACCAACCGTTTTAATTCTCTATGCTGTTTTTTTAGTAGTATTCCTTTCTTTTTCCGAATTATTCTTTCTGATTTTAACTTCTTATAGAAAAAAAATAAAAGAAAAAAAATAACTACATTTATACCAATAAGAAATATCTTTTCTTTCAGTAATTTTTTTGTGATATCACTAAACAAATCTTCTTTATTCTTAAGGAAAGAATCAATTGATTCATTTAGTAATTCTTTATCTTTTTTTAATAAAATATTTTCCAATGTGATATAATTATTAAGACTTTCTTTCTCTAAGACTATATCATTCAGTCTCTTATATGACTTTGAAAGCTCCATATAAATACATCTCAAGAGATAAATATGTTTAATTTTCTCTGCTTCAGTAATCGCCTTTCTGTAATAAATAACAGATTGATCATACTGTTTTTTTGTATGATATAATATTCCTAAATTATAATAGGCGGCTCCTTTTGCATAGGTATAATCTATCTGAGTTGCTAATTCCAGACTTTTATTAAAATAGTATTCCGCAGAATCATTTTCTTTGAGTTTCATATAATTAATCCCCAAACCTAAAAGACTATGGAATAATCCCATATTTTTAATCCGTGTTTCTTTTCTTATTTGCAAAAACTCATTATAACTTTCTTTTTTGTAAAATGTTATTAAACTCTGCGGCTGATCTGTCCGTTCAGCCAAATTTGCCAAAGCAGTATAAACAAGCCCTTTTCTTCTTCTTTTTTTATCAGCATCTGCGATTTTATCAGCAATCATTAATCCTTTTTCCAGTTCTGTTTTAGCTGTAGTATATAACCCCAAATTCATATAACAAAGCCCTTTTAATCGAATAATATCAACTAAAAGCTCATCTTCTTTAATAGTTTCTATTATTTCTTCCGCCTTAAAAGCATAAAACAATGTTTTTTTAAGCTGATCAGTATCATAACATTCTTCAGTTATATAAGTATAGGCTAAAGCAACCCCTTTTGAATATCCTATTTCTTGAGAATAGGTAATAATCTGGAAACTTAGAGGAATTGTCTGATCAGAAGATGTTCCCCGAAATTCATGAACTAAAAATAATAAACTATCAATTTGTTTTTCGTCATAAAATTGACCAAAAGCAACAATCGTATTAAAAAAATAAAATATGGGAAAAATAAAATAATTTTTCATAAAAAATAATTCTAAAATTTTATATTTTTACAATAAACCCTAATTACAAAACACTATATTTTTATGGGACAGTACGGTTATTTAGTATTTCAAATTAAGACAATCGCAAAGAAATAAATTTAGAAAAATACAACCAAAAAATGAA
Organism: Flavobacterium sp. AK-301; assembly: GCF_058310215.1. Lineage (NCBI taxonomy): Bacteria > Pseudomonadati > Bacteroidota > Flavobacteriia > Flavobacteriales > Flavobacteriaceae > Flavobacterium > Flavobacterium sp. AK-301. Next base: position 10,639 of record NZ_JBZEES010000015.1, read on the forward strand.
GTTGTCATTAGTTGTCATTTAGTTATTTTAAAAAACAACACACTATATATCAAATTATTATAATTTTATTTTTCACACACTACTCAATTCTACTCACAGTTTCATCAACTCTGGTTTATTAATCTAAAAAAGAGTAACCAGATTGAATATTCTGATATTTAATGATTAAATTTTTTATTTTATAATGTCATTCAGAAACGAATTAATTCCTTTACAAAATCACAGATTTTATAAAACATAAAGCATTTAAATATTCAAAAAAACAGTCTAAATTTGCTCAGACTATTTTCATTAAATAAAAATCAATGTTATATATCATTCTAAGTATATTCTGCAGCGTTACAGTGGCAGTATTATTAAAACTAGCAAAACGCCACAATATAAGTATCACTCAGATCGTCACCTGGAATTATTTTTTTGCTCTTCTCCTTTGTTTTTTTACCTTTAAACCCGATTTGAGTACTGTAAATCAACAAGCACCATGGTCTGTTTATCTCTCATTAGGAATTTTACTACCTACAATCTTCCTGTTTCTTGCTGCTTCCGTAAAACATATCGGAATTGTAAAAACAGATATTGCGCAACGACTATCCTTATTTATCCCCATAATAGCTTCTTATTTTATCTTTAAAGAAGACTTTAATACCCTGAAAATAGGTGGAATCCTCATTGGATTTATAGCTATATTTTTTACACTGTCAAAAAAGAATAGTCTTAATACAGCCCAAAATAATAATTGGTTCTATCCCATTATAGTTCTTTTGGGATTTGGAATTATTGATATACTGTTTAAACAAATTGCATTACATAAAAACATAGTTTATACCACCTCCCTGTTCACTGTTTTTGGTTGTGCTTTTATTGTAGCAATTGCTATTGTCTGCTATCAGCTGATAAAAGGTATTACAAAGCTCGAAATTCGAAACTTCTTATTCGGAAGTATTTTAGGTCTTTTCAATTTTGGAAATATCCTATTTTATCTCAAAGCACATAAAGCCCTTTCAGAAAATCCGTCAACCGTATTCGCTGCTATGAATATGGGAGTAATTGTAGTAGGCAGTTGCATTGGCATTTTATTTTTTAAAGAAAAAATGTCCCAGATTAATTATATCGGAATCGTACTTGCTTTACTTTCAATTTTCTTTATTACATTATCTCAAATCTACTCTTTTTAAAAGAAAACAAACTTTTTTAAATAAAAAAATATAATTATAATACACTGATTATAATCATGTTAAAAATTAGTTTTAATTTTTTTTGAAATTAATTTGGAAATTAATTTTTTTCTATTGTACATTTGTACCAGTTCTTTAAAAGATTATTCTTATCCAGAAAGACCGAGGGAATTGACCCGATGACGTCTTGGCAACCTGTTCGATTTATTCGTATAAGGTGCCACATTCAACCTTTGCATTTTGCAGGGACAGATAAGCTTAGAAAACAGCAGTTTATTACCTCAACATAATAATATGCTCTTCTGACTTATCGGGAGAGCATTTTTTATTTCCGCTCTTCTGATATCTGGTTTTGAATTTTTTTTGAGAAAAAATTATTTAAAAACTAAAAATTTATTTAAAGATGAAAGAGCAAACACAAATCCTAAACAGTATTCCCGTAGATGAATTAACCGGTTCAATCTCAGTGCCAATTTACCAAACTTCTACATTCGTTCAGGAAGCCCCCGGAGTTCACAAAGGTTTTGATTACGCCCGCAGTAATAATCCAACACGAAAAGTACTGGAAGATATTATTGCCAAACTGGAAAAAGGAACTAACGGTTATGCCTTTGCCAGCGGACTTGCCGCAATTGATGCCGTTGTAAAATTATTAAAAGCAGGAGATGAAGTCATTGCCGTAGACGATATTTACGGAGGTGCTTTCAGACTATTCACCCACGTTTATGAAAAATTCGGTATCAAAGTAACCTATGTAGATGCTACAGACGCTACTAATGTAGCCAAAGCAGTAACTCCAAATACAAAACTAATCTGGATCGAATCCCCAACTAACCCGACCTTAAAAATATCAGACATCAGAGCAATCGCTAAAATTGCAAAAGAAAGCAACAGCCTTCTATGCGTTGATAATACCTTTGCTTCCCCTATTGCTCAAAGACCTATTGAATTGGGAGCTGACATTGTAGTACACAGTGCTACTAAATACATTTCAGGGCACAGTGATCTGATTGCAGGATTAGTAGTTACAGCAACACAGGAACTTGGAGATAAAATTAAATTTATTCAGAATGCATCCGGTGCAATCCTCGGACCTTTTGACAGCTGGTTAGTAATTCGTGGTATCGAAACACTTACATTACGTATCAGACAACATGCAGACAATGCGCTAAAAATAGCTCAATTCCTAACCACTGAAAAACTGATCAAAAACGTTTACTATCCCGGTTTACCTACGCACCAAAATCATGAAATTGCAAAATCACAACAAAAATATTTTGGCGGAGTAGTTACTTTCGATCTTATAATTGATGATAAAGAACTGGCTACACAAATCGTATCTAACACTAAATTATTCAAACTCGCAGAAAGCCTTGGTGGTGTAAAAAGTTTATGTTGCCTTCCATGCGAAATGACTCATAAATCCATTCCAGCAGAAAAACGCTATCAGTCCGGTGTAACAGACAGTTTAATCCGTTTATCCGTAGGACTCGAAGATGCTGACGATCTGATAGACGATTTAAAACAAGCTATTGCAACAGCAGTAAAACAACAAGCAAAACAAGAAGTAAGCTCTAACTAATATCATTCAGCTTTTGAAATCAACGGAAAAATAAAGTGTATATTCTTAAAAAAAGAATCAAAAGCCAAGAAGAAAGAAAATAAAACAGAGTGCTACACTTAAAAATAAAATAGTTCTCAGATTCTTTCAGAGCAGAATATACTCTGAAAGAATCAAAATAATAAAATCAGGAAATGTCAAGAAAAAAATTAAACATAGGATTATTCGGGTTTGGATGCGTTGGTTTCGGACTATATGAAGTACTACAGAAAACGCCGGGATTAAAAGCAAATATTAAAAATATCTGCGTAAAGGATCACAACAAGAAAAGAGAGATTGGAGCAGAAAATTTCACTTTTGATAAAAATGATATTTTCAATGATCCCGAGATCAATGTCGTAGTCGAGCTGATCGACGATGCAGACGCTGCTTTTGAAATTGTTTCTACAGCACTGAAAAGCGGAAAAGCAGTCGTTTCTGCCAATAAAAAAATGGTTGCAGAACATTTTACAGAACTACTCGAATTACAACGCAAATATAATGTTCCATTATTATATGAAGCCGCCTGCTGCGCCAGTATGCCAATCATTAGAAATCTGGAAGAATACTATGATAATGACCTTCTCGAATCAATCGAAGGAATCGTAAATGGTTCTACTAATTATATTCTAACAAAAACCTTTACCGATAATATATCTTATGACGAAGCCTTAAAACAGGCGCAGGATAACGGTTATGCAGAAAGTAACCCTATTCTGGATACCGGAGGATTTGATGCAAAATACAAACTACTTATTTTACTTGCACATTCCTTTGGTTATATTGCGCAACCCGAAGATCTTTTTAATATCGGTATCAACAACATCGGTGGACTAGAGTTAAAATATGCCCGTGAAAAAGGATTAAAAATTAAACTGATCGCTCAGGCTTTTAAAACACAGGAAGGTAAAATAGCCGCTTTCGTACTTCCTAAATTTATAGATAGTGAAAACAGACTCTTTAATGTCGATGATGTGTTTAACGGAGTACTTACTAAAACCAGTTTTGCCGACACTCAATTCTTTGTAGGGAAAGGTGCAGGGGCTCATCCAACAGCTTCCGCAGTATTGTCAGATATATCCGCTTTAACCTATGACTATCAGTATGAATATAAAAAAATAAAACAACAGGAAAATTTAATTCTGTCTGATGATGTAAATCTGAAAGTATTTCTGAGACACCAGAATGAAGACGCTACTGCTTTAAAAAAATATTTTAAAAAAGTAGATGAGTCTTATCTAAACCACGAAGCAGGATATATTACCGGAACTATTTCTTTGGAGAATTTAAAAGAAATACAATCCAATGAGAATTTGAAAAAATCATTTATCCTTCTGGATATTTTAAACTGATATAAAATACGGTTTCGTACCTTTTTATAACCAACCCTAAATATTTAAGTTTCATTTGTTTGTTGAAAAAAGCTGTTCTTCTTTTAGAGCAGCTTTTTTATTTTTTATACACTAGCGCAAGGTTCTAGCTTATGCCCACAAAGAAAATAAACAACGCAATAAATCTAATTCTTTTCAGATTTCTGATATATCTATAATGAAAAAGACCATTCTATAATAAGAACAGTCTTTATAATATGGTAATAAAAATATTTTACTTTATGAAATCACACCGGAACCAAGTAACTCTTCTCCCAGATACCAGGCAACAAACTGCCCTTCGGTAATAGCAGACTGCGGTTCTTTAAAGGAAACATACATTCCGTTTTTAAACTGATGTAAGGTAGCCTGTTGCAATTCCTGACGATAACGAATTCGTGCCATTACGTCCATAGTTTCCCCATTAGCCAAAGCTAAATCTTCTCTGATCCAGTGGATCTCTGATCGGTCTACAAACAATGCTTTTTTAAACAATCCCGGATGCTGACTCCCCTGACCGGTATAGATCGTATTCGTCACTACATCCGTAGCGATAATAAACAAAGGTTCTACCGTTCCTCCTACCCCAAGCCCTTTACGCTGACCATTGGTAAAATAATGTGCTCCCTGATGTTTTCCTACAATTTTACCAACTGCAGGAGTATAAGGAACATTTTGAGATTCAAAGATCAGTTTTTGTTCTTCACTTTCAAATTGTGGAGTCTCCGTATTATAAATCGGATCCTTCGCATTTACTTCAATAATAGCACCTTCCTTTGGCTGTAGTTTTTGTTGTAGAAATTCCGGCAATCTTACCTTTCCGATAAAACACAATCCCTGAGAATCTTTTTTATCAGCAGTAACCAAATCCATTTTAGCCGCAATCTCACGTACTTCCGGTTTCATTAATTCACCAATAGGAAATAACGATTTCGCCAGTTGTTCCTGTGACAGCTGACATAAAAAATAGGACTGATCTTTATTACCATCTGCACCGGAAAGAAGCTGATAAATCTCTTTACCATCCTTCTCAATAGTACCTTTACGGCAATAGTGACCCGTTGCCACATAATCCGCCCCAAGACTTAATGCGATCTTCATAAACACATCAAACTTGATTTCACGATTACACAGCACATCCGGATTAGGCGTACGTCCCTTTTCATATTCATTGAACATATAATCTACAATACGTTCTTTATATTGTTCGCTCAGATCAACCGTCTGAAACGGAATACCTAATTTCTCAGCAACCAGCAAAGCATCATTACTATCCTCTAACCAGGGACACTCATTAGAAATAGTAACCGTATCATCGTGCCAGTTCTTCATAAAAAGACCAATCACCTCATAGCCCTGCTCCTGAAGCAAATAAGCTGCAACACTTGAATCCACACCACCTGAAAGACCTACAACAACACGTTTCATTCTATTATAATTGAAAGATTAAAATTAAGAAAATCAAAACATTGCAATTCCAATGTTTGAAATTTTATGCAAAAATACTACTAATTATTTAGTTCGTCTTTGCTTTTACAGATTTCTTAACTTGATCCATATTTTCTTCCTTTACCAACTTTCCTTTTTCAAAAGATTTCCAGATACCACTTTTCTTTCCATTCTTAAATTTCCCTCTCATCAGTACTACTCCTCTGGAATTAGAATACACCGCCTCTCCTTCATATTTTCCATCTTTAAAATTAGACTTCTCCAAAACAGTTCCTTTTTCAGTATATTTTTTATATACCCCATTCTTTACTCCCTTATCATAATTCGTTTCCTCAGCAAGTTTACCGTTAGGATAAAATACCGTTCTGACACCTTGTAACTTTCCGTCTACATAATTTTCCAGCGTCATAATCTTTGGTGATTCCTTATGATAATATTTCCATTCACCATCATATTCTTTACTGCTTACAAGCACTTTACCTTCACTCACCTTATTCTTTTTATGATCATAGAAAATAATATATACGCTGTTCTTATCATAATTGAATTCTCTCGTTGCCATTAAAGTCTTTTTAGCAACATTATCATAATAATTAAAAACACCTATCTCTTTACCATGATCAAAAGTGCCCTCATAGCGTATATTTTTCGTGTCCTCATAAACACCCGTCCATAATCCGTGTCGATTTCCGTCCACATCTTTCTGATTCGTTTCCTGAGCATATAATCCTCCCGAAAGCACAGATATTGCAGCAATAAGATAAATCCTGATTTTCATATTCTGTAAACTAATTTATTTGATTATCATTATAACTTCTAAGGTATAGAAATTATTTCATCTGACTTCATTTCAAAATAAAAAAGCATCCGTTGTGGCGGATGCTTTTTTATTTTTATTTTTTAATATTTTTCTGTTGCTCTGCCTGCTCCATCATTTCCTGCATCTTACGTTGGAAACGATTTTGTTTTTTAGGTTTTGCTTTATTCTCCTGAATTTTAGCATGTAACCTCGCATCATTAACAATATAGTTTTTAATAACAAACATGATTCCGATTGTAATAGTATTAGATATAAAGTAATACAAACTCAATCCCGAAGCATAGTTATTAAAGAAAATCAACATCATAACAGGTGAAACATAGATCATGATTTTCATGATTTTACCCATATCCGGCATACCTTCCTGTTGTGGCTGTGCCATCGTCTGATCTCCCGTAGTCATTTTCATATAAAAGAAAATCGCTAAAGAAGCTAATATTGGAAACAAACTCACATGATTTCCATAAAATGGAATATAGAATGGTAAATTGATTACCGCGTCATAAGATGATAAATCATCTGCCCACAGGAATCCTTTTTGTCTTAATTCTACCGCAGACGGGAAGAACTGAAATAAGGCATAAAAGACGGGAATCTGCATCAGAGCCGGTAAACACCCTGCCATAGGACTCACACCTGCTTTATTATACAGTTTCATCGTTTCCTGTTGTCTCTTCATCGGATCTTTGAACTTCTCATTAATCTCATTTACTTCCGGACGAATAATTTTCATTTTCGCCTGAGATAAATACGATTTATACGTTACCGGAGACATTACCAATCTTACCAAAATAGTAAAAATAATAATTGCAATACCATGAGGAATAAATCCACTTAAGAAACTATATACAGGAATGAATATAAAACGATTGATCCATCCGAAAATACCCCATCCTAATGGAACAATTTCATCCAGATTTTTTTTATATTCTTTTAATATTTTATAATCCGTTGGTCCATAATACCAGTTCATTGTATAGTTCAGCTCACCACCTTTTAAAACTAAAGGTACAATAGCAGAAAAATTCTTAGTGAAAACAGTATCTATTTCCTGATCGTGTACTAAATTTTTAGAAACCAGTTTAGCAGAAGTAAAAGGAGTATCTGTTAACAGAATAGAACTAAAAAAGTGTTGCTTGAATGCTACATAAGTTACATCTGTAGGATTCTCTTCCTTATTGTCTCCCTGACCTACATGGCTTGTTTTTCCGTTTTTGTACTCATAATTTACTTCCGTATAACGGTTTTCATACGATACACTTTTCTCATTTCGGTACGATTTCAGATCCCAAACCATATTTAATGGTTTTGAAGCATTTAAAACCGTATTCAGACCTTGTGAACGAATAGAGAAATCTAACATATACTCGTTAGGTTTCATTACATATCTATATTCCAAAAATTGATTTTCAGAAGCTTTTAATCGTAAAGTCAATACCTGATTTTCACCTTCTTTAGTAAGAACAGGCTGAAAAGTAAGGTCTTTTGTATTTAAAGTACGGTTATCCTGAATCTGTAATTCAATATTCAGCTGTGCATTATTATCTTTAATGATCTTCACTAATTCACCAGATCCTTTATAAAACTGCTCAAACTTTTTTACTGTAGCTTCAACAATATACCCCCCTTTATTAGCAATTTTTAATGACAATAAATCATTTTCTATTGTAGTATAGCTTTCTTTCGAAGCAGGAAGTGTTGCAGAATATGCGAAGTTACCTAAAGCTCCTTTTAAATTTGCTAATTGTTCGGCATTAGCAGTGGAATCTGCTGTAGTAACAGGAGCCTGTAACGGTTCTGGGTCTATATTTCCACTGGTAACAACTTGTTCTTGTTTTGCTTTAGTATCTTTCTCTTGCGGTTTCGATTGATTATTGTACAGTATCCAGATCAGGATTCCAAAGATCAAAACAAAACCAATAATTGAATTGATGTCTAACTTTTTTTCTTCCATTGTTCTACTTTAAAATAGCTTACGCTACAAATTTATTTTGCTGATTCTTTTTTTGCTTTTACCGTTGCGGCAACAAAACTCACAAACAGAGGATGTGGATTCGCAACTGTACTTTTATATTCCGGATGATACTGAACACCAATAAAAAACGGATGGTTTTCAATTTCAATTATTTCTACCAATCCGGTATCCGGATTAACCCCTGATGCTTTTAATCCTGCTTTTTCTAAAACATCAAGATATTCCCCATTAAACTCATAACGATGACGGTGTCGTTCCAATATAGAAGAAACACCATATATTTTTGAAGCCAACGTATTCTTTTTTATATCACATTTCCATGCTCCCAGACGCATTGTACCTCCTTTATCAGTAATTGCTTTCTGCTCCTCCATAATATTAATTACCGGATGAGCTGTTCCAGCATTCATTTCCGTTGAATTAGCATCCTTCCAGCCTAATACATTTCTGGAAAATTCAATAACAGCCATCTGCATTCCTAAACAAATCCCAAAGAAAGGAATATTTTTTTCACGTACATATTTTACTGCCTCTATTTTTCCTTCAATTCCTCGTTCTCCAAATCCAGGAGCAACAAGAACACCATCTAATCCTTTTAATTTTTCAGCGACATTATTAGCATCTAAGTATTCTGAATGTACACTTACTACATTTACTTTTGTTTCATTAGCAGCTCCTGCATGAATAAAAGCTTCCAAAATAGATTTATAAGAATCCTGTAATTCTACATATTTCCCTATCAGACCAATATTTACAGTGTGTTTCGGGTTTTTTAATCGATGTAAAAAGGCATTCCACTGTTTCAGATCCGGCACGTTTTTTTCCGGTAGAGCCAGTTTTTTCAGAGCCACTCTGTCCAAACCTTCTTCTAACATTAAATTAGGAACATCATATATTGTAGAAGCATCAATTGACTGAATTACCGCTTCTCTTTTCACATTGCAAAATAACGCTAATTTTTGTCTTAATTCATCAGAAAGTTCATGTTCCGTTCTGCAAACCAAAATATCCGCCTTAATTCCACTTTCCATTAACGTTTTAACAGAGTGTTGTGTTGGTTTTGTTTTTAATTCTCCCGCAGCAGCTAAATACGGTACTAAAGTCAGATGAATAACAATTCCGTTAGTGTCTCCTAATTCCCATACTAACTGACGAACAGATTCAATATAAGGTAATGATTCAATATCACCTACCGTACCTCCTATTTCTGTAATTACAATATCATAATCACCAGTCTTACCTAAAAGCTGCATCCGATTCTTAATCTCATTTGTAATATGAGGAACTACCTGAACCGTTTTACCCAAAAACTCTCCCCTTCTTTCTTTTTCAATAACAGAAAGATATACTCTTCCTGTAGTAACATTATTATCCTGAGAGGTTGGTACATTTAAAAATCTTTCATAATGTCCTAAATCCAAATCAGTCTCTGCTCCATCATCTGTTACAAAACATTCTCCATGTTCATAAGGGTTCAATGTCCCCGGATCCACATTAATATACGGATCAAATTTCTGAATAGTTGTTCTGTACCCTCTTGCCTGTAACAATTTAGCTAAAGAAGCTGCAATAATCCCTTTTCCTAAAGAAGAAGTCACACCTCCAGTAACAAAAATATATTTTGTCTGATTCATTATGTTGTTGTTTGTTATTGTAGTTAATTCAAAAACCTGGCAAAAATACGATTATAATTTGAAAACTAATCTATTTGATGCTCTGATAATACTTTATAGTTGATAGTTTCTAATTGATAGTTGATAATTTTTGTAAATATGATCTGTAAAATGAGAAATGCCAATACGATTTCCCCTCCTCTGGAGGGGGTTGCCCGCAAAGCGGACGGGGTAGACTTTTAGTTGATAGTTCGTAGTTGATAATTGATAGTTTTGTGAAATGTGAAAAGTAAAATAACAATACGAATTCCTCTCCTCTGGAGGGGTGCCTGCAGGGCGGGGTGGATTTTAGCGGAACCTAACTGAATACCACGACTAAAAACTGAATACTAAAAACAGCTCCCTTTCGACTTTAGGACATTCGACTTTCCAACTTAATTAAATCGGATATTTTTTTCTGATATTTCGTATCAGATCTTCCAGCCCATTCAATTTCAGTTCATATACTAACTGTAGCTGTTCCCCCAACTGTCCTTTCGGAAACCCCTTATTATGATACCATACCACATAGTATTCCGGCAGATCGATCAGATACCGACCTTCATATTTACCAAAAGGCATCTTAGCATGCGCCAATTTTATTAATTGTTCCTTATTGTTATTCATAAAAAAACCCTGATTTTCAGGGTGTTTATTTCCAGTTAAAAGTAATCTCTTTTTCAATATCGGGATGAAGACTTAAAAACACAGGACAGGTATTTGCTACCCGTTCTAATATTAGTTTCGTTCTTTCATCTGCCTTAACATTCATATGAAATACAACTATAATTTTTGAAATCATACGAGGATCTGCCTTCATTATTTTAGTCACCTCAGCAGTAGAACCATCTAAATTAACTTCCATATCTCTGGCTTTAATCCCCATAATAGTCATCATACAGGAAGCTAAAGCATTAGCAACCATATCCGTAGGAGAAAACGCTTCTCCTTTTCCATTATTATCAACAGGCGCATCTGATATAATCTCAGAACCAGACTGCAAATGTATCGACGAGGTTCTTAACGAACCTAAATAAGTTACTTTAGAAGTCATTAATTTGCATATTTAATTGTTAAATCATTATTGTAATATAAGATATAAATCCCTCTATTAATATAACCACCTGAAGATTTTTTGTGATATTCAAATCGACCTCCCACCTGCTCTGTTGCTACATCATCAACAGTATCTACAAAACTTTTCTTTTGAGACAGGCGTACCAAAACATCAAAAGTTACATCAAAACCTCTTGTAGCATACTGATTTGGATAGACATTATTTTTTTTCTTATAAGCATTAGCAAAAGAATTAATCTCCGGCAGATCAACATCCCTGGACATAGACGGATAATGTAAATTCAGTTTCATTAATCTGCTTGATGAAATCTCATCATGTTCAAAACTATTATTTTTTTCCAGTGTAACCAGTTTAATTTCATAATCCGATAATTCTTTCAGTAATATATTAGTTGTATTTAAAATAAGACCTGCTCTTTCCGTTTCAAGAATAATATAATTCTTCTTTTCTTTTGACAACATATCTTTAAGATTAGAAGGAGTTATAAAACCGTTTGCATCAATCGGAACAAATCTTACAGAAGGATAATTATCAGAAATAAATTTCTTTACACTTCCTTTTTTAGGATCTACTACAGCAATTACATTTCCATCCTTAGCCTTCAGATAATTAAGCATTGCTAATTTCAGATCATCCGGAGTTGGCACAGACTGATACAAATTGCTATATAAAATACTATTACCGGATTCTTTTGACATTGGTGAGACAACAGGAATATCATATTTTCTCAATAAACTAGCTGTTGTCTCTACATTAGACTGATAAAAAGGTCCTATAACAGCATCTACATTAGAAAAATCATTTGAACTGATAATCTTAGCAACATCTGAAGTCTTTTTTGACTCTTCAGAATCAAATATTCTGATATTCATATTCATTCCCAGTGTTCTAGCAGAATCGATTGCCATTAAAGCACCTGAATAAAAATCCAGCGTCATATTCTGCATTTTGCTTTCTATATTCATATCTGACTTTGATGTATTAAAAGGTAACAATAACACCAATTCTTTCTTCTCCTTAGTATGAAGTTTTGTCGTCAAGTCTTTATACTCTTTAGGAACTGACAACTCCTCGGAAACCTGTTCTTTTACAGAGCCTTCAGTTGGAATTCTCAATACCATGCCTTCTTTCAGTCCGTTTTTTAGTTCCGGATTTAAAGCAAACAGTTCACTTTCACTGATATTAAATTGTTTTGTTAATCCATAAAGTGTTTCTTTCTGTTTTACTTCATAACTGGTAAACTCAGCATTTTTTTCTACTTTTTCAGTCTTTCCTGCTTTTGGAGTCTCTATTGTTTCTGTTTTTTCAAGAACTGTATAATCTGTTCTATTCATTTCCTTTACAGGAATCTTTAATCTGAACCCTAAAGGAAGTCCCTCTATTATTTCCGGATTTTGTTTTTCCAGTTCCTGAATCGTAATTCCGTATTTTTTAGCAATGCCATACTTCGTCTCTTGTGACAACACTTCATGCATAACAAATTGCTCTTTCTTCCCTTTCGAATCGGTTTTTATGCTTTCTTTATTTGGAATTAAAAGAGTTTGCCCTGTTTTTAATCCGTCTTTCAATATACCTGAATTTGCTTTTTCAAGACTTTCAACAGAAATAGTATACTTTTTAGCAATTCCGAATAAAGTCTCTTTTGGTGCTACTTCATGAGTAGTTAAAATCGTATTGTTTTCTCTATCTTTTTTAGTTTTTATTCTTCCTCCATCACCTGACAGGCTTGGAATCAGAATAATCGCATTTTCCTTAAGTCCATTCTGAGCATCCGGATTCAATTTGTAAATATCGAAAGGAGTAACTTTATATTTTTTTGCGATCTGAATAACCGTTTCACCTTTTTCAACTTTGTGTTTTATGTGTTTCTCCTGTTTTGCAAAAGCACTACAGGAAACAATGAATACCGACACAAATACTACAAATAAATGCTTCATTATTGTTTGTTTTTAAAGTTATTAAGTCGCTGTTCCTTATGAAACAGCGACTTAACTATTATATTTAATTAATCTATTCCCATTCTATAGTTGCAGGTGGTTTTGAACTTATATCATAGACCACTCTGTTCACCCCTTTTACTTTATTGATAATATCATTGGACACCTTCATTAAGAAATCATATGGTAAATGTACCCAGTCTGCTGTCATACCATCAGTAGATTCCACTGCTCTCAACGCAACCACTTTTTCATAAGTACGTTCATCGCCCATAACTCCTACACTGTTAACCGGTAAAAGAATCGCTCCTGCCTGCCATACTTTATCATATAATCCCCATGATCTCAGTCCGTCTATAAAGACGGCATCTACTTCCTGCAAAATACGTACTTTTTCTGGTGTTATATCTCCAAGAATTCGGATCGAAAGACCTGGTCCCGGAAAAGGATGCCTTCCTAATAACGTAGAATCTATCCCTAATGTTGCTCCTACTCGTCTTACCTCATCTTTAAATAACATTCGAAGCGGTTCAACTATTTTCAGTTTCATATAATCCGGTAAACCACCCACATTATGATGTGATTTTATAGTTGCTGAAGGTCCTTTTACAGAAACAGATTCTATGACATCCGGATAAATAGTTCCTTGTGCCAGCCATTTCACATCCTCTATTAAATGAGCCTCATCATCAAAAACCTCGATAAACACTCTTCCGATTGTTTTTCTCTTTAATTCAGGGTCTTCAATCCCTGCCAGTTCATTCAAAAAACGTGCCGAAGAATCTACCCCTTTTACGTTCAGTCCCATTCCTTTATACTGTTCCAGTACATTCTCAAATTCGTTCTTACGAAGTAAACCATTATTAACAAAAATACAATATAAATTCTTTCCAATCGCTTTATGTAATAAAACTGCCGCTACTGTAGAATCTACTCCTCCGGAAAGTCCCAGAACTACTTTATCTTCTTTTACTTTTTCTTTTAATTCTGCTACAATTTCTTCTACAAAAGAATTAGAAGTCCATGTTTGCGGTACCTCAGCTATTTTGACTAAAAAGTTTTCTAAGATCAGCTTTCCATCTGTAGAATGATATACCTCCGGATGAAACTGAATAGCATAAGTTTCTTCCCCTTCGATCTTATAAGCCGCATTTTCTACATCTGTAGTACTTGCCAATTTTACGCCATTAGCAGGAAGTTTTTTTATTGTATCACTGTGGCTCATCCAAACCTGACTGTTTGGAGAAACTCCTTGAAAAAACACTTCATTTTCTTTTATAAAGTTCAGATTTGCTCTTCCATATTCTCTCGTATTCGAAGGAGCTACCTCACCACCACTAAAATGAGCTAAATACTGAGCTCCATAACAAACAGCCAGTAAAGGTAATTTTCCTCTAATTTGCGATAAATCAGGATGTGGCGCATCGTCTGCACGAACAGAGAATGGACTACCAGAAAGAATTACTGCTTTATAACTTGATAAATCATCCGGAAAATGATTATAAGGAAATATTTCGCAAAAGATATTTAATTCGCGAACTCTTCGTGCAATAAGCTGTGTATATTGCGATCCGAAATCTAAAATAAGTACGTTGTGTTGCATGCGCAAAAATAGCTATTAATTTTAGAATCTAAAATTGAATAGCTGAATTTTTTATAGTTGATCGGTTTTAGTTGTTAGTTGTTAGTTGTTAGTTGTTAGTTGTTAGTTGTTAGTTTGGAACTTGATTGTTATATCATATATTGTTTTCTTGTAAGATGTTTTTTGTAAGATGTAAAATAATGATACAGCTTCCCCTCCTCTGGAGGGGTGCCCGTAGGGCGAGGTGGATTTTAATTGATAATCTTTGAATACTAAAACTGTAAACTGAATACTGTAAACTTATTCGCACTCTGCTAACTTTAAACAAACCCACACACAAACTTTCAGACTCCTAAACAACTCTGATCCTCAAACCTCTGTACCTATAAAAAACCTTTGTATCTTTGTAACCGACCAAGCATAAAAACAATGAAATTAAATCGTTTTAATTTTTTTCTTTCAGATATTACTCAAAAAAGTGTTTTTAATTATCTATTTAAGTGGATCATAATCTGTTCAACAGTAGGTATTTTAGTCGGCTCTGCCTCTGCTTTTTTCCTGACTGCCCTAAACGCAGTAACACAATACAGAGAAACTCATTTATGGATCATTGCCCTCCTCCCTATTGGCGGCCTGATAATCGGTCTGATCTATTATTATTACGGAAAATCAGTTATAAAAGGAAACAATCTTCTTATTGAGGAATATTATAACCCAGGGAAAATCATTCCTTTCAAGATGGCTCCTCTTGTACTGATTGGAACCCTGATTACCCATCTTTTCGGAGGTTCTGCCGGTCGTGAAGGAACCGCTGTACAAATGGGAGGTGCTATAGCAGATCAGTTCACCCGACTTTTTCATCTGAATAAAGCAGACAGAAACATAATTCTGATTATCGGGATCAGTTCCGGTTTTGCTTCCATATTCGGCACACCATTTACAGGTGCTGTATTTGCTGTTGAAGTACTCATCCTGACCCAAATCAATTACAAAAGTATCTACCCCTCTCTATTAGCCGCTTTTATATCGAATTATGTCGTTCATCTGTGGAATGTAGAGCACACTCATTATTTCATCCCGGAAATTCCTGTTATTAGTTTTCCTAATCTGTTCTGGATCATTTGTCTCGGTATCCTGTCTGGTCTGACCTCTATGTTATTTACCAAAACAACACATCTATGGATCAGACTATTTTCAACACAGATCAAATATCCTCCTCTTCGTCCGTTTATCGGAGGAATTATCATTGCTTTAACTGTATGGCTTATGGGAACTACTAAATTCATCGGTTTAGGTATACCTGAAATTGTAAACGCGTTTCAGTACCCTAATGCAGGTTATGATTTTCTAATTAAGCTTCTTTTTACAGGGTTTACTTTAGGCGCAGGATTTAAAGGAGGCGAAGTAACTCCGTTGTTTTTTATTGGTGCAACACTCGGCAGCGCCTTATCGTTTTTTATTCCATTACCGGTTGCATTACTCGCAGGAATGGGATTCACAGCCGTTTTTTCTGGTGCGACTAATACTCCTCTTGCCTGTTCCATAATGGGACTGGAATTATTTGGTACAGAATGTGGTTTATATATTACAATTGCATGCTTTACTGCTTATTTATGTTCCGGAAGTTCAGGGATTTATCATGCACAAAATATGGAGAATAGTCGAAAAAATCAATTATTTAGAAAACTAAACCGATTTAGAGACTTTTAGACTACCCAATCTGAATTAAAATATCAAAAAAATCAAAAGATTTTAAAAATTAAAAAAGCGGTTATTCTTCATTACGTTATAAAATTGTAAATTCGCCGTCTATGAAAGTAAAAGATATTACAGCGATAAATTTATTATTAGCTGAACCAAAAAAAGTAGCAATTATCCCACACAGAAGCCCTGATGGTGATGCAATGGGCTCTACATTAGGACTATACCACTTTTTATTACAATTAAACCATCAGCCAATTGTAATAGCTCCTAACGAATTTCCAGAGTTTTTAGCCTGGCTTCCGGGAACAGAAACAGTTTTAATTTATGAAAAAGACAAAGAAAAAACCACCAAAATATTACAAGAAGCAGAATTAATATTCACACTGGATTTCAATGCGTTGCATCGCGTAGGTGAAATGGAAAACGTACTAAACAAACTGAAAGCTCCATTTATAATGATCGATCATCATCAGAAACCGGATGATTATGCCCTACATGTTTATTCTGACACTACTTTTGGTTCCACCTGTGAAATGCTTTACAATTTTATTTCATTTTTAGGATTTAAAGATCTAATTAATACTACTGTTGCTACCTGTATCTATACCGGTATCGTTACAGATTCCGGATCTTTCCGATTCCCTTCCACAACCAGTACAACCCACAGAATTGTAGCAGATTTGATAGACAAAGGAGTTAAAAACAGTGATGTACATAATGCTTTGTTCGACAATAACTCGTACAGCAGACTTCAACTTTTAGGAAGAGCATTACAAAATCTAAAATTAGTACCGGAATACCAGACCTCTTATATTACTTTAAGTCAGAAGGAATTAGATGACTTTAATTATACAAAAGGAGATACAGAAGGGATCGTAAATTATGGTTTAAGTATAAAAGGTATTATTTTTACTGCTATCTTTATCGAACATAAAGAAGAAGGAATTATTAAGATCTCTTTCCGTTCACAGGGCGATTTCGATGTAAACCAATTTGCCAGAGATCATTTCAATGGCGGTGGTCATATCAATGCTGCCGGAGGAAAATCTAATGTATCATTAGAAGAAACCATTAATCAGTTTTTAAATATTGTATCTAAAATGAACTTAAAATAATGGCAAATATAAAATTCATAAAACTATTTTTCGGAATTATATTTCTGTGTTTTTTAGTAACTGGCTGTAAGCAACAAGAAGCCAGAAAACCTATTTCGAGAGCATCCGGTTCTTTTTTAAAAGAGTCAATTAACAGAAACAAAGAACTGATTGCTAAAGAGGAAAAACAGATTGATTCCATTATTAAAAGTCATCCCGAAATTCAGTATACCCCCTCTACAAAAGGCTATTGGTATTATTATGAAACGAAAGCAGACAGCTTAAATACTAAAACGCCTATTCGCGGTGATGTTGTTTTTTTTGATTATGAAATAAAAGATCTTTCCGGAAATATAATTTACACTGCAACCGAATTAAAACCACAGGTCTATTATATTGATAAAGAAAATATTATAATGGGACTAAGAGACGGAATTAAACTAATGAAAAAAGGAGAAAAAATAAATTTCTTATTCCCTTCTCATATGGCTTATGGTTATCGTGGTGACAACAAAAAGATCACGTCTAACACACCTTTGATCTATACCGTAACCCTTAATGATATTAAAACAGAAACTAAAGTAAAATAATATTTTTATCAACCAATTAAATAAATAATGAAACGAATGACAAGTATATTCTTAAGTGTAGTAGCGCTATTCTTTTCCTGTAATGCACAAAATAGTGAAACAGGAGATGGTTTATTTGCTAAAATAGAAACAAATAAAGGCACCATTTTGGTTCAGCTGGATTTCAAAGAAGCTCCCGTTACCGTAGCAAACTTTATTACATTAGCTGAAGGTAAAAACGCTTTTGTAAAAGAAGATCTTAAAGGAAAACCTTTCTTTGACGGATTAAAATTTCACCGTGTAATAAAAGACTTCATGATTCAGGGAGGTGATCCGGATGGTGACGGTACCGGAGGAACAGGCTATAAATTTAAAGATGAAATCAACAAACTGACTCATGATAAAGCAGGTACTCTATCTATGGCAAATTCAGGACCAAATACCAACAGCAGCCAGTTCTTTATAACACATAAAGCAACCCCATGGTTAGACGGCAGACATACTGTTTTTGGATATGTAACAGAAGGATTAGATGTTGTAAATAAAATCGAAAAAGATGATGTGATTAAAAAAATCACTATTCTCAAAAAAGGAAAAGATGCTGTGAAATTTGATGCTATAAAAGTATTCAAAAACTATTTTGAAACAGAACTAGAAACACAGAAAAAACTGGCTCAGTCTCTTGAAAAGATCAAAGCTGAAAAAATAAAAACTTTTGAAGAACTTAAAAAAACGGGAACTAAAACCGAAACAGGGCTTATCTTCAATATTACTGAAAAAGGAACCGGTAAAAAACCAACTGCAGGAGCAACCGTATCTGTAAATTATGCAGGTTATCTGGATAATGGTATTTTATTTGATACCAGTAAAGAAGATATTGCTGCTACATACGGAATGTTAGATCCTCAAAGAGCCCAGATGTTAGGATACCGTCCAATTCCTTTGGAATATGGTGTTCCCGGAAATACAATTTCCGGTTTTTCTGAAGGCGTAGGCAAACTATCTATAGGCGATAAAGCTACTTTATTCATTCCTTCTTATTTAGCGTATGGAGAAAGAGGAGCTGGTGGTGTAATTCCTCCAAATGCAAATATTATATTTGAAATTGAATTACTGGAAGCTCCAAAATAATTCTTTACTATTCTCATATTAAAAAGGGTTGATTCGATTAGAATCAACCCTTTTTTTCTGTTATCTGATTAACCCAATAATCAGGCTCTGACTATTTACTTTTAAATTTCCAGTCAAATTCATCTTTATCATTAATCACTGCTCCCTGCTCAAACTTTACAATCTCTTCAAACTCGGTCTGTAGAATTGCCCAGTTCTTTTCATTAAAGAAATTTTCAAACGTATCAAATTCTTCTCTTTCCCAGCTAGATAAGCCCTTTTGTTTTAATTCATTTACCACCTCATCTACTTTTCTTCCAATAAGTTTTTTATCAAATAATTCCAGTGAAGGGTTTGAGGAAACAAAATATCCGAATCTGAAGTCTTCATCTTTATAAAAAGTCAGTCTTAGTTTTAATGCATTATAAAGAAAAATCGTATTACCGTCTTCATCGAAATACTCTCTGTCCGGTTTTCCCAAAATGCCGGTTACATCTTTTCCTTTCATACCAAAAACCAATTGGTCTATTCCATTTTTAAGATTTATTTTCATCTGTTGTATTATATAAAATTATTATTTTTTGTAAGGATAATTCCTGTCCCTTGGAATATTATTAACTACCAGCGCAATCAGAAACAAAACCAGCACTCCGGACATTACCGGAGAAAGAACATACCAGAACCCCAGATTCCTTATACTATCAGAACTTATATTTGCAATTAAAGCAGTTGCTCCTCCAGGAGGATGCATTGTTTTTGTGATCTGCATTGCTACGATCGACAAAGAAACGGCTAATGCAGATGCTAACCAAAGATTATCGGGAACTAATTTACAAATTACGACTCCGATTATTGCAGATATAAAATGTCCACCAATTAAATTACGAGGCTGAGCAAGAGGACTGTTCGTCGCTCCAAAAACTAGTACTGCAGATGCTCCGAAAGATCCTATCAGATAAATATTATCTGCTTTTGCGAACTGTGTTCCCTGAATCAGTCCGATTGCTCCAATACCTAAAAAACCACCGATAAACGTCCATAAATGGTCTATTGGCTCTAATATAGTCTGTTTGTACACTACATATTTTGCAATTCTGTATGATTTTTTTATTTTTTTCACCTCGGCTGTTCTTTTTTTTAAAAACTAATACAAAGCTAATTATAAACCGACATAAAAAAATCCGCTAAAAGCGGATTTTATATTATTTTTATCAATTGGTCTTTAAATGCTGACTGAAGAACCCCATCATCGTTTTATACAAACCAATCTGGTTCTCTTCATGACCAAAACCATGACCTTCATTATATTTTACCATATAAGGTACTTCAATACCTCTGTCTCGTAAACCAACTACAATCTGATCAGATTCATCAATATTGACGCGAGGGTCATTAGCTCCCTGAACAATCAGTAACGGTTTTGTTATTTTATCAATATTTAATGCCGGAGAAACTTCCGTCATTATTTTTTTCTCTTCGGCATTATTCGGATTATACCATTGTTCATGAATCTGCTCAATAAAAGGTTTCCAGTAAGGAGGAATCGTATTTATGAATGTAAATAAATTCGAAACGCCAACATAATCCACACCGCATTTATATAAATCCGGTGTTTTTACCAGACTACCCAAAGTTGCCAGTCCTCCGTAACTTCCTCCGTAGATCGCTACATTCTCTTTATCTACTAGTCCCATATCTACAACATACTGTACTCCGTCTTCCAGATCATCGAGCATTTTTCTTCCTATTTGTTTTGCTCCTGCCAGATAGAATTCTTTTCCATATCCACCTGAACCTCTGTAATTTACCTGTAACGTAGCGTAACCTCTACTAGCAAACAATTGTGTTTCCGGGTTAAATCTCCAGGTATCTCTCGGTCCGTAAGGTCCTCCGTGCGGATTCACGATCAAAGGTACTTTTTTACCTTTTGCAGTATTCGGAATGGTTAGATAACCATATATTGTTAATCCGTCTCTACTTTTAAACTGAATAGGTCTCATCTCCGCCATATCTTCTTCTTTCAGATTTGGCATCAGATCCATTACTTTTGTTAAAGTATTTTTTTCGGCATCATAAATATAATAAGCTCCATATAATTTATCACTGTAAGCATAGATCAGGAATTTATCTTCATTATCAGTAACATCAGCTACTGAATAAGATGTGTTTTCAAGAGTCTGTTTCAGTGTTTTATCCATTTTTTTATACAGTTCACTGATTGGAACAAGAATATTTTTATCTCCGGTATAACTATAGTAATCTATCTGATAATTTCTCTTTCTGGATAAACCCAGCTGAGCAATATCATAAGTATCGTTTTTATAAAGTACTTCCAGAACTTTACGTGTTTTCAGATCATATCGTTGAATCTGATCTTTATCTGATTTTAAATTACTGACAACATAAGCCTCATTTGGATTCTTAGAATTATAGTTGAAATTCACAATACTAAAATTGGTTTTCCAGTTACTTATCTCTACTAATTCAAAAGGACTGTCTTTTGAGGTTCTGTACATTAAATGATTTTCATTTCCGTTAATCTGTTTGGTTATTGCCCGGAGATTTCCATCCTTATCAAAATCATAACCCATTACAGGAGACTCTTTATCTGTATTTTCATATAATTTTACCAGATCTCCCGTAACAATATTAAGCTTATACGGCTCAAATACTTCGGGATTATCTTTATTCATCTGAATAATTACAAAATCTTTCTGATCTTTCAATTCTTCCAGCAGACTAACCCGAACATTATCAAAAGGTGTCAATGCTTTTTCATTTGTTCCATCAATATTAACTGCAAAAATCTGATAATTTTCATTACCACCTTTGTCTTTCATATAAATCAGACGATCATTATTAGCCCACCAGTAACTTCTTACCAATTCTTCTTTTTCTTCTATTACTTTTTTTATTTCATTCGTAACAACATTTTTTACGAATATGTGTCGTTTACCATTCACATCTTTCTCTCTATAAGAAATATATTTTCCATCCGGAGAAAAACTAAAACCACTTACTTTCGGTTTTTGAAAATAACTTTCTACTGAATACTTAAATTTCCCCTTCTCAGCTCCTGCTATTTTAGCTAAAGTTTCCGATGATGAAGGCAATTTGGTATTTCCGGGTAATTTTTTTGTTTCCTGTGCTTCTACAAAAATACTCGTCAGGACAACAACAAGGGCTACACTCATTTTATTCATAGAAATAAATTATTAAAAGTTAAACAATCCAAAAAACATTCTATAACAATAAGACTGTAATCATATCAAAATGTTACATAAAAATTAATTTTATTTTACCAACACTAACAAATAATCTATAAAACCACTAATTCTACCAATATTATAATTTTTAAAAGCTATACAAACTTGTCAATTATCAACCAGCCGCCCCTCTTCGGAGGGGAAACCATATCATCATCTCACATTTTACATTTTATAAAAAAAAGACATAAAAAAATCCGCTAAAAGCGGATTCAGTTTTAATATTCAAAAGTGCCATATTCACTCTTTATAGTTAACTTCTTTGTATCGGAAGCGGTTACCCTTCCTATAATCTGTGCTTCAATATCAAATGATTTTGAAATTTCGATAATATCTTTAGCTACGGCTTCGGGCACATAAAGTTCCATACGATGTCCACAGTTAAAAACCTGATACATTTCTTTCCAGTCCGTTCCGGATTGTTCCTGAATTAATTTAAATAAAGGTGGTACAGGAAATAAATTATCCTTGATCACATGTACATCTTCTACAAAGTGAAGCACCTTGGTCTGTGCTCCTCCACTACAGTGTACCATACCATGAATAGTTTCTGAATTATATTTATCCAGTATTTTTTTTATAACCGGTGCGTAGGTTCTCGTAGGTGATAATACCAGTTTACCGGCATTGATCGGGCTATCTGCTACCGCATCTGTCAGATTCACTTTTCCGGAATAGATCAGTTCCTCAGGAACAGCAGCATCATATGTTTCCGGATATTTTTTCGTCAATGACTTTGCAAAAACATCATGCCGTGCCGAAGTAAGTCCGTTACTTCCCATTCCGCCATTATATTCTTTTTCATATTTTGCCTGACCAAAGGAAGCCAGTCCCACAATAACATCGCCTGCCTGAATATTGGCATTATCAATCACATCACTTCTTTTCATTCTGGCGGTTACTGTTGAATCGACTATAATCGTACGAACCAAGTCTCCAACATCTGCAGTTTCTCCACCGGTAGAATGAATTGTTACTCCAAAAGTTTTTAATTCTTTTATCAGTTCTTCTGTTCCGTTAATAATAGCAGAAATCACTTCGGAAGGGATCCTGTTTTTATTTCTGCCAATCGTGGAAGACAATAAAATATTATCCGTTGCCCCCACACAAAGCAGATCATCAATATTCATAATCAGAGCATCCTGTGCAATTCCTTTCCAGACAGATATATCTCCGGTCTCTTTCCAGTATGCATAGGCTAATGATGATTTTGTACCAGCACCATCTGCATGCATAATGATACAATATTCCTCATCCTGCGTTAAATAATCCGGAATGATCTTACAGAAAGCCTGTGGAAACAAGCCTTTATCTATGTTTTTAATAGCGTTATGAACATCTTCTTTTGATGCCGAAACTCCTCTTAAACTATAACGTTTACTAGTATCAGAACTCATTTATTTTTAGGTGTGTGTTGTTGTGTTGCAAATGTAAACATAAAAAAAAAGCATACCAAGTTTTAAGTTGATATGCTTGTTTAAATTGGATTATTCGATGTATATCTGCTGTGCAAAGTTTTCAACTTTATACGGCATTAAAAGATCTCCTGACCTTTATAAAATAACATGATTCGAGAACTTGTAACATCAGTCTGAGACTGAAAGAGCGAACAGACGAAGTAATCTAATCCTCTAACTATCGAGAAATCCAATCATAGAAAAATTAATCAAAAACTATTTTGTGAATAACAATTCTCTGTATTTTGTTAAGGTCCAGCTTTCATTATCTACTAATAATTCTAATTTATCACAATGGTAACGAATCACTTCAAAGAAAGGAATCACTTTATGACAATACGCTTTTGCTTTTTCAGCAGAATCTTCTATATCATTTGCTTTCTTTCTCTCTTCAGTCATATCCTCTACTTTAGAATTGATCACGGAAATATGATTTGAAATTTCTTTGATCAAAACGATCTGTTCTTTACCAATAGTTTCAAATTCTTTCCCAAAAATTTCTTTTAATCCCTTTACATTTTCAATTAATGTATTCTGATAACGAATAGCAGTCGGAATTACATGATTTCTAGCGATATCCCCTAAAACTCTTCCTTCAATCTGGATTTTTTTAGTATAATCTTCCAATTCGACCTCATAACGTGCCTCTACTTCAACATGGTTCATTACGCCCATTTCTTCAAAAAGAGCAATTGCCTTTTTAGAAACCTTCGCATGTAAAGCTTCCGGAGTAGTTTTAAAGTTATTCAACCCTCTTTTCTTCGCTTCTTTTTCCCATGCTTCGCTATATCCGTCTCCTTCGAATAAAATGTTTTTAGACTGTTTGATATACTCTCTTAAAACATTAAAGATCGCATCATCTTTTTTCATTCCTTTTTCTTCAATCAGACGATCTACTTCTTCTTTGAAATCTTTTAACTGCTTAGCAACAATCGTATTTAAAGTAGTCATTGAATTCGCACAGTTTGCTGTGGAACCTACTGCTCTAAACTCAAATTTATTTCCTGTAAAGGCAAAAGGTGATGTCCTGTTTCGGTCGGTATTATCTAAAAGAACGTCCGGAATTTTACCGATTACGTTCAATTTCAAATCTGTTTTTTCTTCAGGTGATAGTTTGCCATCGGAAACATTTTCCAGATTTTGTAATATTCTGCTTAACTGTTGTCCTATAAATACAGATATAATTGCCGGTGGTGCTTCATTGGCTCCTAAACGGTGATCATTACTTGCTGTTGCAATAGCAGCACGAAGCAAATCATCATAATCATGTACTGCTTTTATCGTATTGATAAAGAAAGTAAGAAACTGTAAATTACTCATTGGCGTTCTTCCGGGACTTAATAAATTAACTCCTGTATCGGTTGCCAGTGACCAGTTATTGTGCTTTCCTGATCCGTTTACTCCTTTGAAAGGTTTTTCATGGAACAATACTTTAAAATGATGGCGTTCTGCTACTTTCTGCATTACATCCATCAGTAAAGAGTTATGGTCTACTGCTAAATTAGTCTCTTCAAAAATAGGCGCTAGCTCAAACTGATTTGGGGCTACTTCATTATGACGTGTTTTTACAGGAATCCCCAACATCATACATTTGGTTTCCAGATCTCTCATGTAATTTAATACACGAGTCGGAATAGAACCAAAATAATGATCTTCTAATTGTTGTCCTTTTGCTGAAGTATGTCCTAAAAGAGTTCTTCCGGTAAACATAATATCAGGTCTTGATTTTGCCAGAGCACTGTCAATAAGAAAATATTCCTGTTCCCATCCTAAGGTTGCGGTTACTTTTTTTACATTTTTATCAAAATATTTTGCAACGGCTCCTGCAGCAACATCAACTGCATTTAAAGCTTTTAATAATGGCGTTTTATAATCTAATGCTTCTCCTGTATAAGATATAAAAACGGTAGGAATACAAAGTGTTGACTGATAAATAAATGCCGGAGAAGTAGGATCCCATGCGGTATATCCTCTTGCTTCAAATGTGTTTCTAATCCCACCGTTCGGAAAACTGGACGCATCGGGCTCTTGTTGTACTAATTGTCCTCCTCCGAATTTTTCAACGGCTTCTCCTTCAAACTGTGTTTCAAAAAAAGCATCATGTTTCTCGGCTGTTGTTCCTGTTAAAGGCTGAAACCAGTGTGTATAATGAGTCGCTCCTTTTGATAAAGCCCATTCTTTCATCCCCATAGCGATATAATCCGCTAATCTGCGATCGATCTTCAAACCTTGTTGCACAGCATCTTTTACCGCCTGATGTGCTTCAGGAGTTAAAAACTGACGCATTGCTTTATCATTAAAAACATTGGCTCCAAAAATAACGGAACGTCTTTCTGATTCATCGATTTTTACAGGTTCTCTGCCTGCTGTTTCTCTTAGTGCCTGAAAACGTAATGTTGACATAAAAATCATTTATTTAATTAGTACCCCCTATTAATCTGATACAAATATACAATTTTTGTGTTTTTACAGCCACATACCCTTATTTTTTTTAGGGGTATGCATAAAAAAATAACATATTACTATTTTTATGTAGAATGTTTTTTGTAAAAAGTAAAATGTGAACTGTTTTTTGAGAAAAGTGAAATGAAAGCTCCACCCCACCCTACGCCCCCCACCCTCCAAAGGAGGGAAAACTGTATCTTCCTATTCTATTTACAAAAAATGACAGATCACTTTACTCTCGATAATACAGCTAAAACCGGATTGAAAACAAAAGGAGGAAGCTAAATAGCTTCCTCCTTTATATAATTTAGATATATTATTATAACTCTATTTCTTTACTTCAATAGTCTTAATGTTATTCTGATTAATATTTAATAGATTAACTACAGTAGTATAATCTGAAGTGTCCATATTATTAACAAAAGCTCCAGGCACTACCACAACCCGGAAATATTGATTATCAATATATTTCAACCCTAATGGTGAAGCTAAATCAAAAGTACCCGAAGCACGTATTTCAACTTCCGAAGTAGTAAAATCATAATCATAATCTAATTCCTGCTGAATATTATTTGAATCTACTAAATAAATTGTTCTTGGAATTAATTGCCAAACAGGCAATGCGCTATTATCCAGATTATTAAATTTTCTGTAAACCAACACTACATCAGAATCAAAAACTTTAAAAGGGAAATTTGCAGAAACAAAAAACACATTTGTTGAATTATCATATTGCAAATTCACATTATCAATTCTCAAAACAGTACTAATACTACCATCAAACCCAGGAGGTCCCATTGGTCCATCCGGACCTTCACAACTTCCACAAACGAAAGCTAAACAAGTTAATATTGCAAGTGTATATAGTATCTTTTTCATATTTTTCTTTTAATTATTTATTCCTGAAACTTTTATAAAATCAACCGGATCAGAAAACTGGTAAGTTGATACTGCTATTTCATCAAGATACCATCTTGCAAAAGTAAACAAAAAGAAAACACAAAGCAAACCAAAAATTAACAAAACCTAAACATTTAATTATTAAAAACCACAACTTGCTTAAAAATAAGTATTTTACATATAATGAAGAGTTGTTTTCAGAATGTGATAAAGTCATAAACAACTCTTTTTTATTAACAGTTATAACGTTTCTTTTAGATTTTAGAATTTAACAAATAGAAGAAAAACACTTTTTATTGTCGGATTATTTTTCGAACAATCTTCTCTGTCCCTTCATCTATAACCATATTATATATTCCTTTTGGCAGATCTGAAATATCAATGGATAAAGTGTTTAATTCTGATCCTCCCAGTTTTTTATAGGATACTTCATTTCCGTTCATATCAAAAAGGGATACCTGAGAATGCTTTATAGTAGTATCTGTCTGAATCGTTACCACAGAAGTACTTGGATTAGGATAAATTCTAAAAGGGTCTTCTCGTATAGTTAGTAACCTGTGACGACCACTTGAATAAGGAAAAGTTATAGTAATTACATCACTTAGATGATGTACATTATAACTATATATTGTTTTTGATACAATTGCTCTTCTAAAATATTTCACATTACTGTTCCCACGACCTCCAGCTAGAGAACTAGGAGTGAAATCTTTTGTCTCTCCCCATGAAATATTTTCCCAACGAAATTCGCCATTATTATTAATCAAACCTTCTTGCCATTGATAAGACTGACCTAAACTCAAATTTACTAAAGACCCTATTATAGGAGTAAGAGGGTTATTTGTTCCAATAATTTGATCACAACAAATAGTATTTACTATTTTACTTTGATCTGTTATAACATGAACTGTTATAATATTACTTGCAGCTCTTCTTTGATTCTGATTTGAAGCATTTGGATTCTCAATAACAACTCTCCTATATTCAGTAGTTTTCATAACAGGATCTATAGTAATATAATCTACCTGCGTTGCCCCAGGTATATCTATCCATTTATAACTATCAAAAATATAAGTATTCGATAAAGAATATTTTAAATCATAATAATAAAACGAAGTCTTTGGAAAAGATGCATCTCTTTTTTGCCATTGATAATTATTTGTTGGAGAAGAGTTATTTTTTCTTCCTCCAATAACTTTTTGATTTATCAATGCTTGTTTACCTAATATTTTTTTTGCTCTTTGTCCTTTTATCACGTACTGGTTTGCTCCAATTATATAATTACTACCTCCTCCAATATAATTATCTGTAATAAATTTATTATCAGAAAAGGGAATTACATTAAGAATATATGGATTTGAATAAATTATATAATCAAACAATTTAACTTTCAAACGTACTGTTAAACTTGAATTTAATTTTTGACTAGTTGAAAAAGGAAACCTTCCATTATCTCCAGATATAATTTCCCATTCACAAGCAAAATCAAAATCATAATCTTTTGGATCTGGAAAGTTTGGCAATATAGGAATCCCTCCATAAGGAACTATCTCTACTTGTTCTTTTGGTGGAACAACTCCGACTCCACCTCCATCTCCACTACCTGGTATACCAGAGTTTGTTTTAATTATCGACCAGTTAGCACTTCTATAAACTGCTCCTGAATAGGTTTTATATTCAACATATAAATACCCCCCTGATTTATCAAACTGAGAAGAAAGTAAAGAAAAATTAAATCCTCTGAAACCCCATGTTCCTCCATTAAAAAGAAGGCTTCCTCCGTCTCCTCCTTCAGGTACAACAGCCGAAAAATCTTTATTTCTCTGATAATAGACTTTTATAGTCCCCGGATAGCTATTACTCTGTGCAACAGGAAGTACTACTTCTACATTTAAAGACATAAGAGCAATAACCGATAATGAAGTTGTTCCAAAATCAATTGAAGCCCCATTATTAACTGTTTGATTATTTATTGTTACTCCTGTAATTGTAACCTTTTGACCAAACATAAGATGACTGCTTATTAAAAAGGCAAAAAACAACATCAATAAAGTAATTTTATTTCTCATAATTTATAATAATTTGAACGAATATACTTATATTATAAACAATTTACTATAAAAATTATATTATTTTAAACTTTATTCTGTATTTTCATTAACGAACTGAACCCTATTTTGTCTCTATTTTAATAATAACGTGTATTATCTAACGATTTATCACTAAACCCAAATTCACTATAAAATCCACTGTTTACTGTAATCTCTTTTGTAATTTTGTAATAAATTTAAAAAAATACAGCTATGAAAAAATCAATTGGAATACTGCTTTTTGCGGCATTTTTAAATGTTCAGTGTAATTCGGTTAAAAGTATACCGGCTACTCCACTTACTCCGGCTCAGACTACTGCTGAGGAAGGTTTTTCTAAACAATACGGTATGTTTGTTGCCAGTAAAACAGCAGACTGCGACGGTGTTGCTAAACAAAAATGCTTACTGACCAAACCTTCTTGGGGAACGAAATGGGAACTTCTCTATACTAATATTGAAGGATTTAACTATGAGCCGGGTTATGAATATCATCTGGAAGTAAAGGAAACGGAAATAAAAAACCCTCCTGCTGATGGTTCTTCTGTAAAATATACTCTGGTAAAGGTAATCTCTAAGGAAAAGAAAGACAGTGATGCTCGTATGGAATATGAAAAACCTGTTTTTGAAAGTACTTGGGATATCGTAACACTAAACGGAACGGAAGCCAAAGGACATATCTTATTTAAAAAAGATGGTACTGTAAATGCTAATGCAGGTTGTAATACTATAATGGGTATTAAATTCAATACTGATACTGCTAAACAAACCATCGCTTTTGATGCGGATAAAGCTGCTTCTACTATGATGGCGTGTATGAATAGCAGGGATCAGGAGTTTAGAAACGCATTGTCTAAGATAACTCGTTATGAGGTGGTTTCTGAAAATGAAATGCTTTTAAAAATCAATAATACGGTTTTACTGAAACTGAAAAGATAACTTTTTAGAAGAAAGAAACAAGAAAAAACAGAGGTTCATAGTTTTAAATAACTTTGGATCTCTTTTTTGTGTACGAAATTCGCACATTAAGACTTTCGACATTAGACTTTTAACCTATTCAAGAATATCGTAAATATCTTTACTCTTGATTCTTTCTTCTTGTCTCTAAAATATCTTAAATTGAAATAATTCATTACTTTTGTTAAAATAATTAAAAACTCACAACTATGAAGAAATCAATTTTTTTGGCGCTTTCTATAGCGTTTTTAAGTATTCAGTGTAATACAAAAAAAGAGGAAACTCCTGCGGAAACTACTACTGAACCGCAAACAGAAGTTACAACGGAGACCTCTAATGAACCTACTTTTACTTCTCAGTATGGTATTATTATTGCCAGCAAACAAGTAGATTGCCAGGGTGTTGCGAAACAAAAATGCTTTTTAACAAAATCCGTAGGGGGTACTAAATGGGATTTACTCTACAGTCCAATTGAAGGGTTTAACTTTGAGGAAGGGAATGAATATCATCTGGAAATCAAAAAAACAGAAATCAAAAATCCTCCTGCTGATGCTCCTGCTTCTAAGTATGAATTAGTAAGTATTATTTCTAAGGAAAAGAAAGACAGCGATATCAGAATGGAATATGAAAAACCTACTTTCGATAGTACATGGGATATTGTAACGCTTAACGGAAAAACCTTAAAGAAAGGTTTTATCGCTTTTAAAAATGATGGATCTGCGAATGCAAATGCAGGATGTAATAACATGATGGGTATCAAATTTAAAGCAGACACTGCTAAAAAAACAATCAAATTTGATACATCAAAAGTCGCTTCTACTATGATGGCTTGCCCGGATGATTATGACAATGAATTCCAGAAGGCTTTAACTAAAGCAACGCACTTTGAAGAGGTTTCTAAAAACAAATTATTACTTAAAGAAAATAATACTACCCTATTAGAATTAAGCAGATAATCTGTTTTTGTTCTAATATATATTCTAAGAGGTGCAATGTTTGCACCTCTTTTTTTATACAGAAATATAATAAATTATATTTCTGTTCTTAATATTGGTTATAAATCCTAAATATTAATCATCACAAATTCCAATAATATAACTGCGATAAATCACATTTCTACATATTTCTACGGTATTGACCTCCTACTTCAAACAGGGAACCAGTAATTTCTCCTAATGAACATACTTTCGCAGCTTCCATTAATTTATCAAAAATATTTTCGTTGTTGATAGCGACATCCTGAATGATTGCTAACTGTTCTTTTACTTTTTCGGCATTTACTTTATGTAAATTTTCCAATGTTCTGATTTGAAATTGTTTTTCTTCTTCGGTAGCACGGATTACCTCAGCAGGAATAACGGTTGGGGAACCTTTGGAACTCAGGAATGTATTTACTCCAATAATCGGAAAATCTCCATTGTGTTTCAAGGTCTCATAATACAAACTTTCTTCTTGAATTTTAGAACGCTGATACATGGTTTCCATTGCTCCTAGCACGCCTCCTCGTTCGGTAATTCTGTCAAATTCCTGTAAAACGGCTTCTTCTACCAAATCGGTCAGTTCTTCTATAATAAAGGAACCCTGGATAGGATTTTCATTCTTTGCCAGTCCGAGTTCTTTATTGATAATCAACTGTATTGCCATAGCACGACGTACAGATTCTTCTGTAGGTGTGGTAATCGCTTCATCATATGCATTAGTATGTAAAGAATTACAGTTGTCATAAATAGCATAAAGTGCCTGTAATGTGGTACGGATATCATTAAAATCGATTTCCTGTGCATGCAGGGAACGTCCTGAGGTCTGAATATGGTATTTCAGCATTTGTGCACGTTCATTAGCTCCATATTTATTTTTTAATGCTTTTGCCCATATTTTACGGGCTACACGTCCTATTACGGCATATTCGGGATCAATTCCATTTGAGAAAAAGAAAGAAAGATTTGGACCAAAATCGTTAATATCCATTCCTCTGCTCAAATAATATTCTACATAGGTAAATCCATTTGCTAGGGTAAAGGCTAATTGTGTAATCGGATTGGCTCCTGCTTCGGCAATATGATATCCTGAAATGGAAACGGAATAAAAATTACGAATATTATTGGCAATAAAATATTCCTGAACATCTCCCATTAAGCGTAAAGCAAATTCGGTAGAAAAAATACAGGTATTCTGCGCCTGATCTTCTTTTAAAATATCTGCCTGAACGGTTCCACGCACCTGAGAAAGAGTTCTTACTTTGATCTGCTGATAAATGTCAGCAGGTAAAACCTGATCTCCGGTCACTCCTAGAAGCAGTAATCCAAGACCATCATTTCCTTCAGGTAAATCACCATTATAACGAGGTCTTTCTATTCCTTTTTTCTTATAGATCGCTTCGATCTTTTTATTAACCTCCGCTTCGAGCCCGTTCTCTTTAATATAGAGCTCACACTGCTGATCAATAGCCGCATTCATAAAGAAACCTAATAACATAGGTGCAGGACCGTTAATCGTCATACTTACAGAAGTCATAGGGTGTGCGAGATCAAAACCGGAATATAATTTCTTGGCATCGTCTAAACAGCAAATCGATACTCCTGCATTTCCGATCTTACCATAAATATCAGGACGTAGATGCGGATCATTACCATACAGCGTTACACTGTCAAAAGCAGTAGACAAACGCTTTGCCGGCAATCCCTGACTTACATAATGAAAACGTTTATTGGTTCTTTCAGGCCCTCCTTCTCCGGCAAACATTCTTGACGGGTCTTCTCCTTCTCTTTTGAAAGGATATAATCCGGAAGCAAACGGAAATTCTCCGGGTACATTTTCCTGCAAACACCAATGTAAAATATCACCCCATGCCTGATACTTCGGTAAAGCTACTTTCGGTATCTGTGAATGGGATAATGATTCAGTATGAGTAGCTATTTTTATTTCTTTATCACGGACCTTGAAAGTATAAACCGGATTTTTATATTTATTTACTTTATCACCCCAACTCTGAATAATCTCCCAGTTATAAGGATCCAGATTCATTTTGACACGATCAAATTCTTTTTTCAGCAGATCAATAAAGATCGTATTCTCTTTATTCTGAGCAGCAGTAATCTGATCTTCATTTAGTCCGAATTTAGTCAGTTCTATTTTTGAACCGATTACAGATTCTAATGTTTTATAAACACCATATAGTTTCTGAGCAACCTGTTCCTGTGCTTTTGCTGTTTCGTCATACTTTCTATTATTCTCAGCGATCTCGGAAAGATAGCGCGTTCTGTGAGGTGGAATAACAAATATTTTCTCACTCATTTCGCGAGTGATCTCAAAAGTGGAAACCAGATCAGCTTCTGTTTTTTCATGCAGTTTATCCATAATCGCTTTATACAGCGTATTCATTCCGGGATCATTAAACTGTGAGGCTATTGTTCCAAAAACCGGCAGATCTTCGGACTTACTATTCCATAGATTATGATTGCGCTGAAACTGTTTTTTTACATCGCGCAAAGCATCCAGCGAGCCTCTTTTATCAAATTTATTAATCGCTACCAGATCAGCAAAATCAAGCATATCAATCTTTTCCAGTTGGGTAGCAGCTCCAAATTCGGGTGTCATTACATATAAAGAAACATCGGAATGATCCATAATTTCTGTATCTGACTGTCCAATCCCTGATGTTTCCAGAATAATAAGATCATATTTTGCTGCTTTCAGAACCTGAATGGCTTCTGCTACATATTTTGACAATGCTAAGTTGGACTGGCGGGTTGCCAAAGAACGCATATAGACTCTCGGATTATTAATGGAATTCATACGAATTCGGTCTCCAAGAAGAGCGCCCCCTGTTTTACGTTTTGACGGATCTACGGAAACAATACCAATTGTTTTTTTTGGAAAATCAATTAAAAAACGACGTACGAGTTCGTCTACTAATGAAGATTTTCCTGCCCCTCCTGTTCCGGTAATACCCAGAACCGGTATTTTGGAATCTTTATTCTTCTGATGGATTATATCAAATGTTGCTTTTGCTATTTCTGGAAAATTTTCGGCTGCTGAAATCACTCTTGCAATGGCTCTTGGATTCTTATCTTCTAAATGTTCTGCTTCTCCATTCAGTTTATCACCGATAGGAAAATCGGAATGTTCTACCAGATCATTAATCATTCCCTGTAACCCTAATTCTCTTCCGTCATCGGGGGCATAGATTCTCGTAATTCCATACTCCTGCAGTTCTTTTATTTCTTCAGGAAGAATTACACCACCACCACCACCGAAGATCTTGATATGCCCTGCTCCTTTTTCCTGCAACAAATCATACATATATTTAAAATACTCATTATGCCCGCCTTGATAAGAAGTCATTGCAATCGCATTAGCATCTTCCTGAATTGCGGTATTGACCACTTCTTCTACGCTTCTGTCATGTCCCAGATGAATTACCTCAACGCCTGTCGCCTGAATAATTCTGCGCATAATATTAATTGCAGCATCATGACCATCAAAAAGGGCTGCTGCGGTAACAATTCTTACTTTATTTTTAGGATTATATGATTTTATCTGTTCCATTTTTATAATAACGTCAATTTTAAGCATGCAAGCTACGAAATTCTTAAAAACTTACAAAGCGTCTTTTCATAGTTGATAGTTTTTAATTGATAATTGTATAGTTTGTGAAAAGTGATCTGTAAAATGTTATTTGTGAAAAGTAAGATAAGAGAACCAATTAATTTCTGATTTAACCATAATGGATATATATCGTATATGTTTTCCAACCTTGGACTTTCCGACTTTAGAATATATCATAAACTACTTCTTTCAGTTCATTATTATGAATAAACTGTACTCTTGTCAGGAATGGTTTTGCTTCTACAAAAGTTGGAAACCAGTGCCTTCCTTTGGTAACAAAAATAAAGAAGTTTGGAACTGAGAACTGCTACTGAATACTTCTTTGTTACTTGGCTAACTTTAAACCTGAAATAAAACCCGATAAGGAGAAACTACTTATCGGGTTGTACATTTATTTACTTTTTTAGATTATTATCTTAACTGACTTGGATCGATCTGAACTCCTAAGCCCTGAGCGATGCCCATACCTAGTTTCGCATCGGCTCTGAACCAGTGACATAACTGACGATTAATGATCTCCATTCGTCTTGGGCCTTCTATTCCGCTCATTGCACCAACAATATTGTTAATTGAATTCTGCTGATTCTGAGAGTCCATTAATCGGAACAAATCTCCCGGTTGTGAATAATGGTCTTCATCCTTTCCGTTTCTGTCATACCAGTCTGCTACATTGGAATCTAACTGCCAGGCAGGTTCTTTATAGGACTGATCTAATGTAATATCATCAAAACTGTTCGGAAAATAATTCGGTTCTTTTCCTCCGTTTCCACTTACAGTCATATAACCATCACGTTGGTAATTATTTACAGCAAAAGGACAACGGTTTACGGGAATCTGTTCAAAATTAGTTCCTAATCTGTAACGTTGTGCATCGGGATAGGACAATAAACGTCCTTGTAACATTTTATCTGGTGAAAAACCTACCCCGTCTACTATATGTGATGGTGAGAAGGCTGCCTGCTCTACATCCCGGAAATAATTGTCAACATTCTGATTTAATTCTAGTATTCCTACATCAATTAACGGATAATCTTTATGAGGCCATACTTTTGTCAAATCAAACGGATTGATATGATAGGTTTTCGCCTCTGCCTCTGTCATGATCTGAATCTTTAAATTCCATTTCGGAAAATCTCCTTTTTCTATTGCTTCAAATAAATCTCTCTGGGCATAATCCATGTCTTTAGCACGCATCGCATCTGCTTCCGGTCCTGTCAGATTTTTAATTCCCTGAGCCGTTTTAAAATGGAATTTAACCCAGAATCGCTCATTGTTATTGTTTATAAAGGAATAGGTATGACTTCCAAACCCATCCATATGTCTATACCCATAAGGCGTTCCTCTGTCGGACATTAAAATCATTACCTGATGAA
Organism: Flavobacterium sp. AK-301; assembly: GCF_058310215.1. Classification (NCBI taxonomy): domain Bacteria; kingdom Pseudomonadati; phylum Bacteroidota; class Flavobacteriia; order Flavobacteriales; family Flavobacteriaceae; genus Flavobacterium; species Flavobacterium sp. AK-301. The sequence continues at coordinate 46,847 of NZ_JBZEES010000015.1, forward strand.
GTGATTCGGGATTTAAAGACCAGAAATCCCACATCATTGTTGCTGATTTTAAATTAGTCTGAGGCATTCTTTTCTGAGTATGAATAAAATCACTGAATTTTTTAGCATCTTTAATGAAAAATACGGGAGTATTATTACCCACTAAATCCCAGTTACCATCTTCTGTATAAAATTTCATTGCAAATCCACGCGGATCTCTCTCTGAATCTGCTGATCCTTTTTCTCCTCCTACGGTTGAGAATCTCAAAAACATTTTTGTTTCTTTTCCTATCTGAGAAAAGATTTTTGCTTTTGTATATTTCGTAATATCATGTGTTACTGTAAAAGTTCCGTGAGCACCAGATCCTTTTGCATGAACCACTCTCTCCGGAATACGTTCTCTGTTAAAGTGTGCCATCTTCTCATGTAAAATGACATCCTGAAGCAAAACAGGTCCACGTTCTCCTACTGTCATTGAGTTTTCATCTTCTACATAAGGTCTTCCTGAAGCGGTAGTCAGTTTGTTGTGATTTTTCATCTTTATTATATTTAATTAATAAATAAATTCAACTCTTTTTATAATACTCTAAATCATCTTACTTAATAGAGCTTTAAATTTAATCAAATATATCCAAACCAAAATCATTAAAACTATAAATCAAATCGATTGTATTTATTTTTCAATAAACAAAAGCTATAAAAGTAGATTGGTACGAAGTTTGCTTACTTTTGTAAAAAATAAAAATCATGAAAAAAATAATATTGTTAGCGCTGTTAATACCCTTTTTTAGCCACGCACAATTATCAAAACTTTTTAAGAAAAAAGCAACCACTACAACTGAAAGCACGACTCCAACTGAGAAGAATACTACAGTTAAAGATGTGCTGGGAAACTTAACCGGAACTAAGGAAACTACTCCTAAAACAGAAAGCTCTTCTTCTAAAAATATTTTAGAAAAATTAGTCGGTACGGCAACAAACAGTACTGATATTGCATCCGGATTAAAGGAAGCTCTTAATAAAGGAATAACAGAACAGGTTACAAAATTAACGGGTGTGGACGGTTTTTATAAAAATGAACTGGTAAAAATTTTATTACCCGAAGAATTACAAAAAGTTGATAAAACGCTAAGATCACTGGGAATGGGCAGTCTTGCTGATGAAGGAATCAAAGTACTAAACCGTGCCGCAGAAGAAGCGGTAAAAGAAGCTACTCCCATTTTTGTGGATGCAGTTAAAAATATGACATTCACAGATGCAAAAGATATTCTTTTAGGAGAAGACAATGCTGCTACTTCTTATTTGCAAAAAGCAACTACTTCTCAATTGTATACCAAATTTAATCCGGTTGTAAAATCTTCTTTAAGTAAAGTAGGTGCTGATACTGTATGGTCTACTATTATTTCAAAATACAATACTCTTCCTTTAGTTACAAAAGTGAATCCTGATCTGAATGATTATGTGACTAATAAAACAATGGATGGTGTTTTTAAAATGATATCTGTTGAAGAGAAAGATATCAGAACTAATGTGGGAGCAAGAAGCACTGGATTATTACAAAAGGTATTTGCTTTACAGGATAAAAAGTAATCTTTTTTCTTAATTAAAACTTTGGCAATCAATAACATATAAATAACAGACTCTTAACACCGGATACTTTATTTTTTTCGGAAATTTGTACTATAAATAGAATATGTTTTTCATATTTGGTTAGGGTTAGTTATGAAGAAATAGCCGGTACGATATAAAGTATCGGCTTTTTTGATTTTAATATATGATATCTACGATTCTAAATCCAGTCGTAAGTGCAGGTTTTTAAAGTAATCAAAAGCTTTTACTATATGACTTCCATACCAAGAAAACATTTCTCCATCTACAAAAACAGTTTTGGCATGATGTGTAAATCTTCCGATTTCGAAAGCATCTTCATCTTTGAAAGGAAATGGTTCTGAGGAAAGGAAAACAATATCAGGGTCTCCTTCTAATCGTATTTTTTTCAGCTCTATTTCAGGATATCGTTCTCTGTTATCATAGATATTCTTAAACTTATTCAGCTTCAGTAATTCATTTATAAAGTTATCGGACCCGGCAACCATATACGGATTTTTCCATATAAAATAAGCGGCAGTTCGAACAGGTCTGTCTTTAATGAACTGTTCAAAATCTTTATGAATATAATTAATTTTTTGAATTAAACTCTGAGCTTCAGTACGTCTTGCTAATAGTATTCCAAGCTGTCGGATCATATCCAGATTATCTTCAAGAGTAATAATATTACTAACCCATACAGGTGCTATTTCTTCTAAAGCTTCTACTATTTCGAGTGTATTCTCTTCTTTATTGGCAATAATCAGATCAGGCTCTAGTAATCGAATCTTTTCAATATGTACTTTTTTTGTTCCTCCTACTATCTTTTTTGTTGATTTGAAATGATACGGATGTACACAGAACTTTGTTATTCCTACAATACTATCCTCAAGCCCGAGATCATATAACAATTCTGTTTGTGAAGGGACTAAAGAGATTATTCTTTTTGGGGTACTCTCTAAGGTTATGGTACGACCTAACTGGTCTTTAAATATTTCCATTTTTCTTTTATAACGAACTTTTGGCTAAAATAAGTAAATTCGATTACTTGATTGTTAGATTGTTGGATTACTTCGTCTGTTCGCTCTTTCAGGCTCGGGTATTAGATGGTTCAAAAAAAGAAATATATATTGCTTTTTTACTTTCTAAAGTCTATAACTTCGATTGATTTATATAATATGTTACTTTATAATACCTAGCAGGTTAAAAAAAAACATTAAGAGAAACGTCTATAGTCTATAAAACCTGTGCCTTTGCAGAACAGATTATTTAGTATAATAATAACAATATATTATAGACATTCTTATTAGATTTGCAGCACTAAACATAATAAAAGAATACCATGAAAATTTTAGATTACTTACAATGGCGTTATGCTGCTAAAAAAATGAACGGTCAAGTTGTTCCTCAGGAAAAAGTGGATTACATCCTTGAAGCGATACGCCTTACGGCTTCTTCTTCGGGAACGCAACCTTATGAAATACTGGTGATATCTAATCGTGAACTACTGGAAAAAATAAAACCAATCGCTCTTAATCAGCCTCAGATAACAGATGCTTCTCATCTGATTGTGTTTGCTGCCTGGGATAATTATTCTGAGGAGAGAATCAATACGGTATTTACAAGAATGAATACGGAACGTAATGTTCCTGATAGTGCTACGGATGCTTACAGAACAGGATTAATCCAAGCCCGCACTGCATTAACAGCGGAAGAAAATTATCATCATGCTGCTAAACAGGCTTATATTGCTTTAGGAACAGGTTTACTAGCTGCTGCTGAACAACAGGTAGATGCTACTCCTATGGAAGGTTTTAATAATGCGGAATTGGATGTATTACTGAACTTAAAGGAAAAAGGATTACGCAGTGTTGTTATGATGCCTCTAGGATACAGAGATACTGAAAATGACTGGCTAATTAATCTGAAAAAGGTACGTACTCCAAAAGAATTATTTATTACGGAAATTAAATAATTTGAAGATTTTAAAAATGTGCTAATTTGAAAATTAAATACTGTAATATAATTTAAGATAATTAATTTTTGTTTAAAAGTCGAATGATCCAAATAATCAAAAAATCGAATTTATCTCAAATTAGCACATTTTCAAATCTTCAAATTTAATTTTTCAATTATAAGAACAACTGCATTTCCTGCTGCATTTTCAAGGCCTCTTCTTGTGCTTTTTCTGCAAAATCTTCTCCATTGGAAGCATAAATAATACTTCTGGATGAATTAATCAGTAATCCCACAGTACTGTTCATTCCATATTTACATACTTCTTTCAGGTTTCCTCCTTGTGCTCCTACTCCAGGAACTAACAGGAAACTATCAGGAACTATTTTTCTTATCTCTGTAAAATATTCTGCTTTTGTAGCACCTACAACATACATCAAATTATGACTGTTTTTCCACGTTCTGGAAACTTCCAGAACAGTTTTATACAACTCTTTACCTTCTATTTTTCTGGTCTGAAAATCAAAAGCCCCTTCATTAGAGGTTAAAGCTAAAAGAATTGCAAACTTATCTTTAAATGCTAAGAAAGGTTCTACGGAATCTTTTCCCATATAAGGAGCAATAGTAACAGAATCAAATTCCATATCTTCAAAGAATGCTTTGGCATACATTGAGGAAGTATTTCCGATATCTCCTCTTTTGGCATCTGCAATAGTAAAAACTTCAGGATACTTTTCATTCAGATAAAAAATCGTTTTATGTAAAGATATCCATCCTTTAACGCCATAGGCTTCATAGAAAGCAATATTAGGTTTATAGGCTACTGCCAAATGATGCGTTGCATCAATTATTGCTTTATTAAATTCAAAAACAGGATCATCTGTTTCTAATAAATGCGATGGAATCTTATTGACATCAACATCTAAACCAACACATAGAAAGGATTTTTTCTGCTGAATCTGGCTGTATAACTCTTGTACCGTCATAATTTTATCGGATTTTTAGATGATTCGATTATTAGATTACTTCGTCTGTTCGCTCTTTCAGGCTCGAGTATTCGAAAAAACATGAGTGTTCTTACTTCGTTATACCTAATATCCTGTTTATTATACCTACAAGGCCAAAAAAGACCTTGCAGGAAAATCATATTTTTTAGATAATTCGATTTTTTGATGACTCGATTATTGAATGATTTGAAATACCTGAGCAATCTAAAATAATAATCTGTTTTAATATTATATTTTTAAAAAAAAATGCCTCACTTTGCTTTTATTTTACAAGGTGTGGCATTTTCTATTTTTCAGAGCTGATTATTCTTCATCGTTTTAGAATACTTCGCTGGCTTCTTTTAATTTTTCTGTATTGTTGACCAATTGTAATTCGTCAACAATTTTCTGAATGTCTCCATTCATAATATTTCCTAAATCGTATAAAGTCAGACCAATTCTATGATCAGTCACACGACCCTGAGCATAATTATAAGTACGGATCTTAGCAGAACGGTCACCACTACTTACCTGAGAGGTACGCTTAGAGGCATCTGCTTCTTGTTTTTTTGCTAATTCCATTTCGTATAAACGAGAACGTAAAACAGTTAATGCTTTATCTTTATTTTTATGCTGTGATTTCTGATCCTGACATTGTGCTACTAATCCTGTTGGTATGTGTGTTAAACGTACTGCTGATTTAGTAGTATTCACGGATTGTCCTCCGGGTCCTGATGAACAGAAAAAATCAACACGAACATCATTCATATCAATTTGTACATCAAATTCTTCTGCTTCGGGTAAAACCATTACGGTAGCTGCTGATGTATGAACACGTCCTTGTGTTTCTGTTTGAGGAACACGTTGTACACGATGTACTCCAGCTTCAAATTTTAATGTTCCGTAAACATCTTCTCCTGTAACTTCAAAGATTACCTCTTTGAATCCTCCGGATGTTCCTTCATTCATATCTACAACACTGGTTCTCCAACCTCTGCCTTCGCAATATTTTGTATACATTCTGAACAAATCTCCTGCAAAGATACTGGCTTCATCTCCACCTGTTCCTGCACGGATTTCTACCATAACATTCTTAGCATCTTCCGGGTCTTTAGGGATCAGCATAAACTTGATCTCTTCTTCTAATTCGGGTAATCTGTCTTTGGCTTCTTCTAGTTGCATTTTTGCCATCTCTGTCATTTCAGCATCACTTCCGTCAGAGATAATCTCATTCGCCTCTTCAATATTACCCATAAGAGTAACATACTCATTACGCTTCTCTACCAGACCTTTAAGATCCTTGTACTCCTTATTTAATTGCACATAACGTTTCTGATCCGAAATAACATCTGGCTGGATAATTAAATCTGAAATCTCATCGAAACGTTGTTTTACTATCTGAAGTTTATCTAACATCTTTCTTGTTCCTTTATTTGGGTTGCAAAATTACAAAAAAATAGTTTAATGTGAGAAATGAAATGTTTTTTAAGGCAATTTGAAGATGTGCTAATTTGAAAAAAAGAAGAAAGAGTAAAGAATCAAGAAGAAAGAGAGCTCTGAAAACTGTACTATACTCATGACTGATTATTTAGATTATTCGACTAAAAAGTCATTTTACAGAAACAGAGGGCTTTACCCTCTGTCCTTAGTCTTTATATTTTCTTTCTGTTTATTCTTTTGTGATCTCTACATTAATATCAACATCAGACCATGTTTTACCGGCATGAAGATCTTTACAGATTTCATGAATAGTCTGAAATGCTTTATCAGCTTTAAAATCGGATACAATATCAATACTTCCTTTGATTTTTACACTGTCCTCAGTGGCTTCGTATGTAAACTCTTTTTCCTTTGTAACATCATTCATCGTGATAAATACAGGTACTTTACCATCTTTGAAAGTTCCAAAATGTCCGGAAATATCTCCATTCATCTGAGCAAAGAAAGATACTTTTAACTTTTCATCTCTTCCTTCGTCTTTTGAATTTACTGATGCGGTAACAATAGAGAATTTGGCTCCGTCTAATGCATTTAGTAAAGTATCTGATTCTTTTAGCACTAATAGATCAGAAGTAGCAAATGTTCCTGAAACACCTATTTTTTCAGGTGTTTTAAAAGCGGTCCATGTTACTGTATGATTATAAACTGGTTTTTCTGCTATAACCGGTGTGGCTTCTTCTGTTACTGTCTCTTCTTTTTTGTTGTCCTTAGAACCACATGAAAAAGTAAATGCTCCTGCTAAAACTAATACTAAAAATTTTGTTTTCATAATTAATAAATTTATCTGTTAAGTTATTCTTTCACTATTATTAATGAAGGGTTATTTAACAAAATTAAAGACCTTAATCGGATTTATAATGAATCTATTATTAAAGTTTCCTTAAATTAAACAGAATCTTACCTGAATTACAACTTCTATTCCAAGAACAGGAACTATTTTTTCTTTCTGGTATCTAATATTTTTGGTACAACCCAGGTTTCTAAAGTGTCTTTATACTTTTTATAAAATTTCCCGGCTCCCACCATCGGGTCTTTACCTTCTGATACCATTATCATTAACTCGTTCAGTTTCTTTTCATTCAGAGAAAAATTCTTAAAAAATACACCTAGTTCTGGTTTCTCTTTTGAAAATCCTTTACGTGAAATAATTTCAATACTGTCTTTTGGATATACTCTTTTTGGATCTTCCAGCATTTTCAGGTCATAATTTGACCACATAAAATGAGGTTTCCATCCTGTTATTACAATCCATTCTTTATGTGTTACTGCTTTTTTTAAGGCAGTTATCATAGAGGTTTCAGATGAACCAATCTGTTTTATATCCAAATCATATTCTGTGATTGCTTTTTCGGTATTGGCATAAATCCCTGCACCGGAAGCAATACCGTATATCTTCTGACCAATTTTATCTTTATTTGCATTAAGCTCTTCTATTGAATTAATATCTACATAAGCAGGCACTGCCAACCCTGTAACGCCATCATCAAAAGCTGTTCCTATTCTATCTAGTTTAGAACCATATTTCTTCCAATACTTTTGATGTGTATTAGGTAACCATGCATCCATATAAACATCTGTATCTCCACGGGAAAGCGAGGTGAAAATAGGTCCCGGCTCTAATCGTTTCAAAGAAACGGTATATCCTTTATCTTCTAAAATTACTGCTGCCAGATGTGTAATTGCAATCCCGTCTGCCCAGTTCGGATATAACAGAATTACATCCTGTTTTTTTCTGCGTTCGCATGAGGTTACTGCAACTATTACCATAGTCAGTAATACCAGTAATCGTATACTTTTTTTCATAATTATTTTTTCTTTTTACCTAATGACTGTGTCATTCTATCTAAAATAATAGCCAGAATAACGATACATAATCCCGCTTCAAACCCAAGCGCAACATCAGCCTGCTGAATTCCTGCATATACGCTTTCTCCAAGACCTCCGGCACCAACCATAGAGGCAATAACAACCATTGAAAGTGCCAGCATAATAACCTGATTTACACCAGCAAGAATGGTAGTCATTGCTAAAGGAATCTGTACTTTAAATAGAGTCTGACGATTTGTACAGCCAAAGGCAACAGATGCTTCTACTATTTCTTTGGGAACTTCTGATATTCCAAGTGCTGTCATACGTACCGCGGGAGGTAATGAAAATATAACGGTAGCAATAACTCCGGGAACATTACCTACTGAAAAAAATAATATAGCAGGAATCAAATAAACGAATGCAGGCATAGTCTGCATAAAATCAAGTATCGGACGAATTATCGCATTACCGTTCTTATGTCGTACACACCAGATTCCCAGCGGAATACCTATCAATAAAATAATAACTGTGGATACAATAACCAGCACAAATGTATTTATTGTTTGTTCCCAGAATCCCATCCAGTAAATCAGACCAAAACCCAGCAAACAAAACAAAGGCAGTTCTAACAACTCTCTTGCATTAGTTTTTGTAATACTGATCTTTGTAAAACTTTTGTTTTTTATAAAAAAAGCGGTTAATGCAAATAAGAGTATCACAATAAAAGGAGGAATAACCGTTATCGTTTCCTGTAAAAAATCTACTGTATTTTCTATTATTATTGTGATCTGCTGAAATACAGGCGTTCCTACATCGGACAGCCAGTCAACAAAATGCTCTACATATTTTCCTATATTTAATTTTTCCATTTTATTCGTTTCTTTATTTTTTCAGATACATAAAGCATCTATTATATTTATTTTATACTCTTTACAAACTCTTAATTTATTGTTTTAATTTGCATTTTCAATAATCGTTTGTACTGCTTCATCATCATATCCGGTAACCATTGCAACTACGTCTGAATGGCGAACATAACCTACAGGACGATCTCTGTGATCGACTACTGCTAATGGATATTTCTGATTAATAAATAAGGGGAGCATATCTGAAACCGGCATATCTATGGAAACTTTAGGAATATCAATAATACTGTTTTCATCTATGATTTTCTTTCCTTCTTTCATTTCTTTTCGTAAATCCAGTTCCCGAACATATCCTCTGAAAACTTTTGAACTGTCAACTACTGGCAGAAAACGCCACAGAGAAAGCTCCATCTGGCGAATAGCCCAGGCAGGTCCATCTTTACCCAATTGAACTCTTGCTTTGAAAGGCTCCATTATGGAGGAAGCTGTTATTATTTTAGAACGGTCTACATTTTCAACAAAAGCTCTTACATAATCATTTGCCGGATCAAGAAGTATATCTTCTGACTGTCCTTGTTGTACTACTTCGCCATCTTTCATTATAGCGATATGATTTCCAAGCTTCAATGCTTCGTCCAAATCATGGGTAATAAATATAATCGTCTTTTTCAGTTTATCCTGTACATCTAATAATTCGTCCTGCATTTGTGCTCTGATTAGAGGATCCAGAGCGCTAAAAGCCTCATCCATTAATAAAATCTGAGAATCGGTAGCCAGAGCACGGGCAATACCCACACGCTGCTGCATACCACCACTTAGCTGATCGGGATATGAATTTTCATATTCTTTTAATCCAACCATCTCCAAAATATTTCTGGCTTTCTCATTTCTTTCCGGTACCGATAATCCCTGTATCTCTAAACCGAAGGCAACATTATCTAATATGGTACGATGGGGTAATAATCCAAAATGCTGGAAAACCATTCCTACTTTTTTTCTGCGCAGGTTAAGTAATCCGTTTTTATCTATTTTGGTAATATCTTCACCATCTACTATTATAGAACCTTTCATGGGAACGTTCAGCATATTGAAACATCGTAGTAAAGAAGATTTACCACTACCGGATAAGCCTATAATTGTAAATATTTCACCAGCTTCTATATTTAGATTTACATTATTTACTGCAACAGTACATTTCGTTTTTGAAAAAATTTCATGTTTATCTTTTCCTTGCTCCAGCATCTTCAGTGCCTGCTTTTTGTTTGCTCCAAAAATCAGACTTAAATTTTTAACTTCTATTTTACTCATCGGTAATTTATCTTTTTAAAGTAGTATTCTACGTGGTTTGTATTAGAAAATCAATTGTAACTTTTTTAATCTATACTAGGTCTTTCCATGAACTAAAAAAACAATAAACAAACAAAAGAAGTGAATACAAAAAGTAGATTTTATCATAATATATAATGGTTTACTGTCCCGTATATATATTTTAAAAATATATACGAATCATTAAATTCGTTTGGTTAGATTGTAAAAAATAGATCGATAACTTTATCCAGTTTATAACGTTAACTGTGTAATGATTTGTTATGCAAATGTGACCAATCTGAATCCAGATTTAGGAATGCTTAATAGCTGAAGAACACGACCATTTATGGAAAAAAATAAACAAATCTGAATATTTTATTTCAATGTTACTTTAACAAATATAGGAAAAAAGTCTCTTTGAGACAAGGAAATTGTACTTTAATTATCATAAATACTCTTGAAAAACAAGGTTTTACCTCTCTCCAAAACACCTCTTAAAGACCTATGCAGTAGTAGCTAAGCAACCATCTGTTTTATAATTACAAGGCGTAAAAAATTATTTTTTTTATTCTGTTTTTAATACAAAAAAGACTGTTTTTTATTAAAACAAAAGGTAATATAATTGTAAATAGGAGTTCAAAATACCATTAAAATCTTTAGAGAATTTATTTAACAACAAAGAGTTTTAAAATTAAAAACAATTTTTATAATTAACAGTTTTCTTTTGCTAATTTATCTTCTGAATTTGTATTACAAAACATAATCAGTACCTATCAAAAAAAGTTTTCGTCATTTAATAAATTATAAACAAATATAAAAGTAATATGATTCTAAGACATTTACAAAAAAAAGCTCTAATATATTTGATATATCAGAGCCTCTTTTATAAAATTAATTACGGTTTTTTTATCCGCATTTAGATGATCCACAGTCTTTACAGGTTAAGCATCCTTCCTGATACATTAAATTAGTCGACTGACAATTACTACATTTTTGACCATTTACAGCTGTCCCGTCCGGCACATAGCGTTTTAGAGCTCTTGCTACTCCATTCTTCCAGGTATTGATCGATTCGTTATCCAGTTGTAAGCTGTTAATCAGATCTACTGCTTTTTCTATAGACATTCCGTGTCTCAAAGTACCTGAAATCAGTTTTGCATAGTTCCAGAACTCCGGATCGAATTTATGTGATAATCCTTCAATGGTCGTTTTATAACCTCTCAAATTTGTATACTGGAAATCATATCGTGATGTTCCGTCCTCATTTCTGCTTTTAATAATTAATCCTTCTGTTACCCAGCGCGGAATAAGAATACCATCTTCATCGTCCACTAATCCTGTGAAGATCTCGTAAGGTCTTTCATCTAACAACCCAATAAAAGCAATCCATTTTTCTTTATTATTTTGGAAACGAACTACGTCTGCCTGTAATACCTGCGGCCGTTTTGTCGGAAATTGTGTTCCTGCAGCAACGGTTTGTTCTTCTTTTTTCGGAGTGGTGGATACTAAAACACCTGAACGAGAACCATCTCTGTATACTGTTACTCCTTTACACCCAGCCTCCCACGCTTCCATATATAATTTTGCCACTAATTCTTCAGTTGCATCATTCGGAATATTAATGGTTACAGAAATAGAGTGATCTACCCATTTCTGAATGGCACCCTGCATGCTCACTTTACTTAACCAGTCAACATCATTTGAAGTTGCTTTATAATAGGGTGATTTTTCTACAAGAGCATCCAGATCTTCATTAGAATAATTTTTATCCAGATCTAATCCGTTTACTTCCATCCACTGTTTGAAACGATGATGGAAAACAATATATTCTTCCCAAGAATCCCCAACTTCATCAACAAAATCTACTCTTGCATCTTTATCATTCGGATTTACTTTTCTTCTTCTTTTATAAACCGGCATGAAAACAGGTTCTATTCCTGAAGTTGTTTGTGTCATTAAACTGGTACTTCCGGTTGGAGCAATGGTTAACAGAGCAATATTTCTACGTCCGTGTTCCTGCATATCGAAATGTAATTTTTCGTCAGCTTCTTTTAAACGGATTATAAAAGGATTGTTTTCTTCTCTCTTTGCGTCAAAAATAGTGAATGCCCCACGCTCTTTCGCCATTTCTACTGATGAACCATAAGCAGCAAGTGCTAATGTTTTATGAACATTCACAGAGAATTCCGTTCCTTCTGGACTTCCGTAACGTATTCCTAAAGCAGCAAGCATATCTCCTTCTGCTGTAATCCCTACTCCGGTTCTGCGTCCTTCTTTCGCTTTTGTTCTGATATTAATCCAAAGGTTTCTTTCAATTCTTTTTACTTCATCATCTTCCGGGTCACTATCAATTTTCTCAAGAATTGCATCAATCTTTTCTAATTCCAAATCAATAATATCATCCATCATCCTTTGTGCTATAGCAACATGTTTTTTGAATAATTCAAAATTGAAAACTGCTTTATCTGTAAAAGGATTTTCTACATAAGCAAAAAGATTAATGGCTAATAAACGACAGGAATCATAAGGACAAAGTGGAATCTCTCCACATGGATTAGTAGAAACAGTTGTATATCCCAGATCAGCATAACAATCTGGTAGGGATTCTTTAATAATAGTATCCCAGAATAATATTCCTGGTTCTGCAGATTTCCATGCATTATGCACTATCTTATTCCATAAACTATTTGCATCTAAAATATTTAAATATTGGGGATTATCACTGTGTATTGGATATTTCTGAATATATGGGGTATTACCTTTTACAGCTTTCATAAACTCATCATCAATACGTACAGAAACATTGGCTCCTGTAATTTTACCTTGTTCCAGCTTAGCATCAATAAACTGTTCTGCATCAGGATGATTAACCGAAACGGATAACATCAATGCTCCTCTTCTTCCATCCTGAGCAACTTCTCTTGTGGAATTAGAATATCTTTCCATAAAAGGAACTAGTCCTGTAGAAGTCAAAGCAGAATTCTTAACAGGTGAGCCCTTGGGTCTAATATGTGAAAGATCGTGGCCTACTCCGCCTCTTCGCTTCATTAACTGTACCTGCTCCTGATCAATCTTCATAATACTTCCGTAAGAATCGCTACTTCCTTCATTACCAATAACAAAGCAATTGGATAAAGAGGCTATCTGAAAAGGGTTTCCAATTCCTGTCATCGGACTTCCCTGCGGAATAATATATTTAAAATCTTTTATTAAATCAAAAATCTCCTGCTCGGATAAAGGATTAGGATAATTTTTTTCTATTCGGGCAATTTCTTTTGCTATCCTATGATGCATATCATTTGGACTAAGCTCATAAATATTACCTTCAGAATCTTTAAGAGCGTATTTATTCAGCCAGACTCTGGCTGCTAAATCATCTCCTTTAAAATATTTTAATGATGCTTCAAAGGCATCATCCTGAGTGTAAACGGCATGTGATTTTTCGATTAAATCCGCTTTCATAAATTGTGCTTTTTTAAAATTGTGTGTATGAAGTAATCATTGGACAAAATTACACAAAAAAATGTATTATAAAAATTATACAAATCATAATGTTTACAAAAAACAATAACTAAACTATTATTAATAAGATAGTTATGCTTTTGTGAACAATTAAAAGTTAACAAATAAATAAAAACTACTTAATTCTATTACATTCATTTTTATTATAAAATTAAAGCATTATTAATACTATATTTATCGTTTTAAGTACTATAACAAAATACATCTATTGAAAAAAAACATTTTTATAAGTTATTAGTAATATGTTAAAAATAAAGAAAACTGATTTTACTCATTGATTTAAAAATCAATTTCAATATTTAATAAAAATATAAGCAAATCAATTCTTACAAAAGAAACAAAACATAAAAAAAGGAGTTTTATTTATTTCTAAATAAGACTCCTTTTTTACGATTTAACTTTATTTATTTTACCGGAATATTTTTTAATATTTCAAGTACAAACTTCCAATATTTCTGAACAGAGGATATACTTGCTCTTTCATCGGGAGAATGTGCTCCTTTAATAGTAGGTCCAAAAGAAATCATATCCATATTCGGATAATTCGTTCCTAAAATCCCACATTCTAATCCTGCATGACATGCTACAACACTGGCTTTCTCTCCGTTTTGTTTCTCATACAGATCTTCAAGAACTTTCAGAATAGGGGAATTTACGTTTGGTGCCCATCCCGGATAAGAACCGGTTAAAGTAACATCACATCCTATTAACTCAAAAGCTGCTCTTAATGCATTTGCTAAATCCAGTTTAGATGTTTCTACTGAAGAACGCGTTAAACAGCTTACTTTGATTTCTCCTTCTTTTACAATTACTCTGGCAATATTATTAGAGGTCTCTACTAGGTCAACTATATCTGCACTCATTCTGTATACACCATTATGGGCTGTATAAAGTGCTCTTATAAATCCTTCCTGAACTCCCAGGTCCATTATTTTTTGAGGTAGATTCGTTTTTTCAATTGTAATGGAAAGATTAGGTTCCATCGTTTTAAACTCTGTTTTAATTTCATTGATTACCTGCTGCATATCAAAAACAAAGGCTTCATCAAAAATCTCAGAAATAATTACTCTGGCATAACTCTCTCTTGGAATTGCATTTCTTAAACTTCCTCCATTAATTTCAGCAATCTGTAAACCAAAGTTCTCAAATCCGTCAAATAATAAACGATTCATTATTTTATTGGCATTACCCAAACCTTTATGGATATCCATTCCTGAATGTCCTCCATTTAGTCCGTTTACAGTGATAATATATCCTACTGATCCTTCCGGTACTTCTTCTTCTTTATAACTTCTTTCGGCTGTAACATCAATTCCTCCTGCACATCCGATATCAATTTCATTATCTTCTTCTGTATCCAGATTTAAAAGAATCTCACCATTCAGTAAACCTCCTTTTAATCCCATTGCTCCTGTCATTCCGGTCTCTTCATCTATTGTAAATAAAGCTTCAATTGCAGGATGAATAATCTCTTTTGATTCCAAAATAGCCATAATGGTAGCAACGCCTAGTCCATTATCTGCTCCTAAAGTAGTTCCTTTAGCTCGAACCCAGTCACCATCAACATACATCTGAATTCCCTGTGTGTCAAAATCAAAATTAGTTCCGGCATTTTTCTGATGAACCATATCTAAATGCGACTGCAACACAATGGTTTTTCTATTTTCCATTCCGGTCGTTGCCGGCTTTTTAATAATTACATTTCCAACCTCGTCTTCAATCGTTTCTAATCCCAATTGTTTTCCAAAGTCTTTCATAAAAGCAATTACTTTTTCTTCTTTTTTAGAAGGTCGGGGAACTGCATTAAGATCAGCAAACTTACCCCAAACAACTTTAGGTTCAAGGTTTCTTATTTCTTGGCTCATATTTTAAAATTTAATTCTAACAAAGATAAGATTTCCTGTTAGAAAAAAGAGGAAAGAGGAAAGAGGAAAGAGGAAAGAAAATAAAAAAGGTAATTAACACTGAATTAATTACCTTTCGTTTTCTAGTTTACCTTTTATATCAGGCAATATGTTTTTCAAATAAAGCTTTTGCTTTTTTCTCTGATACTTTACCTTTCCACACGTTTTTAGGCTGAATACAAAATATCGGAGCCTTTTTGCATTTACCACAACATTCCATCTTTTCCAGAGTAACTTCTTCTTTTAATTCAGCTTCTTTCAATAATCCTTTAAAACATTTTTTCGCTTCTTTATTATACTTACAGCATTTTTTACCGTCACAGAAATAAATAACTTTACCTGAACCTTCCTTCTTTTCTTTCATCTCTTACCTCTAAGCTTCTAATTATTAAATGATTATAGCACTGCAAGATTAAGGAATTTATTTTTATTTATTCTAAATAAAAGATTATTTTTTTATTTAGAATCCAAAATTAAATATAGATTAAAGTTAAAACAAAGATTATTTTAGTCATTTAAAAATGAAAAATAACCTATCAGGCTTCTTTTAAAGATCTTTTCTAACTTTATTTCTCTAAATTTGCTCCTCCAATATTTACTGAATGAAAAATAAAAAAATTCTATTTAGTTTTCTTCTAATTATTCAAATCATTGTTCTGAAAATAATTTCTTTTTTTCCTGAATTGGTAGAAAAATATTACAGTAACGGATTGTATCCTTTGATCTCAAAAACATTGCGTTTCTTTTTAGGTTGGATTCCATTTTCAGTAGGTGATATTGTTTATATTCTTCTGATCCTTATCCTTATCAGGTGGTTTTGGAAAATCAGAAAATCATGGAAAACAAATTATAAATCCTATCTTCTAACCATAACAAGTGCTTTCTCTGTTGGATATTTCTTATTTCATTTATTATGGGCAATTAATTACCACCGAGTTCCTTTATATCAAAAAATGAATATTGAAAAGGAGTACAGAAAAGAAGATCTGTTAACTGTAACAGAGCAATTAGTTGAAAAAGTAAATTCAATTCATTCAAAATTGGAAAAAAATGACAGCCTGAAAGTTATTAATCCATCTACCAGAAAAGAAGTTTTCAAACAGACCTTAACCGGTTATAACAGATTAGCAACTCAATATGATTATTTCAAATATACAGCATTAAGCATTAAACCGTCTCTGCTAAGTCTGCCATTAACCTATATGGGATTTGCCGGCTATCTGAATCCTTTCAGCAATGAGGCTCAGGTAAACGATAAGATCCCAATGTATACTTTCCCTACTGTTTCCTGCCATGAAATGGCACACCAGCTAGGATATGCTTCTGAAAGTGAAGCGAATTTTATTGGTTATTTGGCTTCGATAAATAATGATAATCTCTATTTTCAATATTCAGGCTATATATATGCCTTACGATATTGCCTCCGTAACTGGACAGTAAGAGATGAAAACATCTATAATTCCTTATTACAGAAACTTCATTATGGTGTTATTGAGAATATAAAAGAGTCCGATCTGTTCTGGGATAATTATGATTCTCCTATTGAAATTGTATTTAAAAAATTCTATGATAATTATTTAAAACTGAATCAACAAAAAGACGGACTAAAAACTTATACCCAGTTTATTGGTCTGTTAGTGAATTATCATACTCAAAAAGTATTAATTAAAAAGGAATAATCCTTACTATCAAAATTCATAATCCTAATTTTTAGATTAGTATTATAATCAGCTAAAAACAGGAAGTAAACTAATTTCTAATCGTCTGAATTAGTAGTAAATGAAGTCAGGTCTTTCTTCTTGAAGGGTCTTATTATTAATCGGGACTCTCTGTCAAAACGAATATAATTATAAATCCAGTTAAATAATACTACTACTTTATTTTTAAAGCCTATTAAAGAAAATAAATGTACAAACATCCAGACAAACCATGCAAAAACACCATTAAACTGCCATTTAGGCAAATCAACAACTGCTTTATTTCTTCCTATGGTTGCCATAGAACCTTTATCATTATAAATAAAAGGTTTCATTTCTTGTTTTTTTGAAGCTCTGACCAGATTTTTTGCCAACCACTTTCCTTGCTGTATAGCCGGCTGAGCCATCATGGGATGTCCAAAAGGATTTTCTTTATCTTCCATTAAGGCAATATCTCCTATCGCAAAAATACAATCATATCCCAGAACCTGATTAAACTGATTTACTTTTATTCTCGTTTCCTTTTCTACCAGAGCTTCTTTTTTTAAACCTTTTAATAAAGCTCCTTGCACTCCTGCTGTCCAGATAAAAGTTGCACAATCAAAAGTCAGACTCGTATTTGTGGTTACATACCTTCCGTCATAATTTTCTACACGAACATTTTTCCAGACACTTACTCCTAAACGTTTTAAAAATTCTTCTGCCTTCTGAGATGCCTTTTTACTCATTGTATTTAATATTCGATCACCACTCTGAATCAGATTAATCTGCATCATCCGAAGATCCAAATCCGGATAATCTTTAGGTAAAATACCTTTTTTCATTTCTGCCAATGATCCTGAAAGCTCCACTCCTGTAGGTCCTCCTCCAACAATAACAAAATTCATTAAACTTTGTCTTTCTTTTAAATCTGTCGTCAATAAAGCCTGTTCAAAGTTTTCTAAAATTAAACTACGGATATTTAATGATTGTGGAATTGTTTTCATTGCCATACTGTTCTTTTTAATTTCTTTGTTCCCAAAGTAATTGGTTTTAGAACCTGTCGCAATAACCAGATAATCATAATTAAGTTCACCAATATCAGCTATTATCTTTTTATTTTCAGTATCTATCTGATTCACTTTTGCTAATCTGAAATAAAAATTCTCATGTTCCTGAATAACCTTTCTAATAGGATAAGCTATAGAGCCCGCTTCAAGACCACCTGTAGCCACCTGATATAATAAAGGCTGAAAATTATGATAGTTATGTTTATCTAACAAAACAATTTGAAAACCTTTATTTTTCATCATTTTCGCAAAATTTACTCCTGCAAAACCTCCTCCAACAATTACTATTCTTGGAGAATTAGAGTGGGATATATTCATCTGATATTTTGAATTTATACCAAAATAACGGCTTTTTGTTTAAAGTAACAAAGAATAAACAGACCAAGATTTAAATAAATATTCCTACAAATAATATCCTTTACTTCTTTTTATCCTAAATAAAGAAAAAACAGTAAAAAAAGCATGATATATACTCAAAAAAGAAATATTTTTATATTTATATGTAACAAAATCAATAATTATCATACTAATCGTTTATGAGTAATTCTTTAGAGAAATCATTTGTACAACTATTACAGGAAAATCAAAATTTAATTCACAAAGTGTGCAGGCTGTACACTTGTGGAGAAGAGGCTCATAAAGATTTGTTTCAGGAAATTACAATTCAGTTATGGAAAGCTTATCCTAAATTCAGAGGAGAATCTAAATTTACAACCTGGGCATACCGTGTTGCGCTAAATACTGCCATAACTCTATATCGGAAAAAGACACGCTCTATTAATACCATTGAATTTAATAACAAAACACATCAATTTAACCAGGATGATTATAATTTTGAAGAAGAGGAACAAATTAAATTACTTTATCAGTCTGTTCATCAATTAAATGATATTGAAAAAGCACTAGTTTTTATGTATCTTGAAGATAAAGATTATACTGAAATTGCTGAAACTTTAGGAATCAGTGAAGTGAATGCAAGAGTGAAAATGAACCGAATTAAAGGAAAACTAAAAAAAATATTAAACCCGTAAGATAGTAAGATAATGGAAGAGCTGGATTTATTAAAAAAAGACTGGAAAAAAAACGAAAACTCATTCAAACAGATTTCTGAAAAAGAAATCTACAAGATGTTGCATAGAAAATCATCTTCTATTGTAAAATGGATCTTTATCATAAGTGTTTTAGAAATCGTTTTCTGGAATTTACTCAGTCTAATTACTACTGATGAAAATCATTTTGAAACATTAAAAAAATATCATCTTGAAAATTTTATCAATATAGCTTCTTATCTACATTATATAATAATTATACTATTTATCTACCTGTTCTACCGTAATCTAAAAAAAATTTCAACTACAGATTCTGTAAAAGATTTAATGCAATCAATATTAAAAACCAGAAAAACAGTACAGTATTATGTATGGTATAATCTTGGCGTTATGATTCTTATACTATTAATCGTATTTACGGCTACATTTATTTATGATGAAAAAATAGCAAGTCTTATAAACAACCGAGGAAATACTTATACAATAATTATAATTATTCTACTCCTTTTAGGGTTTACTCTTTTTATCTTTGGAATATTATGGTTGTTTTACAGAGTTGTATATGGTTTCTTATTAAAAAAACTATCTCAAAACTATAAAGAACTGAAAAAAATAGATTTCTAATTTATAAAGTATCTTTATAACTCCACCTGCGTTGCTTATTTAATTCTTCTTCTGCTTCTATTTCTTCAGCAGGGATAACTTTCAGAAAAGAAGGGTGTTGTTCAATAGCATATTCGATCTTTTCAACAATAGCTTCTATTGAATCATTTTCATAGTCAATATCAAGAGGGGGTTTAATGACCATAGACTGAAGAATTCCTTTTTTCTTCATACGTAATCCCTTTTTATCAAAAGAGCGCCTAAAACCATCTATAACGATAGGTATTACAATTGGTTTATGCTGTTTTATAATATGAGCTGTTCCTTTTCTGATTGGATTGAAAGGTTTTGTAGTTCCTTGTGGAAAAGTAATAACCCATCCGTCTTCTAAAGCAATCTTAATATTCTCAGTATCATTCGGATTGACTTCTCTGCTTACATCTTCTCCTTTAGCTCTCCAGGTTCTCTCTACTGTAATAGCGCCTGCGTAAGCAAATATTCTGGGCAGTAAACCCGCTTTCATTGTTTCTTTAGCGGCTACATAATAAATATTCAGTTTAGGCTGCCACAAATAACCTACATTTTTAATCGTGTCTACCCTTCCTTTTAAACTGGCATTAAAAACATGAAACATAGCTACTACATCGGCAAAATAGGTCTGATGATTCGAAATAAATAAAACATTTGTATCCGGTAAATTTTTAATAATTTCAGAACCTTCTATTTGTAAATCATTAAATCCTCTATATCGTCTCTGGCTTAATACACCAAAAATCCGAATTAACCATTTTTTTAAAAAAAGTATATGACCAAAAGGATTTCTCTTTAACAATCTCATAAAATATTTTTTAGTAAAATAAGCTGTAAATTTACAAAAACAAAAGCTTATAAAATGTTTTTTATAGTTTCTTTCAGTTCATTTAAAATCATGGCAGTTGCTCCCCAAACAATATGTTCTTCTTTTTTAAAAGCAGGAACTACTGTATTATTAGCATAGGAAGTTTCCACGGCAATATTAACAACATTTTTATCTTCTAAAAAATCTCCTAACGGCCATTCAATAATACCTGCTACTTCTCTAGGAGATAAATCAAAAGTAACTTCTTCATTACTATATCCCATAAACGGATGTACAATAAAATTACTGGGAGGGATATAAATATCACTAAAAGGCTTAACAATATTTATCTTATCAGGAGTAATACCTATCTCTTCATAGGTTTCACGTAAAGCAGTATATTCTAAAGATATATCATCTTCCTCTACTTTTCCTCCGGGAAACGAAATTTGTGAAGAATGAATACCCGGATATTCATTTCTAACAATTAAAACAAAATAAGTTTCTGTACCTTTTGGATAAAACAGCATCATTACAGCTGCTTCTCTTTTATCTTTGTAATTTAAAAGTCCCTTTCTCATTATATCAATCCGCTCCAAAGAAGCCATTTTTAAATGAGAATCCATACCTAAGAGTTTTTCTTTTGCTATTTTTGGGATGATATTTAAAAAATCTTGAAAATCCATAGTGAAATTGTTTCTGAATGCTCTTTAAGAACTACTCATCTTATAAAGATACCTTAGAAATTAATTTTAAACAAATAAATATATAACTGAATGGATCTCTGATCTCAAAAAATATCTGATAATCAAATTTTTAATACCAACTAAATCAATATAATGTATAGTAAAGCTGAAGCACAAAAAATAAAACAAGAATTCTGGACAACGTTTGGTGAAACAAAACCTCGAAAATGGCTCTTATATAACACTAAAATAAAAGAT
The DNA here is from genome assembly GCF_058310215.1 of Flavobacterium sp. AK-301. Lineage (NCBI taxonomy): Bacteria > Pseudomonadati > Bacteroidota > Flavobacteriia > Flavobacteriales > Flavobacteriaceae > Flavobacterium > Flavobacterium sp. AK-301. The sequence continues at coordinate 68,444 of NZ_JBZEES010000015.1, forward strand.
TTCTCTTTTAAATTTTATGCTAATAATAAAAAAGCAAAAGTTCTATTAGATATTGAATCAAAAGATATCAGTAAACGCATTGCTTACTTTGAAAAAATAGAATCTCTAAAAAATATTCTGGAGGAAGAGTTTATTAAAGATCTGATCTTTGAAAAAGATCATGTTCTGGAAACAGGGAAAATAATCAGTCGAATCTGGATAGAAAAGGAACAAATCAGCATTAATAATAAAGCTACCTGGAATACTATATTTGATTTTTTTGAAGAAAAAATGGCTGCCTTTGAATTATTCTATGATGAATATGATGAATATATTAAAAACATAGAAATCTAGAATAGAGAAGAAAGAATCAAGAGACAAGATGTAAAAAGTATTCAGTATTCAGTTTACAATATACGATATTTAATATACAGTTTTCCTGCGAGGTCTTTTTTTGACCTTGTGTAGGTATAATTAATATACGAATTACGATATTGGGTATACGATATATATCTGTAGAGGTACGTTTTAACGCAGCTAACGGGTTCATTGTATATTGTAATTAATTAGATTGTATTACTACATGTAACTGCGTTAAAACGCAGTTCTACTGAAAATTAAAACACAATTCTACCGGAAGGGTTCGAATAATCCAACAATCTTAGTTGAAGGTCATAAAGTCGAAGGTCGGATCTGATTTTCGAATAATCAAAAAATCTAACAGTCAAAACTGTTATAAAACAAAAAACCCTTACTATTGCTAGTAAGGGTTCTTAAAAG
>NZ_JBZEES010000016.1:0-48589 GCF_058310215.1 Flavobacterium sp. AK-301
CAACAACCAACAACCAACAACCAACAACCAACAACCAACAACCAACAACCAACAACCAACAACCAACAACCAACAACTATAACGGTTTCTCCCCTAAATTATAAATCTCCATAATTCCGGTTAAGATTTCATCTACATTGATATTCAGGTCAATTAATTTACCGGAATGGATATCAAAGACCCATCCGTGAATTTGAAGGTTGTTCTTTTTATAAGCTTTTTGTACATCAGCGGTTTTCATTAAGTTGATGCATTGTTCCAGTACATTCAGCTCTACTAAACGGTTGTATTTCAGGGATTCATCTTCAATGGCATTTAGTTCCTCCTTGTGCATTCTGTAAACATCTCTGATGTTACGTAACCACGGGTTTAGCAAGCCTAAGTCTTTTGCCTGCATGGCAGCTTTTACACCTCCGCAGAAATAATGCCCACATACTACAATATGATGTACTTCCAGATGATTGATTGCATAATTTAATACGGACATAAAATTCAGGTCGATACTGATGATCATATTGGCTAAATTTCTGTGAACAAAAACATCACCGGGTTCTACACCCATTAGATCTTCTGCCGTAACACGACTATCGGAACAACCAACGTATAGGATATCAGGGTTTTGACCTTTAGATAAATTTTTAAAATAGTCAGGATCGTAGGATAGTTTTTCCTGAATCCATTTTTCATTATTTTCAAATACTTTTTTCAATTCCATGTATGGAGAACTTTATATTAATGGTTGTTTTGGTTTGTTTTAAGATAATTGTGTATCATAAAACTGTCTGGTAAAAGTAATGAGAATAGTCGTATTATAAGGTTTGAAATGTTAATTTTTGTTTCTGATATGTTGTTTTTCTAATGAAAATTGGTCTGTTTTATTTTTGTTTCATCAAGATCAAATTGATGTTCCTGTTTTCGAAGTATCTCATAATCAAATAGATTTTCTCTTTGTAAGAGAGCTAATTCCTCTCTTTGTACAGCAATAAGTTTGATTAGAATTTTGTTATAAGTTTCAACTTCTTTTTTTTCAGTTTCGTTACATTCCAGTGACTGTAATTTTTCATCTGAAATAGAAATATCATTCTCCAGTTGTTTTTTTAGATTGCCAACTAGTTCATTTTCAGAAACTTCTTTTATATATTTAGTATCTAATAGTAATAAAGCTTTTTTCATCAAATGGAGTTTGATTGCAGTCTGTTGTTCTTCTTCGGGAATGAGATCATCAATTTCTCCAATTTTAATGAATCGGACAATCAAAGGAAGAGCTAGTCCCTGTAGTACTAATGTTATTAATATTACAATAAAAGTAATAAAGAGAATAAGGTTGCGTTGAGGAAATATATCACCATTACTCAAAGTTATTGGTATAGATAATGCCGAAGCTAATGATACAACACCACGCATTCCCGCCCAGCTGATTACTAAAGCACCGCGCCATCCGGAAGGTTTTTCACTGCTTCGGATTCTTTTACTTAAAAAACGAGGCAGATAAACGGTAGGGAATACCCATATAAAACGAATGGCAATAGTAAGCAGACTGATCCAGACACCATATTTGATTGCTTCCGTAATAGAATATCCGTTAAGGTGGCTAATAATAATCGGTAGTTCAAGACCAATCAAGATAAAGATAAATCCATTTAGTATAAATATTACAGTAGACCAAACTCCGATAGTCTGGATTCGGGAGCTGTAAGTGAGTGTTTCATGAGATCTGAAAGACAAAAATAAACCACCGGTTACAACCGCCATTACCCCTGAAAAATGAAATTCTTCAGCAACAATATACATGATATAGGGTGTTATTAGCGTCAGTGTAGTATCAATATTTGGTGTTGTTGGTAAAAAACGATGAATTACATAAAAGATATGTCCGATAATAAGCCCGATGACAATTCCCATTCCTGCCATAATAAAAAAATCGCTGATGGCTTCCTGAAACACGAATTGTCCTGTAATTACTGCTGCTAAGGCAAAACGAAAGACAATTAAACTCGAAGCATCATTGATTAGACTTTCTCCTTCAAGTACCGTTAAAATTCTTTTAGGTACTTTTATTCCTTTGAGCACGGAAGTTGCCGCAACTGCATCCGGAGGAGAAATGATACCGCCCAGTAAGAATCCGAGCGCTAATGTAAAACCGGGAATCATAATACTGGAAGTATACGCAATGATTGAAGAAGTAAAGAATACGAGACCAAAAGCCAGTAGGCTTATGGGACGTTTCCATTTCCAGAATTCATGCCACGATGTATACCATGCTGCTTCATAAAGAATAGGAGGTAGGAAAATAAGAAATATTATTTCGGGATCTAAACTGATAACAGGAATCTGCGGGATCAGTCCGATTATTAAACCGCCCAAAACTAAAAAAATAGGATAGGAGATTTTAAGTTTTTGCCCTAGCATTACCAGCATCAAAACGGCAAAAAGTAAAGATATGATCAAAAGAATATCGTGGTGAAACATAAGTCTTCTATTTTTAATTTTTTATAAAATGAAATTAGAATTATGATTTTATGTTTTTGGGCTTTAACCCGTTTTATTCCTGATTATACAGTAAAAAAAGATTGTAATAAGCAACAAAGATAAGCCATGTTAAAAATATAAACTTATATTAGAATCTGTAATTAATAAAATTTTAAGATTGACTAAAAAAAGAACCACATTTAGTGGTTCTTTTTTACTGAATAACAGTATTAAAATTTATTTTCGACTTCTGCTGCCTGTAACATTAAGTAGTGTAGGTCTGTATTTTTTACAAAAGGCTTTAATAATTCGCTTCCCGGACCAAACATTGCCAGTTCAACATAATCTGCAGAGTGATCCATACTGATCCAGCCTACAGAATTTGTTTTTTGCTGCATATCGGCAAAAGCTTTAAAAGGCAGTTTTTTGTAGTTATATAAACCATCTTCTTTATGTAGACCGTCATAATAACCTGATACGACTTTAGCATCTTCATCTGTTATCGTATGACCGTTTGCATATTCAATTACCCCACGAATATCGGAGATTGAGGAGCTACTGCTGATCTTGTTTAAAATCCATTCATTCGTTTGTTTATAGTTCTGGATGCTGTCAAAGTTATCATTTGCATCTTTTCCATAAATAACTCCCGGATTCGCATTACCATGGTCCGTAGTTATAATAACCAGTGTTTCCCCATCTTTTTCTGCAAAATCAATAGCTACTTTTACTGCTTCATCAAAAGCTACCTGATCGTAGATCAGAGCGGCTATATCATTCGCATGAGCAGACCAGTCTACTTTTCCGCCTTCTATCTGTAGTACAAAACCTTTTTTATGGTCTTTCATTCTGTCAATAGCTTTCTGAGCCATTTCAGCAAGTGTCGGTATTTTTTCAGTTAATTCCCTACTATTTGTTCTGTCAATACTGTAAGGTACTGCATCGTTGTCAAAAACACCTAGAATGGGCTGGTCGTTTTTTAAGTTTAGCATTTCATTTCTGGTTTTGGCTACCTGATAATTTTTTGCTTTATAAGCCGCATAGAGATCTTTTTTGTCTTTTCTGACAGAACTGTCAAAGTTGTTATTTCCGCCACCCATCATTACATCAAGATTCAGTTCCAGATATTTTTCGGCAATACCGTCCTGTGCATTACGACTTTTACTGTTCACGCAGAAACCGGCAGGGGTTGCATGGGTAATTGCTACTGTAGTAACACAGCCTGCCATTTTACCTGCTTTTTTGAATTTCTGCCAGATCGGTAAATATTCTTCACCATTGACACCAATATTTAAAACACCATTTTTTACGCGGATTCCACTTCCCCAGGAGGAACTACCTGCAGATGAATCAGTAACAATCGAATTGGCAGAAGCAGTATCCATTAAAGCTCTTGAAACTCTGTTGTCTCTGTACAATTGTAACCAGTTACTTCCTTTTCCGGTCTTTCTGTTCAGATACAGATCAGCCATATTTAAAGTACCTGTACTCATACCATCGCTTACTAAAAAGATGATATTCTTAGCTTTTTTTCCTTTGCCGGAAGTTGTAATGTCTAAATTTTGCGCTGCACTACCAAAAGGAGAAATCAGTGTCGACCCTAAAGCAAATAATGATCCGTTTCGGAAAAATTTTCTTCTATCCATTTCTATTGTGTTATAGTTGAGTAAGATCACAAATATAGAGAAAACCTAATATTGAAAGGTTATGTAATTGTTGTTGTTTTTAGAAAAGGAAAGGTTATTGTTTATTGAAATTTATATCTCTCATTTCACAAAAAAATATTTTGTATAAAAGCCATGACTGTAAAATAATCATGGCTTTTTTAGTATTCAGTTTTCAGTCTCAGTATTTCAAAAACTATCAACTATCAATTGTCAATTAATATCATGCAGTTACTGCACTATCTAATTCAACGGGAATCTGATTTTTAAGTAAATCTTCAAAAGTTTCTCTTTCACGAATCAGATAGCCTTTTCCTTCATACCATAAAACTTCTGCTGGTTTGTATCTGGAATTATAGTTAGAAGCCATTGAAAAGCAATAAGCGCCCGCATTTCTAAAACAAAGTATATTACCTTCTGTAATTTCTGCAATTCTTCTGTTATTAGCAAAAGTATCCGTTTCACAGATATAACCTACCACAGAGTAGAAGCGTTCTTTTCCTTTCGGATTTGAAATATTTTCGATATAATGCTGAGAACCATATAACATTGGTCTTATCAGGTGGTTAAAACCAGAGTCAATTCCTGCAAAAACCGTTGAAGTGGTTTGTTTTACAACATTTACTTTAGCTAAAAAGAAACCTGCTTCACTTACCAGAAATTTTCCGGGTTCAAAAGCTAAAGTCAGTTCACGACCGTATTCTTTAGCGAAAGTATTGAATCGTTTTGATAATTTTCGTCCCAGTTCTTCCACATCGGTTTCAATATCTCCTTTGTGATAAGGAACTTTAAACCCACTTCCGAAGTCAATGAAATCTAACGTTTTAAAGTTTTTAGCCGTTTCAAACAGAATTTCTGCCGCATATAAGAAAACTTCAATATCCAATATATCAGAACCCGTATGCATATGAATACCATTAATATGCATCTGCGTATTTTCCACAATACGTAATACATGCGGCATCTGATGGATAGAAATACCAAATTTAGAATCGATATGTCCTACTGATATATTGGTGTTTCCTCCCGCCATTACATGCGGATTGATACGAATACAAACAGGAATTTCAGGATGTTTTGTCCCGAACTGCTCTAGAACAGATAAATTGTCAATATTAATCTGAACACCCATTTGTGCCACTTCTTCAATTTCCTCTAAAGAAACACCATTTGGAGTATAGATAATTCTTTCCGGTTCAAATCCGGCATGTATACCTAATTGAACTTCCTGGATAGAAACAGTATCTAATCCAGAACCCATTTGTTTCAGTAATTTCAGAATAGTTATATTAGATAAAGCTTTTGTAGCATAGTTAATTCTTAAATGATCTACCTTAGAAAAAGCATTGGTTAATCTTTTGTACTGTGATTGTATTTTTGAAGCATCATAAACATATAACGGGCTTCCAAACTCTTGTGCTAATTGTAATAATTCCTTAGGTTGCATAATTTAAATTTATTTTAAGCAAAAGTAGACTGCTTTTGACTGAAAAAAAAATTATAGTTATAAATAAATAAAAAACAAACAAAGTGTTGTATTTGTAACAATCGTAATAAGTCTGAAAGTCGTAGAGCGGGGGGAGGAGTATTCAGTTCTCAGTTTCAGTTTACAGTATTTAGTTGGGTTCAGAGGAGCAAAGTTGCAGAGGTTTAAAAGAGGTAGAGACTTTGAATATGTGTATGTCGGTCTCTGACCGAATTGATTTTTTCTTTCACAAAAACTATCAATTATCCACTGAGAGTCCACCCTGCCCTGCGGGCACCCCCTCCGGAGGAGGGGAAGTGGTATCGTTATCTCACAAAAACTATCAACTATCAATTAAAAACTATCAACTATTTCGGCAGGTCTCCGATTCCTTTTGTCGGTAGGGAAGTAGTTCCCATTAAATAAATATCTACTTCTCTGGCAGCTTCACGACCTTCAGATATTGCCCAGACGATTAAAGACTGTCCTCTTCTCATATCACCTGCGGTGAAAATATGAGGGATATTAGTCTGGTAATTTGTTGCCTGATAATTATTTCTGTTATCCAGTTTAATACCCAATTGCTCGCTTAGCGTTTTTTCCGGTCCTGTAAAGCCTAATGCAAGTAACGCAAGATCACACGACCATGTTTTTTCCGAACCCTCTTTTTCTATTAGTTCAGGTCTTTGTCCCGGAATCGTTTTCCATTCTACATCGACTGTTTTCAGACCGGTCAGTTCCCCTTTCTCATTAGACAGAAATTCTTTAGTATGGATCAGCCAGTTTCTGTCACAGCCTTCCTCATGTGAAGAAGAGGTTTTCAGTTGCAAAGGCCAAAGAGGCCACGGAGTGGTTTCACTTCGTCCAACAGGAGGTTTAGGCATGATCTCAAAATTAGTAACCGATTTAGCTCCCTGACGGTTTGATGTCCCTATACAATCCGAACCTGTATCTCCACCACCAATCACAATTACGTTTTTATCAGTTGCAGTAATCTGATTCGGAATGGTTTCCCCATATAGCACTTTTGTTTGTTGCGTCAGGAAGGTCATTGCCTGAACCACTCCTTTACTTTCAGCACCTTTAGTTGGTAAGCTTCTTTTTTCTGTAGCTCCGCCACACAGAACAATAGAATCAAAATTGTTTAACTGTTCTATGCTGTAATTAACCCCTACATTTACATTCGTTTTAAAAATAATACCTTCCGCTTCCAGTATTTTGACACGTCTGTCTATGATGCTTTTTTCCAGTTTAAAATTAGGAATACCATAACGCAGTAAACCACCGATTGCATTATCTCGTTCAAAAACAGTTACCGTATGTCCGGCGCGGTTTAATTGTTGTGCCGCAGCCAGACCGGCAGGACCGGAACCTATAACCGCTACCCTTTTACCGGTTCTTGTTTTTGGAGGTTGAGGTTTGATCCAGCCTTCAGCAAATCCCCTTTCAATAATACTTTTTTCAATATTTTCAATTGCCACAGGTTCCTGTATAATTCCTAGAACACATGATTTTTCACATGGAGCAGGGCATAAACGCCCTGTAAATTCGGGAAAATTATTGGTAGACTGTAAGATTGTTAAAGCCGCTTCCCATTCTTCCTGATGCACCATATCATTGAAATCGGGGATCAGATTTCCCAGCGGACAGGAGCTGTGGCAAAACGGAACGCCACAGTCCATGCATCTGGAACCTTGTTCTTTCAGAACTTCTTTTGGTAATGGAATTGTAAATTCATTATAATTAGATATACGCGTTACAACGGGTATATTACTTTCATCCATTCTTTTATATTCTCTAAAACCTCCTGTTTTGCCCATGATCTGTCTTTTTATGCTGTTAGTTTTTTGAGTTGTTTATTTTCTTCTGCTTTTTGTAATGCTTTTTTATAATCCACAGGCATTACTTTAATAAAGTCGTTCTGCATGGTATCCCATTCTTTAAGAATCTTTATTGCTAAAGGACTGTTAGTATAAACAGCATGATTTTTTATGAGTTGTTTCAGTTGTTTTAAATCTTCATTTTCCAAAGGCTCCGGATTCACCATTTCTCTATTACATAAACCATTCTCAAATTGTTTATTTTTGTCATACACATAAGCAATACCACCACTCATACCTGCGGCAAAATTTCTTCCTGTTTTTCCGAGAACAACGACAATTCCTCCTGTCATATATTCACACCCATGATCTCCAACACCTTCCACAACAGCAGTTGCTCCGGAGTTTCTGACTGCAAAACGCTCTCCTGCTATACCATTGATATAAGCTTCACCAGTAATGGCACCATAAAGAGCTACGTTACCAATAATGATATTTTCTTCCGGTCTGAACGTAGCAGTAGGAGGGACTTTGATAATTAATTTAGCTCCCGAAAGTCCTTTCCCTACATAATCATTACAGTTCCCTTCAATTTTAAAAGAAAGCCCATTAGTTGCAAAAGCACCAAAGCTTTGTCCGGCAGAACCTTTAAAATCAACTAATATAGTGTCTTCCGGTAATCCCTGAGCCCCATATATTTTTGATATTTCATTACTCAGAATAGCACCAACAGATCGATCCGTATTTTTAATAGGGAAAGTCACCCTTGTTTTTTCTTTTCGGTATATAGACGGAATAGCAGCTTTTATAATATCAAAATCAAGTACGTTGTCTAGAGCATGATCCTGAGAAACGGTGTTATGATTTGCCGATTCTTTTGCTTTTTCCGGTTTATATAAAATAGCAGATAAGTCCAGTCCGTTCGCTTTATGGTGTCTGATTGCTTTATTAACATTTAGTTTTTGAGATTGTCCCACCATTTCTTTTAAAGTTCTGAATCCCAATTGTGCCATTATTTCTCTTAATTCTTCCGCAACGAAATACATAAAGTTAATTACATGTTCCGGTGTCCCTTTAAAGTTTTTTCTTAGTTCAGGATCCTGCGTAGCAATACCTACCGGACAGGTGTTTAAATGACATGCTCTCATCATAATGCAACCTGAGGCTACTAGTGGAGCTGTTGCAAAGCCAAATTCTTCGGCTCCCAGCAGTGCAGCAATAGCAACATCACGTCCCGTTTTTAACTGACCGTCACATTCCAGAACAACACGTTCTCTGAGATTATTTAAGATAAGAGTCTGCTGTGCTTCCGCTAGTCCCAGTTCCCATGGAATTCCCGTATGTTGTACTGATGTTAATGAAGCAGCACCCGTTCCCCCGTCATATCCTGAGATTAGTATAACATCCGCTTTCGCTTTTGCAACACCTGCAGCAATTGTTCCCACACCCACTTCCGAAACTAGTTTTACATTGATTCGGGCTTCACGATTGGCATTTTTCAAATCAAAGATCAGTTGTGATAAATCTTCGATAGAATAAATATCATGATGCGGAGGAGGGGAGATCAATCCTACATAAGGAGTTGAGTTTCGGGTAGCCGCAATCCAGGGTACCACTTTTTCAGCCGGTAATTGTCCACCTTCTCCCGGTTTTGCCCCTTGTGCCATTTTTATCTGAATCTCTTTTGCATTACTCAGATAATTGATGGATACGCCAAATCTTCCGGAAGCAACCTGTTTTATCGCACTGTTTTTAGAATCGCCATTCAGATCTTTCTGGAATCGTTTCTGATCCTCTCCACCTTCTCCCGAATTACTTTTTCCGCCTATTCTGTTCATCGCAATAGCCAGATTCTCGTGAGCTTCCTGACTGATTGATCCATAAGACATAGCGCCTGTTTTAAATCGTTTCACGATTTCGGTCCAGGATTCCACCTCATTAATGTCAATAGGATCCAGATTATTAAATTCAAATAAGCCTCTGATCGTCATCAGGCTCTTACTCTGATTATTGATTGCTTCTGAATATTCTTTATAGCTTTCCGGACTGTTTAATCGGACAGCCTGCTGTAATTTAGAAATCGTAATCGGATTAAACATATGTTTTTCACCATTTCGTCTCCATCTGTATACACCTCCCGTTTCCAGAGGCAGAATAGTAGCAATTTTAGAATTGACAAAGGCTTTTTGATGTCTTTTTTTGATGTCTTTCTCTATTTCTATTAATCCGATTCCTTCAATTCTCGAAGGCGTATAAGGGAAATATTTAGAAGTAAAAGTTTTGTTTAATCCTATTATTTCAAAAATCTGAGCAGATCGGTAGGAATGTAAGGTAGATATACCGATTTTATTCATGATTTTTAAAATTCCTTTTGCGATTGCTTTATTGTAATTTTTAATAGCATAACCCGTCTTTATACCCGTAATAAACCCTTGTTTGATCTGATTATGGATGATTTCATTTACCATATACGGATTAATCGCACTTGCTCCGTAACCAAATAACAGAGCGAAATGGTGCGGTTCACGTGGTTCTGCGGATTCTATGACGATTCCGAATTTTGAACGGGCTTTTAAAATACTCAGAGAATGGTGGATATAAGAACAAGCCAGCAACATAGGAATCGGAGCCATTTTTTTATTCACCCCCCTGTCAGAAAGGATTACAATATTACAATCTTCCGAAACCGCTTTAAAAACTGTTTCCACACATTTTTCCAGTGCACGTTCTAAACCGTTAACTCCTTTTTTTATCGGATATAAAGTTGATATAGTTACAGCTTTGAAATCAGGATGATTTATATTTTTTATTTTATCCAGATCTTCATTTGAAATAACAGGGTTCTGAATTTTTAATTTCTTACAATGTTTTGGTTCAATATCAAAAATATTAAAATCCCCGCCAATCGCTAAACTGGTATCTGTAATGATTTCTTCACGGATACCGTCCAACGGAGGATTAGTAACCTGAGCAAATAACTGTTTAAAATAATTATACAATAATTGAGGCTGATCGGATAGAACAGCAAGAGGCGTATCATTACCCATAGAACCCAGAGCTTCCGTTCCTTTTTCTCCCATCGGGCTGATAATGGTTTTAAGATCCTCAGCAGTGTAACCGAATAAACGTTGTCGGGTTTCAAAATCCAGTATTTCTTCCGGCAGAGCATAATCTGTATACGGGATTTGTGCCAACTGTAACAGATTGTCATCAAGCCATTGCTGATAAGGACGTTTAGTAACAATACTGTTTTTTATTTCTTCATCCTCAATGATACGTCCTTCGTTCATATCTACCAGAAACATTTTTCCCGGTTCCAAACGACCATGCTGAATCACATCTTCCGGTTGAATGTCAAGGACACCGATTTCCGAAGACATAATTACCAGTCCACTTTTTGTAAGCGTATAGCGAGAAGGGCGCAGACCGTTTCTGTCCAGTAAAGCACCGATAATATTACCGTCTGTAAATGGAATAGAAGCAGGACCGTCCCACGGTTCCATAATACAAGAGTTATATTCATAGAAAGCTTTCTTTTCATCGGACATAGTCTGATGTTTTTCCCAAGATTCAGGAACAACCATCATCATTGCTTCAGGTAAAGAACGACCAGTCATCAGCAATAATTCAATAACCATATCCATTGAAGCCGAATCTGATTTTCCTTCTAATATGATAGGAAATAATTTTTTAATGTCATCCCCAAAAATATCACTTTCCATTAGTTCCTCTCTGGAACGCATTCTGCTGATGTTTCCGCGTAGTGTATTGATCTCACCATTATGACACATATAACGGAACGGTTGTGCCAGTTCCCAAGAAGGAAAAGTATTAGTAGAAAAACGCTGATGTACCAGAGCAAGTCTGGTTACCAGATCTGTACAGGATAAATCCGTATAATATCTGCTAATGTCTTCCGGCATTAGTAAACCTTTGTAAATTATAGTAGTAGTAGACAGACTTGAAAAATAAAACATATGGCTTTCTGACGTTTTAGAACCTCTAACAGTATGTTCCGCTATTTTTCTTGCTGCATATAACTTAGCGTTGAATTGCTGTTCAGTCAGTTCAATACCGTTCTTACTGATAAAAACCTGTAAAATAATCGGTTCTTTTTCAGTGGCGATTTCTCCTAAATTAGAAGAATCAACCGGAACAGTTCTCCATCCCAAAATTTTTAATTTCTGCTCCTGTACCGCTTTTTCAAACGTAGTTTTACAAAAAGTAAGCTGATTTTTTCTTTTTGGCATAAATACCATTCCTACCGCGTATTCTCCCGATTCAGGGATTTCAAAGTCACATACTTTTTTAAAAAAAGCATGAGGAATATCAAATAAGATTCCGGCTCCGTCTCCGGTTCTTCCATCCGCACTTACAGCTCCCCGATGTTCCAGTTTTATTAAAATATCAAGAGCTTTGTGAATAATATCATTTGATTTAACTCCGTTTAAATCGCATATAAATCCTGCACCACAATTGTCGTGTTCAAATTCTGGTAAATAAAGTCCTTGTTTTTTAATTTTCATTTCTTAATAGTTTTATACAAAAATAATATATACTTAAATAGGTTAAATAAAAAACATTATTTTAAGTATATTTTTATTTATATTTGCGTTTAAGGTGTTTTGAAATGAAGTAATATTAAAAAAAACGATTTTAAATGATAAATTGGTAATTAAAGAAGCTTTAATAGAAAATAAATGGCTGAGTATAACCCACCTCGCTCTCCGCTCCTCCGTTATGAACTATCAATTACAAATTATCAACTATGATCTATGATCGGAAATCTAAATAAGTAAAAAGAATGAGTTTTTTAGCAAAATTAACGATTGACAATAAAGCCTATACAATATTAGATTATGATATTGAATTTAAACAAAAAGTAGATCTTACGGAGTTTCCGATTAGTCTACCGAGCGGAAGAATACAACTTACTGTAGAAAGCACCGGAGATGCTCGTTTTATGAAATGGATGATTTCTACTTCAGATACCAAAGATGGAACGGTTACTTTTTTTAAACGTGATGGAATGAGTACACTAAAAGAAATACGGTTTGAAAAAGCGTATTGCGTAGGTCATTCTGAAAAATTCAGAGCAACCGGAGGAGAATCTATGCAGGAAACCATTACTATTTCATGCATGAAAATAGAGGACGGTAGCGGTATTTATAAAAGTCCTGCTTATGAAGAAACAGAATACAGCACACCCTATACTTTTGTTCCTGCCGAACCAAAAGAACCGGACGAAGTTGCAGAAATAAAAATGATAAGCTCCCTTGATGATGGTTCCGCAAACGATGGCAGTGGCTCAATACAAGGCGGACTGATACATGGTTTAAATTATGTACTGGAAGCAGTAAAGTTCAAAAACAACAATATTCCCGAGGATATGTACAGTATACAATGGGAAGTAGGTTATACTAAAACCAATACCGAAGATGATTCTTTGACAGAAATTGTAATCGAAAAGATGGACCAGAGAGGAGAAAAGATTATTTTTAAGGCTGATAATTTAGAACTATGCGGTCGTTCGATTACTTTTTATGCGTATATCCAAAATAAAGAACAAGGCGCGACATTAGAAGTGTTTCATCATAATAGATTTAGATGGTTTGACGCACAAACGGTTCATCAAGAAGCTGAAGAACGCGCTATAAACCCTTGGAAGATAGAACAAGAAAGCTCTTCTTTATGCGGAATGGCAGCTCTTTATTATATTCTAGCTCAAAAAGATGCTAAAGGATATGAAAAACTAACCAAAGAATTATTTAGAACCGGAATCTATACGTATAATGGATATACAATCCAACCTCATAAGCAGGCCCTAGAGATGTATAACATGAATCCTGTTAGTCTTGATTATAAAAGATTAAATATGCCTTATTCAGATTGGATTGTATTAGCAACTACCCGAAGTAAAGAAAGCAGTTTTTTTGGTGCTTTAATTTACAAAGGAATAGAAGGTGGAAGTTACGATCAATTAAAGGCAGTAAGTTGGCCAAGATTAATGACACGATTAACAAAAGAACTTACAGGATATAGTACTGTAAATGCAGTCGGTTTAAATGAGTTTTTAATACAACAAAAAAAGAGACCTTTGGGAGGTAGAATATATGATGCATTATCTAATAGTGATTTAGAACATTTACAAGATATGGAAAGAAAGTTTCAGGAAGGTAAAAAAATTATGATAATGATAGATGCGCAGATGATAAAAGGAATAACCAGTTATAACTATAAAGATATTACTAATGAATCGCATTGGGTCGTTTATGAAGGCGGATTGAAATTCTTTGATGCAGATAAACAGATTACTGCTGATTTAAATAAAGGAGAAGAAGTTTCTTTTGAAATTTACACTTGGGGCTATGATCCGGAAACAGGATTAAATAGTAGAAGAGAAAAAGCTAGTAGCAAACATAAATTAATTATTGAACAAAAAAGAATTAGCGTTAACTCATTTAAAAGTACTTTTTATGGATATATTGAAGCGTATTAGTTTGTTATTATTTATAAGTTTAATAGTGGTATCATGTGATAATGCTAATTATCCTTTTATAGCTATTTACGACTGGGAAGATCAACCACTTCCTGAAAAAGGAAAAATAGAAGTTTATAAAAAAGGTAGTAATTTTAAAAAATTACTACGGGAAGACGAAGTAGAGAGGTTTGATTATAAAGATGCGGTTCAGGGGTATAAACATAGAAAAACAGACGAAATTTATATTTATTCTCCAAGAAGTGACAGATTTAAAAAAGATAATGACTATAGAATAATTTTAGATGACTCTATCGTTTTTGAAATATCAGAGATTAAAATAAGAAAAAATGAAAAGGGTAGATATAGGATAGAGTCATTGAAAGTTAATAATCAGTACATTAATCGTCCGGAATATTTCCAGTTTTCCAATAATACAAGACAGATTGTAATTCAGAGACATTAACTCATTAAAAAGCACTTTTTATGGATATATTAAAGCGTATTAGTTTAGTGTTTTTTATTAGCCCATTCTTTACATTTTGTAATAACCCTAGTTATCCTTTTATGGCTATTTACGATTGGGAAGGTAAACCACTTCCTGAAAAAGGAAAAATAGAAGTTTATAGAAAAGGAAGTAATTTTAAAAAATTACTCCGAGAAGAGGAAGTTGATGGTTTTAGTTATGAAGGAGAATATAGAGAAATGGACGAAATTTATGTTTTTTCTCCAAGAAGTAACAGATTCAGAACAGATAATGATTATAGAATAATTTTAGGCGATTCTATCGTTTTTGAAATATCAGAAATTAAAACAGGAAAAAATGCTAAAGGTGAGTATCTAGAATCAATAAAAGTTAATAATCAGTTTGTTGTTCAACCGGAATACTTTCGATTTTCTAATAATACAAGACGGATTATAATACAGAAACATTAACTCATTTAAAAGTACTTTTTATGGATATATTGAAGCGTATTAGCATCGTTTTATTTTGTCTTTTGATTTTTGGTCGTGAAAAAAATATAGCTTTAGTCAAAGAAATAGGATTGATTTTGACCAATGGGATAGCGAATCTCTTCCTGAAAATGTAATAGTAGAAATGTATGCAAAAAAACTCTTATTACAAATTATCAACTAAAGTCCACTCCGCTTTGCGAACCCCTCCGGAGGAGGGAAAACCGTATCGTCATCTCACATTTTACAAAAAACATTTCACAGATTACATTCACAAAAACTATCAATTGTCAATTGTCAACTATCAACTAAAAGTTTCCTTTTTAATCCGGGTAGTATTATAAGTTCAAAAAAGATTAGGCTTTATCAGGGAAGTTTGTTATTTTTGTACCACTTTTTTAATAAAGATAAACTCATCATATAATTATGAATTTACACGAATATCAAGGGAAAGAAATATTAGCGAGTCATGGTGTAAGAGTACAACGTGGTCTTATCGCAGATACTCCGGCTGAAGCAGTAGAAGCTGCTAAAAAATTAACAGAACAAACTGGAACGCAATGGTATGTTGTTAAAGCTCAGGTTCATGCAGGTGGACGCGGTAAAGGTGGTGGAGTTAAACTTGCCAAAAACTTACAACAAGTAGAAGAGATTTCCGGACAAATTATCGGAATGAATTTAGTAACTCCGCAAACATCAGCCGCAGGTAAAAAAGTACATACTGTATTTATTGGTGAAGATGTTTACTATCCGGGAGAAAGTGAAACTTCAGAATTTTATGTTTCTGTTTTACTAAACAGAGCAAAAGGACGTAATATGATTATGTATTCTACCGAAGGTGGAATGGATATTGAAGAAGTTGCTGAAAAAACGCCTCATTTAATCTTTACAGAAGAAATTGATCCGGCTGTTGGTTTACAACCTTTTCAGGCAAGAAAGATCGCTTTTAATTTAGGTCTTTCAGGAAATGCATTCAAAGAAATGGTTCAGTTTATCGCTTCATTATACGCTGCATATATTCAGAGTGATGCTTCAATGTTTGAAATTAATCCTGTACTAAAAACATCAGACAATAAAATTTTAGCAGTAGACGCTAAAGTGGCTTTAGATGATAATGCTTTATACAGACAAAAAACATACGAAGCAATGCGTGATATCCGTGAGGAGAATCCAATTGAAGTAGAAGCAAAAGAAGCAGGTCTTAACTATGTAGATCTTGACGGAACTGTAGGATGTATGGTTAACGGTGCCGGTTTAGCAATGGCAACTATGGATTTAATTAAATATGCAGGTTTTGAACCGGCTAACTTCCTTGACGTAGGAGGTACTGCTGATGCAAAACGTGTAGAAACCGCTTTCCGTATTAT
Source organism: Flavobacterium sp. AK-301 (assembly GCF_058310215.1). Lineage (NCBI taxonomy): Bacteria > Pseudomonadati > Bacteroidota > Flavobacteriia > Flavobacteriales > Flavobacteriaceae > Flavobacterium > Flavobacterium sp. AK-301. Next base: position 16,218 of record NZ_JBZEES010000016.1, read on the forward strand.
CTTAAAAGATCCTAACGTAAAAGCTATTCTAATTAATATTTTTGGAGGTATCGTTCGTTGTGACCGTGTTGCACAAGGTGTTGTTGATGCTTACAAAAACATGGGTGATGCAATTAAAGTGCCTATCATCGTACGTTTACAAGGAACAAATGCTGAATTAGCAAAAGAATTAATTGATAATTCAGGTATGCCGATTCTATCAGCAGTTCAATTCCAAGAAGCAGCTGACCAAGTACAGAAAGCTTTAAAATAAATCTCAAGATTTTTGTTTAATTCTGAAAAAGAATAATTCAGATTAATAGAAATAAAGTTAAAATCAGTAGCAGACCATTTGTCTGTTACTGATTTTTTTTTACCCATTTTGGGCTAACGTTAGGTTGTATTTCTTTATAATTTGTTGAGGTCGTTTAGCACTGTCGGGTAGTGTTTTTTTTCTTTTTTACTCTTGTAATTTGCTGTAAGAATTTTTTTATTGGTATATTTTTTAATTATTATCGATAAATAATTAGTTGTTTTTCTTCTCTTATCCATTTGAAATTTATTTTTTTATATGTTTATGTAAATTTATTTTTTTCATTTTTATAAATTTTATTCCGTTTTATTATTTCATTATTTCCTTTATTATTTAGTAAAATAAGGAGGTTTTGGGCGTTTTTTTTTTTTACTACATAAAAACAGTTTGTTTTTTTTTTGTAATTAGTTTAGTTAAAATTCTGTTGATTTTTATTGTATTATTTCTTTTGTAAAAAAAATATATAATATATGTTGTTTTTTATTATTTTTTTTATCAATAAATAATTGTTTTAATGTTAATTGTTAATCTCTTGTTTTAATCCTTTCCAATTTTTGTTTCATTATAAAATTAACATTAACAGGTTTAATCTTATTTTTTTTTACGTTTTTTTTGATAAAAGTGTTTTTTTTAATAAAAATAAACGGACATAATTTCATTTTAATTTTTGTGTTTGGGCTGATAATAATGAAATATTTTTTGCGTGTTTTTTGCGTTTTTATAATATATAAAGAATCAGCCTATAATAAAGAAAACACGGGCTCTCTGTATTTTTTATTTAAAAGATATGAGAATTTTAATGAATAAAAAATAAACATAACTTACAGATGAAAATAAACTGTCTCAGGAAAAAATTAGATTACATGCTTTTTGTGTTTTTAGCTTTTTCAACTCCTTTTTTAGCTTCGGCTCATTTGGATGAAAAATTTAAATCTGCATTTGATCAAAAAGAATCAGTAAACATAATTGCTGCAAATAATACTATTATAAATACAGAATGGGGTAGTATTTCTTTACTGTCACAGTTTACTCAGTATAATAACCACGTGTTTTCAGGAGAGGTCAATAATAAAGATGTCGATCCAAAAATAATAGTAGTAAAGACCATAGAAAATAATTTACAGAAACCTATTGGGTTCGAAAAAATAGGACCTAATGATAGTTTTTACTATGTTTTATCTTTTCAGAATATCGGAAATGATAATGCAGTTGAGTTATCTATAACAGATAATTTACCTACAAATATTGATTTTGTATCGAAAGATTTTATTTTACCTCCCGGAGTTGTTTATAGTTACGATTCGAAAGAGAAACGTTTAGTTTTCACTGTTGATGATGAATTAGTAAAAGCAGGAGGAGCATTATATAAAATAAAATTTAAAGTTACTGTTGCGAATTGTAATCATTTTCGGGATGCCTGTTCGAATATAATAGAAAATCAAGCAAAGGCTGTTTATAAAGGAACCAAGAATGGGGAAATAGTTTCAGTTGAAAGTAGTCCTTTTATAGAGAATGGGATTGTTGGTAAGCCTTCTCCGACGCGTTTCACTGTTGATCTGAAAAATTGTTCTTTTGAAAGGCGTGTAGTACTATGTACAAATAATGTTCTTTTAGAAGCAGGAAAAGGGTATTCAGCTTATACTTGGACTAATAGCGCGGGGAAGATAGTAAGTACGGAAAGGGTTTATAAGGCTACTGTTTCAGGAATATATACAGTTGTTTGTAAGGGAACTAAAGATTGTTCCGGAATGACAGAAAAATTCACAGTTAATAATTTTAATAATGAGCTTGAAAACCCTTTAAAAGAATTTGCAGACCGTATAGTAAAATGTCCAAATGACGGTGAAGAGATTGCAGAAATGATTTTATGTGATGTTAATACAGGAAGAAAGATTGAAATTTCTTTTTCCGGTACAGAATCGATTATTTGGGAAAAATTAGATGAAGCTAGTTGCTCTGTTCAGGAGGAACAAAGTTGTGCTAATAAAAATACTGATTGTAAATGGAATGTAGTTGGTTCAGATTCTAATTTTACAATAGAAGAAGAAGGTCAGTATCGTCTGCATATTTCTTATTCCGGAGGATGTTTCAGACGTTTTTATTTTAATGTATATAAGAATGCATTAAATCAGGTTGTAAATAAAAAAGATATAGTCTGCGGTATAGCAGGAGAGATCAAGATTGGGGGACTTCCAACTTCAGGTTATGAATTTAGTCTTAATGCTATAGATGGACCATATACTTCAAATCCTGTTTTTCCTATTGCAACACCAGGAAATTATACTGTTTTTGTAAAACAGATTATAACCGGAAAAGAAGGTTGTGTTTTTGAGATACCGGATATTGTAATTGTAGAACGAGACATAGATGTTAAAGTTGTTTCTGAGAATCCTTCTTGTGGTAGTAAAGGAAATATCCGTATACAGGTTGATAATGTAAATCCACAATATAAATATGATCTTTATCGGGGGAGTACACTTATTAGTACTTCCGGACTAATTGGAGGAGCAGGTAGTAATGATTATACCTTTAAGAATTTGAATGGAGGTACTTATGAAGTTAAAGTTACTACAGATGAAAATTGTTTTTATACAGAAACAGTACTATTAACTACTTCGAGTCCTTTAAAAGCAGTAGTTAATGTATCTCCTTTAGTTTGTCAGGAAGGAATGCTTACCATAAATGTTACAGGAGGCTCTCAGCCTTATTCTTATTTTATAAATGGAGGGGTAGAAATAAAGAACAATCAAATTCCTGTTACTAGTTCCGGAAAGTATAGTATTGTTATAAAAGATGTAAATGGGTGTACTATTACAGAGGAGGTAAATGTTGAACCGGAAGTAATCCCCACTTATACTGTTAAGCAAGATGATATTCGTTGTTATGGAGGTCGAAATGGAGCTATCAGAATAGAAAATGTTAAACAGAACGGGTATCGGCTAAGTTATAGTCTTACAGGAAAGAAATATCAGGAATCTACTGTTTTTACAGATTTACCAGGAGGAACTTATACCTTGTTTGTGCACTATAAATTAGTTCATTGGACAGGAGAAGTACTGAAGGAGTGCGATATGAAACCGCAAACAATTATTATAAAACAACCGGAATTTCCACTTAAGGCTTCTGCAATTGTTCTTGAAGGTGCTGCTTGTGATCCTACAGGTGAAAACAGAATTAAACTGAAGATTATTGACCCTGTTGGAGGAACGCCACCTTATAAATATAGTATTAACGGAAATCGTTTTAAAGATAGTCCAGAAGGCTATATTTCTTCCGGTGCAGTACAAGCTTCTCTTGCTATTCAGGATAGTAACGGTTGTGTTTATCCTTTTTCAAAGACGGTGGATATTGTTTCTCCTCCTCCTGTTATAAGAACGAATATTCAATATTTTTGTAGTAAATCCTCAGATGTAACAGTATCGACTACTATTCCGGATTATGAATATACATATACTTTAGTCGACCAGGATGGTAATAGTATAGGACCACAGGAATCAAATGTATTTAAAGATATACCTTCCGGGAATTATAAATTAATATCCGCTTATAAAGATTCAGAATATACTTTTTCACAGGATAGTTCGAATATTGTAGCTGGAAAAAAAGAGGGGGATACATCGACAATTTGTGATTTTAAAGTGATTACACCAGTTATTGTAAAAAATAAAGTGTTTACAGCGACTTTGTTGGCAAAAAAAGATATTTCTTGTTTTAATGCTAATGATGGTAGTGTTACTATAGGAGTAAAAGACTTTCCAAGATATAGATATAGTATAAATAATGGAGTTTCCTGGGTAAACATAAAAGGAAGCAGTCAGTTTACGATAAACAATCTGCTTCCCGGAGATTATGTTATTTTAGTGGAGGCTTCATCAGATTCTCCTTCCCCTTGCGTTCTTCCTGTTGCTGTAAGTATTGAAGAACCGGAGAAATTAGAACTTTATCTGGAAAGCCAGACTCTTATAAATTGTAATACTGTTACAGTAAAATTAAAAGCAGAAGGAGGATCAGGTAGAAATAAGTATAGTTTAAAGTTTCCGGACGGGACAATACAGAGCCAAATGAATCCGGAATTTATTAATTTGACGATAAAAGGGAAATATACAGCTACCGTAACCGATATGATCGGTTGTTCTTCCACTATTTCTTTTGATCTGATAGAACCGGAACCACTTGTTGCAACTATAAGTTCTACTTCTCAATTTTGTTATACTACAACAGATAAAACGGAGATTATTTTGATAATAAGAGGCGGAACAGCTCCTTATTCGTATAGTTTAAATAATGGATTAACCTGGTCATCAACCAGCCCGTCTACTACAATTCACATAAAAGGTTTGTTACCAGGAACCCATCAGTTTTTGATTCGGGATCAATTAGGGTGTACAACCACCGTAAGTAAGCAAATAGGAAAACAATTATTAGTTAATGCAGTATTAGATAAAGGATTAGATTGTAGTAGTACTCCCGATGCACGTATAAAATTCACAGTTCAGGGAGGGATTTTACCGTATCAATATCAGATTTTTAAGAATGGTACGGCTATGAATCCTCCAAAAGAACTAATAGGAACATCTGTTGACTTTACAACTGCGAGTGCGGGAGGTTATTCTTTTAAAGTTATAGATGCTAATGGTTGTTCATCAGTTCTGTTACAGGATATTGTAGTTGAGCAGTTAAAGCTTCCTGATTTAAAAGTAACATCCGGACCAATAATTAATTGTACCGGAGCTTCTACAGGAAGTATCAATGTAAAGGTTATTCAAGGAATAGTACCTTATAAAATAGATGTTTTTAATATAGATACAAATACAAGTTATCAGAATCAGACAACAGCATTACCTGCTGGGAATTATAGAGTAACCCTTATAGATGCAAATGGCTGTAGTGTTTTTAAAACAGTAAAAATAGAGGAAAAAGATCCTATTACTTTTTCTACCAGAAAACAAAATATATTTTGTGAAGACGGGAGTGAAACAGAAAAACCGTCGGCCAGAGGAAAAATATTTTTAGAAGGAGTTCAAGGAGGTACCGCACCTTATACTTTTTATTTAAAAGACAGTTATGGTACTATTGTACATGCTTTCGGACCTACCACAGATACAAGTTATACTTTTGAGGGTTTAGGATTTGGTTTTTATAATATTGAAATTATAGACGCTAATGGTTGTAATACTGTATCAGATAAGGATATTTTGATTGCATCTCCTCCAAGTGAGTTATCTGTTAGTGTAGATATAAAAGGTTCAGAGTGTGGATTTCTTGGTTCAGCAGTCGTAACCGTTAGTGGTAATTTAATGGGAGAAGGACCTTATTTTTTCGCCATTTACAGAGGAACTGTTCCTGTTTATTATCCGGGATCACCGGATTATCAGCCGGGAGATGCTCCTAAAGGTTTGTCTACAGTATTTAAAGATCTTATACCGGGTTTCAAATATGGTTTTGTTGTATATGACGAAGGTACACATTGTTATCGTTATGTTACATCAGAGTCTGAAATTCCGACAAAATCTACCTTAACCTCTACTGTTGATCCCCAAAATGTAACTTGTAAAGGAGCAGATGATGGAAAAATTAGTTTTACTTTTGATAACTATTCATCGGCAACGACCTCTGTAGAATATGAAGTTTATACTTCTTTTAGTAATGTATCTACCGGAATAAAAGGAAATAGTCCGGTAAATGGTGGAGCAGTTACAATAAAAGATTTAGGACCTTTAACACCGGGAAAATATTTTATTTTATTTACTGAAAAAGAAGGTCAGACTCTTGGTTGTACTCAGGTTTCTGATGATTTTGAAATTTTGGAAGCAACAGAAGAATTAAGAATATCAGCAGTTGTAACGAAAAATGAAAATTGTAACGAAAAAGGTCAGATTACAGTAACTGGTGCTTATGGAGCCGGAAATTATAAATATTTTATTCAATCTGATGTACCGGGAGTAGTGCCACCACAGGCAAACAGTTCGGACTGGGTTAAAAATGCTGTTTTCTTTGTAAAAGCAGGGAAATATATCGTCTATGTAAAAGACGGAAATAATTGTATTAAAGAAGCTAAAATCACTTTACTTACAGACCCTTTACCTGAAATTAAAGTTTCTGTTGTAGATATTTGTGCAGAAGAGGGTAAATTTAGTATTGCTGTAAACAGAGTTGTTGTACCTAATGAAGTGGCACCGTTTACATATAGTTTAGACGGAAGTGTATTTATATCCCAATCAGATAATTTTATATATGATAATCTGAATTCAGGAGTACATAAAATTACAATAAAAGACAATAATGGATGTGTGTTTACCCAAACGATTACAATTAATAAACCATTAGTTTTAGATATAGATATTGTCCTGCAGCCTACCTGTAAATTAAACGACGGAGAAATAAAAGCGATAGGTTCAGGAGGTTCTGCTGTAGAGAACTATACTTATGAACTACTGGACAGTTCTAAAATTTCATTAGAAGGTCCCGGAACGAAATCAGTATTTACCGGTTTAGGATATGGAACTTATATTGTTCGTATAAAAGATAATGTAACAAATTGTGAAAAAGAATTGTCTGTAACATTAGAAGAACCAGCTCCGGTTGCTTTTAGTTTAGAAACAACCCCTGTTACCTGTTTTGAAGGGAATGATGGTACAATTACCGTTGTTTTAGATAAGACCAGTATAAATCCACCTTATCAGTATAGTATTAATAATGGATCTTTTCAGGAGTCTCCTGTATTCAGAGACTTAGTGGCGGGAAATTACAGTATTAAAGTGGTATCAGAAAGAGGATGTGAAAAAGAAGATACCATTAGTGTAAAACAACCGGTTATTATTGATGTAAACAGAGCGGTAACCTTTTTGGAATTTGGCTGTACAACAGGAGATATAATGAATAATGCAGTGATTACAGTTGATCCTGCAAATGTAACAGGAGGAAACGGAGAGTATATTTTTGAATTAAAAGACGCATCAGGTACAATTATAGAGTCTAAAGACAAAGTAGTAAAACCTACAAATCCGATACGTTGGAATATTACAGATATAAAAGGAGGTACTTATACACTTACTGTATATGATACAAATGATTGTTTTGTGACTAAATTAGTGGAAATAGCACCTTTTTATGCTTTAGTAAGTGCAACACCACAAGTGAAAGATAAAATAAGCTGTGTAAATAATGGAGAGGTTGTTGAAATTATAGTAATGACATCAGAAAGTGATACTACTCCTGCTGATCCTGCTGATTTTGAATATAGTGATGATAATGGAGCTACATGGAAAAACACCCCATTGTTTCAGGATTTAGAGATAGGGGTACATTTCTTTTTAATTAGAAGTAAAATTACCGGATGTAGTGTTAGCGCTTCTCATACGGTGCTAGATCCCAATACATTAGTTGTTGATTTTAAAAAATTAAATGATGTAGTATGTTTCGGTTCCGAAACAGGAAAGGTTACTTTTTCAATAAGCAGTGCCAATCCTTCAGGATCATTTACATGGGAGATATTTGTACTGAATACAACAACCTCAGTTGCATCAGGTTCTTATACTGATGGAGAAACAAAACCGATTGTACTATTAAAAGCCGGTTCTTATACTCTTGTTGCAAAAGAGAAGAATTTCCCGGAATGTTCTAAAAATATTGATTTTGATATTTTAGAACCTAAATCAGTACTTACATTAAAATTAAAAGAAACCGGAAATGTAACCTGTGCTCTGGATAAAGGAGAAATTGAAGCTATTGCTACAGGAGGATGGGATAATTATCTCTATCAGTTAGTCAATAAAACGACAGGAAAAGAAATAGAATCTTTTTCAAAAAAATCTGTGTTTTCTGGTTTATCTCCGGCAGAATATGAAATAACAGTAAGAGATAATAACGGTTGCGAAGTAAAAGAGAGTATTATATTAAAAGCACCGGATCCGATTGCCGGAAATATTGTTGCTACTCCAACGAATTTAGCCTGTTTTGGAAATAGAGATGCTGTTATTACAGTAGCTGCAAAAGGAGGACAAGGTGTTTATTCTTATACTTTACATTATGAGGACGGAACCACATTTGGTCCGCAAACCTCTAATGTTTTCTCTAATTTAGGAGTAGGAAAATATTATGTAACAATAGCAGATAACTGGAATTGTACAGAAACGACTAACACAATTGAAATTAAAGAACCGGATAGGATTGTTGCTACATTGTCTCTTGTGAAAACACTGACCTGTATGACCCCTGCCACTTTAGAAATTACAGTAACAGGGGGAATAGCCCCTTTTGAATACAGTACAGACGGAAAAAATTATGCTCCGTTAGCTAAACTGGACGTGCAGGCAGGCAGTTATAAATATTATGTAAAAGACACCAGTGGTTGTAAAGCAGTAGTAACGAATACTGTAGATATTGTCGAAATTACACCATTAGCGATTAGTCTGGATTTGTCAGGTGATTTCGCAGGTTGTGATATAGGAGATGCTAACGCAGAAATAACCGCTTTTGCTAAAGGTGGTTTAGGAGATTATCAATATGAATTAGTCGACGAAAAAGGGAGATTGGTTCAGCCATCTCAAAACTCAGGAACTTTTAAAAATATTGGGGCAGGAACTTATTTTATAATAGTAACCAGTGGAGATTGTACAGAGACTTCAGAAAAAATTGTTGTAAAGGAACCGAGTCCTCTCGTTGTTGAGAAAACACAAAAACCTGTTAGTTGTTATGGTAAAGAAGACGGGTTTATTAGTGTCTCGGTTACAGGAGGTTCCGGTAAATATCAATACGCAATATCACCATATCTGGATAAATTTAGTTCAAAAAATACTTTCAACGATTTAAGTGCAGGAACATACAAAATTATTGTTCAGGATAAAGAAACCAGATGTTTTCAGGATTTATCCATTATAATCACAGAGCCTGAAGAACTAATCATAAAAGGAACCGTAACACAGGAATTATGTCTGGGAGATGGAAAAGGTAGTATAACAATAACTCCAATAGGAGGAACAGCTCCTTATTATACCAGTTTAAATGATATGAAAGGACCTTTTGTCGAGAATCAGTTTGAGTTTAAAAATTTAGAAGGAGGTAAAGATTACACTATCTATGTAAAAGACGCCAATGGTTGTTTTGATTTTACGTATCATTTTTTAGAAAAACCGGTCGATTTTCAACCAAAGTTAATCATACAGCCGATATGTGATAATAATGCACCTACTAATACAGTAACAGTAGAGATTAATACGGAAATAAAGAGTACGGACGTAACTTATGCATTAGATGGAGGAACCTATCAGTCTGCCAATACATTTACAGGTATTGAGACAGGATCACATACAATTAGTATGAAGCATAGTAACGGATGTACTGAGATTGTAAGTTTTGAAACAGATAATCAGCCAGTTAAGGCTAGTGCTGTAGCAACAAAGATATTATGTGGCGGTCAGGCAGTAGGAAGTATTGATATAACTGCAAGTGGTGGAACAGGAGTATTAGAATATGCTATTTCAACTGATCCGGATGTTTTTCTGTCAACCTCTAAATTTGAAAATTTAAGAGCAGGCTCTTATACAGTATATGTAAAAGACAGCATAGGATGTATTGTTTCTGTTCCGATAGATGTAACAGAGATTCCATCTGCTGAAATAATAGTAAAAAATAAAATAGTAGAACTTTGTTACGGAGAGAATAATGGTCTTATAGAAGTTGAGATTTTAAAAGGAACAGCACCTTATTCGACTAGTATTAATTCAGATAAAGAGAAGGATTTTGTTTTAAATCGCACTCTGTTTGAAAATTTAAAAAGTGGTGTAATTTATATTATTTATGTAAAAGATGCTAATGGATGTATTACCTCTCATGAGGTAGATATGCCGGTAGCAATTAATATTGATCCGGTTGTTACAGTTACTTATAATTGTGATCAGAATCAGACCGGAAATCAGGTGACCATAGAAGTGTCTCCAGAAGCAAAAGATGAGGTAATGTATGCTCTGAATGGAGAAAAACCACAATTATCAAATACATATACAAATTTAAGTCCGGGAAGATATAGGGTTAAAGTTATGCATAGTAGTGGTTGTATTAAAGAGACTGAATCTTTTGAGATTGTAGAAGTAGAGCCATTAGATTTAAGACTTTCGCTGGGAGGATTGAATGAAATTGTAGCTAAAGCAACTGGAGGATATGGAGAATATAGTTATTATTTTAACGGAGGTAGTGGATCCTATAAAAACACTTATATAGTGAAAGAAACAGGATTATATACTGTTGTCGTTGTTGATAAAAATGGTTGTAAGATTGAAAGAGAAATTTATATAGAATTTATTGATATAGAGATTCCGAATTATTTTACACCTAATGATGATGGAAGTAATGATACCTGGGCACCTCAGAATACTGAAAATTATCCATTTATCAGAACCCATATTTTTGATCGATATGGTAGAGAAATGAAAACATTAAGATTAGGAGATTCCTGGAATGGAGAATATAATGGAAGACCTTTGCCTTCGGGAGATTATTGGTATATGATTAAATTAAATGAAAAGGAAGACAACAGGGATTTTATTGGACATTTCACTTTATACAGATAAATAAAACTAACAGGTTAGATCAAATGAAGATCTAACCTGTTGTTTTTAAAAGGAAATATTTTAAGCATATAACAAAGAGTATAAGTCAAAAAAACCAGAGGTTATCTAACTTTTTAGATAACCTCTGGTTTTTTATGCTTTAAGACCATATATTCAATTTAAAAGAAGTTGTTTTCTGTAAGGTTTTTAAAACCTTGAAGGAATAAGTACCATCATCTAAAATAATAATAATATTCTATAAAAGAAAAAGGAATCTTTATTAGACAGCTTTTTTATTTTTTCATTCCTTTTAATATTATTTTTGTTTTTTCTCTTTCTATGTTTTCTTTTGTTTTAGTAAGAATCGTTATAATATCTATATTCAGATTATTGTCTTTTAAACTTTCAAAATAATTAGTGTTTTTCCCTTCAACCTTTAGAATATAATTTTGATCGATTTTATAAGTTTCAGCAGCATCCGTTATAAGTTTATCATCCAGTATGTAGATAGTTGTTGGAGCTGTACGATCTGTAAAAAATGTTTTTATCTGTTCAAGAGTCAGAAAGTTATGTTGTATTGGGTTTTTAGTTGTGATATAGATCTTTCCGGAATACGTTTTTTCATTAATAATAGTGTCCTTTTTTACAACATTAATAGATTTTACAATTTGAGAATCTAGTGTTTTTAGGATATTTGAATGTACAAAAACAGAATCGATAAAATAAGCAGTCTCTTTTTTGGTAGTGGCAATAGCAGAATTTTTAATAGAGGAAGACAATGTGTCTGTAACAACTTCAGTATATCCGATATTATCATTAGTTTGGCAAAAAGACAGAGTAGAACAGATTAAAAAAGAAGAAAGTAAAAAGATTCTCATAACAACAAAATTTAAGGTACTGAATACTTTTTAGGATTTTTTATTCTTACCGTTATTGAACTTTACTTTTTCTACAATTTCTATTTTTGGAGTAGTCTTTTTAGGATTCGCTTTATAAGTAGGTTTAAAACTTTTAGCTTTTGGTTTTTCAGTTTTGTTATTAGGTTGTTCCTCTCTAGTAGTAGTTTGAGGTTTAGAAGCTTTATGTCCCTTAATAACTTCCATTGGATTTTTTGGTTCCTCTTTAGTACCACGTAAATGAATCACTAATCCGTTTAAGAAATTTCGTAACACCTGATCTCCACACTCCATATAATTAGGATGATCCTCATTTCTGAAGAAAGCACCTAATTCAGTTTTAGAAATTCTAAAATCCACTAATTGTAATATTTCTACAATCTGGTCATCACGTAATTGTAAAGCAACACGCAATTTTTTGAAGATGTCATTATTGGTCATATATTTTTATTTAAAGAACAAAGATACTTAATTATTCGATTTTTAGATTATTTCGTCTGTTTGCTCTTTCAGGCTCGGGTGTTCGATTACTCTGCTCTACAAAGTTTTTAATTTTGTAGGAGTGTTGAAAGGTCTCTGACCTTTGTGATATTATTTATATAATCAATTCGGTCAGAGACCGATATTCACATTCTCAAAGTCAGGAGACTTTGCGCAGCAAAGAATTCAAAAAATCCAATAATCTAATAATCAGATTTGTCCGCAATTTTCAAATTTCCAAATCAGCAAATTTCCAAATTAAATGAGCTTCTCCTGTAATACTTTTATTTCATCACGTAATTTTGCCGCCTGCATAAAATCCAATTCTTTTGCCGCTTTTTCCATATTTTTACGTAAAGTTCTGATTTTCTTTTCAATTTCAGGTTTACTCAGATACAGACTTTCCGGTTCAGCAGCTTTTAATTCCTGTTTTTCATAGTATAATGCCGAAACAGAGTTTTTAGTCAATGCGTTATCCAGGCTTTTATTTAAAGCTTTCGGAACTAAATGGTGCTTTGTATTGTATTCCGTTTGTTTATTTCGGCGATAGTTTGTTTCATCAATTGTTTTCTGCATACTGTTGGTGATTTTATCAGCATACATAATTGCTTTTCCGTTTAGGTTTCTTGCTGCTCTACCGATAGTTTGAGTCAGAGAGCGGTGACTTCTTAAAAAACCTTCCTTATCAGCATCCAGAATAGCGACTAAAGAAACTTCCGGTAAGTCAAGTCCCTCTCTTAAAAGGTTAACACCTATTAGTACATCAAATAATCCTTTACGGAGATCCTGCATGATTTCCACACGTTCCAGTGTATCCACATCCGAGTGAATATAACGAGAGCGAATACCTACTTTGGTAAAGTATTTAGTTAGTTCTTCCGCCATTCTTTTCGTTAGTGTAGTGACCAGAACCCTTTCATCCGCTTCACAACGAACCTGAATTTCTTCAATCAGATCATCTATTTGATTCAGACTTGGTCTTACTTCGATAATCGGGTCTAAGAGTCCGGTGGGGCGAATAATCTGTTCTACATAGATTCCTTCTGATTTCTGTAATTCATAATCCGCAGGTGTTGCGCTGACATAGATAACCTGATTCTGCATTTTTTCAAATTCCTCAAATTTCAGCGGACGGTTATCCATTGCAGCAGGTAAACGGAATCCGTACTCTACCAGATTCTCCTTACGGGAACGGTCACCACCATACATGGCATGAACCTGAGAAATCGTTACATGGCTTTCATCTACGACCATTAAATAATCATCAGGAAAATAATCCAGTAAACAGAAAGGACGCGTTCCAGGAGCCCGTCCGTCAAGGTAGCGGGAATAGTTCTCAATTCCCGAACAGTATCCTAATTCTTTAATCATTTCAAGATCAAAATTAGTACGTTCTTCAAGACGTTTTGCTTCCAGAGGTTTTCCTGTTTCTTTAAAATAATCAACTTGTTTTACCAGATCCTGCTGAATTTCCCAGATTGCGTTTTGCAATACATCAGGAGAAGTTACAAACATATTAGCCGGATAAACAGTCAGTTTCTCATATTTTTCAATAACAGCAGAAGTTCTGGTATCAAACGATTCGATTTCTTCTATTTCATCTCCAAAAAAATGGATACGGAAAGCATCATCAGCATAACTTGGGAAAACTTCAACAGTATCTCCTTTTATACGGAAAGTTCCCGGAGTGAATTCCGCTTCCGTTCTGGAATACAGACTTTGTACCAGACGATGTAACAGTTTCGTTCTGGAAATTGTTTCACCTCTGTCTATAGCAATAACATTTTTCTGAAATTCAACAGGGTTACCAATACCGTATAAACAAGATACAGAAGCGACGACAATAATATCACGACGTCCGGAAAGAAGAGAAGATGTAGTACTTAAACGCATTTTCTCCAGTTCCTCATTGATAGACAGATCTTTCTCTATATAAGTTCCGGTTACAGGAATAAAGGCTTCAGGTTGATAATAGTCATAATAAGAAACAAAATACTCTACAGCATTATTAGGGAAAAACTGTTTAAATTCTGAATATAACTGCGCTGCTAATGTTTTGTTATGAGCTAAAACTAATGTAGGTTTTTCTACTTCCTGAATAACATTGGCTACAGTAAAGGTTTTTCCTGAACCGGTAACACCAAGTAAGGTCTGAAAGAGTTCCCCTTCTTTAATACCTTTTGCTAATTTTTCAATAGCCTGAGGTTGGTCACCTGTCGGGCTGTAATCGGATACAACTTGAAATTTCATATCGTTTTTTATGGTTCTGCAAAGATAATGAAAATTCATCCTTTAGTTCACAGTTTTCAGTATTTGGTATTCGGTATACAGTTTTCAGTTTTCAGTAATTCAGTTTTCAAAAACTATCAATTATCAACTACGAACTATCAACTAAAAAAACCACTCCGCCCTACGGGCACCCCTACGGAGGAGGGGAATACGTATTGTCATTTTACATTTCACAATAACTATCCACTAAAAAACTATCCACTATAAAAATTGTACTTTTGAATTAAAGAAACTGGATATATGAATGATAATATTGCTGTTTTAAAGATTAATGAACTAAATGAAAATAGTTTAGGAAGTGATTTTTATGCTAATACGATTCCGGATCATATTATGATCAATCATACTCAGGTAGAGAAACCTCATAAGCATAATTTTTATGCCACAATATTGTTTACTAAGGGAACCGGAGTGCATGAAATTGATTTTCAGGTATATGATGTACATCCCGGAAGTGTATTTCTGCTGGTGCCAGGTCAGACGCACAGTTGGAAACTGTCGGAAGATATTGATGGCTATATTTTTTTTCATACTCAGGAATTTTTTGATATGTTTTTTATCCGGGAGAGGATCAGGGAATATCCTATTTATACTTCTATGTATCATTTGAACTGTATGTGTTTAGAAGGTAATTTTTTACAGCATATTACTAATTTATTTCAGCGAATTTTGCAGGAATATAAAGATAAAGACTGGAAAGCACAACAGTTAATTCTGAATATAATGTCACAATTGTATATCGAGTTGAATCGATTTGTGCTAACAGAAGATCGTTTCCCTATAGCAAATTTTAGTCATTATAACCGTAAGTTTCTAGAATTTGAGGATTTGGTGGAAAAACAATTTACAATTATTAAATCTCCAGCTCGGTATGCTGCTGATCTTAATATTACACCAAAGCATTTGAATAGGATTACACGCAGCTTGGTCAATAAAACAACAACTGATATTATACTGGAACGTGTTGTGTTGGAAGCACAACGAATGTTAATTTATACCAAAAAAAGCTTTAATGAGATTGCAGATGAGCTGGGATATGAGGATTATTCTTATTTTTCGAAGCTATTTAAAAAACGATCCGGAGAAACTCCGGGTCAGTTTTTAAAACGTTATTCTTCTTTGTAAAAGATATTGAGCCATATAAGCCGTGAAATTTTATAATTAAAGGTAGAAAACAAAAAAGCTACAAGAACAATACCACAAAACATCTGAATCGGACCTAGTTTAAAGATAAGTCCCAGAACAATTACAGCAACCATTTCTGCAACAGTTACGGCATAGCTGATGTACATTGCACCAGTATAGAATCCGGTTTCTCTGTAAAAGGAATAACCGCAGTCACTACATTCATGGTTCATTTTAGGCATTTTAAATAAGAACGGATTTCCGTTGCTTGTAAATATTTTCGTTTTTCCACAATTGGGACAGGTTCCGTTAGTTACTTTCGTTAAAAACTTTAATAAGGACATATTATTTTTTTATTCAAATTTCGGAAATTATTATGGATTTCAGAAGTGGTTAATAACGCTGATTTTGGTAGTATTCGGACATTTTTTAAAATAAGTCTAAAGATCAAATGTTCTGGTCTAAAAGTTAGTGGAACTATTAATACCCTGTTTTATTTTACGAATAATTTACGTTCTGTATACAGTGAATATAAATAAAAATAACCATGAGTGAAGCTCATGGTTATTTTATAATCGAATCATCTGACTCTTGTTACTGAACAGTATGACTAATGTTATCTGCTTCGGAAAGGTTGAAAAAGCCTAAAGAATAGTTGTCCGGATGAGTAGTATTGGTAATATTTCCTCTGACAGCTCCGGATGGTGATGGTGGCCGAAAAGAATTGTTTCCCCTAGCATCTAGTAAAACATTCAGATAATTGTAATATCTTTTTGAAATACCACATAGTTTAAAGTTGACAGTATGACCTGTAGCAAGTTTATCATCAGAATAGCGGTTATTTACCTGATTTCCATTAAAAAACTCATCTTTTATAATTTCATAAGAATTAATGGCATCTACTTCAGATTTGCTATGTATCAGATAGTAATTTTCTGCATCTTTGGGATCAGTAAAATAAGCAAGTACTTCTTTTTCATCTTTCTGAAGTCCGCCATCATTGATCTGTTCAACATAATCATAAGATACAACGGACTGCATAATTTCTGTAGCAGTATATATTTCATTATTCAGTATAACAGTAAGATGATAAGTTTTATTTAATACAGGAACAAAATCTGTACAGATATACTGACCCGTATTATCTTTTTCTAAAAAGTTAAAAATAACACCATCAGAAGTTTCTATTGTTACAATAGCATTAGACACAGTAGGAAATACAGTGTTATAATAACCGGTTGTAGTAGATAATTTAACGATTTGCTCATTACCAGTAGTCCCTTTATTCCAGATTATTGAAGCCTCTATTACAAGACGTGGTGGAGCAGTATCCAGATTAAGATGGACAACGTCTTCACAACCGATAAAAATTCCGGTAATACATATTAGTAGAAGAAGTTTTATATTTTTCATAAGTATATTTTTATTGTTTATTTTTCTATAGGAAAAGATTAGAATTTAAAGTTATAAGTAACAGAAGGAACAATCTTAAAAATAGAAAGACGTTGTGCTTCATTAATTCCAGTTTCCGGATCCTGACGGAAAGAAATTGAAGCAGCATTTTTTCGACTGTATAAATTATAGATTCCAAAAACCCATTCTCCTTGCCAGTCTTTATTCTTTTCCGGGTTAGGGACATAAGTTACAGAAATATCAAGATGATGGTATATTGGTAAACGGTTTTTGTTACGAGCTCCGTAACTTGGAACAGTTACACCAAGATACTCATATTGTCCGTTAGGGTAGGTAGCAGGCTGTCCGGATTGTAAAGAGAAATTACCTGCAAAAGACCATTTCTCATTATACTGATAGCTTCCTGTTACAGTTAGATTGTGTAATTTGTCATAACCTGCTTTATACCATTTTCCATTATTAATTCCTGTTTCGATAGCATTTCTTCCCGGTGTTTTTTGCTCAGAACGGGAAATAGTATAGGAAATAAAACCATTGAAACGACCGGTGTTTTTGCGTAAAAGAAATTCTATACCATAAGCTCTGGCTTTACCGTTCAGAATAACCTGTTCAATTGCATTATTAGCAATAAGGTCAGCACCATCGATATAATCTACTTTGTTTTTACTTGCTTTATAATAGGTTTCCACCTCCAGAGAATATTTCTCATCAGCAAAGTTTCTGAAATAACCAATGGCATATTGGTCTAATAGCTGTGGTTTCATAAAATTGTCGCTTGGTGTCCATATATCCAGTGGAGTAGGAGAAGAAGTATTCGTAATAAGATGCAGATACTGACTCATGCGGTTATAACTTCCTTTAATGGACTGTTTATCATTCATTTGATAAGAAATGGCAAAACGAGGTTCGAAGTTGTCAAAAAAAGCAATTGTTTTTCCACTTCCATACTCTTTAGTACCAATTGGTGTTGCTTTTTCATAGATTTTTAACTCCTTATTAAAATGCACAGCCTGATTATTTTCATAGATATTTATGGTCTGATTTCCTAAACGGGAAAAAGTGCTGTAACGTATTCCGTAAAGAAGTGATATTTTACTCGAAAGTTCGTGTTCTGCTTCTATATAAGCCGCTCCTTCAAAAGCGTATTTCTGATCTAGTTTTCTGTAGTTGATTCCTGATTTATTGTCAGTCGGTTTAATTTCACCCGGGTTAAATTTATAATCAATAAGATTGATACCATAATTCAGTTTGAAACTATTAGAAACATAATGTTTGAAATCATATTTCAGATTGTAGTTTTTGATACCGGAATCCCATTTAAAACCAATAAAATCAAGTCTTAATCCATAGTAGTAATCACTGTAAATAACGCACAGATTAGAGAATAATTTATCTGAGAATAAATGATTCCAGCGCAAGTTTACGACGGTATTTCCATAAGTATTGATAAACTCTTTATTGAGATCGAATATATCACGACCAAAATAACCGGATAAATAAATATTATTATTATTATTTATTTTATAACTCAGTTTTGTATTCAAGTCATAGAAATAAGCAGAATTTTTATTGTTAGCCAGTTTTAAGAATAAATGAGCATATGAACTGCGTCCGCTGATAAGGAATGAACCTTTATCTTTAACGATCGGACCTTCAGCCAGAATGCGGCTTGAAATAACTCCGATACCTCCGTTCATATGAAACTCTTTACTATTTCCTTCTTTCTGGTAAACATCTAGGACAGAAGAGATTCTACCACCATAACGAGCAGGAATACCTCCTTTATATAGTTTCAACTCTTTAATAGCATCAGGATTAAAAACAGAGAAAAAACCAAAAAGATGAGAGGAATTATAGATTGTGGCTTCATCTAGAAGGATCAGATTCTGGTCTGCAGCCCCTCCACGTACATTAAATCCCGAAGCCCCTTCACCGGCATTGGTAACACCAGGCAACTGAAGAATGGATCTTATAATATCTACTTCGCCCAGTACAGCAGGTGCTTTTTTAATAGCAGCAATGGATAATTTGTGTGTACTCATTTCGGGTTTTCGCAAATTAATAGCGGTTCTTTCTGTATTGATGATGATTTCATCCAGTTGATTGGCGGCTGTTTCCAGAGCAATATTTTTTTTAATATTCTGTGTAACAGTTATTTTTTCTTCAAAGGTTTGGAAACCAATGTAACTCAGTTCAACAGTATAGGTACCCTTTGGCAGAGAGATGGAATAATAACCATATTCGTTAGTCATTATTCCGATGTTCAGTTCTTTTATCAGAATATTTACTCCAATTAAAGTTTCGTTATTTGTAATATCAGAAATTGTTCCACTTAGTGTAAATTTTTCTTGAGAGGATCCTTCTACACTATTTAGTAAAAAAATTAAAAGTGTGGATAAAAAGATAAAAAAGGTTTTTAAATTCATATTTAGTATAGGTAATGGGTTTATAATATAAGTATAGAAAATAGTTTAATTGTTACAACTATTGTAAAAAAAATATTTTTAAAATCATTTTATTTACAAGTTGTTTACATTTTATTTACGTTGATTCAGGTTTCAGGTTAAGGATTATAAATAAAGGATAAAAAGTCTTGCAAGATATTTAAAAATAATTATTTGTTAGCATAAATTTAATATTTTCTATAGGAGCGTATTTAATACTTATTGAACAATATCCGGAAGTTGTAAAATGTGGGTTGAACATCATATTTTTTCCTTTTTGTTCTGTTAAAGCAAGGCTTCCGTTTATTTCTACAGTCAGATTCAGTTTGAGACTTTTGTTTATTTGCATACCTGCAGTTATTTCAAAAGCTTCTATTAAGGCAACTTTTACCTGATAACGTTCACCCGTATAATTGAGTTTGTAAAAAGATATATCAGCTATTATCAGTTCAGAAGTAATAATCTGAAGGTAACAGAAAGGTGCTTACAGTTAAAATATAAACTTATATTTGTTAAAAATAAAAATGAATTTTTTAATTTAGAGTTAATATTATGGGAATTATCTACAAATGTCTGATTGTTGATGATGAGAAACCGGCACATCAGGTTATTCAGTCACATATTTCATATTGTAATCATTTAGAATATACAGCAAGTGCCTATAACGGGGAGGAAGCTTTACAATTATTGCAGGAGCATACTTTTGATATTTTGTTTCTGGATATTAATATGCTGCTGATCAATGGTGTTGAATTGGTGGAAGTGCTTTCTCAGAAACCGGTTACGATTGTTACTACTGCTTATTCTGATTTTGCGCTGGATTTTTACAAGAATGATGTTATGGATTATTTATTAAAGCCGATCTCATTGCCTTTATTTATGAAAGTAGCTGAAAAAGCAAAACTGTTTTGTGATGCTAAGGAGAAGAATCTGCCTCTGAAAAAAACAACAATTTCTTTTCGGCAGAATGGCGGAGTAGAAGAAGTACTACAGGAAAGCATAGTCTATATTCAGAGTATAGGTAATTATCTCAAGATACATAAAAACAAAGGAGCCTTTCCGATTGTTGTATATGGTACTCTTATGAATTTTAAGGATGAACTGAATGGAAAAGACTTTTTGCAGGTACATCGTTCTTTTATTGTCAATGTGAATTTTATAGAAAGTATTCTGAAAGAAAGTGTTGTTCTTACAACGGGTGAAAGTATTCCTATTGGCAGGAAATACCAGATTCTACTAGATGAATTTTCTTTTAAAAAAGGATAATCTTTTGTAGAAAAATAGGAATTATAAAAAAAGCCGTTCAGTACTGAACGGCTTTTTTTATATATAAGGATGTTACTAAGATAATTTTTTATCTAAGTTTTCCTGAATAGCATTTAGGAAATCCTGAGTATTTAAATAGTTGTCTTTTGTTAATTTATCTCCATAAATTAAAACAGCTAAATCTTTAGTCATTTTTCCACTTTCTACAGTATCAATACAAACCTGCTCTAATGTTTCACAGAATTTAACTAACTCCTGATTATTATCCAGTTTACCTCTGTGCATTAAACCTCTTGTCCATGCAAAAATAGAAGCAATCGGGTTTGTAGAAGTTTCTTTTCCTTTTTGATATTCTCTATAGTGACGAGTAACTGTTCCGTGAGCTGCTTCAGCTTCAACCGTTTTTCCATCAGGAGTAACTAACACAGAAGTCATAAGACCTAAAGAACCGAAGCCCTGAGCAACAGTATCAGACTGAACGTCCCCATCATAGTTTTTACAAGCCCATACAAATCCGCCGCTCCATTTCATAGCAGAAGCTACCATGTCATCAATAAGTCTGTGTTCGTAAGTGATACCTGCTTTTTCATATTCTGTTTTAAACTCATTTTGATACACTTCTTCAAAGATATCTTTGAAACGTCCGTCATAAGCTTTAAGAATTGTATTTTTTGTAGAAAGATACAGCGGCCATTTTTTAGTTAGAGCCATCTGGAAAGAAGAACGTGCAAAACCATAGATAGATTCATCTGTGTTGTACATGCTCATTGCTACGCCATCACCTTTAAAATCATACACTTCCCATGTTTTAGTTTCTCCGGCTTCATTTGTAAAGCTCATGGTTAATGTACCTTTTCCTTTAATAACTGTATCAGTAGCTTTGTATTGATCTCCAAATGCATGACGACCAATAACGATCGGTTTAGTCCATCCCTGAACATAACGAGGAACGTTTTTCATAATAATAGGTTCACGGAAAACTGTTCCGCCTACAATATTACGAATAGTGCCGTTTGGTGATTTCCACATTTGCTTAAGATTAAACTCAGTAACACGAGCTTCATCAGGAGTAATTGTAGCACATTTGATTCCTACGTTGTATTTTTTGATTGCTTCAGAAGCGTCGATAGTAACCTGATCATTGGTCTGATCTCTGTATTCAATACCTAAATCATAATATTTGATATCTAATTCTAAGTAAGGAAGAATTAATTTATCTTTAATAAATTTCCAAATAATTCGTGTCATTTCATCACCATCCAGTTCTACAACCGGATTAGCTACTTTAATTTTTGCCATAATATTGAAATAATTTTGTAATTAGTTTAAATATGTAATAACTGCAAAGATAGGAAAATCAATGTGGAAAAAAGAGGACTAGCCCAGTAGATTTTCTTCTAAGGAATGAATTGACTATTATCGCTGTCATCTATAATTCAAACCCCAGTTTAACCTTTATTCCAAAAGAAATGAGTTTTAAAGACTGATTTTTAAGAATTACACTGTTACTCAATGGCTTTTCCGGATTTAGTTTATTATAACTTATAAAGTTATCTGCTCCACCTTTATTACTATTGTTTAATCCGTAATCAAAATAAACACCGGTATGTAAAAATATATTTCTGGAAATTTTCCATCGTAGCCCTGTTTCAAGAGCGAAGAACCATGTAGTTTGTAAATCCAGATCTCCCTTTGATTTTATAGAAGGATAGTTTCCAAACCCTTGTTCAGGGATATTGTCTATAACAGCATTAGTGTCAGGGTAATATCCTTCTGTTGTCAGTGATTCTGATATGCTTTCAAATGATTTTTTTTGTGCAAAACCTATTTTTATTCCTGTTGATGCATAGAGTGAAATATTTTCCTTTAAAGGTTTCAGGTATTGTACCATAACAGGAATCTGAATATATCCTATTTTTTGTTTTTCCTGATAATTTTTGATTTTGTACCTATATTCCAGAGACTCATTTTCATTATCAGTTGTTATATAGCTTCCTTCCAAATTAGATTTTTTCATTTTGTTATTATACATACTGTATTCTATTCCGGTCTGTAATCCAATATGAGATGATATATAATAGGTGTATCCGATTCCAAAGCTACTGCCAAATTCAGAAATTTTTTCATGTGATTGTTGTGCCGTTACTATTCCTGATGTAAGAAGTGCTGCAAAAATGATTTGAATTTGTTTTATTGTTTTAATTCTCATGTTTTGACTTTATTTGACTATAATTTTAAATTCTTGTTCGTGTATTTTTGAAACGACTTTAACTATATAGATTCCCTTAACCATAGGAAGAATTAAAGGAGTAATCGTACTCGTTATCTTTTGCGTTTTTAAGTTGACTCCAATACTGTTATAAAGGGTAATTACAGCATCACTGATAAACTCTTCAGGCATATTTGTAGCATCCAGATATAAAGTTTGTCCAGAAGCAACAGGATTAGGGTAGGCTATCAGATTTGTTTTTTTCAGACTCAGTGATTTCCCCCAGGTTCTTAAAATACCATCCTGTATCGTCATTTCTACAATGTATTCAGCTGTTTTCATATCTTTGATCTGAAGATATTGTTTGCTGCCTTCTTCTATTCCGTTTTTATACCATTTATATTCTGTGAAAGTGTAACCCCCATTAACAGCTGAATTATTGTTTACAATATAAGTATCTCCCCATTTTAATTTTACAATCTCGTCAAAATTAAAACGTTTTTCTATTGTTACATTATATTTTATGCCACTAACTGTAAATTCTACATTTTGTACAGATGCTTTTGTGACCTCTATACTAAATGGGTTCTTTTGGTTTTCTATTATAATATCTGTAGGTAAATCCACATATATTTCTATTGTTTTTCCAGTATATTTTTCAGGTATTAAATAGGTTTTACTCAGATCCCATATTTCATTATTTATGAAAACATCATAAATATTTGCTTTTTCTTTTATAATAAGGTTCTGATTAATAGATGTTGCCGGATTATAATTTTGATCCCCATCCTGAGAGGCCGTTATAATTGTTGTCCCCTCTTTTAAAGGATGAATTTCCCCATCTATAATAGTAGCTACTTCTGTATTAGAACTGGTATAAGTTATAGGTAGTCCAGAAGAAGCCGTTGCGTTTAGTTTACTATTTTCACTTGGTAATTCTATTTCTTTTAAAGCATTAAAAGTAATAGTCTGATCCTTCTTTTTTGTTTTAGAAACGATAATTAGTTCACGTTCTACAACAGGAGCCGGATTATAATTTTGATCCCCATCCTGAGAGGCCGTTATAATTGTTGTTCCCTCTTTTAAAGGATGAATTTCCCCATCTATAATAGTAGCTACTTCTGTATTAGAACTGGTATAAGTTATAGGCAATCCAGAAGAAGCCGTCGCGTTTAGTTTACTATTCTCACTTGGTAATTCTATTTCTTTTAAAGCATTAAAAGTAATAGTCTGATCCTTCTTTTTTGTTTTAGAAACGATAATTAGTTCACGTTCTACAACAGGAGCCGGATTATAATTTTGATTCCCATTCTGAGAGGCTGTTATAATTGTTTTTCCTTCTTTTAAAGGATGAATTTCCCCATTTATAATAGTAGCTACTTCTGTATTAGAACTGGTATAAGTTATAGGTAGTCCAGAAGAAGCCGTCGCGTTTAGTTTACTATTTTCACTTGGTAATTCTATTTCTTTTAAAGCATTAAAAGTAATAGTCTGATCTTTCTTTTTTGTTTTAGAAACGACGATTAGTTCCTGTTTTGCAACAGGAGCCGGATTATAATTTTGATTCCCATTCTGAGAGGCTGTTATAATTGTTTTTCCTTCTTTTAAAGGATGAATTTCCCCATTTATAATAGTAGCTACTTCTGTATTAGAACTGGTATAAGTTATAGGTAGTCCAGAAGAAGCCGTCGCGTTTAGTTTACTATTTTCACTTGGTAATTCTATTTCTTTTAAAGTATTAAAAGTGATTATCTGATCTATCTTTTTAGCTTTATTGCGGACACAGCGTATAGCAGCATGATGGATAGTATTTTTATTCCTATACTCCCGTATTTTCGAAGCGGTAGTAAATACACTATGAAAGAATCCATCGTTTAAAAAACTGGCTTTCTCTCCTTCTTTATCACCAGAGTCATACACACCGTCTTTTGTAATTACTCCTGCAGGAAGTATATTAAATCCTACCTGAGCGGCTTTAATCGTATTGATTTTGCTGGGACCTTTAGCCCATAGTCCATCAGCAATTTCATCTCTGTCCCCTCCACATTTTAAACATTGAACTACTTCTTCTTCTGATTTAAGAGCTAATTCTGTTTGTAAATGTTGCGATAGCGCTCTAAAATGATTGTTATTAGCCAGTTCCCACCCGGTAGGGCATCGATTATTCATTTCGGTATTTGTAGGATACATACGTCCGTATACTTTTCCTGTTGGGTCATTTGTTCCATACATTCCAATAGTACCTCTGCTGGTTTCATCAGTTCCGTTATAGCCATCCCAGTCTAGATTGGTCATAAACCAGTCTTTGTCTCCATAGCTTTTATACGGATATTGTTTAGCATCACGAGGATCTGTGAATACGCCTTTTTTTGAAGTATAATTACAATATTTATTTTTAGAGATCAGAGGGTTTTCAGGTTGTATATTTTTGTCATTACTTGGATTTGATTCAGTAATTCCTTTTAATTGAAGAGGAAGCCATCCTTTATAGTTTCCTGCAAAGAATTTTTCACCACTTACTAAGTGAAGTTCGTCTACACGTTTTGGTAAAGGAAGTTTTGCTTTTTCAAATTTTTCATCTAAATCTTTTTGATAATATTCATCTTTAATCTTAACACCCCAAGCATCAAAAAAGTGACGTAGGTCATATCCGCTGACCTGAGAAGCTTTCCATATTAAATAGAATTTTGTTTCATCATCGCTAGTAGATTCTTTTTGTTCTTCACGAGTCACACGATGAAGATTTTTATAGAACTGATCCCCAAAAATATAAAAAAACTGCTCCCATAATAAGAAACGAACTTCATTATAATTAACACCTCCGGCAGCTTGTTGTAATCGTTGATCCGGCATTTCATAGAAACGTTCTCGATCCGGTAAAGAGAAATATCCTTTTATTTTTTCAATGTTTCGATCTGGTGTACGGACATAAGTACTGGAACCTCCAAAATAGCGTTGTACTTTATAAGAATAGATATTAACGGAAGATTCTGTTGACTGAGGGATTTGATATGCTCCTTGTTGATGTTGGTGCCCTACTTCATGTGCTACCATCCATGGTCCGTTAACGGATCCGTTGGTTGGTGTTTTTAATGGAATTAAAATTTTTATCGGATCAGGATAAGCGGTGATATAATCAGTTGCATAAGGATTAGAATCTTTATAGGTCTGTACCATTAAATAACGAACCTCACCAGCTTTAAGTCTATGATGAATAGGGTTAGGGTCATTATCGTCCATTCCGCTAATATCATCTTCTATCTCCAGTAGTTTATGAAAGGAATCCATCCATTCTTTTTTATTTGTTGTTAGTGAATGTTGTATTGCTGCTGTTTTTGTTGCAACAACACTCATTAAATCTGATGAGAATAGCACTTCTAAAGCATTATATTGTTGTATCATTTCAGTAAATTCTTTATCACTGGTTATACCATATTTATAATGTGGTGCCCGTACCTGCTCGCTATTATCAAGAAAACTCACTTTTATTTTCCCTTTTGGGTCACCTTTTTTTTGTCTTACATAACGAAATGTAATCATTCCTCCCTGATGCATGGCTCCATCAATTAGATTTGTACCCTCATGAAGATTAATATAAGTGACATTTTGTACTGTATTCGGATCAAAAGGGCTTACTTCTCCTATTGTACCGATGACCAGAACGACATTAGCTCCATCATTTGAAGGAGTTAAAGTTTCCAGTTTTATATTTAGTTTTTTGTTTTTATGTAAGTAAAAACCAGTTAGCGTATGATCAAATTTTTTCAGATTCTGTATTAAGCGACTTTTTTCCTTATCAGCACTGTTTATTTGTTTTATTTCAAACGTAGTAGGATATGGAGTTGTTATAGGAACTTGTTGTGCAGTAGTTTTATTGTTTAGAAATAAAGCTAAAAGAAGCAATATAAAAAAAAATGTTTTTTTCATAAAAGATAATTTGTAATTTTAATATTGAGAGTATTTTTTTTGTATTATCCTATTTTGATTCATAGAATGTAGTATAAATGTTTTATTGTTATGAAAGCATTACATTGGAGGATTATAGAATTGGTTTTTAAAAATCATTTATGTTTATTTTAAGTATTTGTGTGTTTCTATAACTCTTTAATAGATCTTTTATTGTGAATCTGAGGTTGTTATAGTTGTCAGATAGTATTGTAGGTATGATTATTTGTATAACTTTGGATAAAGAAGAGTACGGTTTTTTGTTTTTTTTTGAAATATTTTAAAAAAAAAGCATAAAAAAAGGGTTATCCTGTGGATAACCCTTTTTATTGTAAAAAGAAAGATAATTAGAATCTTCTTTTATCTTTAATTCTTGCTTTTTTACCGGTAAGTTCTCTGAAGTAGAAAATACGAGCTCTACGAACTCTACCGACTTTATGAACTTCAATTTTTTGTAAAGCTGGTAAATTCACAGGGAAAATACGTTCAACACCTACAGAACCTGACATTTTTCTGATTGTGAAAGTTTCAGTACTTCCAGAACCTCTTCTTTGTATTACTACACCTTTGAAGAACTGAGTACGAGTTTTTTCACCCTCTTTAATTTCATAATACACAGTAATTGTGTCTCCGGAATTGAAGTCCGGGAAATCTTTTTTTGCAACAAATTCGTCGTTAACGAATTTCATTAAATCTGCCATGATTTTTTATTTAAAATGGTTTTCCAGAGCAACATTCACGATTATCGCCAGAGGTTGGTCTAAATTTGGTTGCAAATATAATTATTATTTCTTAGCTACAAAGCGCTGAATACTAAAATATTTACGATTTATGATATTAGATGTACGATATATTACAGAGAGTAAAGAACAAAGAAGCAAGATATTTATAATATTAGATTTACCAAGAGGTACGTTTTAGTGTATCTGTATTCGTGATGACTGAAGAATTTTTTATATTTTAATTTTTTGTTTTCTCAACTTGGATTGTTTAATTTTCAACCAACAACCAACAACCAACAACCAACAACCAACCATCAACCATCAACCATCAACCATCAACCATCAACCATCCAGTAAATCCGGTCGTCTGTTCTTAGTATGTTCATAGGCTTTGTCCTCCCTCCATTGTTCGATTTTTGCAAAATGGCCACTGGTCAGAACTTCCGGTACCTGCCAGTTTTTATATACAGCAGGCCGGGTATAAATAGGAGGAGCGAGCAGGTTATCCTGAAAAGAATCTGTTAAAGCAGACGTCTCATTGCCCAAAACACCCGGTATTAGTCGGATAATAGCGTCAGATAGTACAGCCGCACCTAATTCCCCTCCGGAAAGTACATAATCACCGATAGAGATTTCTTTTGTAATAAAATGGTCTCTTACACGCTGATCGACCCCTTTATAGTGTCCACATAGAATAATGATATTTTTTAGCATTGACATTTTATTTGCCATTCCCTGATTGAAAGTTTCTCCGTCCGGGGACATATAAATAATCTCATCATAGTCACGCTGACTTTTTAAATGAGTAATACAATCATCAATTGGTTGTATCATCATTACCATTCCTGCACCACCGCCAAACTGATAATCATCTACTTTTTTATGCTTGTCAGTAGTGTAATCTCTCAGATTATGAAAATGAACTTCAGCAAGACCTTTATCAATTGCTCTTTTCAGGATAGAAGCATCAAAAGGACCTTGAAGTAATTCAGGTAAAACAGTAATAATATCAATGCGCATATAAAATCATTTAAGGGGCAAAGGTAATACTATTCTTGATTATTGGATAATTAGATTTTTCGATTATTAGAATCTTTAAACCAAATAGTTTATAACGCTCTAATGTGTTGAGGTTTTAGAAAAGATATTAATAATAATAACTCCAACAATAATAAATAGTATTCCAATTACAGCAGGCAGATCCGGAATTTGTTTATAGAGAATAGCACCTGCTATTGAAATTAAAACTATTCCGATACCCGACCAGAGTGCATAGGCAACCCCGACAGGTATTGTTTTTAAGGTAATACTCAAAAAATAAAAAGCCAGAACATAACCGATAACTACAATTATACTCGGTCCGATTTTAGTAAACTGCTCCGAAGCCTTTAGTGCAGAAGTGGCAATAGTTTCAAAAATAATGGCTAAAAACAGAAAAATAAAATTTTTCATAACATAATTTATCAGTTAAGAAGTAAAGATATTAAACATCAGTTTAAAATTAATATTGTTTTTATAAAAAATTCCGTATCGTACTCTGCTGGTGCTCGCGCCAGGGGGTATTAGTCGCTCTGCCGACTTTCAGTCTTTCAACATTTGACTTTCGACTTATCAGAACTTTAAATTTTAAACCTAAAAAACAATAATTTCTAATAGATAATTATTTAAAGAAAACGTATTTTTTAAGCATACTTGTTTGCTTTATGGTGTATTTTAGTAAAATATTATTAATTAATTTGTGTTTTTTGTAAAAAAACGTTTATAATACTGTAGGAGTTTGCTTCAAAAGAATTAAGTTTGTTTTTTAAGAAAAATTTCACTTAAAGTCGATTACCGTATGAAAAGAATACTACTATTATTGGTTAGCTGTTTTTTATTTTCAGCCTTTCGACATTGGACTTTTGACTTATTAGAACTTTAAACAAATAACCCAGTTCTCAGTTTCAGTATACAGTTCACAGTTCACAGTTCACAGTCTCAGTGCTCACTAACAACCAACAACCAACAACTAACAACCAATTACCAACAACCAAAAACATATGAAACAACATTATTATCTATTCCTTTTTCTGATTTCGTTTATAAGTCAGGCACAGGATAAAAATCATGAAGGTATTCCTGTCGAAGGCGTAACTCCTATTTTACAAACCGATTTCGTTCAGTCTTCTTCCGAAGCTGTTCCACAAGAAGCCACAAAGAGAAGCAGTCCGAAAATAAGCCCTCAGAATTCAGGTTCCTCCGAATTTGGCGTAACCGAAGGGCAGTTATCCGTTTCTCTGAGCGGAGCAGCTATTTATGATATTCCCATTGCCGTTGCTCCCGGAATCAATGGCGTAGTGCCGTCCGTCAGTTTATCCTATAACAGCCAGAGTGGTAACGGACTGGCAGGTTACGGCTGGAATATAAGCGGAGCATCAGCTATTACCCGAATTCCTTCCACTACCCATCATGATAATAATATTTCCGCAGTTAATTTTACCGCTAGTGACCGTTTTGCACTGGACGGACAGCGCCTGCTTTTAAAAAGCGGTATCTATGGTAAAGACGGAGCCGAATATCAGACCGAGGAATTTTCCAATATAAAGATTACTTCCCATGGTGTTTCTCCACATGGAGCAAATTTTGGACCCGCTTATTTTAGGGTGTATTATCCCGATGGTTCCTCCGCGCAATACGGATCAACCAATGTTAGTTCACCATTAGAGTATGCCATTGCTTACCAATCCGATCCGCAGGGAATTCGAATTAATTACACCTATACTGTTTTAGAGAATGTATTAAGTCTTTCCGCTATTCAATATGGTATGTCAGGCACAAATACGCCCATTAATGAAATCCGGTTTATTTATAAAAAGAGAAAACGTCCCGAACAATCTTTTATCGGCGGACTCTCTTTTTTAAGAAGCACCATTCTAAGCGAAATAAAAGTAATAAGTAGCGGAATAGGTTACAGGAATTATAGCCTTAGCCACGATGTTACCCCGACAGGATTTGGATACGAAAGAATAATAAGCGTTCAGGAAAAGAGTGGTGATAACAGTACAAGTTATGATCCTCTCACTTTTATCTATGAAGACACCGAAGATTCCGGTTTTAAAAATGATGTCATTTCCTCTATGAGTGTTACCAATATCGATTATACCAATGCAGGGATGGTATCCGGTGATTTTGGCGGTAACGGAAAGATGGATTTTCTTTTATATCCTACTACAGGAGCCAATGCTAAATCAATGTATTGGGTCTTTACCGATATTGATAAAGGTAGTACAATGAATATCGGGTGGATCCATACTGTAGGAACCTTTAAAGAAATTTTTCCGGTTTCCTGGCTGAACCATACCGGTAAACTAATGCCCTATCAGGGTTGGACCGTAGTAAAAGAAGAAAACGATAAAGTAGATTTCAGTACCTATTCCGCCGGTTCCACCAGCTCCATTTATTTTCAGTATAAAAAAGAATATACCTTTCCTAAGTTTGTATACTATACAGAACATCCTTTAAGTTGCAGACAACCTAACAGACCCCCTGTTAAGCACGAAGTAAGTGTTTCCAAACACTATATCAGCGGGGATTTTAACGGAGACGGATTAACCGATATACTAGCCATAGAGAACAATGTAACCTACCGGCAGAATTATTGTGATCAGAATAATAACAGCCAAGCAGGCACCGGATCAGAATACGGCAGAGCTTTTTTTGTCAACTTAGACCGAAGATTAACCACTAATTTTGTAACCCATGTAGGAATTACCTCCGTTACACCTGCCAGTAAAATAATGGTTGCCGATGTAAATGGTGACGGTAAAGCCGACCTTTTAGT
Organism: Flavobacterium sp. AK-301; assembly: GCF_058310215.1. NCBI lineage: Bacteria > Pseudomonadati > Bacteroidota > Flavobacteriia > Flavobacteriales > Flavobacteriaceae > Flavobacterium > Flavobacterium sp. AK-301. The sequence continues at coordinate 47,666 of NZ_JBZEES010000016.1, forward strand.
ATTTAATCCCGGAAGTGTATCCGTATATTCTTTAAGCGAAGCGAATAGATTACAAGTCATAGCTTCTTTTTACGACTCGTCCATTGATAGTAGCAAACCCATCTTATTAGGCGATTATAACGGTGACGGTAAGATTGATTTTGTTATTCCGGAAAAGAAAGGGAAGGATAGCTGGAATTTTTATTTTTCTACAGGAGTTTCTTATATTAAAAAAAATACCGGTTTATATTTAAACTATGAAGAAGGCTATGTAGGGAATCAACTGGTATGGGATGATTTTTCAAATGCATCTTATGGTATTCATTATTGTTTAAAAGAAGTACACTATATTCCCGGTGATTATAATGGCGATGGAAAAACCGATATTTTAGTTCAGAAAACCTATACCGCTTCCGGTAATGAAAATGTTGGCAGAAATGATGGAGATCCGATACTGACCACAATCAGAATCTGTGAAAATGTAGTTTCCAATCCGGAGGATATTAATTTTATGGTAAAAAGAGGAACTACTAAGCGTACCGGTTTCCATAAACATGCTGTTCCGATATTTCTGACCAATGAGAAAAGAAATCATCATTTAGAATATGCTTTAATCAGTAAAAACAAAATAATCCATTTTATAAACGAAAAGGACAATAGAGAAGACGTTGCCTTACGAAAAGTGGTCAGTGGTGATCAGATCACCGAAAGTATACAGTATCAGCCGATAAGCAATAATTCCTATGATTCCTACCAACAAGTATATCAGTCCGGATATACAGAAACCTATCCCAATATGGATATTGAGAGAGCCCCCGGTTTAAAAGTGGTTTCCAAAATAGAAAATACGTACAGAGCCATTACCAAGCAACAAGATTTTAACTATCACGGAGCCGTTTCCAATACTCAGGGACTGGGCTTTTTTGGGTTTCGTTCCGTATTACA
>NZ_JBZEES010000017.1:0-48064 GCF_058310215.1 Flavobacterium sp. AK-301
TAAGATGATTAGGAAAGGCGTTTTGAGCGGATGTCTTTCCGAAAAACAAAAAACATCCCCATAAAGGATGTTTTTTGTCGTTATGAGTAAAGCCCTAGCTAAAAACATATTTCGTTTAATACAGCGATTTAAAATATAGAATTATAGTATAAATAAAACAGGTTCGATTAAGATTATTTTAATCGAACCTGTTTTTACTTTAGATGTTTAAAATTAATATTCTTTTGAAAGAAGTGCTTTTATCATTTTTTTATTTCCTACAACCCATAATACATCATTTTTTTCCAGAAGTAAATTGGATTCAGGATTAATAAAACGTTGTCCATTCCTTTCAATACCTACAATAAGTCCATTTGTTTTTTCTTTGATTTGAGAAGCTTTAATGCTTTTCCCTATAACCTCTTCATTTGTAAGAGTAAAATATTCTAATACGATATCAGTAGCTGTTATGTCTGAATCCGGAATATTACTTTCATTAATGAATTTATTGAATTGTTCTACCTGTTCATCACTACCAATTACATAAAGAATATCTCCAGGGAAGATTTGCTCATTACAGCTAGGTATATTTATCGTGATATCACCTCGTTTTATAATCGCAATGTTAATTCCCATTTTTTCTCTTACACCTAATTCCTGCAGTGTTTTACCTAATATATTGGATTCCTGTGCAATCTCAAAACTAGTCATGTGACCATCCCATGGGGTTAATTCACTTTTGTTATTGGATGCTTTTACTCTTTCCCTGTCATTAAAGTTCTTAAGAAAGTGATTTTCGATTTTATTATACAATGACTGTAATTTTTTTGGAAATAAAATGAAAGAGATAATAAATAGAGACAAAGCTATTAAGGCAATTAATGGTGATAAGAAATAATTTAGTAATAAACCGATATAGAATATTGCTAATATGACTTTTAATAATAATAGAATTATAAGCGGACCATAGCTTTTTCTGTCTTTTTTTAATTCGTCAATGGCATTACCAGCAACTCTTCTTAGTGATAAAGCCCATAAAAAAGGAGATAAAACAAGTAAAGTAACTATGGTAATAATAATATTTCCCCATTGAATATGACTTACAATTGGAACAGCGAATTTGGAAACCAGTAAGATAATTGCAAGAATAATTACAGAGTTCACTATGATTTGAATTATAGTTGCTTTTATTACTCGCTGCCAGTTACTTGTGGTTTTAATTGCTTGTGCATTATTACTGTAATTTGTAATGGCTTTCTGCCATCGTTTTGGTATTATCTTTTCTAATTTATTATAAGTAGGTATAGAGGACTTAATCATAAAAGGGGTTGTAAATGTTGTGATAGCTGAAATAGCCACGACGATTGGGTATAAAAATTTACTGGTTACCCCTAATGTCATTCCTAGTGTAGCAATAATAAAAGAAAATTCTCCAATCTGTGCTAAACTCATTCCCGCCTGAACAGACTGTTTAAGAGGTTGCCCTGAAAGTAATGCACCTACTGTAGTACTGAAAGTTTTACCAAAAATAGTAACCAAGGTTAGTATAATAACAGGGATGGCATATTCAATAAGTGTTGCGGGATTGATCAGCATACCTACAGAGACAAAGAAAACGGCTCCAAATAGATCTTTGACCGGTTTAATAATGTGTTCTATTCTTTCTGCTTTCGTTGTTTCCGCTATGATCGATCCCATAATAAAAGCTCCTAAAGCAGGAGAGAATCCAGCCATGGTAGCCAATATAACCATCATTAAGCAAAGCCCTAATGATACTATAAGCAGAGTTTCGTCAGTCAGGAGATTTTTTGCTTTTTTAAGTAAGGTCGGAATAAAGAAAATACCACCTATGAACCATAGTATTAAGAAGAAAAATAACTTTAATACAGATTCGACTAACTGAATACCGGCAAACTGTTGGCTTACTGCAATAGTGGATAATAATACCATCAATAAAATAGCTACTATATCTTCAATGATCAGAGCGCCAAATACAATACCGGCGAATTTTTTTCCTTTTACGCCCAATTCATCGAAAGCCCTTAAAATAATAGTAGTAGAAGACATTGATAATATAGCTCCAAGGAATATACTATCCATCATATTCCATCCCATCAGTTGTCCAACTGAATAGCCTAGAAAAAGCATAAATACAATCTGAAATATTGCTGTTATTGATGATGTTCCTCCGACTTTCATTAGTTTTTTGAAACTAAATTCCAGACCTAAACTGAACAAAAGGATGATAACTCCTATTTCTGCCCAGACTTCAACACTGTGAATTTCCTTAACAGAAGGAAAAAAGGTAATATAAGGACCTGCAAGGAATCCTGCTACTAAATACCCCAAAACAAGAGGTTGTTTTATTTTTTTAAATAATAAAATTGCAACAGCAGCTGTCATTAATATTAACCCCAGATCGCTGATCAGAGGATATAAATGTTGAGAAATTGTTGTTGCGTTTTCTAATTCATTCATATTGTAGGATTATTTTTTTAATTAAACAGAATATTATGAAATGGAATTTCATAATAGGTGGTAATTGTAAAGTAGAATATACAGATTACCAAAAAGCGATAGGACTGAAAAAAACAGCAGTATATCTGTGTTTTAAAGTAGCATATCTACAGATAAGAAGATTCTCTTTTAGAATAAAAAATAAGTGATCGTTTTCTTTTTTAGAAGATACTGTCCTTTTTATAAAGTCAGAGAACGTTTTTTTTATTTTTGAAGTATGTTTTGTTTCATTATTATCAACAGAAGTCTCGGATTTTTTATCTTTATTTAGCCCTTTCTTAAAGCAGAATGAGACGGTTTGTTGGTTCGTTTTAGAATAAAATATTTTGTTTTCTTCTTTTCTGATTTCATTTGAGAATCGGGATGACGTATTGCCGTTAATGAAACCAATAACACTAATTAAACTTATCCAAAAAATAAAAATTATTTTTTCTCTCATTGTTACAAATATAATGATTTTATTCGAAAAATTATATTGGAAAACAGTTTCAAATGTTTAAATTACTTCTTATTTTACAGTAAATAAGGTTATTTTATTATTAAGATTGGTTCTAAATTAAGCTTTTGGAGTTGTAGTAAGATTACAACAGATTTGAATTTGACTATTAATTCCTATTTTTGTTTTCAATAAATTTATAAAATATATGTACAATACAATTAAAGAGATCCATTCAGGATGGGCATATTTAGTTTTAATTATTTTAGTAATTGCTTTTGTAAATGCGTTAGTGGGCTTTAGTTCTAAAAAGAAATTTATAGGTAAAGATTACAAACTTTCATTATTTGCATTAGTTTTTTCACACATTCAGTTATTGATTGGAATTGTAATGTATTTTTTGTCTCCTTATCTTTCTTCAGCAAAAGCTGCAGGTATGGGGATAACTATGAAAGATGCTACTTTACGATTATATGTTGTAGAGCATCCGTTAATAATGATTATAGGTATTGCCCTGATTACTATTGGATGGTCTAAGCATAAAAAAGCATCTACAGATCATATTAAGTTTAAATTAATCTCTATCTTTTACGGAATAGCTTTAATTTTGTTCTTAAGCAGAATTCCATGGCAGGTATGGTTCTAAACAAAAAATAGTAGAAGCCCTTTCAAAAGGGCTTTTTTATTTTAGGCATAATAATTGTGTAACAGATTGATAATTATGAAAGTTGGTATTATGCGGTATAAATATTTTTTCCTTTTAGCAGTATTTACAATAACAGTTTCCTTTAACAGTTATGAAGGTAAATCAGATCAGTCTGCCTGTTTATCATCAAAGTTGATAAAAGAAGCAGAAAAAGTAGTAGATTCCGATTCGGTTGCAGTTGTCAAAGAAGAGAATTTCAAGTTTTACAAAAAAGACGCTCATGCTTCCTATTATGCAGATAAGTTTAATGGAAGAAAAACAGCTAGCGGTAAAAAATTTAATAATTCCAAATATACAGCAGCACATAAAAAACTGCCTTTTGGGACAAAACTGAAGATCACGAATCAGTCCAATAATAAATCGGTAATTGTAGAAGTGAACGACAGAGGTCCTTTTATTGCCGGAAGAGAGATAGATTTATCAAAAAAAGCTTTTTTTGATATAGCAAAAAATAAATTACATGGGGTTCTAAAAGTAACTATAGAGATTATAGATTAGGATTTAGAGTAACAGAAGTAATAATTCAACAAAAAAGAGAGCTGATTTAAATCAGCTCTCTTTTTTGTTGAATTATTACTTTAAAAAGTATTGTTTAAAAACTGTTTTTCTTAATTTTATATTTTCTCATTAAAAAATAATATAAAATGAAACAATTCCAGATTTTTACATACTTGATGCTGTTTTACAGCATAAGTATATTTGCCCAAAAGAAAGAAGTAAATATTAAAATTCTACAAACCAGTGATATTCATGGAAATTATTTTCCATATAATTTTATAGACGAAAAGCCATGGAGTGGAAGTCTTTCCCGTGTAAGCAGTTTTGTTAAAGAACAAAGAGCCCTATATAAAGATAATCTGTTATTATTAGATAACGGAGATATTCTGCAAGGTCAGCCCACAGCATATTATTATAATTTTATCGATACCGTTTCTACACATCTTTGTGCAGACATTATGAATTATATGAAATATAATGCAGGAACAATGGGAAATCATGATGTAGAAACCGGACATGCCGTTTATGACCGTTGGATTAGTGAATGTAAATTTCCGGTGTTAGGTGCAAATATTATCAGTACCGCAACAAAAGAAACCTATTTAAAGCCCTATCAGATATTTGATATAGAAGGAGTAAAAGTAGCGGTATTGGGAATGATTACTCCGGCAATACCAAGTTGGCTGCCGGAAAGTTTATGGACCGGATTATCTTTTGAAGACATGATCGATACTGCTGAGAAATATATGCAGATTATTAAAACAAAAGAAAAACCGGATGTAATTGTTGGTGTATTTCATGCTGGACAAACCCCCACTGTAGTAGCAAATAAATACAGAGAGAATGCTTGTGTAACCATTGCGCAGAATGTTCCCGGTTTTGATATTGTAATGATGGGACATGACCACCTGCAGGAGAGCCGAACCGTTAAAAATAGCAATGGAGATTCTGTCCTGGTTATTAATCCGGCAAACAATGGAGATGTGGTTGCGACTGTGGATATTAAGCTGATCTTAGAAAAGGGAAAAGTAAAATCAAAAGATGTAAAAGGCTATTTAACAGATATGAAAAATTATGAGCCGGATGCTGATTTTATAAAAACCTTTGCTCCTCAGTTTACCGCTGTAAAAGATTTTGTTTCTAAAAAGATTGGAAATTTTACAGAAACAATCTCAACTCAGCCGGCTTATTTTGGACCATCTGGATTTGTTGATTTGATTCATACATTGCAATTGGATCTTACAGGAGCAGATATTTCTTTTGCCGCACCTCTTTCTTTTAATACAGAAATTAAAGCAGGAGATATATACGTAAGTGATATGTTTAAGTTATATAAGTATGAAAATATGTTGTATACTATGGAGCTGACAGGAGAAGAAATAAAAGGGTTTTTAGAACAGTCTTATTTTATTTGGACCAATCATATGAAAACAGCTAATGATCATTTGCTATTATTTAAAAACAATCCTAAAACAGGAAAAGAGCAATTAGCGAATCCGAGTTATAACTTTGACTCGGCAGCAGGGATTATTTATACGGTTGATGTAACGAAACCAAGATGGAGTAAAGTGACCATTGAAAAAATGGCTGATGGAAAACCTTTTGATTTGAAAAAGAAATATAAAGTAGCGATGAGCTCCTATCGTGGTAATGGAGGAGGAGATCTTTTTACAAACGGAAGTAAGATACCGCATGATCAACTACCTTCTCGTATTCTTTCAGCTTCTACAAAGGATTTACGTTATTATTTAATGCAACATATAGAGAAACTGGGAACAGTTACTCCAAAGGCTTTAAATCAATGGAAATTTATCCCTGCCAATATTGTAGAACCAGCGGCAAAAAGAGATTTTGAATATCTGTTTAAAAAAGGTAAAGAATAAATTAAAATCATTTAGGATATAGAAAGACGATCGGAAATGGTCGTCTTTTTTTATAAAAATGACTTAACTTTAGTCCATAAAACGGCGATCCGTAATTATAGGATTAAGAGAACAGATAGAAAATTATGGAAGAAAGTTTAAAAAAATTTTATTTTATACACCGCACCAAATGGAGAAATACGAGTTGATGTTTTGCTTCAGAATGAATCGGTGTGGTTAACTCAAAAAACTATTGCTGAGTTGTTTGGTGTACAAAGACCTGCTATTACAAAACATTTGTTAAATATTTTTGAGTCGGGAGAATTAGAAGAAAATTCAGTTAGTTCCATTTTGGAACATACTGCCGAAGATGGTAAAATATATGATACCAAATTTTATAACCTAGATGCTATTATCTCTGTTGGTTATAGAGTAAATTCGGCTAAAGCAACCCAATTTAGAATATGGGCCACTACAATTTTAAAAGAGTATATCATTAAGGGGTTTGTACTTGATGATAACAGATTAAAGCAAGGTCAGGCTGTTTTTGGTAAAGATTATTTAAAGAGTTACTGCAAAGAGTTCGTTCTATACGAGCTAGTGAAAGAAGAATTTATCAGCAGGTAACGGATATTTTTGCAGAATGCTGTATTGACTATGATAAAAATGCAGAAGTAACAAAATATTTTTATGCGATGGTTCAGAATAAATTCCATTTTGCTATTGTAGGGAAAACAGCAGCTGAAATTATACAAAGTAGTGCTGATAAGCAAAAAAAGAATATGGGTCTGATTACATGGAAAAATAGTCCTGATGGTAGAATTCTAAAACAGGATGTTATAGTTGCTAAAAATTATTTAGAAGAAAAGGAAATAAAACAGTTGGAGAGAACAGTAACATCTTATTTTGACTATATAGAAGGTTTAATCGAGAGAGAAAACACTTTTACGATGGAACAGTTAGCAAGAAGTGTTAATAAATTTTTGGATTTCAATGATTATAAAGTTTTAGAAGGCAAAGGCAAAGTATCCAAAATACAAGCTAATAAAAAAGCAATAATAGAATATGATTTTTTTAATAAAACACAAAAAATAATTTCTGATTTTGATAAAGAAATTAGAAAATCAGATAAATAGGAATTCCTTTTTCGTATTATTTCGGTCTCTACAAAGGATTTACGTTGATTATTTAATGCAGCATATAGAAGAAACTGGGAACTATTACTCCAAAGGCTTTAAATTAGTGGAGATTTATTCCCGTAAATATAATAACCTGTTATAAAAATAGATTTTGAATATTTGTTTAAAAGGATAGCTAATGAGGGATTTTGTTATATAAAAAAGAATCAAATAGTTTTTCTATTTAATTGTGTAAAGATTAAAATCTCTAATTGCCTCAGAAAATCATTATATCTGAGGTGATTATTTTAATTAATTGCCTCATGAAATACAATTGGCAATTTCCTGATTGGGCAGAATTGGAAGGGCTATTGCTGAAAAATACCTTTCTCAATCTTTGAACAGACCTGTATTAATGAGCCTCTCAAGTACTATTGAAAAGAATAAAAAACTCTATTATCAAAAGTTGAAACAAGCACAAAGAACTTTGGAAATTACAGATTGGATTTATTATTTCTCTTCAGTGATTTTTGAAGCGCAGAAAGCCGCAAAATTAACGATTCAGCTTACTTTAAATAAAGCAAAATTCTTTGATAAACAGAAGCACCTTATTAATGAAAGACAGCTTAAAGTTTTGTTGAAAATGTTTGATTTCGGATCACAAGGTTTTGAAGGAGGAATGACATCTAAAAAATATATGTCTGTTACCAAAACTTCCAGAGCTACAGCAACACGAGATTTACAGGATTTAGCAGAGAAAAAGATTCTTATTCAAAAAGAAGCGGGGAGGAATGTGAGATATGAGCTTATTATTGATTTCTGTTAATTGTCTGAGACTATCAGATCAGAATAGTCTGTTGAAACTGTTTTAAACAAAAAATCCTTTTTTATAATGTTGTGAGCTAATGTTGTTGTAAGTGTTTTAATGGTTTAAATTTCTAAATTCAAGCCAATTTTTTAATTCTGATTCTTTTAATATATGTTTTTCTGAATATTTATCTATTATTTTTTTGTATTGATTGAATTGAAAAGAGGATAATCTTGGGTTTGCAAATATTTCAAAATCTAGAGTTTCAATATTTGGTAGTTTGAATCTTAATCCTGTCTCATTTCCAATTTCATTTGTAAATCCAACTATTCTATATTCTTATTCATGTTTGAAAGATAAGTGTTTTCTAAAAGCGGAAAATTTCATTAATGATTTCTTTTCGTTGTCCATCATTTTTTCAAAATTTTGATAGAAAACTTTACCTACAACTAATAGGTTAATTTTATTTGTAGGTTCATTTTGTAGATCTTTCGTGTCTTTAATAATTTTTTGAAAACACTCCCTTTCGAATCTTATTACAAAACCAGATTTCCCATAAGTATCCCACATCCCAAAGGATTCAGCATCATTCAAAATCCAACAACTTACAAATCGTTTTTTTTGTTTTTTAATTAGATAGCTTTTAATTTCTTTAAATCGTTTTTTGCTATTTTCTATTATTTCATTCCATTTAGAATCAGAAATTTCAGGATTCGCATCTTCAGGTTTTGATAAGGATAGGGATGTTAATTCATTTATATCGTAAGGTTCAATATTTTCTAAATTATCTTCAAATGTGTCAAGTCTTGCTAAAAATATACTATTTGTATCAAGAAAGTCTATTAGTTTTTCAATAGTTAAATATCTATAAACGTATTTTTCAGTAATAGTCTTTGTGTGATAAGTTTCCCATTTCATTTTATTATGGTTTTATGTAATTGTTTATGTTCTGTAAAATCTATATTAGACTTTATTCAAACAAATATATATAAAATGATATGTGAAAAGTAAAACTATGGTGCATAAAAAAAGACGACCATTTCTGATCGTCTTTTTCTTTTGTTGCTCCCCCTCTTGGGCTCGAACCAAGGACCCTCTGATTAACAGTCAGATGCTCTAACCAACTGAGCTAAGGAGGAAGGCATATTGCCTTGTAAAGCGGTGCAAATATAGGGCTAATTTTGATTCTTCCAAATAAAAAGATAAAAATTTTTCAATTTTTTTTACTTGCCCATTATCGCCCGATAGATGTCATTACCGTTAGCAAAAAGCAACAATGCTATAAGTAAAACAAAACCAACCATTTGTGCATATTCTAAGAATTTGTCACTTGGTTTTCTGCCTGTAATCATTTCATATAATAAAAACATAACATGACCTCCGTCAAGAGCAGGAATTGGTAATAAGTTCATTACACCAAGCATAATCGACAGAAGCGCTGTAATGCTCCAGAAATTTTGCCACACCCATTGTTCCGGGAAAATGTCAAAGATCGCTTTAAAGCCTCCTACGCCTTTATAAGCACCTGTTTTTGGGTTAAAGATGGCTTTTAATTGCTGACCGTAGCTTAATACCTGATCTTTTCCTTTTATAATACCTGCAGGAATAGCTTCCGCAAAAGTATATTCCTGTTTGCTGAATTTGTAGACTCCCAGCTTTTCAAGGCTTACCATACCTAATCCACCCTGATAAATTCCTAATTTACCTTCTTTATCAACCGATAAGGTTACAGGAACTTCTTTTTCATCTCTGAGTACAATCGCATTTATGGATTGTCCTTTTTTATCTTTAACGATAGCACGTACCTGATCTGCATATTTTGTTGCTTGTCCGTCGATGCTTTTAATAATATCCTTTGGAAGAAGTAGATCTTTGTTGGCAGAAGAGTCAGCAACAGCAGCCACAGTAAAAGGTTGTCTAAGACCGATAAAAGGTTCTCTTTTACCGTCCATTAATTTATCAATAAAATCAACAGGCAGATCAATCTTTTGTTCTGCTCCGTTTCTTTCAATAACAATATGTTTAGCAAACAGCATTTTAACAACAATATCATTGAATTTTTCGATCTTTTCACCGTCTATCTCAAGGATCTTATCACCAGTTTTCAGACCAATCTGTTCTCCAACAGCACTTGTCACTTCAATACCGTCTTTTAGTTCACTGTTTTTTAGATAGACATCACCATAAGCATATGCCATTCCAATATAGATGATAAAAGCAAGAATAAAATTGACTGTTACCCCACCCAGCATGATAATCAATCGCTGCCAGGTTGGTTTAGAGCGGAATTCCCATGGTTGTGGTGGTTGAGCCATTTGTTCTTTATCCATACTTTCATCGATCATTCCTGATATTTTCACATAACCACCCAGAGGGAGCCATCCGATACCATATACTGTTTCTCCAATTTTCTTTTTGAAAAGAGAGAACTTAACATCAAAAAACAAGTAGAATTTTTCAACTCTGGTTTTAAAAAGTTTTGCAGGAATAAAATGCCCCAATTCATGAAGGATGATCAATAAGGATAAACTCAAGAAAAATTGACCAAGTTTGATAACTATTTCCATTTTTAAAATTTAGATTCAATTAAATAAACGCACAAAAGTAAGGTTTTCTGTTTTAATATATCCGACTATATTTTGTCAGAACGTTTTAAATGTTTGTTAATATGTTAGAAGAGAAATATTTTTATAAGATGTGAGATGAAGTGATGATGTTTGTATAAGGGTGGTTTTAGAAAATATAGTGTAATCGATTTCACTTCTTAACGTTTAATTATCAAACAGGATTGTCTGATATTTTAACAGAATGCCTAACTTGTACAATTCTTATTTCACTTTTTTTTAATATAGAAAAGTACAGAAACAGAAGAGTTTACGAATTATAAATCAGTTATTTTAAACCAATAGTTATGGCATCAAAATTATTTACTCCGATTCAGATAAAAGATATAATCATTAAAAACAGGATTGTGATCTCGCCTATGTGTCAGTATAGCGCAGTAGACGGATTTGCGAACGATTGGCATTTGGTACATCTTGGAAGCAGGGCAATTGGCGGAGCGGGACTAATCATACAAGAAGCAACTGCTGTTTCTCCCGAGGGAAGGATTTCTCCGGCAGATTTAGGTTTGTGGAACGACGAGCAGATTACAGAATATAAAAGAATTACCACTTTTATCGAACAGCAAGGAGCTGTTCCTGGGATTCAACTGGCACATGCCGGTCGAAAAGCGAGTTATGATGTTCCATGGAAAGACAGAAAAATGTTATCCGAAGAAGATGGCGGATGGGAAACTGTTGCTCCGAGTGCCATTCCTTTTCATGAAGGCGATGCGGTACCGGTTGCTATGGAAAAAGAAGAAATTGTAAAATTTTTACATGATTTTAAATCAGCTGCAGAAAGAGCGGTAAAGGCAGGTTATAAAGTACTGGAAATTCATGCCGCACATGGATACCTGTTACATCAGTTTTTGTCTCCTTTAAGTAATAAAAGAACAGATGAATATGGAGGAGGTTTTGATAATAGGATTCGTTTACTTTTAGAAACAGTACATGAGGTTAAAAAAGTATGGCCAAATAAGTATCCTTTGTTTGTCAGAATTTCTGCTACAGACTGGGCAGACGGAGGATGGAATGCAGATAATTCTGTAAAATTAGCAAAGATTCTTAAAAAAGAAGGAATAGATTTGATTGATACTTCATCAGGTGGATTAGTGTCCTATCAGAAAATTCCGATACAATCGAATTATCAGGTGCCTTTTGCAGAGCGTATTAAAAAAGAAGCGGAAATACTAACAGGAGCAGTAGGTCTGATTACAGAAGCAAAACAAGCAGAAGAGATCCTTGAAAAAGGGAAAGCCGATCTAATCCTGATTGCAAGAGAATCATTGAGAGACCCCCAGTTTCCTTTAACCGCAGCACAGGAACTGAAAGAAGATATTATATGGCCAAGCCAGTATGAGAGAGCTAAGTTAATTTAAAAACGGTTATGATATTCGCAATATGGTATTTCAAAACCTTTGTGACTTTGCGAGAAACAAATAAAACCTTTGCGAACCTAGCGTAAGTCTTTGCGCTCTTCGCGGTTAAACAAAAAACAAATGCAAAAAATAAAAACAGCTTTACTTTCTTACGGTATGTCCGGTAAAGTATTTCATGCTCCGTTTATAGAGCAGCATCCCGGTTTTGAATTAATCGGAAGTTGGGAAAGAAGTAAAAAAAAGATTCAGCAGGATTATCCCGGTGTGAAAAGTTATCCTATGCTATCTGATTTACTTCAGGATAAAGTAGATTTGGTAGTGGTTAATACACCAATCGAAACACATTATCAATATGCAAAACAGGCATTACTAGCTGGTAAACATGTTATAGTAGAAAAAGCATTCACCACTACAGTTGCAGAAGCAGAAGAGTTGAAGACAATTGCAGAACAGCAAAAAGTAAAGTTGTCCATATATCAGAATCGTCGTTGGGACAGTGATTTTAAAACCGTCAAGAATATTCTTTCTCAAAAGCTGCTGGGTGATATTGTAGAGGGTGAAATTCATTTTGATCGTTTTAATCCATTATTAAGTCCTAAGCAACATAAAGAAACGAAGAATGCCGGGGCGGGAATCATAATGGATTTAGGTTCCCATATTATTGATCAGGCTTTATGTTTGTTTGGTATGCCCGAAGCTGTTTTTGCTGATTTGCGAAAAACCAGACGGCATACAGAAGTAGCGGATTATTTTGATTTATTGTTGTATTATCCTTCTTTTCGAGTACGATTAAAGGCAACTTTTTTTGCCAGAGAACCTATTCCGTCCTATGTTTTTCATGGAAAAAAGGGTTCGTTGTTAAAGAAGAGAGGAGATGTACAGGAAGACGATCTGAAAGCGGGTAAAAAACTGAATTTGCCAGAATGGGGCAAAGAACCGAAACATCTTGAAGGAATACTACATACCGAAACAGATGGAGATATTCTGAAAGAGAATATTCCCACTCTTTCCGGAAATTATTATGAGTATTATGATTTGATGTATCAGGCGATCACGGAGGATAAAGAAGTTCCCGTTACAGCATCTGAAGGAATACAGACGATGAAAATAATTGAAGCATCTGAAAAAAGTAATAATGAAAACAGAATAATTTCATTGATTGACACTGGTAAAAACGTGTTTTAACGTGTTTTTTTATTTAGTAGATTTTAAAAAAGGTATTAAACATAATATGTTTTAGGTTATCAAATAATTTTAAAAATATAATAAAATGAAAAAAAGACAATTAGGAGATTCAGATTTATATGTACAGCCTATTACTTTTGGAGGGAACGTTTTTGGCTGGACGATTGATCAGAAACAATCTTTTGAAATACTAGATGCTTTTACCAGAGCAGGGTTTAATTTTATTGATACAGCAGATGTTTATTCTGTATGGGTACCCGGAAATAAAGGTGGAGAATCCGAAAAGATAATCGGAAACTGGATGAAAGAACGTAAAAATCGTGAAGAATTGATTATTACTACAAAAGTAGGAGCCGATATGGGTGGTGGTAAAAAAGGACTGACTAAAAAATATATTATTCAGTCGATAGAAGATTCATTACAAAGACTACAGACTGATTATGTTGATTTGTATCAATCTCATTATGACGATGTTAATACACCGATTGAAGAAACTCTTGAAGCTTATGCGCAGTTAATTAAAGAAGGGAAAATACGCTGGATAGGAGCCTCTAATTATTCTCCCGAAAGATTAAAACAATCACTGGAAATTGCCAAAGCAAAAAATTTACCGGTATATCAAACCTTTCAGCCGCATTATAACCTGTATGAAAGAGAAGTTTTTGAAAAAGAACTGGAAAAGGTCTGTTTAGATAATAAACTGGGTGTTATTAACTATTATTCCCTTGCCAGTGGTTTTCTGACTGGAAAATACCGTTCCGAAGTAGATGTTTCAAAAAGTGCAAGAGGAGAAGGAGTGAAAAAATATCTTGATGCAAGAGGGCTGAAAATACTCGATGCGTTGGATCAGGTTGCAAAACAGTATAACAGCACACCTGCAACAGTTGCTCTGGCATGGTTAATTGCCCGTCCTTCCGTTACTGCACCTATTGTGAGTGCGACTAGTTTAAAGCAGTTAGATGCTATGATTCAGGCGCCTCAGTTACATCTTGATGCTAAGGGAATAAGTTTACTGGATCAGGCAAGTGCATGGTAGTTTTACATGTTATTTGTGAGAGGTAAGATGTAAAATGTGATTACCGGATATTACAACAACTGGATACTGAAAACTTTTTACATTTTACTTCTCTCATTTTACAATAAGTAGTAGTTTTGTGTCGAAATTCAGAATACAAAATAAACTGCTTTACTTTAGAATTAGAAGTTAATGAACCCAAATACAGAAGAATTAAATAGAAGTTCCGGTTCCGGGACTAATGCTGCGATTTCCGATGCATCCGTAAGAAATCCGTATAATAAAAATCGTGTCCGACTGGCGGTGGCAGCATTCTTTTTTGGCCAGGGTCTGTGTTTTTCCACCTGGGCAAGCCGTATTCCTGATCTTCAGACAATGTTACATTTAGATGAAGGAGATTTGGGGACTATTTTATTTGCATTACCGTTAGGACAATTGATAACCATGCCTTTTTCAGGGAAATTAATTGCAAAATTTGGAAGCCATACCATAGTAGTACTGGCATTGTCCTTTTATGCTTTTTCCTTAACGAATCTCGGACTGGCGACAGAAGCATGGCATTTAGCTATTTTTCTGATGCTGTTCGGATTGTGTAGTAATTTATCCAATATAGCCGTTAATACACAGGGAGTTTATGCCGAAGAATTATTTGGAAGGCCCATTATGTCCTCCTTTCACGGGGTCTGGAGTATTGCCGGTTTCACAGGAGCCTTGTTTGGTTTTTTAATGATGTATCTGAAAGTAACACCTTATGTCCATTTTTGGATTATGGCAGTTATAGTCTGGGGTCTGGTGTTACTGAACTATAAATTTCTTACCAAAGTAAAAACAGTTGTATCAACCGTTGTTCAGAAGAAAAAACGTTTCTCTAAACCAGACAGTATGTTAATGCAGTTAGGTATTATTGGTTTTTGCAGTATGGCTAGTGAAGGAGCAATGTTTGATTGGAGTGGTGTTTATTTTAAAAAAGTGGTTCTGGCAGAAGAAGCACTTGTTATTTTAGGATTCCTCTCTTTTATGATTATGATGGCTTCCGGTCGTTTTCTGGGAGATAAATTAATTGTTCGTATCGGAAGAACACGATTAATGCAGATAAGTGGGGTTCTGATTTCTACAGGATTGTTGATTTCGGTCTTTTTTCCTTATTTGATATCTTCCACAATTGCCTTTATGATGGTTGGTTTAGGTGTTTCCACAGTAGTCCCTATTGTATACAGTCTTGCCGGTAAAAATAAATCTGTACCGCCAAGTGTTGCACTGACAACCGTTTCCAGTGTGAGTTTCTTAGGGTTTTTGTTAGGCCCTCCGTTTATAGGATATATTGCAGAGTTGACGAATTTAAGAGTTTCATTTGCCTGTATCGCAATATTCGGATTCTGTATTAGTTTTCTGGTTGCAAAAATGAAGGCAATCGAGTAGTATTTAGAAAAAAGAAGAAAGAGACAAGAAGAAAGACGTTAAAGTATTCAGTAATTCAGTTCTCAGTATTCAAATAGCTTTGCGTCTCTGCATCTTTGTGAGAAATAACCTTTTGCGTGCATTGCGGTTAAAAATATTCACGAGTGTCAGAAAGAAAAATAATTCTGCAAGAAATTATTAATTGTCTATCAATTACTCCTGCGAACCTCACATTTTACTTTTTACAAATAACATTTTACACCCTAAACGGAATTCTGAAAACAATTCGTTAAATTTGCTCACTTTATAAATTATTAGAAAATATGTTACAGATAGCATTTATTAGAGAAAACCAGGAGAAGGTCATCAAAACACTGGCAAAAAGAAACATGGATGTCAGCGTTATTGTGAAAGAAATCGTATTACTTGATGAAAAACGCAGAGCAACACAAGTTGAATTAGATACCATTTTGGCAGAATCGAACAAGCTATCCAGAGATATAGGCAAATTAATGAAGAGTGGTGAAAAGGCAAAAGCAGAAATTCTAAAAGAAAAAACCGCTCAGTCTAAAGAAAAAACCAAAGAGTTAGCAGAAACCTTACAAACTGTTTCTGATGAACTGACTCAGAAATTATATACTTTACCTAATTTACCGGCTGATATTGTTCCCGAAGGAAAAACACCCGAAGAGAATTTAGAAGTGTTTTCTGCCGGAACCATTCCCCTATTACACGAAGGGGCTCAACCACACTGGGATTTGGTGAAAAAATATGATATTATAGATTTCGAATTGGGAACCAAGATCACAGGAGCAGGTTTCCCTGTTTATAAAGGAAAAGGAGCCCGTTTGCAAAGAGCGTTGATCTCTTATTTTTTGGATAAAAATACTGCAGCAGGTTATACCGAAATGCAGGTGCCATATTTAGTGAACGAAGCTTCAGGCTACGGAACAGGACAACTGCCGGATAAAGAAGGGCAGATGTATCACGTGGGAGTAGATGATTTGTATCTGATCCCTACTGCTGAGGTTCCGGTTACCAATCTATTCAGAGATGTTATTTTACAGGAAAGTGAATTACCCGTAAAATATACAGGATATACACCTTGTTTCCGTAGAGAAGCAGGTTCTTACGGAGCACATGTAAGAGGTCTGAACCGTTTACACCAGTTCGATAAAGTAGAGATTGTACGAGTAGAGCATCCCGATAATTCTTATGCTGCACTGGACGGAATGGTAGAACATGTAAAAGGAATTCTCGAGGAGCTGAAATTGCCGTACAGAATTTTACGTTTATGTGGCGGAGATATGGGCTTTACGTCCGCTCTGACCTATGATTTTGAAGTATTTTCTACAGCGCAGGATCGTTGGTTAGAAATTAGTTCTGTTTCTAATTTTGAAACGTTCCAGTCTAATCGTCTGAAATTGCGTTTCAGAGATAAAGACGGTAAAAATCAGTTAGCACATACATTGAATGGAAGTTCATTAGCACTTCCAAGAGTTCTTGCCGGAATTCTTGAAAATTACCAGACACCAGAAGGGATTATTATTCCGGAAGTGTTAAGACCATATACAGGTTTTGATATCATCAATTAAAAGATCACCATTGATTTATAATATAAATAGTCTGCTGACCAATACATTACATTATGGGTTAGCAGGCTATTAAAAGTTTCTGTAACTTTGAGAAAATGTTCAAGGATGAAGACTGTTTTTCTATTTTTTACTCTGTTTTTTTCGATGCTTGTTTTTGGGCAGAGCGAACAGTTAGCCAAAGATTATTTCGATAAAGGAGAATTTCAAAAAGCACTGACGATTTATGAGGAGATTTATCGCGTAAATTATAGTTCAAATATTTATCCTAAAGTAGTAGAATGCTACCAGCAGTTACAACAATTTGACAAAGCAGAACAAACCATTCAGAAACGATTAAACACCTTTAGGCAATCTGCTTTATTTGTTGATCTGGGGTATAATTTCCAGTTACAGAAAGAGCAAAGCAAAGCACAGAAATATTATGATTTGGCGCTCGAAGCGATTAAAACCAATCCGAATATTGTTTACAGTACCGCCTATTCTTTCGAATCCAAAGTATTACTGGACTATGCTTTAAAAGCCTATGCTTTAGCTCTTGAATCTAATCCGAATTTTAATTTTGATTATCAGATGGGGCTGATTTACGGTCAGCAGGGTAATACGGATATGATGATTAGTAAGTTTCTGGATTATTCCTATCGTTATCCCGAAAATAATATTGCCGTTCAAAATCAGCTTTCCCGTTTTCTGAGTGAAGATGTAGATGCTATTTTCAGTACCGCTCTCAGAAAAGCGTTACTTTTAAGAGCTCAGAAAAACCAGGATATTTTCTGGAATAATTATCTGAGTTGGTACTATGTACAGGAAAAAGATTATGAAAAAGCATTTATCCAGGAAAAAGCGATTTATAAACGTAATCCTAAAACCTTCTCGAATATCGTCAATCTGGCACAATTAGCCATTGAAGAAGATGAAAAAGAAACAGCAAAAGAAATTCTGACCTATATATTAGAAAATACAGAAAGTATCGATCTGAAAATTCAGGCACATTATTTTTTGATTTCAATGAGAATTGAAGAAGCAAAAGAAAAGGATAATATTGCTATTACGATGGAACTGGAAAAGTTAATCAGTCAGTTTGGAATTAATTCTTATACTTTATCGCTACAATTATTACAGGCACATTTTGTAACCTTTAATTTGAATAAATCCGAGGAAGGAAAAGCGATTTTAAAGAATGCTCTGAATCTCAATCTGAATAAATATCAGGTAGCTGATGTCAAAATGGAGTTGGCAGATATATTGCTGTATGAAGAGAAATTTAATCAGGCACTAATTTATTATTCTCAGATTGAAGAAGATCTGAAAAATGATGCTGTTGGACATGAAGCAAGTCTGAAAGTAGCCAAAACAAGCTATTTTAAAGGAGATTTTGACTGGGCAAAAAAACAACTGAAAGAATTAAAAGCTTCTTTTTCACAACTAATTGCGAATGATGCACTGGAGTTGTATCTTTTGATCAATGATAATACTGTAGCCGATTCTACTCAAGTAGCTCTGAAAAAATTTGCAAAAGCAGATTATCTGTTATATCAGAATAAAACCGCTTTAGCATTAGTACAATTTGAATTAATTTTACAACAACATAAAGGAGAAGAGATAGAAGATGAGACGTTGTTGAAAATAGGAGAGATTCAGCAAAAATTAGGGAATTATGACGAAGCATTACGTCATTATCAGAGAATTATTGATGAACACAGTGACGGAATTTATATTGATGAAGCCCTTTATTTTTCGGCGGAGATCTATAACGATCATCTGAAAGACCCGGAAAAAGCAAAAGCATTATATGAAAAGATACTTTTTAATCATCAGGACAGTATTTACTTTATTGATGCCAGAAGAAAGTACAGGCAGCTGAGAGGAGATACGAATAGTTAATAAAGAATACAATACAATTTGAAACATCTAAAGATAAAATGATAGTATATAATATAACTTTCAGTATTGATCCGAGTATCCATAACCAGTGGTTAAAATGGATAAATGAAAAACATATTCCCGAAATGATTGCTACAGGTAAATTTTCCGGGGCAAGAATGGTAAAGGTGTTGATAGAAGAAGAAATGGGCGGAATAACGTATTCTGTGCAGTTTATGACCGATAGTAAAGCAACTTTGGAACGCTATTATAAAGAAGATGCCCCAAGACTAAATCAGGAAGGATTAGTGTTGTTTGCAGATAAGATGCTGACCTTTAAAACCGAGCTGGAAATTATAAGTGAACACTGATCCGTTAAATATTGCTCTTTAATAAATAAGTCTGTAATCTGCAAATAGCAAAATATACCCATGAGTAAAGGAAATAAAAAACCATTTGTTGAAGATGGACAGGTTCGTGCCAAGAAACATCTTGGACAACACTTTTTAAATGATGAGAATGTAGCAAAAGGTATTGCTGATACTCTTACGCTTAACGGGTACGATAAAGTTCTAGAAATAGGTCCCGGAATGGGCGTTCTGACAAAATATCTGCTGGAAAAACCGGTTACTACCTATGTTATCGAAATAGATCAGGAGTCAGTTACCTATTTACAGACCAATTATTTGAAATTATCTGATCGGATTATCTCCGAAGATTTTTTAAGATATAATATCAAAGGTGTTTTTGGAGACGAACAATTTGCTATAATTGGAAATTTTCCATATAATATATCTACACAAATTGTGTTCAAAGCATTAGAGTACAGAGCACAAATTCCCGAGTTTTCCGGAATGTTCCAGAAAGAAGTAGCAGAGCGCATCTGTGAAAAGAAAGGAACAAAAGCCTATGGGATTTTATCCGTTTTAGTACAGGCATTTTATGATGCCGAATATCTTTTTACAGTAGACGAACATGTTTTTACACCGCCACCCAAAGTAAAATCCGGTGTATTGCGTCTGATTAGAAAAGAAAACTATCATTTACCTTGTAATGAAAAACTGCTTTTTACTGTTGTAAAAACAGCCTTTAATCAGAGAAGAAAAACATTACGTAATAGTTTGAAATCATTGAATCTACCTGATGAACTGAGAGAAGAGAAAATTTTTGATCTCAGACCCGAGCAACTTAATGTGGAACAATTTATAGAACTTACTCAAAAAATAGAAAGTAATGGAGTTTAAAATCAGTAAAGACATGATTGTTCAGTTAGAACAATTGATCGTAAGTAAGAATGACAAGGAGCTTGAAGTCTTACTTAAGGACATGCACCATGCTGATATTGCAGAGATTTTAAACGAACTGGATTTTGAAGAAGCAACCTATATCTTCAAGGTGCTTGATAGTGAGAAAACCTCTGAGATCCTTCTGGATCTAGAAGAAGATTTAAGGGAGAATATATTAAGCCGACTTTCTCCAAAAGAGATTGCAGAAGAGCTTGACGAGCTGAATACGGATGATGCGGCGGATATTATTGCTGAACTTTCTCAGGATTTGAAACAGGAGGTAATCTCTGAGATTCTTGATGTAGAGCATGCTAAGGATATCGTTGATCTGTTGCGTTATGATGAAGATTCCGCAGGGGGATTAATGGGAAAAGAGTTAGTGAAAGTCAATGAGAACTGGACGGTACTAACCTGCGTTAAAGAAATGAGAGCGCAGGCAGAGAATGTTTCCAGAGTACACTCCATTTACGTAGTAGACGATGAGAATCGGTTAAAAGGGCGTTTATCCCTGAAAGATTTGCTTACCTCTTCGACCAGAACCCCAATTAGCGATGTTTATATCCGAAAAGTAGATTATGTAAAAGTAACCACACCCGATGTTGAGGTAGCGCGTATTATGCAGAAATATGACTTGGAAGCCATTCCGGTAGTAGATGAACTGGGCAGATTAGTGGGAAGAATTACCATTGATGATATCGTTGATGTTATTAAAGATGAAGCAGATAAAGATTATCAGTTGGCTGCGGGTATCTCTCAGGATGTTGAGGCAGATGACAGTATCTTTGAGTTAACACGTGCAAGGCTGCCTTGGTTGGTTTTAGCGCTGTTGGGAGGTTTTGTTACCGTAAGGGTGCTTGGCTTGTTTGAAGGCGCGATGGAGGTGCACGGGGCCTTATTCTTCTTTACACCGTTGATTGCTGCTATGGCGGGGAATGTAGGCGTACAGTCTTCCGCAATTGTAGTACAGGGTTTAGCAAATAATACTTTAAAAGGTTCTCTGATAAAGCGCCTTATTAAAGAAATTTGTTTAAGTTTATTAAATGGAGTTATTCTAGCAGTTATTTTACTGATAGGGAGTCATTTTTTATTAAATGTAGAGGCAGTTATAGGCTTTATTGTTACAATAGCATTAGTGTCTGTAATTGTGATTGCCTCTTTAATAGGAACTTTTATCCCGATGATGTTAAATAAGATCGGAATAGATCCTGCACTGGCTACAGGACCTTTTATTACAACAAGTAATGATATTTGTGGAATATTAATTTATTTTTCTATAGCAAAACTGATTCTGGGCTTTTAAAAAGGTAAAACAGTTATTATCTGATATAATTTGTTGAAACTGAAAATTAGTTAAAGTCTGATCAATGGTTTAAATTTTAAAGTCATTTATTTTGAGTAAATAAATGACTTACTTCCGTCTCTCTTTTTTTATTAAAAAAGACCTGATACTTATATATAATATTTTAGGAAATAATATAAATAGATTTATATCATAAATAGCTCCATGATATCTTCCTTCTTTTAATTGTGTTTCTATAAAATTATATTCTGTTTTAGTTGTAGAATAGAAGGTTGTTTATATTAAATAGTAATGGGTAGAATATACAATTTTTATATGATATGTTTTTATTTACAGAGGTTTTTTAGAAGTTATTATTAAAAATTATAATAATGTATTAATGATTGTGAAATCTCAGTTTTGCTGATTTTTTTTGTTTAATTTGTGTTTTTTAACGATTTTTGATAAATTTTTTATCAAAAAACACTTTAGTTTGCTTGTTTTTTTAATGTTTTAGCAAAACTCTTTTTAAAACATTACGGAGAAAATAGTAGCTAATATTTTTAAAGTAACCTTGCAAGGATGTTTTTGAAAAAAGAAATATGTAAAATAGTCGGAGTTAATACCGAAACAGCGACTTTAAAACTGAAGGTAGGTGATGTAAATAATAAATAAATTGAAAAAAACATTTTTCGGAATATTGGCTACTATAATGATTTCAGCAAATTCTTTTGCTGTAAACTCTATAGTTAAAAAAACAGAAAGTGTATTAACTGTATAGAAAATAAAAATTGAAACTAGTAAAGTATCATTACCTGAGAGTGATTGGGCTGGTTTTGTTTGTTGGTTATTTGGAGGGCACTGCCGATAATTATAATTATTTTTAAATTTAAGGTAGGTGAAATTATTTGCCTACCTTATTAAATATAAACTACCATGAAAAATAAAATAATTATCCTTTTAATTCTTTTTTTAACATCAACAATGTATTCTCAAGATCAAAATATTATAGGTAAATGGGAAAATATTGGAGAAAAAAATCATATAAGTGGATTTGATTTTAATTCTGATAACACAGCTATAATGTATAGTGATAATCTATCTTCACCTCCATTTAATTTAAGTATTGATAGAACTAAAACGCCTGCTTGGCTTGATATGACGTTGTATAAAGATGGAGTCTTAGTAATGATGCGAGGTTTGTTTGAGTTTATTGATAAGAACACCATAAGGTTAATGTTGTCTAGGGAGTCTAAAAGCTATCATCCTGAGGGATTTAGTGATAAAAGTGATAAAGATATTTTATTTATTTTGCAGAAATATAAATAGTCCAAAAGACAATATGAAAAATTTAATTAAATATTATTTAGATCTAAATTTGTTCAATTTAATCTATTCTGTTCTAATGGGTATTGTATTTTGGAATATAAAATATATTCCAATTATTTTTTGTACAATGGGTACACTTGTAGGTTTTTTGAGTTATAATTTTTTTTACAAAAACGAATATTTTTTTTATTATAATTTAGGTTATTCAAAGAGAAACTTACTATCTAAGGTTGTGTTTATTAATATTATCATAGGTGTTACTGTTTTTTTACTAATCAAATAATCAGAATTATGAATACATTAGAAATAAAAAAAGCAACTAAATATTATAAAAAAAAATGTATTCTTAATGCTATTTCTTTAGAATTGAAAACAAATGAAATTTTAGTTTTATTTGGTAGAAATGGAAGTGGAAAATCTACATTATTACAACTCATATATGGAACAATAAAAGCAGATAATATTGAAATAGTGATTAATAACACAATAATTTCCCCGAAAGATATTATTTCCAGTAAAAAAATTGCCTATTTGCCTCAAAACACATTTTTGCCTAAAACCCTTAAAGTTTCTGAGATAATAAGAATGTCTTTTGAAAATGGAGAAAAACAAGATAAAATATTTTATGCTCCGGGAATAAATAAATTACAGGATAAACAAATTCGAAACTTATCGTTAGGTGAATTACGTTATTTTGAAATAGTATTAATCAGTAATTTAAACCATGAATTCTTAATGCTTGATGAGCCTTTTTCAATGGTGGAACCTTTATATGTAGAGCTTATAAAAGAATTATTAAACTCTATAAAAAAAGAAAAAGGTGTTATTTTAACAGATCATTATTATTCCGATGTTTTAGAGATGGCAGATCGTATGTTTTTGATAAAAGAAGGAGAAAGAATATTGATAAATGATAGAAATGATTTAATTATTAATGGATATATAAAAGACTAAAGATATTATGAATAAGAATTTTGTAGATTTGAATTATTCTGATTTTTTTAATTAATAAAGCACATGATATGAAAATTGTTATTATTGGCGGAGGTAATCTGGGGTCTTCTATTGCTCTGGGAATCTCTAAGTTTACAAAAGGGAATACACTTGTTGTTACAAGACGAAATTTAGAATCCATACGTTTTTTAGAATTGAACGGAGTAATCTTATGTTCTGATAACATAGAGGCAGTTAAAGATGCTGATGTGGTTATTCTGACTGTTAAACCGTATCAGGTTACGACTATTCTTTCCGAATTACAACCCCATTTAAAAAATAAAATTGTTGCTTCAGCAGTTAGCGGGCTTTCCATGGAGGCTCTTCAGAAGCAACTGGATAAAACTACTGTTGCGATCCGTATCATGCCGAATATTGCCATCCAGTTTGGTGCTTCTGCAACCTGTGTAACCGTTCGTGAAGAAGATAAAAAAGTGACAGAACCCTTCTTGTCTGTATTAGCGATATTAGGTTCTGTAGTTGAAATTGCTGAAAATATGATGGATGCAGCAACCGTTCTGGGTGCCTGTGGGACCGCTTATGCGTTGCGTTATATACGAGCAGCAATGCAAGCCGGAATAGAGATTGGTTTTGATGCACAGACGGCGCTGGCAATTGCTTCACAAACGGTAAAAGGAGCGGCAGAAATGGCGTTGCAGGAAAAAGTACATCCGGAACAGCTGATTGATAGGGTTACAACTCCTAAAGGCTGTACTATTGCCGGATTGAATGAAATGGAACATAGAGGTTTCAGTTCTTCTCTTATAAAAGGAATTAAAACCTCATTGCAGAATATTAAAGGATAGATTTTTAATTTATATTTCCATTTTTTAATATAATTATTTAATTCTGCTGTATAAAGCCGAATTTACTTTTGAAGTAAATCTGGCTTTTTTATATTTCTTCAATATCATCCAAATGTTTTGCTGATAAACAAGGCTCTGCATAATCCAGAATCTCCTGATCGGTATATTTGTCCAGCTGTTCCTTTATAATCTTATAATCTGTTTCCTTTAGTATTTCCATTGCAAAAAAAGCATCGTTTGCCAGTTCAGATATACAGTTTAGTTCCTTAAAAACCGTTTGGATATGCTCCGTATCAATATTCTCTTTAAGAATTACGACTTGTACAATTGAATTTTCTGAAGAGTCCAGTACCTCTCTGAAAGTAATATGGTCTTCGTTCAGATCATATTCGGCAAAAAAGATATCTCCCGTTGCAATCAGTGGACCATAAAAAGGAATAGAATCTAGTTTGTAGATGCCTTTTTCAGTATCGATGATTTTTGCCCATAAAGTTTCTACAGTAGTTTCATCAAGTACATCGCTATAGTATCGAAATAGTATTTTTTCTAAATTATCTGTCGTTTTGGTCATTTCCATTTTTTATAATCTTCAAATGTAGGAATTTGAATGGGGATTTGAAAATGGTTACTGATTTAACCGCAATGTACGCAAAGGTTTTTTTCTCGCAAAGACGCAAAGCCGTTTGAATACTGGAAACTGATTTCATATTAAGATATTGGACTTTTGACTTTCAACAGTTTTGTTTTGATTACTGAACACTGCGACTGTATACTTTAACATCTTTCTTCTTGGCTCTTTCTTCTTTTCTCTAAGTAATAAATACAATTTCATATCTTTGAAACGCTAAATAAATCATATTTTGGAACATAAAAACATTAAAATTCTTCATATAGACAGTAACCATCCGTTACTTTGGGAACAGTTACAAGCATTGGGTTTTAGTAATCATGAAGATTTCAGATCTTCAAAAGCAGAGATTGAAGAAAATATCCATGAATATCATGGGATTGTTATTCGCAGTCGTTTTAAAATTGATAAGACCTTTCTGGATAAAGCCGTTAATTTGCAGTTTATAGCCCGTGTAGGAGCCGGACTGGAAAGTATCGACTGTGATTATGCTATTAGTAAAGGTGTTCATCTTATTGCTGCTCCCGAAGGAAATCGCAATGCGGTAGGAGAGCAGGCTTTGGGAATGCTGTTATCTCTTTTTAATAATCTGAATAAAGCAGATAGGGAAATTCGTCAGGGAAAGTGGATTAGAGAAGGAAATCGTGGACATGAACTGGATGGTAAAACAGTAGGGATTATTGGATATGGAAATATGGGGAAATCTTTTGCAAAAAAGCTAAGAGGTTTCGATGTTGTTGTATTGTGTTATGATATTCTGGATAAAGTGGGAGATGACAATGCGAAACAGGTTTCTCTGGAAGAATTACAGCAAAAAGTAGATGTGTTGAGTTTGCATACGCCATGGACACCGGAAACAGATAAGATGATTACTACAACCTTTATCGATAGTTTTAAAAAACCGTTCTGGTTGATTAATACAGCTCGTGGAAACAGTGTTGTTACAGCAGATTTGGTAAAGGCATTGCAATCAGGGAGAGTACTGGGAGCAGGATTAGACGTTCTGGAATATGAAAAGCTCTCTTTTGAAACTTTGTTTACTGAAGGGAAGATGCCGGAAGCATTTGAATATTTGATTCAGGCACAAAATGTATTGCTGACCCCACATATTGCAGGTTGGACTTTTGAGAGTCATGAGAAATTAGCACAAGTCATTGTGGATAAAATAGTAGCTATTTACAGATAAGAATTGTTTTTTGAGCCTTTAGAGGTTTGTTTTATAGAAAATAAGTGTTTTTTTGTATTTCTTTTTTAATTCTAAAAATAAGAATAAAAAGTATTATTTTTTCTTAAAAAGGATTTATATCAATGTTTTTATTGGTGGTTTTTAGTCGTTTTTTTGTGTAAAACATTAATACAAAATGAATAATATAGAATTTTGAAAATCGACTACTAAATTATTCCAATAAAAGTATTACTTTTGGGTGTTTTTTAACATAAAAAAAAATAAGATATGTCAGACTCAAATTTAGAAAAAGAGATTAACGAAACTTCAAAGGAGTTTTCTCAAGGTGTAACAAGTACAGTAAACAGTAAAGAAAACAAAAAAATACTAGCTGGTTTATTAGCGATTCTTATTGGGTCTTTAGGGGTTCATAAATTTATTTTAGGATATACTAAAGAAGGTATTATCCAGATTGTAATCACGTTTGTAACTTGTGGAATTGCAGGTATTATTCCTTTTATTGAAGGAATAATCTATCTTACAAAAACAGATGAAGATTTTTACAATACATATCAGGTAGGTAAAAGAGGTTGGTTCTAGAAACCTAAAAATACAAAAAACCGGCTGTCAGCCGGTTTTTTTATTACTTATTCTTGAGGAGTACCAATTTCATCTATTTCGTTCCCTGAATTCTTAGGGTCATCACCATATTCATTTGAACCGTGATCTCCTTCCTGACAAGCCAGAATAAGGTTGTACAAAGGAATAAGGCAGTACCATCCGCTTTTTCCAACATCGTGCATTCTTCTTATTGCAACTGCGATAGAGGGAAGTAATACAGCAAGGCTGTAAATAGTACCTATGAGTTCAAATTTTATAAACCCTCCTATAAACCCCAAAATAAAACTGGCAATCGTGTTAAAAAGGAAGAACATCCAGTATTCTTTTCTTCTTGCTCTGCCATTAAAATCAGTGTATTTTTTCAACACATCAAAATAATAATTCATTTTTCAATTTTTTAAATCTGTACAATTTATTTCGTTTTTTATTGTGGTTTCTGATCTCCACATTTTTGTGCTTTGATTTTAGATTAATTGATATGGATAACCAGATATAAATTTGTGATTTTGTAGTAGGCAACTATTCTGAATAAAGAAAGAAACTTCTAAAAACACAAAACGGTATCTGATAATCAGCCATTTTAATAATTAGTTTGGGATTAATCGTAAATGGTGTTTTTAATAGGGAGTTGGGCAAAGGAAATGAAAATAAGTAATCTTTGCAAGAGTGTAAAAGTTAAAAAGGAATTGGTGTATAGTGATGTATTGTTTTTTAGTGTTAATTCTTTGATAATCAGTATAAAAATATTTATTTTATCTTTCTAAAATAGAAAATAAGAGGTTCTAAGGATAAGTAAGTTTGTTTTCTGAGATTAGAGGAGTTGTTCTGTAAAATAAAAAACCCGACTACAAGTCGGGTTTTTTATTATTGTTCTTCTTTTTCATTTAGTTTTTTTTCCAGTTCTGCCTGAAATTCTTCCATAACCGGTTTTACAGTGCTTTCTGGAATATCTGCAATACGGATATACATTAATCCATCAACAGCATTATTAAAGAGCGGATCAACGTTAAAGGCGATCACTTTTGCATTCTGTTTAATGTATTTTTTAATCAGTACCGGTAAACGAAGGTTTCCCGGTTCTACTTCATCAATGATCTTGTCGAATTTGTTCAGATCAGCTTCTGCTTCATTAAAAACAAAATCTTTATCAGCATCTTTTAGTTTTACTTTGAATTCTTTTTTTGGATGAATATATTGTGCTACATAAGGATCATAGTAATGTGATTTCATAAACTCAATCATCAATGATTTTGAGAAATCAGAGAACTGGTTGCTGATGCTTACCCCTCCGATTAGGAATTTATGTTCCGGAAAGCGTAAGGTAGTGTGAACTACCCCTTTCCACAAAAGGAAAAGCGGCATAGGTTTTTGCTGATAATCTTTGATGACAAAAGCTCTTCCCATTTCTATTGATTTGTTCATCATCTCATATAATTCCGGTTCAAAACCAAAAAGATCATGTAGATAAAATCCTTCAATGCCATATTTAGGATAGATATGAGATCCCATACCCATTCTGTAAGCGCCTGCAATACATTTTGCTTCATCGTCCCATAAGAACATATGATGATAATATTTATCATACTGGTCTAGATCAATAGATTCATTAGTTCCTTCTCCTACTTCTCGAAAAGTGATCTCGCGTAATCTTCCCAGTTCATGTAGAATGTTAGGTATTTCACTCGCTTTAGCTAAGAAGACCTCATAGTTTTTACTTTGCAGTAATCTTAGGTCTTTTTTTCTCAGAGAGTCTACTTCTTTGAGCATTGTTTCAAGATTAGCACCTGTAACAATCTTTTTCGGACTTTTTGGGATTTTTAAACTAGGTGTAGTAATCAGTTTTTTCTGTTCTTTTTCGAATGGATTTGCCAGCATATAGGTTTTTCTTCTTAAAAACTCTGAATAAGTATCTAAAGTTTCATGTTCATTTTGTTCACTAACTGATATAGGTTTGCCAATACGAACTTTAATTATCCTTTTTTTCTGAGTAAGTAATTCGGAAGGTAGTTTTGCTGTACGTAATGTGTCATTCATTTTTGACAGAAAATAGAATAATTTACTGTTTTTCGCATGAAAATAGATTGGAACTACAGGCACGTTTGCTTTTCGAATTAGTTTAATAGCCCCTTCTTCCCATGGTTTATCCACTACAAGTTTACCATCTTTATAAGTTGAAACTTCACCGGCCGGAAAGATCCCTAAAGGTTTATTATCACTTAAATGGCGCAATGTCTCTTTAATTCCGATAATACTTGATTTTGCATCCTTGTGTGTTTCAAAAGGATTAACCGGCATTATATATGGTTTTAAAGGCTCTATTCTGTGTAATAGAAAGTTAGCAATAATCTTAAAATCAGGCTCTCTTTCCAGCATTAACTTTAATAACAGAATACCATCTATTCCTCCAAGTGGATGGTTGGAAATAGTAATATAGGCTCCGTCTTTAGGTAGTCTTTTTAAATCTTCTTCAGGAATTTCAAACTTGATTTGAAATTCATCTAATATAGCATTAAGAAATTCTACATCTGAAAGATGTTTATTTCGGTCATATATCTTGTTTAGTGTAGAAACTTTAAGGATCTTCATGAGTAACCATCCGGAAAAAGTTCCCATGATCCCGTATTTGTCAGTATGTATTGCTTTTGCAACCTCTTTCGCGGTAACTAACCCCATTTATCATCATTTTTGAGCGAGCAACAAAGATAGCAAAACTTGCGAAACAGTGTGTGTGTTTAAGATTTTAATCTAAAAAAAAGGTTAACAGCAAAGGGTTTTAAATTAGAAGTTATCTTTTTAGATAATATTTTGAAGTTTATTTGTAACTATAGTACGTCAAATTTTATATTTTATGTCTTTTTACTTATTTTTGGAAATAATAAAAGACTAATAGCGGATGAAGATTATTTCTTATAATGTAAACGGTATACGAGCCGCGATTTCAAAAGGATTTATAGAATGGTTACAACAAGCAGATCCCGATGTGATCTGTTTGCAGGAGATTAAAGCTACCGAAGATCAGATTCCTGTTTTGGATATTGAAATGGCAGGCTATCCTTATCAATACTGGTTTTCAGCAGAAAAAAAAGGATATAGTGGTGTTGCAATATTATCCAAAATAAAACCAAATAATGTTGTGTTTGGTACTGGTATAGAAAGTATGGATAAAGAAGGACGTAATCTGAGGGTAGATTTTGATGAACTTTCCGTAATGAGTTTATATTTGCCATCAGGAACTAATATTGATAGGCTGGATTACAAGTTTTCTTATATGGATCAATTTCAAGAGTATATTAATGCCTTAAAGATTGAAATTCCTAATCTTGTGATTTCCGGAGATTATAATATTTGCCACGAAGCAATTGATATCCATGATCCAGTCAGAAATGCAAAAGTTTCCGGTTTCCTGCCTGAAGAAAGAAAGTGGATTGACGGGTTCATGAAGCATGGATTTATAGATTCATTTCGTTATTTTAATAAAGAAGCGCATCAATACAGTTGGTGGAGTTATAGAGCAAATGCCAGAAACAATAATAAAGGATGGAGGATTGATTATAATTTAGTTAGTGAACCACTAAAAGAAAAATTGAAAAGAGCCGTTATATTATCAGAAGCAAAACATTCTGATCATTGTCCGGTAGTAGTTGAAATAGAATAAAATAAAAAATGTACAAAATGATAAAAAAAGTCTTATTTGGATTATCTGTCTTAATCCTTACCAGTTCATGTGTTTCGTCGAAAATCTATAAAGATTTAGAAGATAAATATGCCGATCTTAAAATAGAGAATAGAAAATTAGCAGATGAAAATCAGGATCTTTCTCAAACAAAAAATCAGTCAGAGTTGGAATTAAAAGATCTGAAAGCACAGTTAGATAAGTTAAAAGAAGAGCGAGAAAAATTACAAGGTGATTATACTGCTGCCAGTAACAGTCTGAAAACACTTCAGGATTCGTATAAAGCATTAGAAAAAAACAGTAGTGAAGCATTACAAAGTAATTTAAATAAAAATAGAGAATTATTAGCACAGCTCGAGGCAAAAGAAAAAGCCCTTGCTGCAGAAAAGGAAAGATTAGATAAATTAAAATCAGAGTTGCAGTCCCGTTCTCAGAGAGTAGATGAACTGGAAGGAATGATTGCTGCTAAAGAAGCAAGCATGAAACGCCTGAAAGAAACATTATCTAAAGCATTGAACAGTTTTGAAGGAAAAGGACTTACTGTAGAACAAAAAAACGGAAAAGTATACGTTTCTATGGAAAATAAATTGTTGTTTGATTCAGGAAGCTGGGCAGTGGGAACAGAAGGTAAAAAAGCAGTAGTTGCAGTAGCAAAAGTATTAGGTGATAATCCGGATATATCAGTATTGATAGAAGGACATACAGATAATGATGCTTACAGAGGAACCGGTATATTGAACAGTAACTGGGATTTATCTGCAAAACGAGCAATTGCTATTGTAGATATTTTAGTTCAGAATAAAAAAGTAGACCCGCAAAACCTGACTGCTGCAGGACGTAGTGAATATGCACCAATTGCAACTAATGAAACAACAGAAGGTAAATCGAAGAACAGAAGAATCGAAATTATTCTGACTCCTAAATTAGATGAAATCTCTAAATTGCTAAATGATATTTAAACAATAGTAGTGAGATACTAGTATTGAGTATTGAGATATAAAAAACACCTGATCTGTTTACAACGGATCAGGTGTTTTTTTGTAAAATATTTTTTGTGAAAAGTAAAAATGGTATTAGCTGTTCGGCTGACGTTCAGACTTTCAATTTGTTTACCGATCAGCTAACTTTAAACCAAAAAAATATCTCACTTTATAAATTATCAATCATTCTGTTCTTCGGATATTTGACCGAATAACTTAAACGAACTTTTTTCGTCTCATTTGGTTTCAGATTCAGATTCCAGATTAGAATTCCGGTTTCCGGATTTACTTTAGCCTTATCACTTTGTAGTAATTCAATTATGATATCCTTATCCGTACTTAAAGGGTACTGATCTTTCAGAACCATTTCAATAGCCTGATTTTTATTATTTCGAACCGTAATTTCATATGTAAAAGTTTGCTGTTTTGTAGAAGAAAGAAATTTTGTCCCTGATTTATCTACCATTTTTTCCCTCTTAATACTTACTTTTTTATCCCTTCCCAAGCTTAAACTTAAAGTATCAGAAGTCTGATTTGGATCCACAAAAGTTTTACCAATATACATCCCTTCAAAAATAATATTAGCCTCTCCTTTCAATAAATTATATTTCGAATAATCTTTGATTTCTGCTAATAAGAAAGCTTCTTTTTCTACTCTTGGAGCAGCATAATATTTATAAGATACCGGTAATTTTATTTCAGTTAGCGTTACATTGTGTGTTTTACCATTTGAAGCAATATCATAAGCAATATCAATATCAAAAGAAATATTCAGCTGATTTTCATTTACCACCAGCTGATTTGATGTTGATTTAGAATCCTTAAGCCCGGTAACCTGCTCTTTCATAGGTGTATCTGCAGGTATTCTTCCTAAGCCCAATGTGTTTTGTGTGTGTACCGGTGCGTTTCTTATGTTTTCGTATATTGAATTATTATATCCATATTTCAAAAACCATGAATTCAGTAATGGAGCCTGATTATTCTGATTTGGCTGACCGCTGGAAAGCGTTAGTTTTACTTTTTTCCAGTCTATTCCCGTATTCTGAATGATCTGCGCTTTATATATCATACTGATCGGTTCGTTGATATTATCCGTTTTCAGGTCATAAAAAGGAGTCCATCCCGCAGTATTGGTAAGGTAAGAGATTTCCAGAGGAATATTTCCCGTCGTATTATTCATTACCTGCAGAATCAGTTTCCCGGACGAAGATTTTTCCTCTTTACTGGTGTTGATTTCCAGTTTGTTGTTTAATCTTTTTAGTGTTTCATTCAGTTTTTGTTCCTTTTCAGTAAGAAAATCAATGTTGTTGCTGATTTCAGTTCGTTTTGCTGTGTAGAACTCCACCATTTTCTTCAATTCCGCTATATTCAGTCCGGAATTAACACCACTTATCTGTTGGTTTTTATCCAGTAATTCAATAGTCTTGCTCTCTGAGTTTTTAGAATTCTGAGTTCTTAATATTTCTTTTTTAACCAAAGAGATACTGTCTCTTACCTTTTTAGTTTCCGGTAATCCCTCATCAGTTTCATATTCAGACATATAACTGTTTGTAAATTGTACAGATAATACCGTTATAGACGAAGGAGCGCCGATCTGTACAGAGCTTTCACTTAGATCATTTGCTACATTTTTTACCACAATTTCATGTGTTCCTGCAGGAAGAGTAATATTAGTGGTCTGGGTAATTTCTGCAGCGTTAAAATATACTGTTGCAGCTTTTACTTTTGCATCAGTAAATACCGGTTTTTGTTGTGCATAGAAAATACTCGACACGAACAATAAAGACAAAAATATTCGTTTCATGACGTAACGTTTTTTTAGTTTATATAAAATTAGCTTATTTCGTTCATTTTATAACTTTTAGAGTCCTTATTTTAATTTTTATGCAAGATTATAGTGCAAATGTATTAATCAGAAAAACGTACTTTTGAAAGAAAAGGTGAAACCTCGTAAATTTTACAATACGGATATTCAAAATTTAAGTAATTAGAACAGAGAGAAGAGAATCTTCAGAATTTAATTGTAGCAGGAAGAAGAGAATAGGTTCAGATAGTATCTAAAATTACGGAATACTATTTAAGATGTATTGCCTGTAGATTGTGATTAAAAAGAGTTAACAGAATAGAATCCGTCAACTCTTTTTTATTGTTATTAGGGGTATTTTATTGTTTAGGATACTGAAAAGGGATCCCGGACAGGTAACGACTTATTTTTCGATAAGGATAATCTGGTTTTCCTTTATCTGAAAACTGAACAATAATTGTATTTGTTTTTGGATCCATATATAGTATCTGAGCCCCCATTCCTTCTGCAGAATAATCTCCTTTTTCTCCCTGTTGAGGGATCCAGAAAAAATAATTATGTGCTGATTCCTGCCAGTATTTTGAGCTCAGAGGTTTTTTATCACCAATAGATGTAGATGCTGTCACCCATTTTTCAGGAACAATTTGTATCGAATCGTAGTTTCCTTTATTTAAATAAAGACGCCCTATTTTTGCAAGATCAATTGCCGAAGTCTGGAATTTACTTGCTGTATTCGCTAAGCCTTTTTCGTGGTCTAATCCCCAGCTTGCGGTATATTCGCTACCAATAGGTTGCCATACTTTTTGTTCAAAATACGTAGCAATGCTTTTTCCTGTAGCTTCTTCCAGTACCCAGCCCAGTAATAACGGATCAATACTTTTGTATTTCCATTTTGTACCCGGTAAAGTGTCTTTTTTAAGTTGTCGCAGTTCTTTTTTAACATCATCAGTGTAGTAATATTTTCCTTCATCTGAAAAAACATTAGATATAAAACTTCGTCCCATTTCTTTATAACTTAAACCGGATTGCATCATAAGCAGGTTACGAATAGTAATGTCGTCAAAAGCAGGATTCTGTTTTAATTCAGGGATATATTTTATTATTTTATCATCAAGACTTTGAATACTCCTTTCTTCTAAAGCAATTCCTGTCAGAATAGATAGCATACTTTTAGAAATAGAGAGAGTAGGTGTTAAAGTACTGTCTGTATAACCATCAGTATATCTTTCATATAAAATGGTGTCATTACGAATGACCATAAATACTTTAGCATTAACTTTTTTCAGATAATCTGAAAAGGGTACAAGCTGGTGCTTTGAATTATAGACTTGTACAGTATCAAGATCATTTCTTTGTGTAGCAGGTCTGATAAAATGAAACGGAGTACTACTTGGTTGAACAACGTTTTGAGAAAATATTTTATAAGTTTCCATTCCTGGACTTTGATAACGCAGTACTTTAATCAAATAAGGGTTTTTGATAAAGAGAAAAATTAAACTTATTGTGATAAGAATAAAAAAGATTAATAGTATTCGTTTTAAATTTTTCATATATATAGATTGAGTTATTATTTATAAGAGTTTAATTACATTAAGAGTAATTAAATTAAAAACGAGATATATACTAAAAATCGTATACTGAGAACGTAAAATTATCCAAATAATTCTCCTACCACATCTTCAATCTTTGCTACCATTTTGATTTCAATAGAAGTGTTTTTTACTGCTATTTTATTGTACTTTGAAATAAAAATAGTGGAGAATCCCAGTTTTTCAGCCTCCTGAATTCGTTGATCCACACGATTCACTGGTCTTATCTCTCCTGATAAGCCTACTTCTCCGGCAAAACAAAAGTCTTTACCCACAGGAATATCCTCGTTAGAAGATAAAATGGCAGCAACAACAGCTAAGTCTATAGCCGGATCATCAATAGAGATTCCTCCTGTAACATTCAGGAAAACATCTTTTGCTCCTAAACGAAAACCAGCTCTTTTCTCTAAAACAGCCAGGATCATATTCAGTCTTTTTGCATTATATCCGGTAGTGCTT
The DNA here is from genome assembly GCF_058310215.1 of Flavobacterium sp. AK-301. Lineage (NCBI taxonomy): Bacteria > Pseudomonadati > Bacteroidota > Flavobacteriia > Flavobacteriales > Flavobacteriaceae > Flavobacterium > Flavobacterium sp. AK-301. The sequence continues at coordinate 35,572 of NZ_JBZEES010000017.1, forward strand.
CGTTGAGGTGTTCCATATACGGCAGTACTTACCAGAGCCTGAATTTCAATCATTAAAGGGCGCATACCTTCTAATGTGGTAGCAATAGCAGTTCCGCTTAACTGTTCATCTTTATGAGAGATCAGTATTTCCGAAGGATTCGATACCTCCCTTAATCCATTTCCCTGCATTTCGTAGATCCCCAGTTCTGCCGTAGAACCAAAACGATTTTTAAGAGAACGTAAGATACGATACATGTGGTTTCGGTCTCCTTCAAACTGAAGTACAGTATCCACCATGTGTTCCAGTATTTTAGGTCCCGCAATAGTACCATCTTTTGTGATATGACCTATTAAAATAACAGGAACATTGGTTTCCTTTGCATATTTTATCAGTTCAGCAGTGCACTCTTTTATCTGAGAAATACTTCCTGCAGAAGATTCGATATAGTCCGTATGTAAAGTTTGGATAGAGTCAATAATAACTACATCCGGTTCAATTGCTTCAATTTGTTTAAAGATATTCTGTGTCTTGGTTTCCGTCAGAATATAGCAGTTGTCGCTTGTCGGATTGATACGTTCTGCACGCATTTTAATCTGCTTCTGACTTTCTTCTCCGGAAACATATAAGGTTTTGTAAGGCAGTTTTAATGAGATTTGCAAAAGCAGTGTACTTTTTCCGATGCCCGGTTCACCTCCCAGTAAAATAAGCGATCCGGGAACAATACCACCTCCCAGAACTCGGTTTAATTCATTATCAGTAGTGTTTAACCGTACCTCTTCAGAGCTGTCGATCTCCGTGACTCTCAAAGGTTTTGATACCCTTTTAGAATCCGGTGAAGAAGCGCTTTTCCAGTCTTTTTTATCTTCTTTCTGAAGGATTTCTTCCACGATAGTATTCCATTCTTTACAGGCATTACACTGACCTTGCCATCTGGAATACTGAGTACCGCAATTTTGACAGAAAAAAGATGTTTTTACTTTTGCCATTTTATTTATCGGTTCTGTTTCTTATCTCTTCAGCTCTGTCATACATCATTTCTTTTGTAATATCGCCGATTTCAGTTTTTGATAAAGCATTCAGATACGTTTTTATGGCTTTTCTTGGATTCCCTGTGTTTTCATAGAACTGGGCCATATGATAATCACTTAACATTGATTTTGGATAACTTTTTTTAGACAGTATAGCCAGTTTTTCAAATTCCGGATAAGCTTTATTTTTTATTATCGCTGCTTCAATAGCTTTAAAATCATTAATTCGGATCGGGATTTTCATTCCCAGTGTTTTTTCTATGATATTATATTTTTTCTCCAGGTATTCTACATGATTATTACTTAGAACAGCAATTTTTTCCTGGTATTCAGTAATAGTAATAGGCTGATAATAATCAAAAATAGAATATAAAGCATCAGGAATTGCCTGTGAAACTAAAGAATAATGAGTTCCTTTAAATTCTGTAAAGAGATACCTTAAAGTCGGTTTGTTGTTAATTGCTTTTATGCTCTTATCCAGTTGTCTGGTGCTTGCCTGAAGTTTTTTGACATCACCATCAGCAGTAGCCAGATAATAAAATAAAGGTTGCTGAACAGCGTTAAGTCTTGCAGGGATTCTTTCATTCATATTTAAAGCCAGATCAGGACTCATTACAATATAAGCATTAAATAAAGGCAGATCTTTGTATAAAAAAAAGTTTAGATAACCTGCAGTTGTATCATGTCCGGCAATAATTCTAAAAGGAGCAGTTCTGTATTTTTTATCCAGATAAGGCAATAGCTCTGTTCCGATAAAATCATAGAAACTGGCTCCGGTATCATCCGGAAGACCCGAAGTAGCATTAACAAAGCTATCTGCGTTACGTTCGTTATTTCTATTTTGAGAAATACCTACAACAATTACTTCCGGCAGATCATCCCAGTAACCGGCATAATTCGTTACTCCGTAAAAAGGATCAAAAAGATAATCACCATCTAATAAAAAAAGGACAGGGTATTTTTTGTCTGTATCAGAATTATATGATTTAGGGAGTCCGATTGTAATTTGTCGGTCTTCATTTAATTTTTTAGAAGAAAAAACTTCTGTTGTTTTCTGAGCAAATAAAGTAGAAGAAAACAGAAAAGCGAAAAGTAAAACTAAGGATTTCATGTGGCTTTTTATTTAGTAATTCATTAATTTTTTGATTGGCTATAGTTTAATAACCAATGAAATAAATTTTAGAGGAGCAAGATAAGAAATTATTTATTTCTATTAAAAACAGGAAGAAGTAAAAAAGACAAAGAGCCAAAAACAACAACCATAATTATTTGGGAAGCCCATACAATCCATCCAAAAGCGGTTCCTGCGGTTTCAGGAACATTATAAAGGAACAATATTTCCGCTATCAAAAAAGGGTAGGCGCCAAAACCTCCATTAGTAAAAGACACTGCCAAGCTGCCTACAACAAAAGAAGTTATGATTACTCCAAAGCTAATATTGCTTGTTTCCGGAAGAGCAAAAATAGTAACATAGAACATCAGTATATAAGAAGCCCAGATAAACAGAGAATGTAAAATAAAAGGCCATTTTTTCCTCATTTTAAAAACACTTAATAATCCTTCCAGTAGCCCTGTGATCTTCTGCTTTATTACTATTATGATTTTCCATTTAGAGTACATGAATATCAGAATAAAAGCAATTCCGGTGAAGAGTGTTATTATCAGTAAGATAGTTAGTTTCTGAACAGGTATCTGTTTCAGTAAAAAAGTTTTAAGAGTATTGAATTGTAATAATAATGCAGTAGAAATAAATAATAACAAAAATAGGAGATCTACAATTCTTTCAGAAACAATAGTTCCAAATCCTTTGTCTAAAGGGATTTTTTCGTATTTGTTCAGAACTAAAGCACGAAAAAACTCACCCGATCTGGGAATGGTCATGTTCATTAGATAAGCAATCCAGACTGCCATAAAATTATTATAAATCTTGGACTGATAGCCTAAGTGTTCAAGCGTGTATTTCCAACGATAAGCACGTGAAAAATGACTCATGAATCCAATAACCAGAGAAAGGTAAATATAATTGTAATTTGCGTTTCTGAACTGACTTTTTATTTCTTCGATTTGTTCAGGAGTGAATTTCTGATAACTGTAGAATATTAAAAAAACTCCCAGTAAAAGTGGGAGTAGAATTGATAACCATTTTGATATTTTTTTTTTCAAAAGATTATTTTATGTCAGAGAGTTGTTTTTTTCGTTAGGAAAAACAATAGCAGGTTTGAAGGATTTTGCTTCTTCAAATTCCATAAGTCCATACGAAATAATGATGATGATGTCACCTTTCTGAACTTTTCTTGCAGCAGGACCATTCAGAGTAATGTCTCCGCTGTTTCGGTTTCCTTTGATCGCATAGGTTTCAAGACGTTCACCATTATTGATATTTACAATACTTACTTTTTCCCCCTCAATGATGTTTGAGGCTTCCATTAAAGCTTCGTCAATAGTGATGCTTCCGATGTAGTTTAGATCGGCTCCCGTTACCGTAACACGGTGAATCTTAGATTTTACAACTTCAATTTGCATGGTACAAATGTAATTAATTTAATGAAATATTATCTATTAATCGAATATTGTTCAAGAAAACAGCAATAAAGGCACGTGCCTTTTCTTTGTTCTTTTTCTCAGTATAAGGTAGTAGATCAGATTCGTTAACGATCTCAAAATACTCCAGATGAAAATGAGGGCGTTTTTTGAATTCGGATTCTACCCAATTTTCCGTTTCCTTTACAGATTCAGTACTAAAACGCTCTTTTGCCTGCAATAGTATTTTGTAAATTACAGCAGCCTCTTCTCTGGCTTCCTTTGTCAGGCGTTCATTTCTTGAACTCATGGCCAGTCCGCTTTTTTCCCTTAAGATCGGACAACCAATGATTACAATAGGAAGATTTGCTTTAGCAGTCATTCTTTTTATAATCTGTAATTGCTGAAAATCTTTCTCGCCAAAATAAGCTTTGTCCGGTTTTACAATTTCAAAAAGTCTTTTAACAATAGTTCCGACACCGTCAAAATGTCCCGGTCTATGTTTTCCTTCCATCTGGTCTTCCAGTCCGTCAAAGTTGAAGAGGTCTGATTTTGTATTTCCATTATAAATGTCTTCAACGCTCGGATTAAAAACAATAACATTTGGATTCAGAGTTTTTATGATTTCTATATCCGCTTCAAGTGTCCTGGGATATTTCTCTAAATCTTCTAAATTGTTAAATTGTGTTGGATTTACAAAGATACTGACTACAGTTATCGTATTCTCCTCTGTGGATTGTGCGATTAGTGAGAGATGCCCTTTGTGCAATGCTCCCATTGTTGGAACAAATCCAATGCTTGATTTTGAGGTAGATACAGATTTTAAATGCTCTTTTAAACCTGCTTGATTATTGAAAATGAGCATGTGCTATTAATTAAAATTGACTGCAAAACTAAGATATTAGTTATTAACTGCATAAAATTTTGTAATTTTGCGTGTTTTTTGTTGACAATAAGTAAAACTAAAATACGATATGGAGGATAAGAGGATATTATATGTATCATCTGAAGTGGTGCCCTATTTAGCTGAGAATGAGGTTTCTTTAATGTCTTATGATGTGCCGAAGATGATAAATGATCAAGGAGGACAAATAAGAATTTTCATGCCCAGATATGGAAACATCAATGAAAGAAGACATCAGTTACACGAAGTTATTAGGTTATCCGGGATGAATTTGGTTGTGAATGATTTAGATATGCCACTTATTATAAAAGTTGCTTCCATACCAAAAGAAAGAATTCAGGTCTATTTTATTGATAATGATGAGTATTTTAAAAGGAAAGCCACCTTTACAGATGAAGAAGGAGTTTTGTATCCTGATAATGACGAAAGAGCTATTTTCTTTGCAAAAGGAGTAGTTGAAACTGTAAAAAAATTAAATTGGGTTCCCGATATTATTCATGTTCATGGTTGGTTAGCAGCAATGTTGCCGATTTATCTGAAACATTATTATAAAGATGAAGCATTGTTTTCAGACACAAAAATAGTTACCTCTGTTTACAGTCAGTCCTTTGATGGGATACTGGATATTAATATGATTAAAAAAGTACTTTTTGATCATATTCCTGCCGATGCAGTCGCTGATCTGGAAGAACCAAATTATGAAAATATAATGAAGGCATCATTAAAGCATTCAGATGCTATAATTATTGCTTCTGAAGATTTGTCCGATTCTCTTTTAAAGATGATTGAAACATCAGGAAAACCTTTCTTGCCTTACATGGAGAAAGATAAATTCGCAGAAGCATATACTAATTTCTATAAAAACCAAGTTTTATAATAAATTTATCTACATACTTATATGAATAATATTTCATTTATAAAGAAGTTAGTTTTAGTCGCTGTTATTGCTCTTTTCGCTTCTTGCGATAAAGATTTTAATTCAGTTGGATCTAATGTTGTAGGAGAAGATCATTTTAAATTTGATATAGATTCGACTTATAAGATCGTCGCTTTTAATGCAGCAACAGGACCGGTACAAACCAATAACCTTCCGCTTAATTCACTTGGAATTTATAATAATCCCGCATTTGGAAAAACAGCAGCTAATTTTGTAACGCAGTTAACGCTGGCAGAAGTAGCGCCTACAATTGGTAATAATCCTGTTATTGAAGAGGTTATATTGTATATTCCCTATTTCAGTACATTAAAACCAGCAACAGAAGATGGTTCTAAACAATATAAGTTAGATTCTATATATGGCAATTCCCCTATTAAGTTAAGTGTTTATGAATCCGGGTATTATTTAAGAGATTTTGATCCGAATAATACTTTCGATAAACAACGTTATTATTCCGATCAGAATGTAATGATTAATTCTAATAAGTTAGGACAACCACTAAATGATGCTGTTGATAAAGCTCAGAACGAACAATTTGTCTTTAGTTCTGCTGAACATAAGATAATAAAAGAGGGAGAAGAAGAAAAAACAGTAAAGCCGGGAATGCGTTTAATCTTAAATAAAGCGTTTTTTCAGCAAAAAATATTTGGTGCAGCAGCAGCAGGGAAATTGGCTAATAATAATGTTTTTCATGATTATTTAAGAGGATTGTATTTTCAGGTTGAAAATACAGCAGGTGCTTTGGACGGTAATGCAATGAACAAGATTAATTTTTCAGGAGGAACAGTTACGATTAAATATAAAGTAGATGCAGTGGTAGCAACAGATCCGAAAGTTGAAAAATCCATGGTTCTGAATCTAACCGGTAACTCAGTAAACTTATTTGATAATACTTATAAATCAGAATATACAAGTGCTTTAGCAGGATCAAATCCATCATTAGGAGATGATAAATTATATCTAAAAGGAGGAGAAGGCTCTGTGGCTTATATCGATTTATTTGATGCTACTCAGTTAGAAGAAATCAGAGCAAAAAAATGGCTGATAAATGAAGCAAATCTGGAGTTTTATATAGATAAAACAGCAATGGCCGGCAATGATAAGGATAAAGGAGAGCCGATCAGAATTTATTTATACGATACTAAGAAGAATACGCCCATAGTGGATTATTATTATGATGGAACCACTAATGTAAAAACAAAATTTAATAAAACGATTTTAGGTGGTATTATTGAGAAAGACAGTGATGGAAGAGGCACAAAATATAAAATAAGATTAACAGAACATATTAATGCTATTGTTAATAAAGATTCTGCTAATGTTCGATTGGGATTAGTTGTTACAGAAGATATTAATCAGATATCTAATGCTTATTTAAAGACACCTTTCGGAACAATTACTCAGCTTCCGGCTTATTCGGTTATTAATCAGTTAGGAACAGTATTGTACGGTTCCGCAGCTGCAGTGCCGGAAAATAAAAAATTAAAATTGAAGATTTATTACACAAAACCTAATTAGTTAAAGATATGTGTGGAATAGTTGGTTATATCGGTCATAGAGACGCATACCCGGTTGTTATAAACGGGTTAACAAGACTGGAATACAGAGGATATGATAGTGCGGGTATTGTTTTATATGATGGTAAGGATTTAAAACTGTCTAAAACAAAAGGAAAAGTATCCGATCTTGAAGCTAGAGTTGCAAAAGAAATTACTACAACCGGAAATATAGGTATAGGGCATACACGTTGGGCTACACATGGTGTGCCAAATGATATTAACTCTCATCCCCATGTTTCAAATTCCGGTAATTTAGTTATCGTTCATAATGGTATTATTGAAAATTATGATTCGTTAAAACAGGAGTTAATTAAAAGAGGATATACTTTTAAGTCCGATACAGATACAGAAGTATTGGTGAATCTGATTGAAGAAGTAAAAAAACAAGGGAATCTTAAGTTAGGAAAAGCAGTACAAGTAGCATTAAATCAGGTGATTGGTGCTTATGCTATTGTTGTTTTTGATAAAGAAAAACCAGATGAAATAGTTGTGGCTCGTTTAGGAAGTCCTTTAGTAATAGGGATTGGTAAAGGAGAATACTTCATTGCTTCAGATGCTACACCTTTTATTGAATATACTTCAAATGCTGTTTATTTAGAAGATGAAGAAATGGCAGTTGTCAGACTTAATAAAGAACTGAGAATCAGAAAAATTAAAGATGACAGTGTAGTAGATGCTAATATTCAGCAGTTGCAATTGAATTTAGAGCAAATTGAAAAAGGTGGTTTCGAACACTTTATGCTTAAAGAAATTTATGAGCAGCCGAATGTAATAAAAGATACTTATCGCGGAAGACTTCTTGCTAATCAGGGTATTGTGAAGATGTCCGGTGTAGAAGATAATCTTGAGAAGTTTCTAAACGCAGAACGTATTGTTATTATTGCCTGTGGTACCTCATGGCATGCAGGATTAGTAGCAGAATATATATTTGAAGAGTTTGTAAGAATACCGGTAGAGGTAGAATATGCTTCTGAGTTCAGATACAGAAATCCGATTATCGGACCGAAAGACGTTGTGATTGCAATTTCACAATCCGGTGAAACAGCAGATACTATGGCGGCGATTAAGCTGGCAAAAGAAAGAGGAGCGTTTGTATTTGGTGTTTGTAATGTTGTTGGTTCTTCTATTTCAAGAGAAACACACGCAGGAGCTTACACACATGCCGGACCGGAAATAGGTGTAGCATCAACAAAAGCATTCACGACTCAGATTACTATTTTAACAATGATTGCTTTACGTTTAGCAAAAGCAAAAGGAACACTTTCAAGTTCTGATTTTCACAGATATCTTGGAGAGCTGGAACTGATTCCGGAAAAAGTATCAGAAGCCTTATTGTCAAATGATAATGTAAAAGAAATTTCAGCCGTTTTTAAAGATTCCACGAATTTCTTATATCTTGGAAGAGGATATAATTTTCCCGTAGCACTAGAAGGTGCTCTAAAATTAAAAGAAATTTCATATATCCATGCAGAAGGATACCCTGCTGCAGAAATGAAGCACGGTCCAATTGCTTTAATTGATGAACACATGCCCGTAGTTGTAATTGCTCCGAAATTAGGACATTATGAAAAAGTGGTTAGTAACATTCAGGAGATTAAATCAAGAAGCGGAAAGATTATAGCCGTAGTAACAAAAGGAGATGTTCAGGTAAGAGAATTAGCAGACTATGTTATTGAGATTCCTGAAACAAGTGATGCTTTATCACCATTGTTAACTACGATTCCATTGCAATTATTATCCTATCATATTGCGGTAATGAGAGGTTGTAATGTAGATCAGCCTAGAAACCTTGCAAAATCGGTTACTGTTGAGTAATTGATTTTTGGAATTACGGCAGAACCGAATAATTGTATAACCGGATAATGGAACCGTATTACATCTGTAGACACACACAGCTGTGTCTCTACAGATGTAATACGGTTATCTGATTGTCAAAAATTGAATAATTAAACGTTGTAGAGATGCAAAACTGTGCATCTCTACAACGTTTTCGCTTTTATCAGTTGAAATTCAGATTTCTTTAAATCAGAGATATATCAATGCTGTAATGTATTGATAAAAAAAACCGGAAAAGTTATTAATTTTTCATTTTAAAAACTATCTTTGCGCTTTGAGAAAAAGGGTTATTTTTTATAATCTTAATAAGCTGTTTAATAAATACATAAGTAATGTCTAAAGTAATAGGAAAAGTTGCACAGATCATCGGTCCTGTGGTTGACGTAGTGTTCAATACACAAGATGCCGAACTTCCAAAAATTTATGATTCATTAGAAATCACAAAGAAAGATGGTTCGTTATTAGTACTTGAAGTACAGTCACACGTAGGTGAGAATACTGTTCGTACTATCTCTATGGATTCTACTGATGGATTAAGCAGAGGTCAGAAAGTTACAGGTACCGGGACTCAGATCCAGATGCCTATTGGCGGAGAAGTTTACGGTCGTTTATTCAATGTTATTGGAGATGCAATCGACGGTTTGGGAGATTTACCAAAAACAGGAACAAACGGAATGCCGATTCACCGTCAGGCACCAAAATTCGAAGATTTATCAACTTCTACAGAAGTTTTATTTACAGGTATTAAAGTAATTGATTTAATTGAGCCTTATGCAAAAGGAGGTAAAATTGGTCTTTTCGGAGGTGCCGGTGTTGGTAAAACAGTGTTGATTCAGGAGTTAATTAACAATATAGCAAAAGGACACGGAGGTCTTTCAGTATTCGCAGGAGTAGGAGAAAGAACACGTGAAGGAAATGATTTACTTCGTGAGATGTTAGAATCCGGTATCATTAAGTATGGTGACGATTTTATGCACTCTATGGAGAATGGAGGATGGGATTTATCTAAAGTAGATAAAGAACTAATGAAAGAATCAAAAGCGACTTTCGTTTTTGGACAGATGAATGAGCCACCGGGAGCACGTGCACGTGTAGCTTTATCCGGATTAACCATCGCTGAATATTTTCGTGACGGATCAGGAGAAGGACAAGGAAAAGACGTGTTATTCTTCGTAGATAATATTTTCCGTTTTACACAAGCAGGTTCTGAAGTATCCGCTTTATTAGGGCGTATGCCTTCTGCAGTAGGGTATCAGCCTACATTAGCAACAGAAATGGGTGCGATGCAGGAACGTATTACTTCTACAAAAAGAGGTTCCATTACATCAGTACAAGCAGTTTATGTTCCTGCGGATGATTTAACAGATCCGGCTCCCGCAACAACATTTGCTCACTTAGATGCAACAACCGTATTATCTCGTAAAATTGCTGAGTTAGGTATTTATCCTGCAGTAGATCCGTTAGATTCTACTTCAAGAATTCTGACACCACATATTTTAGGAGCTGAGCATTATGATTGTGCACAAAGAGTAAAAGAAATTCTACAGAAATACAAACAATTACAAGATATTATTGCAATTCTTGGTATGGAAGAGTTAAGCGAAGAAGATAAGTTATCCGTATCACGCGCACGTCGTGTTCAGAGATTCTTATCACAACCTTTCCACGTAGCAGAGCAGTTTACAGGTTTAAAAGGAGTATTAGTAGATATTAAAGATACGATCAAAGGATTTAATATGATTATAGACGGTGAATTAGATCATTTACCAGAAGCAGCATTCAACTTAAAAGGAACAATTGAAGAAGCAATTGAAGCCGGAGAGAAAATGCTTGCAGAATCATAGTATTTAGAATTGAAGGTATAACCATCTCAATACTAATATCTAAGATCTCAATACTAAATATCTAAAACCTTTAATTATGCATTTAGAAATCGTATCACCAGAAGCCACTTTATTCACAGGAGATGTAACTTCAGTTGCCGTTCCCGGAATAAACGGAGAGTTTCAAATGTTAGATCACCATGCTAATATTATTTCAATATTAACAGTGGGGAATATCAAAATTGCTACTCCTGATTTTAAGCCGAATAAAGAGTTTGAAGCAAAATTTAAAAAGTCTGATGATCAGAGATATACGTTGGCTATCCAATCCGGTACACTTGAAATGAAAGATAATAGAATAATTATTTTAGTTGACTAAAATAGTTTCTTTATAAATTAGAAAACGCCGAACATTTGTTCGGCGTTTTTTTTATTTTTGGAAATATGAAAAAGATACCTGATACTATAATTAATAAACTTCAAGTTCGAAAAGAATCTAATACTTTTCGTCAGTTGCCTGTATCTGATAATAAGATTGATTTTGCTTCTAATGATTATTTGGGATTATCCCAGTCAGAAGTTGTTTTTCATTCCGCTTATCAGTATCTCACAGAATGTGGTCTGGTTCAGAACGGAGCAACAGGGTCTCGTTTATTATCCGGAAATCATTCCCTTTATACTGAAACGGAAACTTTTATTGCCGGTTTTCACAATTCAGCAGCTGCGTTGCTTTTTAATTCCGGATACGATGCAAACCTTGGATTCTTTAGTTCCGTTCCGCAAAGAGGCGATATTATCCTTTATGACGCATTGATCCATGCTTCCATACGAGACGGAATTCAGTTGTCACATGCAAAAGCATATAAATTTGAACATAATGATTTTGAAGATTTAGAAAATATCCTGCACCGCAATCCTGATAAGACTATTTATATTGTTACCGAATCTGTTTTCTCTATGGATGGTGATTCCCCTAATCTGGAAGAATTAGTGAGAGTATCAGAAAAATACAATTGTTATCTTGTTGTTGACGAAGCCCATGCCTTAGGTGTTTTTGGAGACAAAGGAGAAGGGCTTATTCAGTTTTTACATTTAGAAGACAGAATATTTGCAAGAATAATGACCTTTGGAAAAGGTTTGGGGTGCCACGGCGCTGCGATTTTAGGTTCAGAAGAACTAAAGTCATATCTGATTAACTTTGCACGAAGTTTTATTTATACCACAGGATTGCCACCGCATTCCGTTGCCACTATTTTAAAAGCCTATCAATATCTGGATGCTTTTGATATAAAAGACAGCCCTTTAACCAGGCTGAAAGAAAATACTATAACTTTTAAGCAGGAAATAAAATTACAATGTCTTTCACCTGCTTTTGTTCGTAGTAATTCTGCAATTCATTGTATGATTATACCCGGAAATGATACCGTAAAAGCGATAGCAGCAACACTTCAGAGTAAAGGTTTTAATGTAAAGCCTATCCTGTCACCCACAGTTCCCCAAGGTCAGGAACGACTGCGTTTTTGTTTACATAGTTATAATTCTAACGAAGAGATAGTTGAGGTGTTGGGTTTATTAAGTGTTTTTAGTCGCTCCGCCAATTTTTAGACTTTTGACATTAGACTTTCAACTTATCAGAACTTTAAACCGAAAAAACAATAATTTATAACCGATAATTCTTTAACAAAATTGTATTTTTTAAGCATACTTGTTTGCTTTAAGGTGTTTTTTAGTATAATATTCTTAATTAATTTGTGTTTTTTGTAAAAAAACGGCTATAGCCCTATAGGAGTTTGCTTCAAAAGACTTAAGTTTGTTTTTTAAGAAAAATTTCACTTAAAGTCGATTACCGTATGAAAAGAATACTACTATTGGTTAGCTGTTTTTTATTTTCAGCCTTGAGTTTA
>NZ_JBZEES010000018.1:0-28023 GCF_058310215.1 Flavobacterium sp. AK-301
AGCAAATTAGCCACTGCCGGAAAAGCCGCTCAGATGGTTACCTATACCGCAACAACACAACAACCCATCAACATTGGGCAAATTGTAACTATTCAGAACAAAACCGTTACTCATCATATTATAGTAACCAAATGTAGTTTTTACAGCCTTAGTACCGGGGATTTTAGTAATAAACTGGAAGGAATTCCGGTAGACTGCATCCACCCTCCATATACCGATCCAACTGCTCATGGTTTTGCTTACGATCAGCCTGCAATAATAATAGACAATAATGATCCTGAAGAAATGGGGCGTATAAAAGTACAATACTTCTGGAGTGATCGTTCGGGAGAAAATATCAGTGACTGGCTTCGGGTTCAGACTTCTTATGCCGGTGGCGGAAAAGGAATGATTTTCCTTCCTGAAGTAGGAGAAGAAGTACGAGTATGCTTCTCCGGAAATGACCCCGATGCCGCCTATGTATCCGGAATGAACTTTAACGGAAATGCAAAACCCGGAAACGGAATGAAAGACAACCATCAGAAAGCCATTCAAACCCGTTCCGGGAATAAACTAGTATTAAATGATCAGGACGGCTCTGTGAATCTGGCTGATAAAGGCGGGGCTAATATGTTTTTTAATGGTGCCGGAAATGCCACAACTAACGCAAACACAGATCACAGCATCAACGCAGGAAGCAATCATTCCGTCAATGTAGGAGAAGGAAATTCTTCTTTACAAATGGACGCAGGAGGAAATATAAATATAAGTGGGAATACCAGCATTAACCTTTCCGTTGGAGGAACTTCAATAAAGATTGATGCAAGTGGTATTACTATTTCTACAACAGAAGGAAATATAATGATTGATGCAAGTTCTGGAAAATTAAATCTGAATAGTGGAGCAGAAACAGATTTAAATGCTGGAGGTGACCTTACTATAGCCGGAGGTCCTTCTGCTGTTATTTCTTCAGGAGATACTAATATAATGTAAGTAGTATGGATGAGTTAGAATTTATTGTTGAAAAAGCTCTAATGATGTGTGATCAGGGAGCAGCACCTGATTATTTTAAACCAACATATAACACATCTGAATACATAGAAGAACTTCTCGTTGCTACAAATAAAGACGGAGAACCCATAACAAATATCCCTTCTTTTATGATGTGTCAAGTTACAGAAGAAATTTGCATTCCGGCAACAGCACCTATGACTTGGGAAAATACATGTCCTGTAAAAGCTAATGGAATAGAAACCTTATTAGGAAGAAGCACTTGCCCCTGCAAAACAGGGGGAACTATTGAATTCTTAACCAGCGGTCAAATCCCTTTACCTGAAGAAATAGAAGAAGAGGTTAACAATATGAAAAAGGAAGCTCAGGAAAAACTAAACGATGCCGGATATGGAGATACAGTGGGTGAAGCTGGTTTTTGGGAAGGATTTATTCCTGTATGGGGTAGTGGAAGAGATGCTTATAATGACTTTGAACAAGGACGATGGGGATGGGGAACATTCAATAGTTTAATGGTCGTAGTGGACATAGGTACATTAGGAATAGGTTCTATAGTAAAAGGAGCATTAAAAGGCGGAGCTAAGGCAGGAACAAAAAAACTTTTAAAAGGAGCCTTTAAAAATTTAGGACCGAAAGCATTTAATCTGTTAGAAAAAGTAAACTTAAAATCAGCTTTAAAAAAATCAAGCTTTAGTAAATTAAAAAACCCTAAAACCTGGTGTTTTCCGGCAGGAACTATTATACATTTAGAATACGGAGTCAAAAACATAGAAGAAATACAAATTGGAGATATTGTAACCAGTTATGATTTAGAAAAAAACAATATAGTTTACAAAAAAGTAGTAACTTTATTTGAAAATGAAGTAGATGAGATATTAGAAATAATTACGGAAAAAGATACAATCAAAACAACCAAAGGGCATCCTTTCTTTATAAAGAATGGTTTTAAAGATGCAGAACATATAAAAATAGGAGATCATTTATTATCAAAAAATGGAGAATCGCTAAAAGTAGTTTCTATAAATCTTATAAAAGAAAAAACAAAAGTTTATAATTTTGAAGTAGAAGATTCTCATTGTTATTTTGTTGGAGAAGAAGGGGTTTTAGTTCTTAATTTATGCCATAAAGCAATAAAAGAGGCTATGGAAAAATTAATTTCAGACCCTAATAAAATAAGGCATATTTTACAAGATCATCATGAATGGCAAAAATTATTACCTGATGTTAATTGGGATAGTGTATCTAACATAATTGAAAAAACTCTAAAAGAAGGAACTGAAGACATATATAAATCAGTAAATAAATCAGTTCTAAAAATAGGAAATGAAACCGTTGAAGTAACATATAAAAAAATAGGTGATAGAATTTTTATTTCCGATGCATGGGTGGTAAACTAGAAAAACAATTTCTTTAATAATATAAAATGGAATCTATAAAAAAACTAATTCAAGAAAAACAGTTTAAGGAAGCTTTAATTTTATTCCAAAATTCATACAATGAACTAAGTTCGAAAATCGAAATAGACACATATGATCATCCATCAAAAGAATATTATGAATTTATGATTTATATAGGAATGAATTCCAACAATGAAGATATAGTATCTTTCTCCTCAATGATATTAGCAACCTCTCTATGTCATTTTGAAAATTCATATAGAACATCATTTGAACTAGCAAAGAAAGTAGTGAAAATTAATCCAAAAAAAACAGACAATTGGGAATGGCTTCTTTTTTTTGTTGATTTACCTGATAAAATCATAAACGAAAATGAACTTAAAAATATTTTAGATCAAATTTTAAAACTTGACGAAAACAATAAAAAAGCATTAAATATTTTACATAAAAAATCCATCCAATAAAAACTAAACATAAGCACAAAACATTATACAAGAAAATAGGAATAATTGAAAAAAGTATTTATCTGCATCATTAAAAAATACAGAATTAAAGAACCATATCTAATTTGCCTTTACAAAATAAAAAATATAAATAAGAGAACTATTTATTATTTGAAAAAATGAATCGAGTAAAATTTACCAAAATAGTTTCTTTAGTAAATAAAGGAAAATTATTTACTAAGAAAAAAAAGTACGATAAGGCTTTATATTTTTACAAAGAAGCAGAAACCTATTTTTCAGAACCTATTTTTGAAAACATAGGTGCTGAAACTTTATATATATTAATGGGAGATACTTTTATGGAAGCTAGAGACTTTGAAAATGCACGAAAGTATTATAACAAATCCAGAAAATGTAAAGATAAAGAACAATTACCTCTTTCTTTATTTAAAATAGGAAAATCCTATTTTAAAGAAAACAATTTAACAGAAGCTAAAAAATGTTTCTTACAAATACATAAAGAATCTGGTAAAAAACATTTTTTGCCAGAACAAGCCAAATATTATCAATTAATTTCAAAAACACTTTAAAAAGAAAGAATCCAAACATTTATTTCTATAGAAACAAACCAATGCTAAATATATTTAAAAATCCGTCTTTACTTGAATTAAAAGATTTTGAAACCTCCTATAATATTAAAGTTCAAAACCAATTTACAAGAAATCGAAATGAAAAACCTTTATCTTTAAAAACTGAATCTCAAATCTATTTTAAACAAAAAATAGAAAAATCAAAGATTTCCAATTGTTTTGAATTAACACAAATAAAAGGAGAAGCAAATAAAGATAAATTTAAGTTGTTTTTAAATCATTTTTTAGCTCTTACTAATATCCCTAAAAGATTATGTTTTGATCGATATTTAGGAGGTGAAATAATTTCATTAACTAACACAAAACAATTAGAAAAAGACTGGCTTCAATGGAAAGAAGAAAAATTAAATGATTTCTTCCCCATATTAAAAGATCAAGAAAAATTTGTTGATGCTTATGAATTAGGTTTAACTTCCATTAATGAAAATATAAAGAATGAATTACAATATATTATTCTTTTTCCAGAGTGTTACCGTTTTAAAGAATATAGCGGTTTATATATATTCAGTTCCAGATTAATAAGTGAAATGGCAATAAAATATAAATTCACAATTGCTGATATTTCTAATTCAGGAGATATAACTAAAATTCACCTGGAAGCCAGAATAACGAATGAAACAGAAATACTTGCAACTATCAATAAAATAAACGAGGTTGAATATTGTATTGAAGATTATAATTTTAAATTATCAATAAATTATAGTTTCGAAAAGAAATCAGCCAAGATATTGATTGCTGATTTAAATCTGGAAGAAACAATAAGTGACGATTTAAATTACAAAATTAACATAAACATGAAGGAAGTTAATAGTGAAAATTTATCAAAAGAATAATTAATACAAAAAACACAAAACCTATCGTTTTTAAGAGACTATAATTCCAGACTACAAAAACCAACAACAAATCATTTACCTTTGATTAAAATTTCTCATTATAATGCAGCTATTAAAAGACCGTATCTTAAAAGAAGGTAAAAGTTTTGAAGGTGGAATCCTTAAAGTAGACAGTTTTATTAATCATCAGATGGATCCAATATTGATGAAATCTATTGGAGTGGAGTTTGTACGTCGGTTTAGTAATCTTCCTATCAATAAGATTATTACTATAGAAGCCAGCGGAATTGCTCCTGCAATTATGTTGGGTTATTTACTGGAACTACCGGTTGTATTTGTTAAGAAGGCAACACCTAAAACTATGGAAAACATGGTGTCTTCTTCTGTTTATTCTTTTACAAAAGACAGAACATACACCGTTTGTGTAAGTCGCAATTTCTTGGGTCCGGAAGATAAAGTTGTATTTATAGATGATTTTTTAGCCAATGGAAATGCAGCAATAGGTGTTAAACAATTGATAGAGAAAAGTGGCGCCAAACTTTACGGAATGGGGTTTATTATAGAAAAATCTTTTCAGGAAGGAAGAAAACGTCTCAATGATCTTAATATCCACGTGGAATCACTTGCCCGAATAAAAGAACTGGGAGATAACAAGATTCTTTTTGAGTATTAAAAAAGCCTCTCATTTCTGAGAGGCTTTGTACCTAGAGTGGGAATCGAACCCACACACCGAAGTACACGAGTTTGAGTCGTGCGCGTCTACCAATTCCGCCATCCAGGCAATTGATGTATTCCAATTGTGAATGCAAATGTAAAAAAAAATTCCTATTTTTAAAGAAAAATACTTGAAAATATCCTTTCAGAGTTCAATTTTATTCCTAAATTTGCACCTCGTTTCAACGCACAACAACTAACTAACTACTAAACAATAAATTAAAATGCTGCCTCAAGAACCAGAAGCTAAAATTTTTGCATGTTCTGAAAGTATTTATTTAGCAGAAAAAATAGCGAAAAGCTATGGAGTACCGCTGGGTAAAGTTACGCTTTCGAAATATAGTGATGGCGAATTTCAGCCATCCTATGAAGAGTCTATTAGAGGTTTACGTGTATTTATAGTATGCTCTACCTTCCCTAGCTCAGATAACTTAATGGAATTATTGCTAATGATAGATGCTGCTAAAAGAGCGTCAGCAAGACACGTAACTGCCGTTATCCCTTATTTTGGATGGGCGAGACAGGATCGAAAAGATAAACCAAGAGTTCCGATAGGAGCAAAACTGGTTGCAAATATATTACAGGCAGCAGGCGCCACACGCATCATGACTATGGATCTGCATGCGGATCAGATTCAGGGCTTCTTTGAAAAACCGGTAGATCATCTTTTTGCTTCTACTATCTTCTTGCCTTATGTAAGAAGTTTAAACTTAGAAAACCTAACGATTGCATCACCAGACATGGGAGGTTCGAAAAGAGCTTATGCTTATTCTAAGTTTTTAGAATCAGATGTAGTAATCTGTTATAAACAAAGAAAAGTTGCAAATGTTATTGATAGTATGGAATTGATCGGAGATGTTAAAGGGAGAAATGTTGTACTGGTAGATGACATGATTGATACAGGGGGAACACTTGCTAAAGCAGCTGATCTGATGATAGAAAAAGGAGCATTAAGCGTAAGAGCAATCTGTACTCATGCTATATTATCAGGGGATGCGTATGAAAAAATTGAAAACTCTCAGCTAAGTGAACTGATTGTTACAGATTCTATTCCTTTAAAGAAAGAATCAAAAAAAATAAGAGTGGTGAGTTGTGCACCTCTTTTTGCAGAAGTAATGCACATGGTGCATCACAACAATTCCATTAGTGGAAAATTTTTAATGTAAATTATTATTAACTATATTTTTATTTCAATGAAATCAATTACGATTAAAGGATCTGAAAGAGAAAGCGTGGGTAAAGCGGCAACGCGTATCATACGTAATGCTGGAATGGTTCCTTGCGTGTTATACGGAGGAGATCAACCAGTACACTTTCAAGCAGAAGAAAAAGCTTTCAAAAGCTTGGTTTACACTCCAAACGCGCACACCGTTGCGATCGAATTGGAAAATGGTAAAAAATTCAACGCTGTTTTACAAGACATCCAGGTACACCCTGTAAGTGACAAAATTTTACATGTTGACTTCTTTCAATTATTTGACAATAAAGAAATCACGATAGAAGTTCCTGTAAAAGTAGTAGGTACGTCTAAAGGTGTCTTAGCTGGTGGTGTTTTACGTCTTAACACACGTAAATTAAAAGTGAAAGCTTTACCAAAAGACTTACCTGATTTCGTAGAGGCTGATATTACTCCTCTTGAAATGGGTAACAAATTATATGTGACGAAGTTAGCTTCTGATAAATATAAATTATTACACCCGGACAACACTGTTGTTGCTCAAGTTAGAATTTCTCGTGCGGCTATGAAAGCAGCTCAAGAAGCAGCAAAAGCTGCAGCAACTCCGGCAAAAGGAAAGAAAAAATAATCTCCCCTTTAAATATTTTAAAAGCATCAACTTCATCGTTGATGCTTTTTTTGTTTTCTTAAAGTAAAATATTGTTAATGAGAGGTCTATACACAAAGTCCCTGCATTCCTCCTTGCACTCATTTCACTTTTTACTTCTCACAAAAAACATTTTACTAAAAACATTTAACTTCCCCTTAATTTTGAAACTCAATCAATAAAAACTAATTTTGCGCCATGATAAACTGGTTTAAAACTATTTTTAAGCAGAAAAGAACGGAAGGAAATAACGATCCTATGAAGAAATTTTTAATTGTTGGCTTAGGTAATATCGGAGCCGAATATGTTAATACACGTCACAATATTGGTTTTAAAATAGTAGATGCTTTGGCAAGAGAGGAATCTCTTACTTTTGAAACGGTTAAACTGGGTAGCCTCGCTGAGTATAAATTTAAAGGGAGAACTTTTTTATTACTGAAACCAAACACTTTCATGAATTTAAGTGGTAAAGCGGTTAAATACTGGATGGATAAAGAAAATATACCTTTGGAAAATATTCTAATTATTACTGATGATCTGAACCTTTCTTTTGGTATGATCCGAATAAAGGGAAAAGGCAGTGACGGAGGGCATAATGGTCTTAAAAACATCAATCTGATCTTGAATACTCAGGAATATGCCCGTTTTAGATTTGGTATTAGTGATGAATTTAAGAAAGGACAACAAATTGATTATGTTCTAGGAGAATGGAGTGAGGAAGAACAAACCAGATTACCGGAACGCTATGCAACTGCATGTAAAGTGATACGCTCTTTTGGAACAGCCGGACTAAATAATACAATGAATACTTTTAACGGCAAATAGCTCATAAATAGTCTTTTGCCTTATTTTTACTAACTCCAAAACATCTATTAGACCGTTTTCTCTAAATTATTTAATATAAAAGTAATACTTTAGCAGTATAACTATTTTTTATGAGAGAAAAATATCTTTTCGTAGTATTTTTTACGGTATTTCTGACAGCTATAAATAATTCTTATGCTCAGATCGGTAATGATGTAACTTTATTTGGACAAACAGTTAATAAAAAAAATATTGATCCTAACGGACTAATTCGATGTGCTACTACAGAATATGAGGCTTCTTTACAGAAAAAAGATCCTCGACGACTTTCTTCTACTGAGTTTGAAAAATGGCTAAACCCAAAAATAAAACAATTAAAAAGAAGAAAGGCAAATGGCAAAATCCGATCAACTGTTATTACCATTCCTGTTGTAGTCCATGTTGTTCACAATGGAGATGAATATGGAACAGGCGAAAATATAACGGATGAGCAAGTACAATCCCAAATAACTGTATTAAATCAGGATTTCAGAAGAATGACAGGAACTCCCGGTTTTAATAATAATGCTGTAGGTGCTGATATAGAAATAGAATTCTGTTTAGCCGGAACGGATCCAAACGGAAATAAGACTAACGGTATAAATCACGTCAATCTGAATA
Organism: Flavobacterium sp. AK-301; assembly: GCF_058310215.1. Lineage (NCBI taxonomy): Bacteria > Pseudomonadati > Bacteroidota > Flavobacteriia > Flavobacteriales > Flavobacteriaceae > Flavobacterium > Flavobacterium sp. AK-301. The sequence continues at coordinate 8,315 of NZ_JBZEES010000018.1, forward strand.
TTACTGATTTTGGGGAGCAACAGGCAGAAACTATTCTGAAACCACAAACACAATGGAATCCGGAAGAATATCTTAATATATGGACCTGTCGCTTTGGTAAAGGAAATGGCGGACTTGACAGCATGGAAGACGTATTAGGGTATGCTCAGTTTCCTTCTTCATCGAACCTGCCAGGACTCCCATCAAACGGAAAAAACGCAATTACAGACGGTGTAATTATTTCTTATAAGGCTTTTGGATCATCAGATATTTACCCACAGGGCACCTATATGAGACCCTACAACAAAGGAAGAACAACAACACATGAAGTGGGGCACTGGCTTGGTTTAATACATATATGGGGAGACAGTTCGGATTGTGATATTGACGATTTCTGCACAGATACTCCTGCTGCAAATCAAGCCAATACAATTTGTATAGAACACGCTTCCTGTACACCTCGTGATATGATTGAAAATTATATGGATTATACCCCGGACGCTTGTATGAATATCTTTACGCAGGATCAAAAAACACGTATGCAGACTGTGCTATTAAATTCTCCAAGAAGAAAATCTCTTGTGAGTTCTTTAAAATGTGAGGTTTCTGATGTTACAACTCCTGATAATCCAAAAGTAATTCAGGTCTATCCAAATCCAACAAAGGATATTTTAAATATTTCCGTACCGGAAAACCTAGGGAAACCTATTAAATATTTCATATATAATTACTTAGGACAAACAATTGAAGAAATTCAGGTTACCAAAAATAGTGATTTGAACCTCAACGTTTCAAAATACAGTACTGGTGTATATTTTATTAAAATACATACTGACAAACAAACAAAAACACTGCGTTTTATAAAAAAATAAGGTATTTTTAAAATTAAGAGAAAAAGAGGGTTGATATTTTCAATCCTCTTTTTATTTATCCAAAGTATACTCTAAATTTGCAGCTATTAAAACACTGACTCTTGAAAATTTATAACTCCATACAGGAATTCAAATCCCAACACCAGACCACCGTAACATTAGGCACTTTTGACGGTGTACATATAGGACATAAAAAAATCATAGACCGTTTAACAAAAAGCGCAAAAGAATCCGGAAACGAAAGTTTAGTACTTACTTTTTTCCCTCATCCCAGAATGGTACTTCACCAAAACTCAGATATTAAATTACTGAATACCATCAATGAACGTTCTGTTTTACTTGAAAAAACAGATCTAAATCATCTGATTATACATCCGTTTGACGAAAAATTCTCTCAGCTGTCTGCAGAAGAGTTTGTGAAAAATATTTTAGTAGACCAATTCAATATCAAAAAAATCATAATCGGATACGATCATAAATTTGGAAAGAACCGATCTGCAACTATTGATGACCTGATTGCTTTTGGTAAAATATATAATTTTGAAGTAGAACAGATATCGGCACAAGAAATTAACGAAGTATCAGTAAGTTCTACTAAAATAAGAAAAGCTCTAACTGAAGGAAATATCACTCTGGCTAATGAATATCTAGGATATAACTATATACTGACTGGAGTTGTTATCCAAGGGAATCAACTAGGAAGAACCATCAACTTCCCTACTGCAAATATTAAGATTCAAGAGGATTATAAATTAATCCCTCAAAACGGTGTTTATATTGTAAAAAGTATCATCAATACTAAAACGGTTTACGGAATGATGAATATCGGTGTCAGACCTACAGTTGATGGAAAAGCACAAACGATTGAAGTTAACTATTTTGATTTTGATGCGGATTTATATGGTCAGGAATTACAGGTTTCTGTTTTACACCGAATCCGATCGGAGCAAAAGTTCGATTCTTTTGATGCTCTTCGCCAACAACTGGAAAAAGATAAAGTTACTTCTGTCAATTTTGTCAAAAATCTTTAAACATGAGAAATAGGCTATTTAAATCCATGGATAATTCTGCTTTAATCGTTTTTAGAATCTTCTTTGGTTTTTTGTTAGCTGCTGAAACTTTCGGCGCAATTATTACCGGGTGGGTCAGAAAGGTACTGATCGAACCTCAGTTTACTTTCTCACATATTGGTTTTGAATGGCTTCAGCCCTTACCGGGTAACTGGATGTATATTTATTTTATGGTAATGGGAGTTTCAGGACTCTTTGTAATGATCGGTTACAAATATAAATGGAGTCTGGGAATTTTTACTATTCTGTGGACTGCCGTTTATTTAATGCAAAAGTCCTCTTATAACAATCATTACTATTTACTAATACTAGTTTGCATTATCATGTTTTTCCTTCCGGCAAATCGTTATGCTTCTATTGATGTAAAACAAAAACCGGAGATAAAATCACTGAGTATGCCTCAATGGTGCGCTGTTGTAATGATCCTTCAGGTCGCTATTATGTATTTCTTTGCAACGGTAGCCAAATTCTATCCCGACTGGATGAATGGCACTTTTACTAGAAATCTATTTGCCAACAAAACGCATTTTCCGATAGTTGGCATTCTGTTTACAAAACAATGGTTCTATATTTTTATTGCTTATACAGGAATTTTCTTTGATCTGCTAATCGTTCCGTTACTTCTGTGGAAAAGAACGAGAACAATCGCCCTAATCTGTGCTCTGATATTTCATCTGTTCAATGCATTGGTATTACAGATCGGAATCTTTCCTTTTTTTGCACTGAGTTTTACCGTGTTCTTCTACCCTCCTGAAAAAATACGATCTCTTTTTTTGCGAAAAAAACCAACTATTGAAAATCAGAATATAGAAAATGATTATAGTAACAAATCTGTTTTATACTATTTCTTTATTCCATTTTTTATTATTCAGTTACTATTACCTATTCGACATTACTTTATCAAAGGGGATGTTATCTGGACAGAGGAAGGACATCGATTAAGTTGGCGCATGATGCTACGTTCCAGATCCGGCTATATCAGTTATATAGTTGTAGATAATTCAACCGGAAAGAGAACAGTATATAATCTTAAAAAAGAACTGACACATAAACAAATTGTCTTTATATCAGCAAAACCGGATGGTATGTGGCAAATGGCACAACATATCAAAAAGAAATACAAGAAAGAAGGGAAAGACGTGTCCATTTATATACATTCTCAGGTATCAGTAAATGGAAGTCCTTTTAAAACCTTTGTTGACCCAAAAGTAGATTTTGCAAAAGCAAAATGGAACTATTTTTCTCATAATGACTGGATAGTGCTTTATGAATAAAGTGTAAAAAACATTTCACCACTTACCATTAAATTATAATTTATTATTTTTGAAACAATTTAAACCCCCGAAAATGAGTATTACAAAACACAACTGGACTAAAGAAGAAATTATCTCAATATATAACAAGCCATTAATGGATCTCCTTTATGAAGCGGCTTCTGTTCACAGGAAATATCATGATCCTAATGTAGTACAGGTTTCTACGTTGCTGTCCATCAAAACGGGCGGATGTCCGGAAGATTGTGGCTACTGCCCTCAGGCAGCTCGTTATCACACCAATATTGAAGGAAATGATCTAATGACCGTTAGCCAGGTAAAAGCACAGGCGCTCAGAGCAAAATCCAGTGGTTCATCCCGTGTTTGTATGGGTGCTGCATGGCGTAATGTAAAAGACGGCCCTGAGTTTGATCAGGTTTTAGAGATGGTTCGTACTATTAACAAGCTGGATATGGAAGTATGTTGTACATTAGGTATGCTTACCGAAAATCAGGCACAACGTTTAGCAGAAGCAGGTTTATATGCTTATAATCATAATCTGGATACATCGGAAGAATATTATAAAGAAGTAATCTCTACACGTGGCTTTGAAGATCGTCTGGAAACCATTCAGAATGTCCGTAAAACGAACGTAACGGTTTGTAGTGGTGGAATTATAGGGATGGGAGAAAGTATTGAGGACAGAGCCGGAATGCTTGTTGCATTGTCTACTTTAAACCCACAACCGGAATCGGTTCCGATTAATGCTCTGGTAGCTGTAGAAGGTACGCCGATGGAAGATGAAAAACCAGTTGAAATATGGGAAATGATCCGAATGGTTGCTACAACCAGAATTATAATGCCGGAAACTCAGGTTCGTTTGTCAGCAGGAAGAACACAAATGAGCCGTGAAGGACAGGCAATGTGTTTCTTTGCAGGAGCTAATTCTATCTTCGCAGGAGATAAATTACTGACCACTCCTAATCCTGACGTAAATGAGGATATGAAAATGTTCGAAATGCTGGGACTGCAACCTCAAAAACCATTCATCAAGTTAATGCAACCTAAAACGGTAGAAGCTGAAGATTCTCAATTTCAGGCTTTAGGTGAAAAACCAAAATGGACTCGTCCCGGTCATACTATTGAAAAAAATCTGGAAGCTTCTTCTAAAAAATAATATTTAAACTTTCCCCTCCTTTGGAGGGGTGTCCGTAGGACGGGGTGGAAACCTCAAAGAGAAGTATTTTTTCTATTTATCAGAAAAACATAATCGTTTGATCTTATGTTTATGCTTTAATAAAACATATGGTTCCTAAAATTTGGAAAACAAGAAGCTGTAGTTCCAATTTCATCTCTTCAAAATAAAATTCTACCCCTCCGAAGGAGAGGAATTAAACAAATTTTCTTTAAAAAGGAAGAGCTACAAAAAAAGATCAATGGAGAACAACAGAACAATAACAGCCCATATAAACGGAATACCCATCTATAGAAACTTTATTGAAAATCTGCCTTATTCTATAAAATTAAAAGACCGAGCCAGAGCTTTACGAAAAGCAGGTGTATTATCAGAAGTCATCTTTTGGCAGCAGGTACATAAAAAACTTTTCTGGAAGATCGATTTTGACAGACAAAGAATCATCGGGAATTATATTGTAGATTTCTATATCAAAACTCTGGGGCTTATTATAGAAATTGATGGTTCCAGCCATAATAATAAAGAAGAATACGATACTAAACTCGCCCGGAGGGCATCCCTCCAAAGGAGGGGAAGAAAAAACCGGAAGAGGAGAAACAATAAAAAGTGGATTTTATTATAAAACAGAACCTCAATTTCCTATTTACAAAAAATATATTTGTTCTTTTTTTACAATTAAAAAAACCTTCGTTAACTTTGAGTTTATAATTTTATAAACCAAATAAAGTTTGCTATGCGATTACATTTAACAGAAATCGAACGTGTAAAGACCATTTCAAAAGAGAATTTTTATAATAATTATGTAAAAAAGCAGAAACCTCTCGTTATAGAACAGCTTACAAAGGAATGGCCTGCTTACGAAAAATGGAAACTTAACTATATAAAAGAAGTTGCAGGGAACAAAATTGTTCCTCTTTATGATGACCGTCCTGTAACATCTGATGACAAATTCAATGAACCTCATGCTACAATGAAAATGTCCGAATACATTGATCTGCTACAATCAGAGCCAACATCTTACAGAATTTTTTTATACAACCTGATGAAAGAAGCTCCTTCATTACAGGATGATTTCAAATGGCCTGATATAGGGCTCAAACTGGTAAAACAATTACCTATGTTATTCTTTGGCGGTGAAAATTCAAAGGTATTTATGCATTTTGATATTGATTATTCTAATATCTTACATTTTAATTTTAACGGAAAAAAACAATGCATTCTTTTCCCTCCGGATCAAACTCCTTACCTTTACAAAGTCCCTCATGCATTAATCTCTCATGAAGCAATTGACTTTGATAATCCTGATTTTAAAAAATGGCCGGCTTTGCAGTATACAAAAGGTCTGATTACAAATATCAGTCATGGTGAAATGTTATATATGCCGGAAGGTTACTGGCACTATATGAAATATCTGACTCCAAGTTTTTCAATGAGTCTAAGAGCTTTTCCACGAAAAATCAGTAATCTGTCAAAAGCAGTTTATAACCTGACTATTATGAGAAATTATGACAATATGATGAGACATCATAAGGGACAAAAATGGATCGATTATAAAAATGAACAGGCTATTATACAAACACATAAAAAATTAGGAATATAACCCTCCTGACTTTTTATTTATACTGAACCCAAAACAATTAATGAGCAAAACCTATTCTGTAGAGGAAGCAAAACTAAAATTAGAATATTACTGTAGTTATCAGGAACGATGCCATACTGAAGTAGTGCAAAAACTACGCACAATGAACATGATCTCACAGGCAATAGATCTTATTACAGTACATCTTATTGATAATAACTTCCTGAACGAGGAACGTTATGCCTGTAGTTTTGCAAGAGGAAAACACCGTATCAAACACTGGGGAAGAATCCGTATTGTAAATGAATTAAAATTCAGAAATATTTCTAAATATAATATTGATAAAGCCTTAAAGGAAATCTCAACGGAAGAATATTATTCTACTTTTCATGCTGCTACGGAAAGATACTGGGAAACTATTCGCGAGAGCAATGTTCAAAAAAAACGTAAAAAATTCTGCGATTACTTTCTCAGAAGAGGTTTTGAAAGTGCTATGATTTATGAAAAAATGATCGAATTAGAAAATACTATTACTGATTAAGCTCTGGTCAACACCACGCTTACTGCATTTCCTCCAAAACCGACTGCATTAATCAAAACTTTACGAATAACTGTTCTCTGTTTTTGTGCTTTTGCAAAAGGAACTCCTATAAACTGCTGCTTCTGAAGCATCATAACTCCTAGTTCCAGACTTAGCGTCCCGGATGTCCCAAAGGTATGTCCTATCTTCCATTTATTAGTGGTTAACATTGGGAGGTCTTCTCTAAATATACTCTGAATGGCTTTATATTCTGATAAATCTCCTTTAATAGTACCGGGAGCATGCATAACCACTACATCTATATCTCTTAAATCAAGTCCTTTTAATGCCATTTGCATTGATTTCTTAAAACATTCTGCTTCATCAGAAATAGAAATATTATGCTGTAATATTTCTGTCGCATAGCCAATACCGGTTATATAAGCTAGTGCATTTTCTTTTTCTCCCATTTCCAAACAAGCAACAGCTGCTCCTTCACCCAGAATCATCGTATTTGTGTTTTTATCCAGGTCTAAAGCACAACAAGGGAAATCAGATTCTTCTCTGGAATAGATCTTCATTGCCTGTACCTGTGCTATCGTAAAAGGGGTTAAAGGAGCCTCACTTCCTCCTACTAGGAATTTATCAACCATTCCTGCTCTTAGCCAGGCAACACCGTTTAAAAGCGCGTGTAAAGCGGTAGAACAGGTTATAGAATGTGAGACCTCCGGTCCATTACTTTGCAGATCATGAGAAACCCATGATGAAATATTACCTAAAGTAGTGGTTGGTGAAGCAAGTGTCCCTACTTTTCCTGTATTTAAAAAATCCTGATAGTATTCCTCAAATAGTTGGGTTGCACCTCTGGAAGATCCGAGATTAATACCAAAAATAAAATCTTTAGTCCATCCTGCTTGTTTTACTGCTTTACGGGAAGCTGCAATAGCGTATAAAACAGAATTATCTAATGTTTTATATTTACTGTCTGATTGTTTTAATTCTTCAATTTCCTGTTTTGAATCGGGATCTAATGCTGCTACATATACTCGTTGCTCTCCAAATTTCTGCTTTGTAAAAAAATGTTTCTGCTGAAGATAGTTTTCCCAAATCATTTCCGGATTATTTCCTAACGGAGAAATGGAAGACACAGCGGTTATTGCGATAACAGTATTCAAAATAAGTTCTTTTTAGAATGCAAAAATAGGGTTTTTTAAAGAAGTAAATGTTTTACGTGAAATGTAAAATATTATGAAACACAACAATTACAGTTGGAGTAACCCGGCAGAAATATATCTAAAATGAATTAAATCGATTTAATATTTGCTAATTCTAATAAAGATCTGTTAAACGATTTTAAATTGCTCCCCAATCCGGCAAAAAACATTTCATCTATTTTTTCAATATCTGTAATTGCTTTCATTATTAAATCCTTTCCTTTTTCCGAAAGAAAAACTGACTTGGCACGTGAATCCATAGAATGTTCTTTCCTTATCACATATTCTTTATGTTGTAATACTTTAAGAATCTGAGAAACATTCATTACTTCTATCTTCGTATGCTGCGATAAAGATATTTGTGTAACCTCATCATTGTGTAATGTAAACCAATAAATACTGGTTAATATCACAAACTGAGAATGGGTGATATCATATTTTTCATTAAGCTCCTTTTTTATCCTTTGTTGCCATAAAGAAGTTGCCTGCCATAATAAAAACCCGGTACTTTCTTCGGCATCGATTACACTAAACACATTATCTTTATCTTTCATCTCATTATAATTTTACATCATCTTATCCTGAATTAAATCAAAATCATGGGCGCTTATTTCTAAAATTCCATATCTAAAAGGATATCCCCAGTATTTTTTATCCGGAATAAAATTCAATAGGTCTATCAAAGGTACTATAGAAATATCTTTAGCTGAATAATATTTTATATTTCTTCTGAATGGAATAAAATCAGCTGTCATCTGATAGGAGTAAATTAAATTATCCGCCACTCTGCCAATCGCCGTAAAACACTGCAAAGTGGAGGTTTTATCACTCATTTTATTTTTTGAGGAGTAAATAATGATTTCATCATCAGCACGCATTCTTGCTAAAGGTTGCTTTTTACCATGACATGCCTGTATAACACCTTCATTAACTGCTTTTACCGCATGCTCTTTTGAAACACAGACTATCCAGTATTTTTTAGTTTGTTGTTCCATATTTACTTTTTATAACTTCTATCTGGGTTTCAATATCATTTTCTAATTGTTCTGCTATATTTTTCATAACTAAACGAAACCATAGTTTACTTAATAAACCTTTCATAGTTAATCTAATTGTTATTTTTAAACCTTCATCAGTGTTTTCATACCAGTGTTCATCATACATTTTAGCCAGAGGAAATTTTGTAACATCTCTATAATATGATCCTTGTATTACTTCTTCAATTTCAACTTTTACTTTTCCGGCTCCCTGAGGTACAATTATAAAATGATTTCCTGCTTCAAAATCACCTTTTATATAACTATCATCAACTCCTTTATCCCACAATTTCCAATTGTTAACATCTGTTATCAAATCCCAGATCTGTTTTTGAGTAATTTCTTTTGTAATTTTTGTATAAGCTTTAATTATCATACTATTTTTTAATTTAGATTATAAGCATAAATATACTAAAATATTTTATAATAAAAATTATTATAAAATATTTTAGTATATTAAATTAAAAAGCAGAATCTGAATATATATTTTTTAATACCACCAATAAATAATGGATAAGGAAACTATTGCAATACAACACCAAAGTGTGAAACCATAACTAAAAACTTTTATCCCTGTGGATCTGATCATAGCAGGTGTTAGTTTTGCACCAATCAGAAAGAGTACGACAACAAGACCCTTTTTAGACAGAAATACAAGAATTTCTCTAAGGTCAGGCATAGGAAAATAAGTATTTAAAAGTATTGCCAGAACAAACAGAAAGATAAAATAAGGAATCATTATTTTTTGTGAAGAGCGTTGTGTATAAGAGGTAATAAGCGCAATAGGTACAATACAAAGGGCTCTGCTTAGTTTTACGGTTGTAGCAACCTGCAACGCTTCATCTCCATACTGACTTGCTGCGCCTACTACGGAACTGGTATCGTGAATGGCAATAGCTGCCCACATTCCAAACTGATCCTGAGAAAGATGCAAAAGATGACCAACAACGGGGAAAATAAACAAAGCAAGTGCATTAAGTGTAAAAACAACGCCAAGAGCTAATGAAATCTGATCTTGTTTTACCTTCAGAAGGGGCGAAATAGCCGCTATGGCACTTCCTCCACAGATAGCGGTTCCTACGGATATTAGATAAGCAGTTTTTTCGACTATTTTAAATTTTTTTCCTAAAAAATAACCTACTGTCAATGTAAACACAATACTGGAAAGCATTAAAAAAGCGCCTCGCCCTCCTACTTTCATAGCATCGGTTATATTCATTCCGAACCCAAGTCCGATAATGGATATTTTAAGCAGCAAGCTGGTTGCTTTATCTGAAACCTTTTCATAAGGATTCGCAAAAAAGAAAGCGTATAAAACACCTAATGCTAATGCCCAGACAGAGTTAATAAAAGGAAAAAGACACAGAATAATTAAAAGAATAAAAAGAGGTTTAGTAAAACGCATACGGTAAATGTTTTATTTGTACTACAAAATACCGTCTTTTAATAAAACTACGCCAATTCCAAATAATCATGAGGGATAACTAAAAGGAATCCTGTTGTTTTACAAAATCTATAAATAACAATGGTAGACCTGAAGTAACTCCCAATGGCAAAACAAAAGAAAACTCTCTGAAAAACTGGATATTGTCTATTTCCAGAATTTTAAACCGGTTATATAACAAATCTTTTGCGATAGACTGAATGGAAAGAATCCCAATACAATCGGAATGATCCAGATAGGATTTAATTCCTTCTGTACTTTCTATATTAAGCTGAATATTCAGATCACTTAAAGAAATATTATGTTCTTGTAATTTTTTAGAGATTACTTCTAGTGTTCCGGAACCCCATTCTCTGACCACTAAAGGTGTTTTAATAAATTCTTCTATAGAAAAAGACTGTTCTGCAATTGGATTTCGGATACCGGCTACTATTACTAATTCATCTTTTAAATAAGGAGAATATGTCAGTCCTTTTTGTTGGGACATTCCTTCAACAATACCCAAGTCTACTTCTCCGGAAATAACCATATCTTCTATTCTCCTTGAATTTTTTACAACGAGAGATAATTCCAAATCACTGAATTTTTTCTGAAACTGGGCTAGTGCTTTGGGTAATGAATACTGGGCAACGGTTGTACTTGCTCCGATTCGGAGTTTACCGGACACTTCTGCTTTTAACAAATTAATGTCCAGAGATAATGATTTTTGCAGCTTAATTACATCTTCAATATAAACCAATAATACCTGTCCAAAATCGGTCAGAGAAATGCTGTTCCCAGAACGATTTAACAATGGACCTCCCATAATAATCTCCAGAGCTTTAATACTCTTCGTAACGGCAGATTGTGTGATATACAGTTCTTCTGCAGCTTTAGTAAAACTTTTATTCTGTATTACTTTATGGAAAACAAGATATTTATGGTCTAACATATCTCAAATGTGTTTAAAGGGTATCTAATACGGCTTCTATAGTCTGATAAACCTTATCTAACTGCTCATCTGTAATAATATAAGGGGGTATAATATAGATTATATTCCCTACGGGTCGCATAATAACGCCATTTTCTATAAAAAAATTATACAGCTTATTACGAAGGATTCCATAATAACTTTCTTGTGTTTCTGTTTTTATATCTAAAGCAAAAATAACGCCCAGCACTCGTGTTGTAGCCACCTTAGAATGAAAATCTATCTTTTTCTGAAAAACAAGGTGCTTATTATTAATTCTCTGTATGCTATTCTGAATCTCTTCTGATTGTAATAAATCCAAACTGGCTAAAGAAGCGGCACATCCTGTTGGATTAGCAGTAAAGGTGTGTCCGTGAAATAAGGCTTTATTCACATCATCATCATAAAAACCATCGAATATTTCTTGTGTAAAGGTAGTAATTGCCATTGGAATCGTTCCTCCTGTCAGCGCTTTTGACAGACACATCATATCCGGCTGTGTATTGAGATAATCAGAAGCGAAATTTTTTCCAGTTTTACCAAAACCGGTAAAAACCTCATCAGCAATGGTCAGTACTTTATGTTCTTTGCAAATGGTAATCAGGGTATCTAATGTTTCGGGAGCATACATAATCATTCCGGCTGCTCCTTGTACCAACGGCTCAAACACAAACGCTGCTATATCATTTTGTTCTAAGGCTTTGTGTAATGCTGTATAACTTTTCTCCTCATTTCCTTTTGTCGGAACAGGAATACGAATTACTTCTACTAAGGCTCCCTGAAAAGCTTCTGTAAAAAAAGAAATACCACTAGCTGCCATAGCGGCAAAAGTATCTCCATGAAAAGCATTTTCAAAAGCAATTAATTTGGTTCGCTTTTCTCCTTTGTTATAAAAAAACTGTAATGCTGCTTTTACAGCTACTTCAATTGCAGTCGATCCATTATCTGAAAAAAATAATTTCTTTTGATTATCGGGTAAAATCTGCATCAATCGATCTGCCAGAACAATAGCGGGCTCATGTGTAAATCCACCAAACAAAACGTGCTCTAAAGTGGTAAGCTGTTTATAGATTTTATCTGCAATATAGCGATTACTGTGCCCATAAGGATTAACCCACCAAGAAGCAATGGCGTCTATATATTCTTTTCTGTTCTCATCCCATAATAAAGCACCTTCGCCTTTTACAATGGCAATATGTGGTTGTGCGGTTTTATGTTGTGTATAGGGATGCCATAGATACTGACTATCACGTTCTTGTAAACTCATTTTTCTTTATTATTTTAAATGCTGAATTTTAAATTTTAAATGTTTTAAAAACTCCGGATAAGCTACAATGCCAATAAAGCTTCCCTGAAACGGTCTGCATATTCTGCAATTACACTCTGATCAAAATAGGGTTCTTCTTCGACTCTGCCGATCATTTTAATTCCGGTTTTCTTCAGAATAACAGATTCTGAAGAAACATTTTCATCTCCACTGAAAATAATTCCTGCCAGGGTTACTTTCCTGTTCTGTAAAGCTTCTATGGTTAATAAAGTATGGCTGATACTTCCCAGATAATGACGGGAAACAACTATAACTTTATAATCCGGCTGTATCAAATCGGCAATAGTATCTTTATCATTCAAAGGGACATAAATTCCGCCTGCTCCTTCGATTACTAAATGGTTATCGGTCTTTGGTTCTTTTATCTTTTTCAAATCGATTGTAATAGCATCCAATTGTGCTGCTAAATGTGGACTTGCGGGCGTTTGCAGAGCATAACTGTTCTCAAATATCTTCGATCTGGAATTGGAAAGTTTAGATTTTATCTTATGACTGTCTGAACAGTCCAAATCTCCTGCCTGAATCGGCTTCCAGTAATCTGCTTCCAAAGCTTCTGTTATAATGGCGGAAACAACGGTCTTTCCTACATCTGTGGAAATCCCGGTAACGAATATTTTTTTATTTTTTTTTGGAGAACTCATGATTACAAGTATTACAGTGGTATTTATAGGTTATATAAAACGGAAGAAGCATCAGAAACAAACCAATAATAAAAGAAAATAATGATTTCAGATCGGTAATGCTACTATTCAGAGTTACTTCATTACTTCCGCAATTGGGACAAACAACTGCTTCTCCTTCGTCATCTAAAGAAAATACTTTGATCTGTTCTAGTATCTCCTTTGCCTGAGCCTCCTGATCCTGATGCACTTTGAGTTTGATTCCTCCTACAGCATTACTGACCAACGGATCTACTCCAATGGTAAATTCATCAAATAAATATACTTCAATACCTTCGGTTTCTAATTTTCCTTTTACGATCTGTGCTTCTGCTGCATATTGAAAAGTAGCTATTTGTCTGAATTCTTCTTTCATAATGGTACAAAGTTAGAGGAAAGAAATAAGAAGCAGAATAAATGATCCCGAAAATTTAGAAATTTATACCACATAGGACATGAGCAAAATTACTCGCACCAACTACTTGTTACTAAAAGTCAATTTATATCTATTTCTAAAACAGTACAATCGTCATTTCCATAATTCCTTGCGCTACTATATTTCCAATCTATCGGATTGGTAACAAAACCCGCTTCTACAGGATTATTATGGACATAATTCAGCTTTTGATCAAATACTTTGAGTGACCAGATTTCAATTGGATTATTATTCTGCTGCCAAAACTGCCTGTGTTTTACATTACTATTTTTCTTCCCTGCCCTTTCAAACATCCAAAGCATCCATTCTTTTCTACTTTCTTGTAAATTCTCTTCAATCTCTTTTAATAATTTTCTGGAAGTAAATCCTTTAAAATCCCTCATTAATCCGGAAGGATCACCTTGTAAAGAACGAAAAATTAAATGAATATGACTTGGCATTATACAATATCCATAAAGCTCCATTCCTTTTTCTTTTCTGCAATATTCTAATGACTCTATAACAATAGAAAAATAAGTGTCTCTTGTAAATACATCAATCCAATTAACAGTTGCAAACGAAACAAAATAAGCTCCTTCTTTTTCTCCAAATTTATATTTTCTACTCATTTTATTTTTAAATTATAAAAAACGGTAACTTTTATAAATTACAATTTTATTTATTTGCTGGCGCGAGCATCTTGCTCGTGATCACAGTAAAACTATTTCCTAGAACTTATAAATAAACTAAAACATTAAGAACTAGGACACGAGCAAGATGCTCGCGCCAGCAGGGGATTCTTTACACTTTCCCCCGATGGCACAAACATCTTACTTTTTAATATTACAATCTATAACCTATTTTAATATGTAAATCTATGTTCGTCTCTGAGGTATCATTTCTGTATTTAGATTGTTTTTTCAAGAGGAACGTCTGCATAATTCCTACTCCAAGCTCATAATTAAAATTAGAACGCCCCATATTACGTCGGATCGCCCATCTTGGGTTAATAGTTATTTGTTCATCAATAGTCCCGTATTTATCAGATATAGCAAACCAATCCGGATGATAATATAATGAGAAAGCTATAAAATTAGCACTGTTATTTCTCGTCTGCTTTCCTTTACTGCTTCTCTTTTTAAAATTATAATACCAACGTGGTTCTATATTTAAAGCCGGGGTTAAAAAATTAAATCTTTTATTGTCAGCTTCTCTTTCAAAATAAGCCCAATCAAGCCCCACTCCACTTTTCAATGTAATATCATTCACTATTTTTATTTCGTAATTCAGATTGACTCCTGAAAATGCACCTATACTAACATCAATATTAAACATTGATTTTTCTACTTCTGTAGTTTGTGATGTAACGATATGGCAAGATAAAAGTGCCAGAAATGCATAAAATTGTTGTTTCATTTTTGTATTTATTTTTGTATTTATTTTAAAGTATACAAGTATTAAGTTTAATGCTCCCCCGCTAGCGCGAGCATCTTGCTCGTGACCACATAAAACTATTTCCTAGAGTTAAAATAAACTAAAACATTAAGAACTAGGACACGAGCAAGACACTCGTGCCAACAGGGAGTAAATATTTCCTTTTTGTTTCTCTTTTGTGTAAACCTATTTCAGGACAAGACACTTTAAGTTGTTATTTCTTCTAAATAAGAAAGTATATAATATTTTTTATAACTATTTTTTTCTTTCAATAATTCTGTTTTTAATTTTTTTAATTCTGTTTCAATCAACTCATTACATTGCACATATAGATAAAAATAAGGTAAAAGAAACTCATTATCTTTTGATAAACTAATAATCTCTTGTTTATATAAACATGGAGAATACGTGTCATTTTCTTCTATATACATTTTCCAAAATAACAGTTCATTATCAATAGGATATTCTTTGAGTGCTATATCAAATATATTATTAACTGCAACTGGAAATTCTAAAATTTCTTTAGTTGAAAAAATATTATTTGTTATGCAATACGATTCTAAACCATAATCAAATGAAATAGTCCAATAAAGTAGTATTAAGTTTATATAATCATCTTTAAAAGAGGTTCCAGTATCTATTTTTTCTTTATACGATTTAATATGTTTTTCTATATCAAAATTTATTGTATCCATAATATTAAGTTTATCTTGAGATTGTATTTACACCTGCGTTTGTAATTTTACCTTTAATCGTTTCTACCCATATTTGCTTCCCCCCGCTGGCGCGAGCATCTTGCTCGTGACCACATAAAACTATTTCCTAGAGTTAAAATAAACTAAAACATTACGAACTAGGACACGAGCAAGATGCTCGTGCCAGCAGGAAGTAAATATTACCTTTTTGTTTCTCTTTTGTGTAAACCTATTTCAGGACAAGACAGTTTTAGTAAATTATGACTTGCAACACCTTTCTTTATTAAAACACAAGGAGTATATGTTGGTTTCAATCTACTTTGTTCAATAGCTGGTTCTATATCTAAATCTGTTGGTTTTGATTGCATAATCAAATCTAGAATACTAATTAAAAAATCTTTTTTATCAGTAACATTGAAACTATCAAACAAGACTAAAAGTTGATTTATAGGTATCAGCCCTTGTCCATACTTATTAACTAATATTTCTTCTTCTATTTTCATAAATTTAACGACGTGGATTAATAATTATATGAGGTTTTGTTGGATCAAGAGAACCTTTTAAAAGATCTACATTTCGTCTAGTGTTATCTAATGAAGAACGTGAACCTGGTAAAGAATTCTTAATTTTAGACCATTCTCTACTATTTTTAATTCCTCCTTTTATAATATAATCCCAATCTGACATATTACCCCCGCTAGCGCGAGCATCTTGCTCGTGACCACATAAAACTATTTCCTAGAGTTAAAATAAACTAAAACATTAAGAACTAGGACACGAGCAAGATGCTCGCGCCAGCAGAGAATAAATATTTCCTTTTTGTTTCTCTTTTGTGTAAACCTATTTCAGGACAAGACAGTAAACCTATATCAGAACAAGACAATCAAATTAATTCTTTATATTTATGCGGTAACCATTGTTTTATTTCTGTTTGTTCTTCTTTGGATTGTTTAAATTGTTCTCTAAAAATCGTTGAATATTCAGATTTGAAACCGATTATATCCAGTGGATATTCATAATCATTAGCCGAATATTTACCCCACTTTCCACTTGCTCCAAAAACAAAATACTCATTGTAACTCATTTCAAAAAGAACAGCTGATATATAATTACCACTTATCAATTCATCCCAAGTAATATTTACTGGAAATTTCATTTTAAACATTGGCTCACCGTCCATAAATTCTTGTGAACATTGAATAATTACAAAATATTCTTCATCTATTTCTCGCATAGCTTGTTGTAGTTGCTTAAAGTCTTCTTCAACAAACAAACAACCACCTCTTAAAGCTATCATTGCAAATTCCGGACGATAAACCAAATCTGGTAAAACCTTATCCTGAATAAATATTTTATCTTGTATTGGTTTCCATTTTGTTTGATATTCTAGTTCTGTTAACCAATATTTCTGTAAATATATCTCTGCAAGTTTTCTGTTTCCCCACTTATTAGCAGGGACTAATCTTGACGAAGTAGAAAACCAATAGTTTTCAGTATAATATTCTAAATGTTTTATTTGTTCTATCATGGTGTTACACGAATTTTAATCATTTTACCTATATTAGGTGTAATATGAATAGTATAAGCCCCTGTCGTTTTTGAAAGGTGGCTCCCTATTTGCATTCCATTTGACATTAAATATTGACCATTTGACTGTAGTATTCCTTTTTTCGTTATTGTTTTGAAAATAGAAGCCCCATCTCCTTTTACAAAACCTTGCATTCCTGCTTTTACTTTGGTTAAATTACCTGCTCCCTGAATCAAACTTTCTGCATTATTGAATTGGTTCAATAACTTCGTTCCACCGTTTGTTAAAGCCTTCATTCCCATTTTAGCACCCCCTCCACCAACTAAATCAAGAGCTCCTAAACTTCCAACAGGAGCAAATCCTGTAGCAAAACCATTTCTATCAACCAGAAGCCCAGCACCATTATGAGTAATTGCTCTGCCTCCATCCAGAAAATTCATTACATTTTCGAAGGTACTTAGTTCGCTTCTTGCCGGAGCTATTTGATAATCCGGTACAATGGATTTTATAGTACCCCCGATTCCTCCTCCGGCACTTCCTGTCATATTATTGACAAATCCCGTATTATCCGGCATCGGTCCTGAATAATTGGTCGTATAGATCGCTACTTTGACCGTTTTGTTCTTATTCCCTTTGAAAAGCTTTGAAATCGAATCCCCTATCGATTTATAATTTCTTTCGGTCCATTTCCCTACGGATTTTGCTTTATCTCCCCAATTTTTTAAATTCAGGTTCTTGGCTCGCCAGTTCTTAAATCCAGGATCGTTCCAACGATTGGCAATATAGGATATACCCGTTATACCGACAGATATACCCATTTGAGCACCCCAGAAAAGTGCCATCGTTTCAATTATAACCTCACTTGGATCGGTATATTTTACTATACTATAACTTTACTAATAGCTCCTCATTGCGGGTATAAAAAATATTCCTTTTTTGTTTCTCTTTTGTGTAAACCTATTTCAGGACAAGACACTTATTTAAGGACAAGACACTACTCTATAAGTTCCTCCTCCATCAAATTCATAATCGGAATTTATTCCTGGAGATAAGATTAATCCTATATCCGTTGGTTTATATTTAGAAGATATTTCTGCCCAATACTTTTCATTAATAAGCTCACTAGATGATTCAACTAATTTTTCATAATCATAAACCCTAATAAATTCTATTAATATTTCTTCTTTTATGATTATAAGTAATCCTGTATCTGATGAAAAAAACGAATTATCACCTATAATAACTTCACTATAATCAACTTTTTTTATTTTATTTAGATCAAATATTATTTTATTAGACTTATACTCAGCAAAAGGAGTGTCTGTATAGGGAAATATTTTCTCTCTTATATCTTCTTTTCCTATTTTATTTATATTTTGAAACTTTATTTCATTCCTAATCTCGTTTAAATATAAAGCATCTATTATAAAATATAATTCTCCTATATTTAACTCTAATGATTCTCCATTTAATGATATATTTTTCATAATAATCTTTATTTATATTTTACATATCTCAAATATTCCAAATTATATTCCTTTAACATTCCTTCTGCATGATGGAAAATTTGAGAAGGTGTAGCATTTGGATACTTCTTTATAAATTCAGTCCACTTTTGATTCCATCTACCTGGTAATTTACCCAAACCTTTCCCATGAACTCCTCTAAGATGAGTTTGTGTACTTATTTGTACTGCGTAATCATCAATATTTGTTATTCCATTTTTAGTAAACCATTTTCTAAATTGTTGAGGAAAAACATGGTGTTTATGTAATGTTTTAGGCGCATTAAGAAGTCCTTTAACTCCTCCTCCTCCAACTAAATCAAGAGCTCCTAAACCTCCTACAGGAGCTACATCTGTAGCAAATCCATCATTATTAACAAGGAACCTTCTTCCATTATGAGTAACTATACCACCATCTAAAAACCTCATTACAGCTCCAAAAGTACTTAACTCACTTTTTGCCGGAGCAATCTGATAATCTGGAACAATAGGTTCATACTGAACAAAACTTGTATTACCTCCCCCAGTACTCCCCGTCATATTATTTACAAATCCCGTATTATCCGGCATAGGTCCTGAAAAATTGGTCGTATAAATCGCTACTTTGACCGTTTTGTTCCTATTCCCTTTGAAAAACTTAGAAATAGAATCCCCTATCGATTTATAATTTCTTTCGGTCCATTTCCCTACGGATTTTGCTTTATCTCCCCAGTTTTTTAAGTTCAGGTTTTTAGCGCGCCAGTTTGCAAATCCGGGATCGTTCCAACGGTCTGCCATATAGGACACTCCGGCTATACCGGCGGATATGCCTATTTGTGCTCCATAGCTAATACCTATTACTTCTATACCGCCAAAAATAAACTCCCCACTAGGATCGGTATACGCCATCGGATTGTTTAATACATAACCATACCTATTAAAATTCTGGGTATCGGAAGGATCTTGTATAAAATTATCCGGTTGCAGAAAACGATGTACTTTAGGATCGTATAAACGACCGTTCATATGGATAATACCTACACTCTGTAAATGTTC
>NZ_JBZEES010000019.1:0-8900 GCF_058310215.1 Flavobacterium sp. AK-301
TGCAAATCTAACACCTTTTTTCACTTGCGCAAGACTTTTTTTAAACTATTTTTGTTCTTTTTTTTAAAAGACACAAAAACAAACACTTATACAATAAAAGAATTTGAAAATTAATAATAACAAACCCTAAAAATTGAAAGGTTGATACTATTTAAACTAAAATAAATCAACTCAACTGAAAAAAACAGGATAAATAGCAGGGCTCAAATGTGACAGACTATAAAATTAAAAAGCAATAAATCACATTTCTACTCCAAAAACATAAAATCAATCGAAACGAATGGCACGAACTGGTGATATTCGCGTGATCAAATAAGACGGAATCAGCAAAACCAGTAAGCAAATCAATATTGTACCTCCGTTTAAAAGTAAAATATAAATCGAGTCTATATATACGGGGGCTTCATTAACATAATAATTTTCGGGGTTGAGTTTAATTATTCCAAAATATTTTTGGATCAGCAACATTCCGATAGCGATAAAATTACCCCAGAACAATCCTCTTATAATGAGATAAAGGGCATTATACAGGAAAATCTTTCTGATCATCCAGTTATTTGCTCCTAATGCTTTAAGTATTCCGATCATCTGGGTTCTCTCTAATATAAGGACTAATAATGCTACTACCATATTAATTGCGGCAACAACAATCATTATAATGAGTATTACTATAATGTTTACGTTAAACAACTCGAGCCATTCGAATATATAGGAATATTTTCTGGAAATGGTCTGTGTGTCTAAGGTGGACGGGATTTCATTATATATCTCTTCTCCTTTTTGATCTATTTGTGTAAAATCGTCTATAAACACTTCAAATGTTCCTACTTGGTCAGACTGCCATTTATTGATACGCTGTAAATGACGAATGTCTCCTATTATATAGGTATCATCAAATTCCTGTAATCCGGAATTATAAATGCCTACTATTTTAAATACTCGGAGATTTGGCAATTTATTGCCTTCTTCTTTCATAAAGAAGGTATTAAACTTGTCTCCTACTTTAAGATTTAATCTGTTTGCTAAATATTGTGAGATGAGTATTTCGGGATTTAGTTTATGTTCTAAATTGGGTTTGTGACCTTCAATTATATATTCTTCTATATTCTTCCACTGAAAATCTCTGCCTACTCCTTTAAAGATGATTCCTTCGAAAGAATTTTCTGTTCTTATAATACCTGCTTTTGTAATAACTGCCTGAATATAACTGATTCCTTTAACGGATGTGAATTTTGGATAAAAATCCTGTTTTGTCGAAATGGGAACTAAACTAACTTCTGATTCGTTATTATCATAGTTAGCAATACTAATGTGTCCGTTGAATGCGGCTACTTTTTGTCGGATTTTCTTTTGTAATCCAACGCCTGTTGCAACTGAAATAATCATCATAATTATCCCGATAGCAATAGCTGAAATTGCAATTTTTATAATTGGTGAAGAAATACTACTTTTATTGTCTCTGGTAGTAATTAATCTTTTAGCGATAAAATGTTCTAAATTCAATTTTATATGATGTCAATTAATGTTTTCAAAAATACATTTTTATTCTTTGTTTTGTTGTTTATTTCTTGTGGAAATGCTCAAAGCACAAAAAATACAGCTAAACAATCTGTAATAAAAACTGCTGATCGAACTCCTGAAACAATTATCAGGGACGAAACTCCTATTGTAACGGGTGCTGAAAATTATAAGGAATATATTCCTTTATTGGAAAATAAAAAAGTTGGAATTGTTACTAATCAAACGGGAATTGTATTTAAACAAGAAAAAATTAAGACGGATACTGAAGATGGATACGCAATGAAGATCAGAACTGTTCCGGTTCATCTTGTTGATTATCTTATTACTAATAAAAAAATTAATATCACAAAAATTTATGCTCCGGAACATGGATTCAGAGGAACGGCTGATGCGGGGGAATCAATTAAGGATGGAAAGGATACTGCAACGAACTTGCCTATTATTTCTCTATATGGGAATAACAAAAAACCTAGTGCTCAGCAGTTAAAAGGGATTGATGTTATGGTATTTGATCTGCAGGATGTTGGTGCTCGTTTTTACACTTATATTTCTTCTCTGCATTATATAATGGAGGCTTGTGCGGAAAGCAACATTCCTCTGATTATTCTGGATCGACCTAATCCGAATGGAAATATTATAGATGGACCTACTTTGGAAATGGTGAATAAAAGTTTTGTCGGCATGCATCCTATTCCTATATTACATGGAATGACGATTGGTGAATATGGTCAGATGATTAATGGTCAGAAATGGCTAAATAACGGTATTCAGTGTGAATTAACGGTAATTTCCTGTTTAAACTACTCGAGAGGGATGTCTTATAGTCTGCCTGCAAAACCTTCTCCTAATCTGCCAAACGACCAGTCTATAAATTTATATCCTAGTTTATGCTTTTTTGAGGGTACTAATGTTAGTGTTGGCAGAGGAACGGATAAACAGTTTCAAATTTATGGCTCTCCTTTTTTACCTAGGAGTACTTTTTCTTTTACTCCGAAACCTAATTTGGGGGCAAAAACACCTCCTTATGATGGTAAAATCTGTTATGGGGAAGATTTATCCAATATAGAAAAGGTCAACCAACTGGAAATAAAATGGCTGATTAAAGCGTATCAGAATACTTTCAACAAAACAAAGTTCTTTAATAATTACTTTATTAAATTAGCGGGAACGAAACAATTGCAACAACAAATCGAACAGGGATTAAGTGAAACTCAAATTAGAAATTCATGGGAGAAAGGATTATCTGAATTTAAAAAAATGAGAAGACCTTATCTGATCTATGCTGAATAAGTCCTTTTACTATCTCTGTTTCACTCTCACAAATTAACCACTATCAACTAAAAAATTATGGATTATAGTACCAGAATACAAAACTTCCTGAATGCTTTGTTAGATTTTATTGACCGGATCATTTCGTTTATTGAGCGACTAAAAGCGGGTATTGAAAATGCAATTAGCTATATAAATGATATTATCGAATATGTTTCTTCTCTTATTCAGGATCTGAAATCAGTAGCTAGTAATTAGTACTCGGCGATCGGTATGCAGTGTATCAGTCACAGTATTCAGTATGCAGTATTCAGTGATCAGTATGCAGTGATCAATATTCGAACCAGCGTAGTACTTTTCTGTTAAAAACATAAAGCTGAAAACTATCAACTATAAAAAAAGTCCGGTATTCGAAGAACTTTCGAATACCGGACAAACTACAAATAACACTTATCTTGATTTTATTCTAAAACAAGGTGTTTTCTAATTCTTTATTATTTTATGACTGGTTATTCCTTTGGAAGTATAGGCTTTTAAAACATGAACGCCTTTTTGTAGGTTGCCAACGGATATTCCCTGATTCGGTTGGTTTTCTTGTTTTACTAAATGTCCGTTCAGATTATAAATTTCTACTTTTTCAATTTGGTCGGGTGCATTGATATAGACTACGTCCATTACAGGATTAGGGTAGATTGTAAGTGTTGTGGCTTCTGCAACTTTTTCTTCTACTGAAGCTAATTTATATCCCCATCCCCATACGTCTCCTTCTATTACGGATAACGGCAGGCGGTCAATCCAATTAGACCCTGATTCTCGTTCTTCTATTTTTACAACTCCATTCTCTACGGTATATGGCATAACAATATAGTTTCCTTCAGCAATTTCAAAAGGCACTTCACAGTCATATACATAACCATTTCTGGCAACGGTAATATCATTCATAAACGTACCTCCTATATCAAACAATCCAATATGAAGAACAGCCGCTTTTGAAGAAGGAACATATACCTGAAAAGGCACCTCAACTTCTACCTGAAAAAAATTGTCTTTAGTAGTTTTCAACTGCAAATGCTTTAATACGGATAGTGTTCTAAAATCAAAACTTTTTTCTCCTAAAACAGTAATCGGTAACTTATCAATCAAATATGACCCTGTAGGACGTACAATAATTTCTACTCCTCCATTAACCTCTCTATAGGGCTGAATAACATAGGCTCCTTTTGAAACATCTGTGGGTATTCTACAAGTATAAACATTTCCCTTTCCGGAAAGAGTAATGTTTTTGTAAAAAATACCGTTATTTCTAAATAAACCTATTTTTACCTGTTCTTGATTTTCTGAAACAACTGCCTGAACCTTAAATGCTTTACCTACTTGTACTTCATAAAGATATTCTGTTCCTGTTTTTACTATCAGATGTTGTTTTAATGCCATTCCTTTTTGTACTGTAACATGATATTCAACAGTAAGACCGGAAAAACTAGCATTCGTCATTTTACAAACCAGCATTTGCCCTATACCAATTCCTTCTGCTATAAAGTTACCTCCAACACGTTGCTCCAACTCTATAGGTGTACCCGATTCAGTATACCATTTATAGGTCGTTATATTCCCATTAATATAGTATTCATTCGTTAAATCTATTTCCGGAGCACTGGTTACTATCTCTTTTCTACTTTTTTGAGGTGTATAGGAAAAGCTCGAAAAAGACCCCGAATTTTTTAGGGTAGAAAGATCTGAAAACATAAAATAATTATTAGCACAATACAAGTATCTTAATCCTACATTATTAGAAATATCCAATGCTAATAACTCATTATCATTACAATTTAAAGTATTTAAATTTATATTATTAGAAATATCCAATACCGATAACTCATTATCATTACAATTCAAAGTATTTAAACTCATATTATTGGAAACATCTAACGATGATAACTGATTATTATAACAACTCAACGTAGTTAATTTTGTATTCTTAGAAACATCCAATGACGCTAACTGATTTTGATCACAATATAAATGCGTTACGTTTATATTATTAGAAACATCCAACCATGTTAACTGATTATTAGAACAATTCAATTCTTTTAATTTCATATTTTTAGAAATATCCAACCATGTTAACTGATTATTATTACAATTCAAAATCGTTAAGTTGGTATTATTAAAAACATCCAATGACGCTAACTGATTATTAGAACATTGCAAATTCACTAAACCGATACTACTTAAAACATTTAATGAGGTTAACTGATTATTAGAACAATTCAAATTCACTAAACCGTCAACGCCAGAAACATTTAACGAGGTTAATTGATTATTGTAACAATACAAACTCACTAAACCGACAGCACCAGAAACATTTAATGAGGTTAACTGATTATAATAACAACTCAACGTAGTTAATTTTGTATTCTTAGAAACATCTAAGGACGTTAACTTATTAGAATAACAAATCAAATCGGTCAATTTTACATTCTTAGACATATTCAATGACGTTAACTGATTTGAATAACAATTCAAACTAGTTAATTCTACATTCTTGGACACATCCAAGGACGTTAATCGATTATTATAACAATTCAAATATTTTAAATTCACATTTTTAGACACATCCAAAGACGCCAATACATTGTTATAACAATATAATTTTTCTAAAAAAATAAATTTACCGGCATCTAATGTTCCGCTTAATTTATAGGTATTAATTACACTTAATTCTGTCAGCCGTTTAGGAGATGCTGTGTTCCACGTACAACGACTTCCCAATTTAGTAACCCACGCTTCTGAGGTACTCCAATCTAAGGTGTCTGCCGTAACTAAACCCAAAGCATGCAGATTCAGCTGTCCTGATTGACTCGATGGCTGACGAAGAAAAACACGCAGTCCTTCTTTATCATCTTTATCATACGTTTGTGCCTGTACACTACCGCACAGCAAAAACAAAACAAATAGTAAGTTATTTTTCATAAAATAAATTTAAATTAAACATTTTTTTAAGTTAATTTAACAAAAATAATAGTTATTTTTTTTATTATAAAATAATAATGTAAAATAATTTAACAACAAGAAAAGAAGTCTTGTTATAATATTAGTTTTTTTATGATTTATCAAAACAATATGTTATAGATCAGAAGAAATGTGAGGTATTCAGTATTCAGTACTCAGTATCCTAAACAGCTTTCGAACCCAGATAACATTTTCTTGCTGTTAAAAAGACAAAGCTGAAAACTATCAATTAAAAACTATCAACTATAAAAAACTATAAAAAAAGTCCGGTATTCGAAAGTTCTTCTAATACCGGACAAACTACAAATAACACTTATCTTGATTTTTCTAAAACAAGGTGTTTTTTTTTAATTCTTTATTATTTTATGACTGGTCACTCCTTTTGAAGTATAAGCTTTTAAAACATGAACGCCTTTTTGTAGGTTGCCAACGGGTATTCCCTGACTTGGTTGGTTTTCTTGTTTTACTAAATACCCGTTCATATTATAAATTTCTATTCTTTCAATCTTTTCGGGTGCATTGATATAGACTACGTCCATTACGGGATTGGGATGGATTGTAAGTGTTGTGGCTTCTAAAGCAAACCTAGATCCCCATATATCTCCTTCTGTTACGGATAATGGCAAACGATCAATCAAATAAGATCCCGCTTCTCGCTCTGCTATTATTACGGCTCCATTTTCTACTGTATATGGCATAATAATAAAATTCCCTTCGTTGATTTCAAAAGGCATTTTACACTTATAGTGATCCCTGTTCTTTGCTTCGGTAATATCAGCCAAAAAAACACCGTTTAATTCAAACAACCCAATGTTTGTAGCGGTTTCTGAGAAAGGAACATATACTTCAAAAAGATCTTCTACTGCTACCTGAAAGAAATTATCCCGAGCTGTTCTCAGCTGTAAATGCTTTGATACGGTTGCTGTTCTAAAATCAAAACCTTTTTCTCCTAAAACGGTAATCGGCAACTTATCGATCAGATGTGATCCTTCTGGACGGCTAATGATTTTTTTCGTACCGTCTGTTTCTATATACGGCTGGACAATATACTTTCCTTTTGAGATATTTTCGGGTATTTGACAGATATAGTGCTTACCTTCTCCGGAAAGTGTAATATCAGTATAAAAAACACCTTTGTTACTAAACAGCCCTATTTTTACCTGTTCCTGATCTGCTGAAACCACTGCCCGAACCCGAAAGCGATCTCCTACTGCTACTTCATAAAGATAGTCTGTTGCTGTTTTTAGTGCTAAATGCTCTTCTAATGACGCTACTTTGCTTATAGTGACACGATAGTCAATAGTAAGATCAGGATATCCAGCATTAGTCATTTTACAGACCAGTGTCTGCCCAGCATACGTTTTTTCGGCAATAAATTTACCATTAGCAGTATGTTTCAACTCTATAGGTATACCCGATTCGGTATACCATTTATATATAGTTATATTGTCTTTAACAGAATACTCACTACTTAAATTGATTTCCTGTCCGACACCTATAACCTCTCCTTCAATAGGCTTTTGAGGGGCATAATCAAACCAACTAAGTAAAGGCGATGAACTTTCTATATTAGATAAATCCGAAAACATAAAATGACTGTTAGAACAATACAAAAACTTTAAATTTACATTATTTGAAACATCTAATGATGTTAACTGATTTGAAGAACAACTCAAATATATTAAATCTACATTCTTATAAACATCCAATGACATTAACTGATTTGAAGAACAATCCACAAGTCTTAATTTTACATTCTTAAAAACACTCAAGAACGTTAACCGATTTGAAGAACAATGCAAAACCTCTAAATTTAAATTACTAGAAATATCTATGGATATTAATCTATTATTACGACAATCCAAATTAGTTAATTCCAAATTATTAGAAACATCTAATGATGCTAACCGATTTGAAAAAAAAGTCAAATTTTCTAAACTAACAGCACCAAAAACATTCAAAACTGTTAACTGATTTGAAGAACAACTCAAATGTTTTAAATTTACATTCCCAGAAACATCTAATGATGTTAACTTATTAGATTGACAATATAAATAAACTAAACTATCAGCTCCAGTAACATTCAAAAAAATCAACTGATTTAAGGAACAAGTCAAATATCTTAAATCTATATTCTTAGAAGTATCCAATGATGTTAATCTATTATTACTACAATTCAAATTAGTTAATTCCAAATTATTAGAAACATCTAATGACGCTAACTGATTTGAAGAACAATCCAAATGTTCTAAATTTACATTCTCGGAAACATCTAATAATGTCAACTCATTACGATTACAAATCAATTGTTTTAAACCCGAACCTTTAGAAACATTCAATGACGTCAACAAATTAGAGTCACAATTTAAATATATTAAACCAACAACCTCAGAAACATCCAATGATCTCAATTCATTCGAAGAACAAAACAGACTGGTTAAATTCAAATTATTAGAAACATCCAATGACGTTAACTGATTTGAAGAACAACTCAAACTAATTAAATTTACATTCTTAGAAACATCCAAGGATATCAATCCATTACTACTACAATCCAAACTGGTTAAATTTACATTCTTAGAAACATCCAAGGATGTTAGTCTATTATTATGACAACTCAAATTGGTTAAATTCATATTCCTAAAAACATATAAGGATGTCAACATATTATTATAACAACGTAATTCTTCTAAAAAAACAAACTTACTAGCATCTAATACCCCATATAATCTATTTGTATTATTAAAAACACCACCTACATCTAATTTTATTAATCGCTTGGGAGATACTGTATTCCATACACAACGACCTAATAATTTGGCGACCCATACTTCTGAAGCTCCCCAGTTTAAAGTATCTGCTATGGTTAAACCCAAAACATGCAGATTCAACACCCCCGGTTTATCGGTTGGCTGACGAAGAAAAACACGTAATCCTTCTTTATCATCTTCATGATAGGTTTGTGCTTGTACACTACTGCACAGAAAAAACACAAAAAAAACAAATAGTAAATTTTTTCTAATAAATAAATATTTTAAGTTAATTTAGCGAAAATAAATATTAATTTTTTATAATAAAAAATTAATAGCATCTTATTT
>NZ_JBZEES010000020.1:0-8440 GCF_058310215.1 Flavobacterium sp. AK-301
TGCGTCAGGATTTCCTGATGGATTTCCAGATCAGAATAATTCACTGGTTTGTTATACATAGGGATACGTATAACTACTTTTTTTTCAATATTTTTATTTAGAGTTGCGATCATACTTGATAGTATTATAAATTAAAGGAACAGAGCCGAAGATTTATTTTTTGTTTATTTCAGAGACTAGTCTCTTTAGATATGTGATTCCTGAGAAATTAAGATTTTTGGCTGCTATCTTCATTTCTATTGTTATAGGTGTTTCTGTAGTGCTTCTGTAGCTTTCTTTGTAATAAACGTAATACCCTTTTGTCCGTCTATGGTTAATTTTGCTAAAAAACTCATAATTTGTAGGTTTGATTATTATAAAGAAAGGAGTTAAAAGGAGGTATAGAACTATACCTCCTTTTATAGTACAAAAAGGGTCTGTGGTTAAAATGGAGTTCTGAACTTATTGATATGCTGTGAATAACAGCTCATCTGAGTTACAATGCCCCATTCCAAAATAACGTTTTTGTTGAATTATACCCAGTTGTTTTCGAAATCACCACCACCCATCTGAATCTTTTTAGAAGAGATCGTGAACGTTTCTGTTAAAGGATTTTTCCCAACGGAATCAAAATTCTCTTTGTACTTTACCATGTAGGCTTCTGTGAATTTTAATTCTTTCAGAGTGGCATCGGTATCACGTTTGCTGTAAACGATGGATCCGTCTTTTCTTTCGAAATTGTTGGTCATCCATTCAAACAATTCTGTACCGCCTGTAGATTCTACTTCGATTACAATTCTACCTCCTCTTGTTACGGATGAAGGTCTTCCTGTAGCGTCTGTTTCTTGTGCCAGATCATAACTTACATTTAAGATAGTGTAATCTTTACCGCCTACTTTTAATTTTGCTAAAAAACTCATAATTTTATTTATTTAAATATTTATTTATACGTCAATATTATAATATAATTATGATAAAAACAAATATAATTTGTGTTTTATATGATTAAAATATGATATTATTAGGTTAATATTGTTTAAAAATATAATTTTATTAATGTATTTTTTTGTGTTTTTTAAAAAAAGGCAGGTATATTTAATTTTTAATTAAAAAACATGTTAATTATAATGGTAAATGGTAAAAATAAAGAGGTTTCGTAAATATAATATTGTGTTTGTGTCTTTTTAGCAGGAATAAGCATGTGAAGAGTTGATAGTTATTAATTAAAAATACCACTCCGTCCGCAAAGCGGACACTCCTCCGGAGGAGGGGAATTTTCACGAAAAGATTTTTCAAAAAACTATCAATTATTAACTGTAAAATATCAACTATTGTTACAGTCCTAATTCCCGGATTGCAATTTCTCTCATTTCTATTTTTCGTACTTTCCCTGTGATGGTAATCGGGAAGGTATCTACGAATTTCCAGACTTTAGGAATTTTATAGTAGGCGATTCGAGAGTGGCAGAAATCATGCAATTCTTCTTGTGTAACGGATTTTCCTGATTTGAGTTTAATCCACGCCATGATCTCTTCTCCGTATTTTGGATCGGGGATGCCAATAACCTGAACATCTTCAATGGCGATATGTGTGTATAAGAATTCTTCTATTTCTCTGGGAGAGATATTTTCTCCTCCACGAATGATAATGTCTTTTATACGTCCGGAAATTTTCACATAACCTTCTTCATCCATTACTGCTTCGTCTCCGGTATGCATCCATCGGGCATCATTCAGTACTTTATCCGTTTCGGTTTTATTGTTCCAGTATTTTAACATTACGGAATAACCACGTGTGCATAATTCGCCGACAATACCGCGGGGAACGATTTGCTGTGTTTTCGGATTAATGATTTTTACTTCCAGATGATCTTGAACGGTACCTACGGTACTGACTTGTTTATCTAATGGTGTTCCTATTTTGGTTTGTAATGAAACGGGAGAAGTTTCGGTCATACCGTAACATACGGAGACTTCTTTCATATACATTTTTTTCTGAACCTGTTTCATTATTTCAACAGGGCAGGGGGAACCTGCCATTACTCCGGTACGTAATGTACTGAGATCGTAATCATTGAAATCGGGTAATTGTAATTCGGCTATAAACATAGTTGGAACACCATACAGAGAGGTGCATTTTTCTGTTTCGACTGCTTTCAGGGTTGCTTGTGGGTCAAATATTTCTCCGGGAATAACCATGCAGGCACCGTGGGAGGTACAACAGATATTTCCGATTACCATTCCAAAACAATGATAGAACGGAACGGGGATACAGACTCTGTCGTTTTCAGTATATTTTAATCGTTTTCCTATGAAATAACCATTATTTAGAATATTATGGTGTGACAGAGTTGCTCCTTTTGGGGCTCCGGTTGTTCCGGAAGTGTACTGTATGTTTACAGGATCGTCAAATTGTACGAGGATTTCTCTGTTTTCTAGTTCCTCATCTGTTACGGTATCTCCCAGTTCTGAAAAATTGTCCCAGTCCTGATCCAGATAGATTACTTTTTGAAGTTCAGGGCATCGGTCTTTTATTTCATTTACCATGGTTTTATAATCACTGTTCCTGAAGATTAGGGAAGAGATCAGTACTTTTACTCCGGATTGATTTAAAGCATATTCCAGTTCGGAAGTACGATAGGCGGGATTAATATTTACGAGAATAAGACCGATTCTGGCGGTTGCGTACTGGAGTAGAACCCATTCAAAACGATTAGGTGCCCAGATTCCAACACGATCTCCACTTTTTAGATTTAATACCATCAGGCTTTTTGCAATGACTGATGTTTGTTCCCAAAGCTCCTTGTAAGTCACTCTGTAATTCTGACTGATACACACAAGGGCTTCCCGATCAGGAAAACGTTGTACTGTTTGCTGTAAATTCTGTCCGATTGTTTCTCCTAAAAGGGGGATAGGGGAAGTGCCGTTCAGATATGATATTTTCGAATTCATTTTTTATATATAACTGTATTCCTGGTCTGATTTTTCTTTTTTTGCTTTGTTTTCTGCTTCTGCTGCGCGTAATTCAATACGTCTGATTTTTCCGCTGATTGTTTTGGGCAGTTCAGATACAAATTCGATAATACGAGGCATTTTATAAGGAGCCAGATTTTTTCTTGAAAAGGCGAATATATCATTGGCAAGCTGTTCTGTCGGAAGATAGTTTTCAGCCAGAATAATAAAGGCTTTTACTTCATATCCTTTTATCGGGTGAGGACTGCCTACAACTGCGGATTCTACAACTGCGGGATGTTCTAAAAGGATACTTTCTACTTCAAAAGGACCTACTCGATAATCGGAAGCTTTTATAACATCATCGTCTCTTCCTACAAACCATACATAGCCTTCTTCGTCTTTATAGGCTTTGTCACCTGTGTAATATAGACCATGTTTAAAAACGGCTTCTTTTTTTTCAGGATCTCCCAGATATTCTGAAAAGATACCATTAGGGATTTCTGTGGTGGTTTTTACTGTAATGTTTCCCTCTTCGTCGGTAGGGAGTTCATTGCCCTGATCGTCAGCAATCATAACTTCATAGAGAAAAGTAGGTTTTCCCATGGAGCCGAATTTAATTCTGGTGTTGGGTAAATTAGCAATGATACAAGTGCTTTCCGTTTGTCCGAAACCGTCTCGAATGGTTAGTCCGGTTCCTTTTTTCCAGATCTCGATTATTTCGGGATTTAATGGTTCACCTGCGGCAACGCATTGACGGATATGTAACTGACAGGCTTTCAGATCTTCTTGAATGAGCATTCGTAAAACGGTCGGGGGAGCACAAAAAGTGGTTATTTTATATTTTTCCAGCATTTTTAGTTGATCTTTTGCCTGAAATTTACCTATGGGACTGAAAGAGAAAATAGTAGCTCCCATATTCCAGGGTGCGAAGAAATTACTCCAGGCAAATTTAGCCCATCCGGGTTGAGAAATATTATAATGTATGTCTTCTTCTTTTAATCCAATCCATGAGGCAGTGGTTAAGTGTCCGAACGGATAGCTGAAGTGGGTATGTGTTACTACTTTTGGCATTCCGGTTGTACCGGATGTGAAGAATAAAAATAAAGGATCATCGGGTTGTGTTTGTGTTGCTTTTGCAACATCGGATTCTTTTCTGATTTCTTCATAAGAGATCCATCCGTTTTTTGTTCCGTTAACAATGATTTTTAAAGGGACGTATTTTCCGGCAAGTTCTTCTGCTTCATCTATTTTATCTGCATTTTCAGAATCTGAAATTACGACTTTGGGTAATAGTTTTCCAAAGCGGTATACAATATCATGAACTCCGAGAATAGTAGCAGCAGGAATCAGCCTGAAACCTCCTTTTATGGCTACCAGATGCGTTAGCCAGTTAGCAGGTAACAGAGGTAACTGCATAAAAAGTACATCATTTTTTTTTATATCGTGATTCCTTAAAAAATTAAGGAACTGATTGCTTTCTTTACTTATTTCGGCAAATGTGAATTGTTCTGTTTTTTGTCCGTCTGTCCAGATCAGTGCGTTTTTTTCGGGATGATCTTTTAGGTTAATGTTTTCAAAAACTTCTTCTGCCCAGTTAAAGGTTTTTGGTTTCTGAAATTTTAGTTGATTCAGTTTATCAAACTTTTCTTCTGAGATAAGTTGACGAACTTCTCTGAAAGTATGTTCCATGATTTAGTTGTTTTTTGTGGTAGCTATACAAACATACAAAACTATTTTTATTGTTTTTTAGATGATTGGATTTTTAGATGGTTCGATCATATATCTAATATTATTCGCCTCTGTTTCGTCTGACGATAGTGTTTTTTTATAATCAAAACTTTAGGATTTTTCAAAATGTGCTGTAAATTCTTTTGATATTTATTATGGATTTTAGCAAATGAAACAATTATTTACATTTAGTGACTTTAGTATAAGTATAGTAAATATTTTACCTTTAAAACAAGGACTTTCCTTATGTTATATTCTAATAAAGCGTATTTTTATAGAATACAGTCTATAAATTTTCTTAATTTTATTAGTTTGTTCAATTTATATTCGTTAATATTATCCTAATTACTTTGATGCTTTTAGATCAAAAAAATATAACCTAAATCTATACAATTTAATGAAAAAATCAATTTTAATTACGGTAGTGTCTTTATTTATACTCTCAATTTACTCTTGTAGTGTAGATGAAATAGACAGACCACAAACACGAAGTGTAACGATTCCAGTAGGATCGGAATCAATTGCACCGATAACAAAAGTAAACGCAAAAATTTTGACAAAGACAATTACAGATACTTTATCACAGAAGAAAGAAAATAAAGTAATTATGGTAGATGGTCCTGGAAATCAAGGAGCTGATATACCAGTTCAAAAATAAAAGTTTATAATTATTCTAATATTATTTTCTCATTGTCTCAAATACCAAATGATTTTTATTTAAACGCACTTTGTGCCTAATAAAAAAGGATTTTGAAGAAAATAATTTGTATCATTTTTATTTTTACCCTTGCAATAAGTTGTAAGGATAAAAAGAACACGAATATTCAGACAAACCAAATGCCTGACAGTTTATTCTTGTATTTAACTAAAGCAAAGAATACAGCCTTGCTACGCACTGAGCGTGTAAAACTTATTCAAAGAGCTTCAGTATTTGTTTTGAAACAAAAACAGGATTCTTTATCTCTAAAAAATCTATTTCAGGTTGCTAATCAATATTATAATATAGGTGAAATGAATGCTTATAAATCTATAGTCTTGGTAATAGAACAAAGAGTTTCTCTTTCTAAAGATAGTGCTAGCATGGCAAAAGCAAATGAATATTTAGGAGACTATTATAAAAATAAGATTAGTAATGATAGTGCTTATCTATATTATTCTAAAGCCGGAAAAATATACACACAGCTTAGTGATAAAGAGAATGTAGGAAGAATATATTTAAATAAGGCTTTCCTTTATTATAATGAGGGTGATATTTTGCATTCTCAGATTTCAGCTTTTAAAGCCTTAACTTATTATGATAATAAAAATAAACAAGATACCTATAGAATATATAATCTTCTTGGGATAACCTTTAATGAACTACAAAATTATGATAGTGCTATTAGTTATCATAATAAGGCGTTAAAAGTAATAAAGGATACTACTACGTATAATGGAAGATTGTCCAAGACAAATAGTTTAAATAATTTGGGAGTAGTTTATCAAAATCAAGGAAAAAATCAAGAAGCAATTTCTTATTTCAAAATAGCTCTAAACGAAAAGGACTTATATAAAAATACGGCTTTTCTTTATGCTATGTTACTGGATAATTTAGCTTATTCTCAATTAAAACTAAAAGACTATTCTCAGTTACCTCAATTATTTTATATAGCCTTATCCATTAGAGATAGTTTACAAAATATTCAAGGGCTTATTGTTAATAAAAGACATTTATCAGAATATTATCAGGGTCAGAAAGATAACGCAAAAGCGATTCAATTTGCACAGGAAGCGTATGCCCTTGCAAAAGAAAAAGATATTGATCCCCGAAACATATTACTTTCATTAGAACAATTAAGAAAAGTTGACCCATCAAAAGAGGTTGCTTACCTCTCCGAATACGTGAAAATCTCAGATAGCCTTAAAACAATAGAACCTTTGTTGCCTAATAAACTAGTTCAGGCTCAATATGAAGCCGAAGAACTAATTCTTGAAAAAACGAAGTTAGAAAAGGGTAAAAAGAATTTAATAATTGGGTTTATCAGTTTAGTTTCATTGTTAGTTATTCTTCTTTTAATTAGAGATTCTTTTGCAAAAAAGAAAGAATCCAAACTAAAGCTGGAAGCAATGCAACAAAAAGCAAATGAAGAGCTTTATAAATCAATATTGGAGCAACAATATAAACTGGAAACAGGCAGAGAGCTTGAAAAAAAACGCATTGCACAAGAGCTACACGATGGTATTATCAATCAACTGGTTAGCATTCGTTATAATTTGCATGCTTTACATGATGAACTGCAAACCGCAACTATAAAAGAATGTATCGCTTATGTTGATGCCATTCAGGATGTAGAACAGGAAATTACCGCTATTGCCCGTGATATGGTTGATACTAAATTTACAAAAGAATACAATTTTCAAATTATTTTGCAAACGCTACTCGAAGAACAAAAAAGTATTTCAGAAACAAAATTTATACTTATTTCCGATTTTTTAATTCAATGGCATACCGTAGCCAGTAGTATTAAGATACATTTGTATCGTATTATACAAGAGGGGTTACAAAACATCCATAAATACGCACAGGCTAATCGGGGTATTGTCCGGATTATTAAAGAGAACAATCAGCTTATTGTTAGTATTGAAGATAACGGCGTTGGGTTTGATCTTGAAAAAAAACGAAAAGGAATTGGATTAAAAAACATGAAATCCAGAGTAGAGAAATTAAAAGGAACATTTGAAATCGTTTCTAATTCAAAACAGGGGACTACACTAGTATTTAGTATTCCATTATGAAAACATAAAAAATAATGAAATCACTGTTAAACATTCTTATCATAGACGATCATCCTTCTACTGTTAAAGGATATAAAAGGATGCTTCGTTCCGTTTCTAATTATACACTGGACATAAAAACAGCTTATAGTTGCAAAAAAGCATTTAACATTATCACTGATACAAGACTTTATCCCACTTTTGATTTGATAATTCTTGACAGAAGCATGCCTTCATATGAAAACCAGAGTATCAATTCAGGAGAAGATTTGGTTGTGTTAATAAGAGAATACCGTCCGAAAAGCAAAATAATGATGCTAACCTCTCATACAGAAGCCTTTATATTGTATAATATTGTAAAAAAAATAACTCCGGAAGGGTTATTAATAAAAAGTGATTTTAAAACTAAGGAATTTGTGCAGGTTTTTGATTCTATCATCAATGGGAATACCTATCAAAGTATTACAGTAAAAAATAGTATACGCAAGATTATTGAGAGCTCTATATTTATGGACTCTATAAATCGTCAAATTATATCTCTTATCGTTCAGGGAGTGCATACTAAAAATATAGTAAACTATATCCCTTTTTCTATCAGCTCAATAGAAGCCAGAAAGGCGAAAATAAAAGAAGCTTTAGGTTGTGAAAAAGCAACAGATCAGGCGTTAATCACAGCAATGAAAGAGCTTGGATTTTTATAAAAAAAGAGCATATCCCACCCTCTAATATCCTTTATTTCAATTTAGTCAGTCATACCTGTTATTTTTAACATTTACCAAGGTAATACCTTTTTTTTCAGGGTTGTTGAAAATATATCTTTGTCTTATATACGTGTACAACAAGATATAAAATAAGACAAAAACCAGAAATATGATTAAAAAATTATTTAAACAAATTCTTTTGAATTTATGTTTGATTTTCATTGCACATCAAACGTATGCTCAGGAGATAAGAATTACAGGAAAAGTAATTTCGGAAGCAGATGGATTTCCGCTTCCCGGAGCAACTGTAGTAGTTAAAGAAAC
>NZ_JBZEES010000021.1:0-6938 GCF_058310215.1 Flavobacterium sp. AK-301
ATAAGAATTACAGGAAAAGTAATTTCGGAAGCAGATGGATTTCCGCTTCCCGGAGCAACTGTAGTAGTTAAAGAAACGAAAGAAGGTGTTTCTACGGATTTTGATGGTAACTATAGTATAAAAACAAAGAGTAATGATGTTACTTTAGTTTTTAGCTTTATCGGTTATAAAACAGTAGAAAGGAAAGTTTCAGGCAGTACTAATATTACTGTTTCTCTGGTTGAAACATCAGAACAGCTGGATGCAGTTCAGATTACTACAGGATATGAAAAAACATCGCAACGAACTTTCACGGGAGCAATTAGTAAAATATCAGAACAGGAACTAAAAGTAGAAGGTGTAGTAGATGTCAGTCGAATGATTGAAGGAAAAGCCGCCGGAGTAACCGTGCAAAATGTTACAGGTACTTTTGGTACGGCTCCAAAAATTACAGTTCGGGGCTCTTCCTCTATATTTGGCGACACAAAACCATTATGGGTAATTGATGGTATTGTACAGGAAGATATTGTAAATCTGTCCTTTGCAGATTTACAATCCGGAAATTCAGAAACTTTACTAAGTTCCGCAGTAGCCGGATTAAATGCGAATGATATTTTGAGTATTGAAATATTAAAAGATGCTTCTGCTACTTCAATATACGGATCAAGAGCAATGAATGGCGTGGTAGTAATTACTACGAAACAAGGAAAAAGAGAAAGTCCTTTAACAATTAATTATTCGTTAGAACAAACGGTACGATCAGTACCCAATTATAAACAATATGATATACTGAATTCTCAGGAAACGATGGGTATTTTTCAGGAAATGGAGAGTAAAGGATTTCTGGATTTACCTACTGTCTATTCCGCTCGTTATGGAGGGGTTTATAATATCTTAGCAAATGCTACCAATACTTATAATCCGAATACAGATAATTTCACGGTTAGAAATGACGCGCCAAACCGAAATGCCTTTTTAAGAAAATATGAAATGGCAAATACAGATTGGTTTAAGGTTTTATTCCGACCTTCTATAACCCAGAACCATTCTCTTAGTTTTTCCGGAGGGGGTCAAAACAATACTTATTTTGCTTCATTAGGCTATTATACAGACCCGGGATGGTCGTTGGCAGACAAAGTACACCGGGTAACCTCTAACATTAAGAGTACTTTTTATGTAAACGATAAACTGAACGTTACGTTGTCTACAATGGCTTCTATAAGAGATCAACGTGCACCGGGTAGTTATGATTCTAAAAAAGATCCGGTTGGAGGAAGTACCACAAGAGATTTTGATATAAATCCGTTTAATTATGCCTTAAATACAAACAGAACGCTCAGACCTTATGATGACAACGGCAATTTAGAATATTACAGAAATAACTGGGCACCGATTAATATTCTAAATGAGCTAAAGAATAATTATATGGAAATAGAGGTAAAAGATATTCGTTTTCAGGCAGATATAAATTACAAAATCTCTCCGCATTTCACTTATAATTTTACAGGTTCTGCCCGTTATGCTAATACGGTCAGAAAGCATAATATAAAAGAAGGATCAAATATCATAGGAGCGCATAATGCTATGGAAACCACAACGGTTAGAGAAAATAATATCTTTTTATATCAGAATCCGGATGATCCTACAGCTCCTAAAGTTTCTGTTTTACCAAATGGCGGAATGTTGCGAAAATTTACGAATGATCTAACTTCTTATACAATACGAAACAGTATCAGTTATAAACAAACTTTTAGAGATGTTCATGAAATAGAAGGGTTTTTTGGTCAGGAAATGCGATCTGTAGATAGAAATAATGATGACTTCACAGCCTATGGTTTGCAGTATGATAGAGGAATGACCGCTTTTACAGACCCGAGAATTCTGGAAAAACTAATTCGGGAAGGGAATTCTTATTATGGATTTAATGCAGAAAAAGAAAGAGCCGTAAGTTTCTTTGGAAAAATGAACTATACCTATGACCGCCGTTATACCGGATCAATAACGGGACGTTATGATGGCTCAAACAGACAAGGGGATAGTAACTCTTCACGATGGTTGCCCACCTATACTTTTAGCGGTAAATGGAATGTTAGTGAAGAAGATTTTATGAAAAATGCACATGCAGTAAGTAATCTGAGTCTGAGAGGCTCTTATGGGCTTACCGCAACGGCTGGACCTGCAACAAACTCTTTAGCTATTTATAAAAGTTTTATTACCGATCGTTTAGGTTTAAGTGACCGGGAAACAGGATTAGAGCTTGAAGAGTTGCGAAACAAAGGTTTGACTTGGGAAAAACAATTTGAAACCAATATAGGAATCGATCTGGGAGTCTTTAACAACAGAGTGCAATTAACTGCCGATGTATACAGGCGTAAGGCGTTTGATCTTGTAGATTATGTAATCACATCAGGAGTTGGAGGACAAAAAATTAAACAAGGAAATAATGCGGATATGACCACAAAAGGAGTAGAACTTTCGCTGACGACTATAAATTTTGTAACAGGAAGGTTCAAATGGTCAACCACATTTAATTTTTCAGTTTACAATCAGGAAATAACAAAACTGGAAAATAACCCAAGTGTATTAGGTCTTGTTGATGGTACAGGAGGCAATGTAGTAGGTCGCCCTAGAAACGCTTTGTATTCCTATCAGTTTACAGGATTAAATAATAAGGGATTACCCACTTTTATTATGCCGGAAGGTATAAAAGATAATATTGGTGGTGCTAATTTTCAGGACAAAGAAGATATTACTAAATATTTAAAATATGAAGGAGCTATAGAGCCTAATAAATCTGCCGGATTATCGAATACTTTTAGCTATGGAAATTGGTCGGTAAATATTTTTATTGTGGCTTCTGCCGGTAACAAAGTGCGTTTACATCCTATATATGATAATGCGTATGATGATTTAACCGTATTTACAAAAGATTTTAAAAACAGATGGCTAAATCCGGGAGATGAAGCGTATACTACTGTTCCGGTTATTGCAGATCAACGATTATTGACGACCTATGGAAAGAATAGATTAGAGAGAGCTTATAACACCTATAACTATTCTGACGAAAGAGTAGCAGATGGTAGTTTTGTCAGAATGAAGAATATATCTGTTAGTTATGAATTGCCAAAGGAGTTAAAGAAAAATTTAGGATTTTCTACTTTTTCTTTAAAATTAATGACAACCAATCCATTCCTGATTTATTCGGATAAAAAATTAAATGGACAAGATCCCGAGTTTTACAGATCAGGAGGCGTATCTCTGCCCATAACCAGTCAATATACAATGACCCTAAACATAGCATTATGAAAAATATAAAAACACTTATAAGCTTTCTAATTATAGTAGGATTCAGTAGCTGTAGCGATTATTTATCAGAATTGCCGGATAACAGAACACAGCTTGATTCAGCGGATAAGATTTCTGAAATTTTAGTAAAAGCCTATCCCAATGCTAGTTATATGGAATTTGCAGAAACCATGACAGATAATGTTTTTGATAGTGGTAATCTGCCTAAAACAACAAGAGAAAACGAGCAATTCTATAATTGGGAAATAGTTGATGACATTAGGAGGGATTCCCCAAGTTTTTATTGGGATGCCTGCTATACCGCTATTGCACATGCTAATTATGCATTACAGGCTATAGAGGATATGGGAACTCCTAAAGAGTTGTATCCGCAAAAAGGAGAAGCTTTAATGGCTCGTGCGTATACCCATTTTATGTTAGTTACTTTCTGGGCAAAACGGTATAATCCGGCAACAGCCACAACCGATCTTGGGATTCCCTATGTCTTAGAACCAGAAGATGTACTACTCAAAGAGTATAAAAGAAATACAATGGCAGAAGTTTTTGATTTTATCGAAAAAGATATAGAAGAAGGGTTAAAATATGTTACCAATGGTTATCAGCAACCGAAGTTTCATTTTACCAAAGCAACAGCTAAAGCGTTTGCCAGCCGATTTTATCTGATAAAAGGAGATTGGGAGAAAGTAATTGCTTTAAGTGCCGATCTGGGTGCAAAACCGGAAGGGCAACTAAGAAATTATCAATCCTATTTAGATATGGATTTTACATCAGGAATGATTAAATATGGTGCTTCGGTTGAAAACACCAATTTATTAATAAGTTCTGTAAATTCAGTATATAACAGGACTTATAGAAGTAATCGATTTAATCTCACAGGAGCAGACAGAAATGAAATTATGGGTACGGATACCAATCCTTTTAATAAAGAATGGTTGTACAGACCTTTATCCAGTAATGGACAAATAACAATCTTTGTTCCTAAATATTATGAGTATTTTAAATATACAAATGCTAATGCAGGAATTGGAATACCTTATATAAATGTAGTATTGTTAAGTAATGACGAGCTGTATTTGAATAGAATTGAGGCGTATATAATGACGAATCAACTGGATATAGCAACTCTCGACTTACAATATTTCTTATCTACCAGGACAAAAAGGTATAATCCGGTAACAGATCAGTTAACACAAGATAAAATAGTTGAAAAATATCCGGTAATTCAGGATGAATTTACACCTTTCTATACCTTATCTCCTTTACAGGCTTCTTATATAAAAGCAGTAGCTGAGACCAGAAGAAGAGATTTTTTACATGAAGGATTGCGATGGCTGGATATTAAACGATTTGATCTCGTAGTAACCCATAAAATTTATAATGCTACCCCTAATGTGTTATTAAAAGGAGATAATCGCAAAGTATTACAAATACCTCAACATGCTTCTAACAGAGGTATTGAAAAAAATCCACGATAAATTTAAAAGAGAAAAAAGATGCACTTTATAAATACGATAAAAATAATAATAGCAACGATTGTACTACTAGTAGTAAGCAGTTGTTTAAGAGACGAAAAGTTAGGACCAAGCCAGTTAGATATTTCCGGGAAACCAAAAACGGAATTAGATCATTGGATTGATAATAATTATATAAGTCCCTATAATATAGAAGTATTGTACCAATGGAGTCAGAATGTGGTTGACCAGAACCGCTATTTATATCCACCCACTCAACAGAAAATACTCCCGGCTTTAGAGATTGTTCAAAAAATTTGGCTGGACACCTATTCAGAAGTGGGAGGACATGATTTTGTCAAAAAAATAGCCCCCAGACAGATTTTGCTTATAGGAGGGGTAAATTTAAATTCAACCGGAACCATTACATTAGGTTTAGCCGAAGGAGGTATGAGAATCAC
Organism: Flavobacterium sp. AK-301; assembly: GCF_058310215.1. Taxonomy (NCBI): domain Bacteria; kingdom Pseudomonadati; phylum Bacteroidota; class Flavobacteriia; order Flavobacteriales; family Flavobacteriaceae; genus Flavobacterium; species Flavobacterium sp. AK-301. The sequence goes on from NZ_JBZEES010000021.1 coordinate 5,198, forward strand.
CTTATTTGAAACCGATTATGTGGATAAAACCAACCGAGAAAATGTAAAACGTTTTATTCATACGATTCAACACGAATACATTCATATTTTAAATCAGACAAAACCTTTTGATGAAAAAGGATTTAGTAAAATAACTCCTTCCGGATATAGTTCTAATTGGTATGAATATTCAGATGCCAAATCCAGAGAATTAGGTTTTATAACGAGTTATTCCCGATCTAATATTATTGAAGATTTTGCAGAAATGGCATCAACGATTCTTATTAATTCTGAGGCAGAATATGAAGCCATAGTAGCAGGGATTTCAAGTCCTACTGCAAGAGCATCGATTAGAGCAAAAGAAGCAATTGTAGTAAAATATTTTGAAGAAACTTTTAATATCAATTTCTATGAGTTGCGGGATGTGGCAGACAGAAACACTCAAAAAGTGATTAATGGTGATTAAAAAACAGATAAATGGTTGTGATTCTCCGATAAAAAGGAATAGTAATAGATCACGGTTTAATTAATAAATTATAAAAAACAATAGTATGAAATCAAACACTATACTAAATCGTATTTTGGTTGTTCTTTCTGTAATCTTGTTTGCAAACTGCACCAATGATGAAGTAGACTCAAAATTTGGGGATGTAACCCCGACAGAGAGACTAGAAGCCAGAAAAAAAGAACTTCAAGATATTTTACTTTCCTCTAAATATGGATGGAAAGCCGTTTATTTCACAGATAATAAACAGTTGGGAGGGTTTACTCATCTTTTTCAATTTGATGGAGGAAAATCCGTAAAAATGGCATCTGATTTTGATGATGATACAGCAGTTTATACGAGTGAATATCAGATAGCAACAGGAAGTACAACAAGTCTTGTTTTTACCACAAAAAATAAAATTCATTTATTATCCGATTCAGCCAACTCACCTACTAGTGCGTTGAGAGGTAAAGGATACAAAGGAGATTTTCAGTTTTTGTATTATGGACAGGAAAATGGAGAGATCATTTTTAGAACCAATCGTGATTTTATAGAACTTCGTTTTGTAAAAGCAACAGAGCAGGACTGGCAAGATATTGCAAAGAACAGAATGATGATAGCTAATGTAATAGGACGTTTTGACAGACCTGTTTTTAGAGTTCTGGAAATAAAGGATGGAGCAACCACTCAAAATTTTGAGTTTGATTTTAACACAATTACCCGATTTGCGATTATACCTGCTAATTTAAATTATAATATGGGAGTTGCTTATACACCTACCGGAATAGTAATAAGCCCTGCAATAGAAGTGTCCGATCAGAAATTATCCCATTTTATATATGAAGAAACAACAGGTAACTTAATAGCAACAGGTACCAATAATGTTTCGGTCGCTATTAAGTATAATGACGGACCATTAGAACCAACAGAAGATTATAAGGACCTTTTACCGGGAAGTCCTAAAAAGGTATTTGCATATATAGCAAGTGGACTGTCTAAAAACTCTGTAAATTCAGTATTATGTACAACATTTTTAAATAAAATAAATGCAGGTTTACCTAAAGGGGTTGCTATTAATAGAGTACAATTCTTTTTTAACGATGGAGCTGACGGAAGTTATATAGCGTATACGTTTACAGGAGGGAAAAAGGCTATATATCATGATTTTACAATATCAGAAGGCGCTAATGGAACTATTGTTTTGACATCAGGTCTTTGGTATGGTAATGATTCGGATTATGCTCTTTTTAAAGAATTAGATAACGCTCTAATGGA
>NZ_JBZEES010000022.1:2500-5617 GCF_058310215.1 Flavobacterium sp. AK-301
CTATTAAGACTCGCTTTCGCTACGGATCCATGGCTGAACCACTTATCCTTGCCAGCAACGGTAACTCGTAGGCTCATTATGCAAAAGGCACGCCGTCACCCCACGAAAGGGCTCCGACCGCTTGTAAGCGTATGGTTTCAGGATCTATTTCACTCCGTTATTCACGGTTCTTTTCACCTTTCCCTCACGGTACTGGTTCACTATCGGTCTCTCAGGAGTATTTAGCCTTAGCGGATGGTCCCGCCAAATTCAACCAGGGTTTCACGTGCCCCGGCCTACTCAGGATACCACTATCGTTATCTTCTATTACTAATACGGGACTATCACCCTCTATGGTTAACCTTTCCAGGTTATTCTTATTCTATCCGCAACAAATAACGTGGTCCTACAACCCCAACCTTGCCGTAACAAAATTGGTTTGGGCTAATCCGCGTTCGCTCGCCACTACTTACGGAATCACTTTTGTTTTCTTCTCCTCCGCCTACTTAGATGTTTCAGTTCAGCGGGTTTGCTCACCTATCGGTGTACTATGTCTTCAACATAGTGGGTTGCCCCATTCGGATATCTACGGATCAATTCGTGTGTGCCAATACCCGTAGCTTTTCGCAGCTTATCACGTCCTTCTTCGCCTCTGAGAGCCTAGGCATTCCCCATACGCCCTTATTTTGCTTATGTACAAGATACAATAAATTGTACCTTAGTTCAGTTTATATGTTATAAATAACACATAAGCCTGTGCTTTCTATATTTTTTATATTTTCTTATCTCAATATGTCAATGAACTTTATTCCTTTCGGAATCGTGGAGAATATCGGAGTCGAACCGATGACCTCCTGCGTGCAAGGCAGGCGCTCTAGCCAGCTGAGCTAATCCCCCATTCTTTTTTCTATTTTGAATGTTGAATTTTAAATGTTGAATTATTTCTAATACCAAACACTCAACTCTAGAATTTCCTTCTTTTTTATACGTATATTTAGGCGATATAGTAGTCCCGGGCAGACTCGAACTGCCGACCCCTACATTATCAGTGTAGTACTCTAACCAGCTGAGCTACGAGACTCTGTATTTCCTTTAATCGTATATTTTGAACTAACAGCGAGAGTAAAGAATCCTGTATATAATGAAAAATCCTAAAATTCCATCTTTCTCTAGAAAGGAGGTGTTCCAGCCGCACCTTCCGGTACGGCTACCTTGTTACGACTTAGCCCCAGTTACCAGTTTTACCCTAGGCAGCTCCTTGCGGTCACCGACTTCAGGTACCCCCAGCTTCCATGGCTTGACGGGCGGTGTGTACAAGGCCCGGGAACGTATTCACCGGATCATGGCTGATATCCGATTACTAGCGATTCCAGCTTCACGGAGTCGAGTTGCAGACTCCGATCCGAACTGTGATCGGCTTTATAGATTCGCGCCTGGTCACCCAGTGGCTGCTCTCTGTACCGACCATTGTAGCACGTGTGTAGCCCAAGGCGTAAGGGCCGTGATGATTTGACGTCATCCCCACCTTCCTCGCAGTTTGCACTGGCAGTCTTGTTAGAGTTCCCGACATCACTCGCTGGCAACTAACAACAGGGGTTGCGCTCGTTATAGGACTTAACCTGACACCTCACGGCACGAGCTGACGACAACCATGCAGCACCTTGTAAATTGTCCGAAGAAAAAACTGTTTCCAGTCCTGTCAATCTACATTTAAGCCTTGGTAAGGTTCCTCGCGTATCATCGAATTAAACCACATGCTCCACCGCTTGTGCGGGCCCCCGTCAATTCCTTTGAGTTTCATTCTTGCGAACGTACTCCCCAGGTGGGATACTTATCACTTTCGCTTAGTCACTCAGCATTGCTGCCGAACAACTAGTATCCATCGTTTACGGCGTGGACTACCAGGGTATCTAATCCTGTTCGCTACCCACGCTTTCGTCCATCAGCGTCAATAAATTAGTAGTAACCTGCCTTCGCAATCGGTATTCCATGTAATATCTAAGCATTTCACCGCTACACTACATATTCTAGTTACTTCCTAATTATTCAAGTCTGACAGTATCAATGGCCATTTCATAGTTAAGCTATGAGATTTCACCACTGACTTATCAAACCGCCTACGGACCCTTTAAACCCAATGATTCCGGATAACGCTTGGATCCTCCGTATTACCGCGGCTGCTGGCACGGAGTTAGCCGATCCTTATTCCTACAGTACCGTCAATCTGCCTCACGAGGCAGGGTTTCTTCCTGTATAAAAGCAGTTTACAACCCGTAGGGCAGTCATCCTGCACGCGGCATGGCTGGTTCAGACTTCCGTCCATTGACCAATATTCCTCACTGCTGCCTCCCGTAGGAGTCTGGTCCGTGTCTCAGTACCAGTGTGGGGGATCTCCCTCTCAGGACCCCGACCCATCGTAGCCTTGGTATGCCGTTACCATACCAACTAGCTAATGGGACGCATGCTCATCTTTTACCAATAAATCTTTAATAATCAAATGATGCCATTCAAATATACTATAAGGTATTAATCCAAATTTCTCTGGGCTATCCCTTTGTAAAAGGTAGATTGCATACGCGTTACTCACCCGTGCGCCGGTCTCTATCACCGAAGTAATATACCCCTCGACTTGCATGTGTTAAGCCTGCCGCTAGCGTTCATCCTGAGCCAGGATCAAACTCTCCATCGTATATTTTTATATTGTACTAATGGATATTCTAGGACTTAATTCTTTTCATTACGCTTTAAGAAATTTTACTCTCTCTTTTTGCTGTCAATTCAATATGTCTATGAACTTGTATTTCGTTATTCCTAAATCTTCGTTTCAGAAGCGGGTGCAAAAGTACAACTCTTTTTCTATTAAGCAAGCTTTTTTAAGAAAATTATTTTTTAATCCTAATCCCTCTAAAAAACTACTCAATATTTCAATGAACCTGTACTCCCTCTCGGGGCGGCAAAGATACATAACTTTTTATTATCTGCAACTATTCGTCAATCTTTTTTGAAAATCTTAACTCTTAATCTTAATAATAAATTCAATGAACTTCGCTCTGAATGCGGGTGCAAATCTAACACCTTTTTTCACTTGCGCAAGACTTTTTTTAAACTATTTTTGTTCTTTTTTTTAAAAGACACAAA
>NZ_JBZEES010000023.1:0-4363 GCF_058310215.1 Flavobacterium sp. AK-301
AGGAGCGAAAACGGAGGAAGGTACGACCGACTGATAGCGACGAATGAAACTAAGGGAACGACTGGAGAGAGACCGATTGATTGCACTGCTGTTTATAGTATCGGATTATACTATAATCCGATAAAAATGTATTTAAACACTAATAATCAGATAGATAAAAAACAGAAAGTTGAACATAGTCCGAATATAGTCCGACTACTATATAAAAACAGCTATAAAACAGAGTAAAATTGAAATATAGTACCGTTTATTGTATCGGATGAAACGTATTTATCATTTCATGTAGATTTTCTAAATCGTCTTGTTTATAACGTTCGGTGGAACTGATATAACGATGTCCTGCCAAATATTGTACTTTGCGTAAATTATACTGTTTGAGCCAGTTTACTATCACACTACTGCGGATTTGGTTGCCATTCTGATAACTGTAATTGATCGTTTTTAAAGTCTTGCTGATCTTTTTAATTACATTATTTAACAATAAACTGCCACCTAATGAAATAAATAACTGATCGGTGTTTTGCTTGGTTCTTTCTAATAGTTGCGGTCGGATTTCATTTATATACTCCATAAAATCCATTAGTTGCCATGGTTTTAATTCTAAGGTTCTTTGGTTGCTCTTCTTGGTTTCGGGAATATGGATTTTACCTTTATACAATTCTACGTGTTCTTCTGTTAAGTGTTGTAATTCGGTGGTTCGTAAGCCTTGATATACTAATAATCCGATGATGATCTTGTTGCGCTTTCTGGATAAATTTTGGTGGTTTACTTCGTAAGAATAATATAAATCTTCTAGTTCGTCGGATTCTAAAAGATGGCTTAAAACGGTTTTGGGTACGCCTTTGATCTTGATGTTTTCTATCGGATTATCGGATCTGTAGTTTTCTTCTTGTAAGTAATTGAAGTATATTTTTAGTGCTCCGATACGACCTCGTAAGGTTCGGGGACTTATTCGGGTTTTCTTTAAAGAATCAATATACTGTAAAAAGGTTTTGTAATCAATCTGGCTTGGTGTTGTACCGTAATTATTCGTCCATAAATCGAAGTGTTGCCGTTCTCTTTGGTATGTTGGAATAGATTTGATGCTGTACTCTTTTTTCTCTAAGTAGGTTTTGTAATGCGTCATCGTTGGTTAATTGGGCTTGGTCTTCTAATAAATGGGTGTAAATCTGGGTGCTTTCTAGTGAGGTGTGCCCTAAAAACTGGCTGATCGTTTCTAAATCTGCGCCTTTTTCGAGTAAATGGGTGGCAATGCTATGGCGCAAAATATGGGGCGTAATCTGTTTTTCTTGAACTGTTTTGTTATTGGTAACGGCTACTATTTTTCGTAATCGATTGCACAAACTTTGTCCTCCAAGTGGTTTGCCTCGATAGCCCATTAACAGTGCTTCACTTTGTTTGTGCTTGTTAAATCTGGGACGGTAATCGTATAAATAATCTGAGAGAATTTTTAAATTATACGAATTGATCGGTACAAAACGTTCTTTGTAATTCTTACCTTTTCTTACGTGAATGCGTTCTCTATCAAATAGTACGTCTTTGATTTCTATATGAATGGCTTCGTTTCTGCGTAGTCCGCAACTGTATAATAATACCAAGATCACTTTATCTCGATGTTGTAGTTTTTCGTCTGGACTGCTGTACTTTGTGGCTTTAAATAATGCTTTGATTTCGTCCTGTGTCAAAATATTGTGGCTTTCTATTCGGTTTTGTTCTTCGCGCTTTAAATGGACGTTAAAACGGGTGTAACCGTGTTCAAAAAGATATTCTTTAAACTTAAAAAGGGCTTGTTGGTGTTTATTTAATGAACCTGAACCCAGAATACCGCCTTGCTTTTGATTGGGTCTTTGTTGAAGATAATTATAATAATCGGTAATGGTTTGGGTAGTGACGGTTCTTATTTCTTGGATATCTTTACTTTCTAAATAATGGAAAAACTCTTTTAAATGAACGGGCAAATTGTAAACGGTGGTGCTTGAAAATCCCAATATATCTAACCAGACTTTAAAACTTTTTAGAATTTCAATATAACTTGTATTGCTTAGGTTTAGGTGTTTCATTGTTTTTTTGTTTTTCTCTATAAAGTACTTGTCTTGGGTCACTAACTCATTTTTACACTTAAAATACTGATTATATGTGTTTTGACTGACCCAGAACCGAACCAGAACTGAACCAAGACTGAACCATAGCGAACCAAAACTTGTACTTATTGGGTGTCTTTGGGTTGGTAATGGTCTATTTGGGCTTGTAGATAGTGCCGTATTTCGGCGCGTAACTTCTCGATATTATCCCAATAGCTGATCTGATACTGGTAACTGCTTCTTTTTCCCATATTGCTTTTATGGATATATTCTAACTCTTCTAACTCATTAAAATAGCGTTGTCCTTGGGTTTTACTGATCTTAAAATATTGCCGTATTTCTCTCTGGGTAAACTCGGAGTTTTGTCCTTTGGCTTCGATATACTTTTTTAGGTCTTCGTAGAACTGGCGTAAGATACCGTCCAGTTCATCGGCTTTAATAACGATGCTGTTAAACATTAAATCTACGGCTATTTCTAAATCCTGTAGTTCGGTTATCAGCGTTTTTTCATCGCTCTTTTGACGTTGGTATTGGTGCAGAATGGTAACTTGATCGATAAAATCATGCAACATCTGGGTTAGTCTTCTTCGGTGTTTGACGCTCTTGGGTAATTCTAATCGATAGCGGTTTTGTACTTGGTAGGGTTGTAATAAATAAACTAGGTTTTGTAGTTCTTTTTGAATAATTTCTTCTTGGTCTTTGGTGATAATCTTGGCGCTTTTCTTTGCCATATATTCTAAAACGCGTTCGGTCTGGGCTTCGCTTTCGTCGATAGCGATGGTAAAAACTCGGCTTTCGTTGTCTTCGTAAATCCTGAATCTAGTGGTGGCAACTAAACTAGCGATCGGGCCGAAAACATATTTTTCGCCCGTGAGGATTTCGCCTGTTTGTTCGTTCTTTTGGCTTACGCTACTGGATAGTTTGTTATTACTTTGTAACTCCCGCCATGCCATTTCGGCTTCTTCGCTTAGCCCGTCATAATCTTCGAGAATAATACCTGTGTTTTCTAAATCGTATTCTCCGTAATTATAAAAGCTTTTATCGGTTACGCGGGTAAAGCGTTTGATCTTGTTTTGATCGTACATTGTGTCTCCTATTTTGGCTATTAAATGGCTTTTTCCACTTCCTGACGTCCCTTGCACCATCGCATGGAGGGTTCTGTACATTTTGTGGGAGGTCAGAATTAAAAACAGAAAAAGGGCGTTTTTTTCTTCGCCGATAATTCCTGTTGCTTGTAATTTTCCTTGTAGAATATCGGCTAGTTTTTTGTCTTTTAATAGTTGTAATGCTTGGGTTTCTTCGTGTTGGGTAATGGTTCTGAGCGGATAACGGATTTTTGATGTATTGCTTTTTTGATGTTGGTTTTCTATACGGTAGTGTTCGAGTTTTAGGGTCAGTTGGTTAATGGCTTGATTCACTACGGAAGTGCCGATTTCTAGTCTTTCGGCTATTTTACGGATCGTCTTTTCTACTTGGCTGTCGTTGTATAAATTAATATTTTGACGCATAGGATAACTTTGCGTTTGCTGATTAGTAACAGACAACGTAACACGTAAGGCGCTTAAATCTTTAAAATCAATATTCCCTAATACTTCAATTTTTACGCCCTGGTCTTCGTAGCTTTTTTGACTTGCGGTAACGGTTATTATTGGTTCTGAGGACTTAACACCAACCTGTACAGGGATTCTGTTTTCTAATAAATGGAGTAGAATTTCTTGGTCGTGTCCTTCTAAAAGGGAGTTAATATCTTCGTTCTCGGGGGTTTCAACTTGGGTAATTTTTAATTTCTTATTCTTCTTTTTTAATAGTTCGGCGTGTTTGATAACGGATTCATGTCCGGATTTATCGCCATCGAAAAAGAAAATAAGCTCTTCTAATTGTTTTAGATCTAAAATAGCGTTTTGTATTTCTTGGGTTAATCCGTTGGTGCCGTAACAGGCTAAAACACTATAATTTTCGGTGATCGCTTCTATTGATAATAAAGTGACTGCATCAATAATCGCTTCGGTTAGAATCAACTTTGTAGTTTCTGTTTTTGGATAATTAGGGTATAATCCCTGACGGTTGGAAGTATAAAAATGACGGGCTTCTTTGTCATCATAAATACTTCTACCATACAAACTTACGATTTGATCTTTAGCATTTTTCAAAGGAAAAATAATACAACATTTTAGTTTATCGTATTCTTTGCCTGTATTGTAACCAATATCTAGTTTTGTAGCATCCAGATTTCTTTGTTTTAAATAGGCTTTGGCTTTGGAACTTTGATTCAGTTTGGGTTT
>NZ_JBZEES010000024.1:0-3395 GCF_058310215.1 Flavobacterium sp. AK-301
GAAAATTCACAGCTGATCTAATTAGTAAAACAGACGTTCTGTGTTTCAATGATACAAATGGAACAGCTACTATAAAAGTAAATAATTCTACAGATTATCAATATAGCCTTGATAACGGTGTTTCCTGGATTGTAGCTTCTGTAGATGCTAATTCACAATTTACAGTAGACAATCTAGCACCGGGTGAACATACCATTTTAGTAAAAAGTGTGAGTATTCCATGTGTGTATAAAAGCATGAATGTATTAGGTCTCGGAACACAGTTATATCAGCCGGGATCAGCCAGACCAAACGAAACAACTCGTGCTGTATTAGAATCTCTTACTAATTTTGGATCGGCAAGTGATTATGTGAAAACAGCTGGAGTTACTATTACAAATGGAAAAATGACCAGAGGAACAGCTCTTAAAACTTTAATAGACAATAATAAAACAGATATTATTGTAATGGGATACCCTTATAATGTAGATGATGCTACCGTTACTGTTTTAGTAGATTTTATAAAAAATAAACAAGGAGTCGTTATTTATTATAATGAAGACAGGAATGCTTCAAAAAGATTACATAATGCTTTATATGGTACCGGAATTTCTGTTGGAGCACATGGTTCTGGAGGATCTCTCTATAAGTTACCATCAATAACGGACCCTATTTTAAATGGACCTTTTGGAGACATTAGAGGAAAATACTGGGGAGAAGATAATGGTACAACCGTTTATTTTACCGGATTACCGGCAGCAGATATTGTTTCTTATACAACCACTTTGAATGGTTCAGGAGGAGTAAATGCTTTTAGAGATGCGAGATTCGGATATTTCTATGCAGGAGACGGTGGTTTTGCAGCAGGATATAAAACAAATAATAGTAGCAATATACGTTACGCAGCAAAAACGGATGCGAATTCATTCCCTATTGCTAAACCAAAATATGGTAATGTTATTGCTGCGAATCGTGTGGATGTTTATAACAGTGTGTTTTATGCTAATACACTAGCTTGGGCAATGGAATATGTGCAAAGAAATACTGTTCCGATCATAATATCCGTACCGGTAACAATTGTGAAGCCTGAGGAATTAACACTTTCAGTAGAGAAACAGACTTTGATCACTTGTAATGCCGTTACCGTAGAACTGAAAGCAGAAGGCGGATCAGGTCACAATGAATATGTATTAGAATTTCCTAACGGAAGAACATTGACTCAGTCCAAATATGAATTTGCCGGTCTGATGGTAAAAGGAAAATATACAGTAACCGTAACAGATAGTAATGGTTGTTCGGCAGTTGTTTCATTTGATCTGATAGAATCAGAAGAGATTGTTGCTACTGTCACACAGGATTGCTCTTCCTATGATTTTATTGTTGATATAACAGGAGGGAAGCCTTATATAATAGAAGGAGAACCCAATTATTATATGAAAGAAGTAGGTGTGGAAGGTGCTAGTTGGCAGAAAACAGGCACAAAGTTTAGTTCCACCAAATTACCGGGAACCCATAAATTTACGATTCGTGATCAGTTAGGTTGTATAACAGAAATAAGCATAGATGTTCCGGAACGATTTATCGCTTCAGCAACATTACAAAAAGATCTGGATTGTTCAGCAGATTCCAGAGCAGATATAAAATTAACAGTACAAGGAGGCATTGCTCCTTTTCAGTATCAGATTTATAAAGACGGAGCACCTATAGGCTCCTTAGTTGAACTGACAGGAGTAACAATAGATTATAAAACAGCAGAACCGGGAAGCTATACTTTTAAAGTTATAGATTCTTTTAAAGATAAAGAAGGCAAAGGTTGTGAATATACAACAGCTGAAGTAGTGGTCGGACCATTAGTGTCTCCTGTTGTAACAGCAACTCCGGAAGCAGTTATTAAGTGTCACGGTTCAGAAACCGGAGTGATTAAAGTAAAAGTTATCCAAGGGAAAGCTCCTTATGTAATTACAGTTGTTAATACAGATACCAATACAGATTATGGAACTCAGACGACAGGCTTACCTGCCGGGAATTATAAAGTAACCGTTGTTGACGATAAGAAATGCAGTGCTTTTGTAACCGTAAAAATCGAAGAGAAAGAAGCTGTTACATTCAGTTATACAAAAGAGAATATCTTATGTGGTCCGGAGGGAGGAACAGAAACTACCATTAAAGGTAAGATTCATATTGCGAATGTTACAGGAGGAACCGCCCCTTATACGTATTATCTGAGAGACAGTTTCGGAAACAGATTACAAACTTCCGGATCAACAACTGATTTGAATTATTCCTTTAATATTCTGGAATTTGGGTTTTATGATGTTGAAGTGATTGACGTCAACGGTTGTTCGGAAACAGAAACGAAAATTAAAATAGCATCACCTCCAGATGATCTGGATATTGATATAGCTTCGTCCGCTGTAGATTGTACAACTCTAGGTTCAGTACAACTTACAGTTAAAGGTAATTTATTAGGTGCAGGACCCTACTTTTTTGCTGTTTATTATAAAGGTATTCCAGATTATACTCCGGGACATCCCGATTATCATCCGGCAGACAGCATGGATGGTTTGTCTACCACTTTTAATAATCTTATTCCCGGTATTACCTATAGTTTTATAGTATATGACAGTACTACAAAGTGTTATTATTACAAAACGGCAGATACAGCTATTCCTACATTATCGACACTGACTTCTATAATTATCCCTAAAAATGTTACCTGTATAGGAAATGGAGATGGAAAAGTAAGTTTCACTATTGAGGGGTATAAATCAGATGCTGATTCTGTAGATTATGTAGTTTATTCTGCATTAAGTAATAAGCCGATAATTGGAATAGGTGGAAATAAAAGTGTAGTAGGAGTAAACTCTGTTACAGTAGATGATTTGGGACCTTTAGTTCCGGGAGAATATTTTATTTTATTTACAGAGAAAGTAGGATTAACGAATAGTTGTACTCAAGTTTCTAAAAATTTTGTTATTTCCGAGGCAACTAACATGTTAACCATGTCAGCAAGTGTAACAAAAAATGCGAATTGTAATGCAAAAGGACAGATCACAGTAATAGCAACAGGCGGAGCAGGTAAATACAAATATTCTATTATGCCGGATACAGGAGGAATAACTATTGATCCTCCGACAGATATAGATTGGTTTGAAAGCTCTGTTTTTTCAACTATAGCAGGTAATTATATTGTTTATGTTAAAGATGAGAATGGCTGTATCGAGGGATCTCAAGTCACTTTACCAGAAGATCCGAAACCGGAATTTACTGCAACTCTTGTTAATGAATGCGCAGCAGAAGGTAAATTTAGTATTAGAGTGAAGAGAGAGCCTATTGCAGACGAAGAAGAAGACAAAAAAGTAGGACCGTATACCTATAGTCTGGACGGAAGTGCATTTGTTTCAAAATCAGATGAT
>NZ_JBZEES010000025.1:0-3353 GCF_058310215.1 Flavobacterium sp. AK-301
GGACTAAAGAAGTCAAATTTCTATTTTGCTTACTCGTATCAGGTGACCACTAATAGTATTATGGGCTATAACTCAGGAACACATATGGTTACTCTGGGACTTGACCTGTTCCAGGGAATAAGTGATTGTCCTTGTATGGCAACAGCTCTTCCATAAAAAAGTAAAATATTTTTTGTAAAACATAAGATGTAAAAAGTAAAAAGTGAAATGTAATTAGTCAGCAGAGCTATTAATTGCATTTCACTTTTTACTTTTTACATCTTACATTAGGTTTTTTTAAAACCCTTAAAAATCTGTCTATTTTAACAATACTAAAATGTTAAAAGACGAACTAAAATCTATTTTTTTTCATTAAACATACAGTTTGTTTTTTTTCATTTAGATAGTTTTTGAATATATAATATAAAACACAATATTTTAGTATTAGTTTAATGTTATTGATTATAATTAAAATTATAGTTTGTAATTTAGCGAAATAATAATAATAGTGTAATAATAAAACAGAAAAACCTATTAATTTATTTTTGACATGTAAGATATGTCTTGTATAATCAGACTTATGTTTTAATTAGGATTGATTTATCCAATTAGTATAAATGTTAATTAAAACAGGTAATAGAAAGTTTCTTTTTTCAGATGAATTTATAGGTTTTTCTATTCTTAAAAATTTAAGCCTCCTCTCTGTTTTTGTTTTTTTAAATAAGTTGATTTATGATAAGTAAAAAAGTTTTTTTCGTTTTTAATAAAGTAGTTAATAGTAGATTAGTTGCTCTTTTGTTGTTCTTTTTTTTGTTTCCTTTAGTAGCATTCGGACAAATAACTATTAATGCAAAAGCAACACCTTCATTTTGTTTAAATAGTGGAATAATTGAAGTTGAGGTTATTGGTTCCGGTATTCCCAATCCTATTGTTTATGGTATTGTAGAAGCCCCTTATGATGAATTGCGTATTCAGATTCAGAAAGGAGATCCTTTGTTTAAGGATTTAAAGCCGGGAAATTATTTTTATGGTTATTATGAAGGAACCAGATTTGTTAAATCTGATGAAAGTATAGAAATTACAAACAATCATGATGCATCCTCCCCGATTTTATCCGGGACTGCTTATCATTTTGCTTATTGTAGAAGTATAGCAGACCCTTTAGGAGAAATATATGCCAGTTGGTCAGGAGGAAATAAACCGTATGTTATTTCTTTAGTGAATCAAAAAGGCGATGTGATTCAGGAAGTAGAAGGGAATTTTAATTCTACCAGATTTCAAAATTTACCAGCTGGTGAGTATCGTTTAAAAGGAACAGATGCCTGTGGAACTGTATTTTATAACATTACTACCATAATTGTAAAACCAAATGTTCTCTATACCGATTTTACAATAGGTACACCTTCTTCTCAACCGAATGAAGGTTATTTTGATGTAGAGTATAATAAACCCGGAGATGTTTGTTCCGGTATTAAAAAGGCAAGTATAACAACTCCTTTAATGATATTGGGAGGTGGTTCTTCAAATTCTAATGATAAGGTAAAGGATGTTACGACTGTTCCCGGAGGACCATCTTTTTATAAAGGTAGAGTAATAACCTATAAATTAGAAGTACAAAATGAATCAGGGAGTTTTGATATATATGATGATCTGAATTATTCTGATGTAATTCGCGGCGATTATCCATTACCTACAGACAGGTCCAAATGGGGACTTGTAAAATTAACGATTACTATTTGTGATATTACAAAAACGAATATATTAAATCTGGCAAACTACAGCAGTTTTAGACAAATTCCTCCGAATCATAAATATATTTCTATTTACGATAACCCGAATGCATCCAGTTGTGATAGTGTTACAAAGGTAAAGGCAACTTTTAATGCCTTTTCGGGTTCTACGACAGGAAGTGGTTGTTACCCCTTTATTGTTGAAGTTACAGAAAAAGGAACAGCAAATGTGCAAAGAGATACTGTTTTCAGAGAAAAATGGATTAGTAATTATTTATTGGATATAGGAAAAACATATACTTTTAAAATTGTTGATAATAATGGTGATGAAGTGAAAAGATATACCTTTCTAAACCATACTTCGTCTACTTCATCAAAACCAAGACAAAACGATCCGTCAGACGTGTATATTGATCCACAGTATTTTGGAACTAGACCGATTGAAGATCGATTGACTTTTATTGATGGTCCCAGTTTAAATAATATGGGGAAGTCTGCTCTTGTACTACGAGGTTTATCAAAATCCATGAGATTAGTTTTTCCGGTAACAATTACAGCAACAGAAGGACCTTCAGTAATCAATATAAAAACATCTGTAAATCCAACGGAACTAAAGTTGATTAATATCGGTTTAGGAGATAAATTAGAACAGGGAACCTATAAAATAAGAGTTAAAGATTCCGGTTGTTTTGACCAAGAATATACCGTTGTTTTAGAAAGTTATATTTCGAGCGTTGTTTTAGAAGAAGTAACCTATTCAGAGAGCCCTAACTATTGTAATCGTTATATTATTAGAGGAAAGGTCAGAATAACCGGTAAAGGGAAACGAGTAGAGCAGAATGGACCGATCCATTCTGTTTATGGTTATGTATATGCTTATCCGCGGTTGGTCTCCGGACCAGCAGGTTTAGGTTATTTTGGTATAGATAGGGTAAATATTATGGGTACAGGAAGTTATAGGTTTACTTCTTCTGCTATGATTCCCGGTGATTATGAAGTAGCTATAAGCAGAAAGGAAGGGAGTAATAAGTTTGTAGCTCCTGAAGATATTTTTGAAACCTCAAAAATTGTTCCGATATCAGTATTGCCAAATTTCCCCACGTTTGATTTAGCAAATTCAGGAGGCGTTATCTGCGGTAAAGATACAAAAGGAAGTATTGTGGTTGCGGTTAATAATGCATCCAGTACTAAAACCTATTTTATTAAAAAAAGTTCAGAAGCAAATTTCCCGGCTAAAGGACAAACAGTACCGGTTTTTACAGATTTAGAAGAAGGTTCTTATGATGTAAAAGTGGTAGCGAATTGTTTTGAGATAGTATATACTTTTAAACTGGGACGTATTGAAAATCTGGATAACAGTATTGTAGGAGAAACCCAGCTTTGTCTTGGAGATTCTTTAAATTTATCCTTAGAACCTTTAGGTCCGTTAGCTAGCGTAAAGTGGATTTTACCAGATGGTTCTGAATTTACCGGGCTTCGTTTAACTAAAGAAAATTTAACTTCCGCAGATAGTGGAGAGTATAAGGTCGAGATAATCACAGCAGCAGGATGTTTTCTAAAAGGTTCTGTTAATGTTAAGGTAAATCAGGCTGTAGAAGAAAAGGTCTCTGTAGAATTATGTGGAGACAATGTTCTATTAGAGGC
>NZ_JBZEES010000026.1:0-1251 GCF_058310215.1 Flavobacterium sp. AK-301
TATTTGTTTTTTGTTTTGTTTTTATTGTGCAGTAGCATACAGGCACAAACATATCATGAAGATGATAAAGAAGGATTACGTGTTTTTCTTCGTCAGCCAACGGATAAACAGGGAGAGCTGAATTTGCATAGGATGGGTTTGGTTACAATAGATACTTTAAATTGGATTACTTCAGAAGCATGGATTGCTAAACTATCAAGTCATTGCAAATGGAATACAGCATCTCCTAAACGATTAATACAATTAAACACTGGTTTTAGGATTAATGTAAATAGATTATACGGGACATTAGATGCTAGTAAATTCGTGTCTTTAGAATATTTGAGTTGTTCTGGAAATCAATTAACAAGTTTAGATGTTTCCAAGAATGCAAAATTAATCCAATTGGATTGTTCTAATAATCAGTTAACAAGTTTAGATGTTTCCAAGAATGTAAAATTAACCAAATTGGATTGTGGTTATAATTCATTAACAATTTTGGATGTTTCCAAGAATGTAAATTTAATCAGTTTGGGTTGTTCTGGAAATCAATTAACAAGTTTAGATGTTTCCAAGAATATAAACTTAACAAATTTGAAATGCGCTTCAAATCAATTAACAAGTTTAGATGTTTCCAAGAATATAAAATTAACCGAATTGGATTGTGGCTCTAACAAGTTAACAAGTTTAGATTTTTCCAAGAATATAAGTTTAACCAAATTGGATTGTGGCTCTAACAAGTTAACAATTTTGGATTTTTCTAAGAATGTAAATTTAGAATCTTTGGATTTTTCTAGAAATCAGCTAACGAGTTTGGATGTTTCCAAGAATGTAAACTTAACCATATTGATATGTTGGATTAATCAGTTAACGAATTTGGATGTTTCCAAGAATGTAAACTTAACCAGATTGGAGTGTTGGATTAATCA
Organism: Flavobacterium sp. AK-301; assembly: GCF_058310215.1. Taxonomy (NCBI): domain Bacteria; kingdom Pseudomonadati; phylum Bacteroidota; class Flavobacteriia; order Flavobacteriales; family Flavobacteriaceae; genus Flavobacterium; species Flavobacterium sp. AK-301. Next base: position 909 of record NZ_JBZEES010000026.1, read on the forward strand.
GTTAACGAATTTGGATGTTTCCAAGAATGTAAATTTAGAATATTTGCGTTGTTCTGATAATTTGTTAACAAGTTTAGATTTTTCCAAGAATATAAATTTAACAAATTTGAATTGTAGTTTAAATCCGTTAACAAGTTTAGATGTTTCTAAGAATGTAAATTTAACCCGTTTGGGTTGTGGTTCAAATCAATTAACGAATTTGGATGTTTCCAAGAATATAAATCTAACAAGTTTGGGTTGTTCTAATAATCAGTTAACGAATTTGGATGTTTCCAAGAATATAAATCTAACAAGTTTGGGTTGTTCTAATAATCAGTTAACGAATTTGGATGTTTCCAAGAAT
>NZ_JBZEES010000026.1:1261-3051 GCF_058310215.1 Flavobacterium sp. AK-301
ATGTTTCCAAGAATATAAATCTAACAAGTTTGGGTTGTTCTAATAATCAGTTAACGAATTTGGATGTTTCCAAGAATGTAAACTTAACCAGTTTGTCTTGTAGTCCAAATCCGTTAACAAGTTTAGATGTTTCTAAAAATGTAAATTTAACATATTTGAGTTGTGAATCAAGTCAATTAACGAATTTGGATGTTTCCAAGAATATAAATTTAACAAGTTTGAATTGTAATTCAAGTCAATTAACGAATTTGGATGTCTCTAAGAATGTAAATTTAACATATTTGAATTGTTACTCTAATTCATTAACGTCATTAGATGTTTCTAAAAATGTAAATTTAACCAGTTTGGGTTGTGGTTCAAATCAATTAACGAGTTTAGATATTTCTAAGAATGTAAAATTAACAGATTTGAATTGTGATTCTAATCAGTTAACAGGTTTAGGTGTTTCTAAAAATATAAATTTAACAAATTTGAGTTGTAGTTATAATCAATTAACAAGTTTAGATGTTTCAAAGAATGTAAGTTTAAGGTTTTTGTCTTGTTATAAAAATCAGTTAACAGGTTTAGATCTTTCTAAGAATGTGAAATTAATTAATTTAGAATGTTCTTATAATTATTTTACATTTTTGGATTTGTCTAATATGAAAAATCCATCTTCCTTCCTTACGTTTTATTATGCCCCTCAAAAGCGTATTGAAGGAGGGATTATAGATGCTGGAAAGGAAATAGATTTAAGTAGTGAATATTCGATTAAAGGTAATACAACAGTATATAGTTGGTATACCGAATCGGGAGTGCCAATAGAGTTGAAACAGACGGTTAAAGGGAAGTTTGTTGCCGGAACAACCTATGACGGAACAACCCTTATTTGTAAAATGACGAATGCTAGTTGTCCCGGTTCACGTTATTGGGATAGAGGGGGGTCAAATTCCTCAAATTATTTTGACCTTGTTATAGAATATCGTATAACGATAAAAGATAACAGAAAAGAGGAATTAGAAGACCATTTGGTAATACAAACACCAACAGAGTATCTTTATGAAGTAGCAGTAGGCAAGGAATTCCAGGTTCAGGCAATGGTTTCAAAAAATCAGGAACAGGTAAAAATAGGCTTGTTTGATAATAACGGTGTTTTCTATACTAATATTATACTTTCCGGAAAAGGGAAGGATTATAGTTGTAAGATACCGGAGAATATCTCAAAAGGAAAGTATATTATCCAGCCGTATATAGAAAAAAACGGAAAGAAAGAAGTTGTTGTGCGTCCACTGGGATCCCATTTGATCGATAAGTTACCCATTACTGTTTTGGGAGCAGAAGGAGTTAATTTGAAAGCTGCAACCGTATTAAAACATTTGCAGCTGAAAACAGCAAAGGATAATCTTTTTCAGGTAGAAATGGAACAGTCTTTTCAGGTATATCTACCTTCTTCAGATAATACTACCCGTATTGGATTATTTGGGTTAAATGGTGTTTTTATAACTGATATAACCATTGCTAAAAATAAGTATACCTATAAGTGCGAAGTACCTTTTGAAATCAACGAAGGAAATTTTATTATTATGCCATATACTGTAGAAGATGGAGCTATAACAATAGTAGAGCGAGAAGCGGGATCTTATTTAATTGATCGTTTACCATTATCCGTAACAGAAGGAGATATATGGGGGTATAAGTTAGCTTCAGAAGAAGAAAAAGCTACAGGAGCCACAACACTTACAATCTATCCGAATCCGGTAATGGATATTATCTATATCAGTGCACCGGACAAAATTGAAAAAGTAGAGATT
>NZ_JBZEES010000027.1:0-2987 GCF_058310215.1 Flavobacterium sp. AK-301
AATAAACTAAAACATTACGAACTAGGACACGAGCAAGATGCTCGCGCCAGCAGAAGAATATCTTTCCACATTTTTACACTTTTGTGTAAACTTATTTCAGGACAAGACATCATGGTTATTCCAGTTTTCTATCTTATATCATTATCAAATTTTATAAATTTTTCTCCTAAAGAATAATCCAATTCCAAACTATCAACAATTGTATGTGATAACAGTCCTTTTTTTTGTAACCTATTTTCAAACGAATATTGATTAAGTATTTCTAAAAGCCTATTAAGAAGTATTTCATCTTGTTTACTCATACTATCTTTAACTAAACAATCCATTATTAGATTTATTAAATTTCCTTTTCTTTCTGTAAAGACTTCCTTATTCATTTTATCTAGTTAAATTATTTAAATTATTAATATACATTTGATAACTACCCCCACTATATATTCCTCCTTGAGAGGCTGCACGTCCAAAAATATATTTACTACCAGGTGCAATTTGAAATTGTAATATTTTAGACATCCTGTTCCAGCTTGGTGGAAGAGCTAATCCTGCTCTATTAGTATAATTAGTAAATATTGGAAATAGATATCTTCCACTCTGATTTGCAGCACCACCATAAAATCTTAAACCGAATGTTGCATTGTCGGCAGTTCTTAATGAAATAGTTTCTACTTCAAAACTTTGCAAAATTTGTTTTCGATATGCTCTTGGCAAACCTTGGTTTTGTAAATACTTAGATGCTTCTCGAACACCATCATAAGCACCTCTTCCCCCTTTAGCTACAGCCTTCATCCCCATTTTAGCACCACCACCTCCAACTAGATCAAGAGCTCCTAACCCCCCAACAGGAGAAATACCTCCAATCTGGACCAACCATATTGCCATAACCCCCAGGTTTAATCCCCGCTGGCGCGAGCATCTTGCTCGTGACCACATAAAACTATTTCCTAAAGTTAAAATAAACTAAAACATTACGAACTAGGACACGAGCAAGATGCTCGCGCCAGCAGAAGAGTAAATATTTCCTTTTTGTTTCTCTTTTGTGTAAACCTATTTCTATACAACTCCTATTTTATATCGTTGAGAATAAAGTCTTTGAAAACAGATTGTTTAACGCCTCAAAATATAAAAAATTAAAATTGAGGCTTTTCAAAGTTGTATTGGATATTCAACTATGTTTTACATTGTCATGTGATTTCAGGACAAGACAAAAAATCATCTTCATTATTCCATATAAAATACATCTATCAATTCTTCCAATATCTTACCCTCAAAAGTCAATTCATAATTTATATCAAATCCTTTTTTTTGTAATTCATCACTTGCCCAATCACGTATTTTATCTACTACATCCTCATCAACATCTATAATAAAAAATTGATTTTCTGTTCTGACTTGTCCCAGTTTTAATCTTAATACTTCTTGTTTTTTTGAAAGACTATAATACAAATAGTCAAATTGATTTTTATTTAGTTTAATTATCATTGTCTTAATTTTTTTAAAAGTTTAGTTACTTTATTTGATGATGTAGGGTTAACAGATATAATTTGTCCTGTTTTTGGATTCACAACAACTTCACCGTATCTACCTATAAAACGCTGGCTTTGACGTCCTAATTGATCTATAACTACATTTCCTGTTTTTAAAGGGTTTTTTAAAGCATCTAAAATAGCATTAGGCTTTAATCCTCTTTCTATAGCTCTATTTAAACCATGTTTAGCAAAACCAGTAATTTCAAGACCATTTGCTGCCTTAACTCTTTGTACAACTTTTAATCCCCCTCCACCAACTAGACCAAGAGCTCCTAAACCTCCAACAGGAGCTACATCTGTAGCAAATCCATCATTATTAACAAAGAACCCTCTTCCATTATGGGTAACTATACCACCATCTAAAAACCTCATTACAGCTCCAAAAGTACTTAACTCACTTTTTGCCGGAGCAATCTGATAATCTGGAACAATAGGTTCATACTGAACGAAACTTACATTATTCCCCCCGGTACTTCCCATCATATTATTAACAAATCCGGTATTTGCGGGCATAGGACCTAAATAATTGGTAGTATACACCTGTGCCTTTTGTACTTCCGGGGAACGGTTCTTACCTCCGCCAAAAAGCTTCTTTATACTTTTACTCCAATTCTTGAAATTCAGGTTTTTAGAACGCCAATTCGAAAATCCGGGATCATCCCATGTCTTACCAATACTCCCAACAACGGAACTAATAGCAGCAACGATCATTCCTGCTTTTGATCCGTCATTCTCGGTGCCACAAGTTGTACAGTTCGTTCCGGATTCTCCTCCCCAGGTAAACTCCCCGCTTGGATCGGTATATAGCAACGGATTGTTTAATACATAACCATACCTATTAAAATTCTGGGTATCGGAAGGGTCTTGTATAAAATTATCGGGTTGCAGAAAACGATGTACTTTAGGATCGTATAAACGACCGTTCATATGGATAATACCTACACTCTGTAAATGTTCGTGTCCGGTATACCCTCTGTCCAATATACTGAATCCATTGAGCACTTTTCCTGCCCCGTCCTGTACTTTTGTAATGGCTCCCCAGGCATCAAAATGTCGCTTCTCCACAACTGCTGCTGCCTGATCGGTAATTGCCAGAATACTTCCCTGAACATCCCGATGCAGATAGTAATAATCACTCTTCGCTCCGTCACTTTTTAAAATAACGGGGGCACTATACCCGTCTCCGCCTATAAAAATAACAATTTCTGTGGTTCCGGTAACTATATTCTCTTTTATTTCTATACTGCCGTCATAGGAATAATGTTTGCGCTGACTTCGGTGTCCGGGATCGGCTTCGAGCCCACCGTAGAAACTACTGCTGCGCTGTCCGAAAGCATTGTGTTTAAAACTAATCTTATCGACTCCGGTTTCTTCGATATGTATCGGACTTTTAAAGGTATTATAGGTAATATTCAGCTGTCTTAAATCGGTTTGGGAGTTGGCTGTTTTTCGGATTTGTAA
>NZ_JBZEES010000028.1:0-2499 GCF_058310215.1 Flavobacterium sp. AK-301
AAATAAGATGCTATTAATTTTTTATTATAAAAAATTAATATTTATTTTCGCTAAATTAACTTAAAATATTTATTTATGAGAAGAAATTTACTATTTATTTTTTTTGTATTTTTTCTGTGCAGTAGTGTACAGGCACAAACCTATCATGAAGATGATAAAGAAGGATTACGTGTTTTTCTTCGTCAGCCAACAGATAAACCAGGACACTTGAATTTGCATGTTTTGGGTTTAACCATAGCAGATACTTTAAACTGGAAGACTTCAGAAGCGTGGGTTGGTAAATTGAAAAATTTGGGAACCTCATTATCTCTCTCTACTTGGAATTCAGCATCTCCCAAGCGATTAATAAGATTGCGTATAAGGAATTATTATTCTGATAATAAAGTATATGGAACATTGGATGCTCGTAAATTTATTTTTTTAGAATTTTTGGGTTGTGATAATAATAAGTTAACGAGTTTAGATATTTCTAAGAATGTAAAATTAACCGAATTGGATTGTTCTTGGAATTCGTTAACAAGTTTGGATGTTTCCAAGAATGTAAACTTAACCAAATTGCATTGTGGTTTTAATCAATTAACCAGTTTAGATGTTTCCGGAGCAACTAGTTTGATTACTTTGAATTGTGGTTCAAATCAGTTAACAGGTTTAGATGTTTCTAATAATGTAAACTTAACCGAATTGGATTGTTGGTCTAATCAATTAACGAGTTTAGATTTCTCAAATAATGTGAGATTAACCCAATTGTCTTGTCAGTTTACTCAGTTAACGTCTTTGGATATTTCCAAGAATGTAAATTTAAAAGATTTGAGTTGTAATAATAATCAATTAACGAATTTGGATGTTTCAAATAATATAAATTTAACTAGTTTGTATTGTTATGGAAATCAGTTAGCAAGTTTGGATGTTTCAAATAATGTGAAATTAACTGAATTGTATTGTGCTTCTAATCAGTTAACCAGTTTAGATGTTTCCAAGAATGTAAATTTAAAAGATTTGAATTGTAATAATAATCAATTAACGAATTTGGATGTTTCAAATAATATAAATTTAACTAGTTTGTATTGTTCTAGAAATCAGTTAACAAATTTGGATTTTTCCAAGAATGTAAATTTAACTAGTTTGTATTGTTCTGGAAATCAGTTAACGAATTTAGATATTTCCAAGAATATAAATTTAAAATATTTGGATTATTCTAGTAATCAGTTAAGTGGTTTGGATTTTTCTAAGAATGTAAATTTAACCAGGTTGAGTTGTGGTTTTAATAAGTTAACTAGTTTGGATGTTTCTAAGAATATTAATTTAGAATATTTGGATTGTTCTGGAAATCAGTTAACTAATTTAGATTTTCCTAAGAATGTAAAATTAACCGAATTGGATTGTGGTTTTAATCAGTTAACAAATTTGGATCTTTCTAAGAATATAAATTTAACCAAATTGAATTGTCGTTATAATCAATTAAAAAGTTTGGATCTTTCCAAGAATGTAAATTTAAAATATTTGTATTGTTATAAGAATCAGTTAACCAGTTTGGATGTTTCTAAAAATATAGAATTGGCTGAATTGAATTGTGATTTTAATTTGATAACCAGTTTAGATGTTTTAAAGAATGCAAATTTAAAAGATTTGAATTGTGGTTATAATTTATTAACCAGTTTGGATGTTTCTAATAATTTAAATTTAAAATATTTGTATTGTTCTGCTAATCAGTTAACTAGTTTAGATGTTTCTAAAAATATAAAATTAACCAATTTGAATTGTGATTATAATTTATTAACTAGTTTAGATATTTCTAATAATCTAAATTTAAAACATTTGTTTTGTAGCTCTAATCAGTTAACCAGTTTGAATGTCTCCAAACATGTAAATTTAGAATCTTTAAGTTGTGGTTCAAATCAGTTAACAAGTTTGGATGTTTCTAAGAACTTGAATTTAGATGAGTTAGATTGTTCTGCTAATCAGTTAACAAGTTTGGATGTTTCAAATAAATTAAAATTAAGATATTTGTATTGTTATTCAAATAATTTAATTAGTTTGGATGTTTCAGATAATATAAAATTAAGGATTTTTGAAAATTTTAAGAATAATTTTATGTTTTCGGATTTGTCTAATATGGAGAGCTCGCCTTCTTTACATACGTTTTATTATGCCCCTCAGAAGCGTGTTGAAGGAGGGTTTGTAGATGCCGGAAAAGGAATTGATTTAAGTAGTGAATATTCGATTAAAGGTAATACAACAGTATATAACTGGTATACTGAATCGGGAGTGCCGATAGAGTTGAAACAGATCGCTAAAGGGAAGTTTATTGCCGGAAAAACCTATGATGGAGCAACTCTTATTTGTAAAATGACCAATGCGAGTTATCCCGGTTCAACTTTTTGGGATGAGGAATCAAATTCATGGGAATATTCTGATCTTGTTATAGAATATCGTATAACGATAAAAGATAACAGAAAAGAAGAGTTAGAAGATCATTTAGTGATACAAACACCAACAGAG
>NZ_JBZEES010000029.1:0-2281 GCF_058310215.1 Flavobacterium sp. AK-301
GGCATAATAGAATATTTGTATTTACCTGCTCCGCCTGTTGCTATTACTGTGATCTGTCCTTTTGCATTACAATTCGCGTTTTTAATTATAAATTCTTCTTCCTCTAGGTTTAGCTTATTAGTGGCTTCTGTAATTTTAAAGGATTCAGTAGCCTGAATGCAACCATCTTCAGTTCCTAATTTTTCTTTAAGTAAAATAAAATATTCTCCCGGTTCTAATGGTCCTATATCATTTTTACTAACAACACCTCCAACTTCAAAGGCTTCTCCACTCATTCCTACTCCTTCTACCGGCATAGTACTTAAAGCATGATAAACTTGATATTCTACTAAACTAATTCCTTCGTTATGACCTATAAGGGTGAAACTCACTTTTCCGTCTCCGTCTCCTTTACAGCTAACATTTACAGGGGTAACTTTAGAAATTAGTGTTGGTAATGACGGAACAGGCGACTCGGCTCTATCATAATAATAACAACCTGTACTACTATCATATACAATAAAACTATAGGTAACACCCGGAGTAAGATCGTCAAATGTAGCCGATAATCCTTTCGAACCGACATCTGCCGGTCGATAATCAGGACCCGGATAATTAGGTTTGCTTCCTCTATAAATGGCAAAAAAGAAAGGTTTATCCCCCAGTAATTCACCCTTAACCGTAACTATTGCTGATCCAAGAGTACAACCTTCTCCCGCAACGATCTCTGTATTAACCGTCAAATCGCTCGGTCGTGAAGCAATCTTAATGTTACGTTCAAAAAACAGACAACCATTTTTATCAATAACCTCAACATCATAAAATCCAAAATCTAAATCTTTAAAAGTATGATTTACTTCTGTTGTTGTTAGAGGTCCTCCTATTAGAGTTCCTGAACTATTTCTTAAATAATACGTATAAGGAGCGGTTCCTCCTGTAACTGTCTTGACATAAATCGCACCAAACGAATCATCTTCTTCTGATCTACATACGAGATCCTCTTTATCCCAAGTAAATTGAATCGGATCATTCTCTTCGATTTTTACGGTTACAAAAGCACTGCATTCCTTATCGTCAACAACGGTTACTTTATAATTCCCGGCAGGTAAGCCTGTGGTCTGAGTTTTATAATCTGTATTGGTATCTGTATTAACAACTGTAATAGTATAAGGAGCAGTTCCTCCTGTAATGTCTACATTAATCACTCCGGTTTCTGAACCGTGACACTTAATAACTGCTTCCGGAGTTGCTGTTACAACAGGAGACACTAATGGTCCGACCACTACTTCAGCTGTTGTATATTCACAACCTTTGCCTTCTTTATCTTTAAAAGAATCTATAACTTTAAAAGTATAGCTTCCCGGTTCTGCTGTTTTATAATCTATTGTTACTCCTGTCAGTTCAACTAAGGAGCCTATAGGTGTTCCGTCTTTATAAATCTGATACTGAAAAGGAGCAATACCTCCTTGTACTGTTAATTTTATATCTGCTCTGGAATCTGCTGAACAATCCAGTTCTTTTTGTAATGTTGCTGAAGCGATAAATCGTTCCGGAACATCTATGCTTATTTCTGTTACACAACCCAACTGATCACGAATCGCAAATTTATGGGTTCCCGGTAATTTGGTGGAACTAAACTTTGTGCCTGTTTTCTGCCAACTAGCACCTTCCACACCTACTTCTTTCATATAATAATTGGGTTCTCCTTCTATTATATAAGGCTTCCCTCCTGTTATATCAACAATAAAATCATAGGAAGAGCAATCCTGTGTGACAGTAGCAACAATCTCTTCTGATTCTATCAGATCAAATGAAACAACTGCCGAACAACCATTACTATCTGTTACGGTTGCTGTATATTTTCCTTTTACCATCAGACCGGCAAATTCATGTTCGGACTGAGTCAATGTTCTTCCGTTAGGAAATTCTAATACATATTTATTGTGACCTGATCCACCTTCTGCTTTCAGTTCTACGGTAACGGCATTACAAGTGATCAAAGTCTGTTTCCCTACTGAAAGTGTTAATTCCTCAGGCTTCACAATTGTTACCGGTACATCTAATATTTTTTGAAACTCACATAGAGTACTTACATTTTTTACTTTAATGATATATTCACCCGGTGCAAGATTGTCTACTGTAAATTGTGAATTAGTATCTACAGGAGCAACAATCCAGGAAACACCATTATCGAGACTATACTGAGGATCTATAGCATTATTTATTTTTATAGTAGCTGTTCCATTTGTATCATTGAAACACAGAACGTCTGTTTTACTAATTAGATCAGCTGTGAATTTTC
>NZ_JBZEES010000030.1:0-1943 GCF_058310215.1 Flavobacterium sp. AK-301
GCAAATGCTCTTGGTGTAGGGATGAAGGATTTTTTTAATGAAGAAAACCTATTTAAGGATATTGATTCTTTAAATAAATCCATTATAGAAAAAGTTCAATTAATGGAGCAATTGGAAGATAAACAAAAAGAAGCAATTTTTAATATTATTGATATGGCGGTATATAATGCCAAACTTAAGAAAACCTTATCCAATGCTTTGAAGCTAGAATAAACACCGCTCTTAAATAAAATCATTACCATATACAACAAAAGAGCCCGCTAAATTTAGCGGGCTCTTTGAGTATTGATAATATTCTTTGTGACTCTTCGCTAAGGGCACGGAAAAAATTTCCGCGCAATCCATACGTTACATGTCCGAGCGATCAGGGTCTTCACGCTATATATCCGAGCTATCGGAAACATTTCCGTGCTATCTTAACGCTACATATCCGAGCGATAGGGTCAGTTAGTATACGGACAGAATAAAGCAGATAATATTATTACCGATAATGAATTACTTAATCTCTTTAATAAAACACAAAAACTACCCGAAAACCAAAAGAAAACGATTAAGGAACTACTTGACGCTTTTATTCTGAAAAGTGATCTAAAACAACAACTTAATAAATAAAATCATTACCATATACGACAAAAGAGCCCGCTAAATTTAGCGGGCTCTTTGCGTATTTATAATCTTTGTTAATCAATCTTCGTTATGCGCATGGAAAGTATTTCCAAACGATCAGGTTTTCTATTATTCTCTCAATTTTTTTTTAGCTGTTTTCAAAACCTCTAAAAATTCTTCCAAATAAAATATATTTTTTTCTGATTGATATATTTCTATCTCCAAATCTTCCTTCTCTTGATTTATCTCTACAACTAACGTTTCATTATACCAAATTTCAGCAACAAGATTTTCTCTGTCAGATACACTTGTTATTTCTATTTTAAAATTGCTCATATTTATTTCTATTCTAAAAATCCTATAAAAGTTTTACCATCTCCACTAAACCTAGCTCCTTGCCCATTAGGAATTTTGTATTCTAGGACATTTCCAAACCTTGCATGATGCCTGATAGTAGATGTTGCATTCGGATTAGTAAGTATTCCTTTTAAAACAGTTTCTCCTTGAGAATTTATTGCTGCTGCATTTCCAGTCGCTTTTGGAAATATGCTTCCTGTTCTACTTCCATGTTTTTGCAATGCTCTACCAACACTTGTAAACCCTCCTTTGTCCAAAACATTTCCCACTTTTAATAATCTATCTGCTTTCTTAGTGGCACTTGCAATTTTAACAGTATTTGCAAGTACTCCAATGCCTTTACTAGCAACATTTAACACCCTACCTGCTACAGCTCCACCTGCTACATTTGCAAATATTTCTGCTGACGGATCATCTAAAGCACCACTTGCAGGAATAGTATTAGTTGTTCGGATTTCACCAGGAAGTCGAGAAATCAAAGACGTTCCAACTTCTCCATTTGTTTGAACATTCGCAGTCGTTCTTTGTACTTCCTTCTCTTCGGTATACATTAACCTACCGTCTATCTTAACATTAATGTAATCTATTTTATCTCCACCTTTATTACTCACTAAAGTGGTTTTACCCGTTCCTACTTCATAATCATATTCGTGATCATTTTCAAACATTCCCGTAGGATCAATAAAAGAAATAGGATTATTAAAGAATACTCGATAAGGTGACCAGCCTGGCGCTTGGTGCGCTAATGGATCAATTTGCCATCTTCTTCCTGTACGAACATCTAAGCCATACCCACCGAAATCATAACTGTTACCCTCGTCCTTAATTTCATCATCTTTTTCATGTCCTCCAAAACCATAACGATATTCATTACTAGATACATGGCGATTCGGAACTTGCATTCCAAAGGGAGAATAACTTCCACCCATATTTAGCGACTTTCAGCACTTTTTGTACATAACACCCTACAAAACTAATCG
>NZ_JBZEES010000031.1:0-1924 GCF_058310215.1 Flavobacterium sp. AK-301
GCAAATGCTCTTGGTGTAGGGATGAAGGATTTTTTTAATGAAGAAAACCTATTTAAGGATATTGATTCTTTAAATAAGTCAATTATAGAAAAAGTTCAATTAATGGAGCAATTGGAAGAAAAACAAAAGGAAGCAATATTTAATATTATTGATATGGCGGTATATAATGCCAAGCTTAAAAAAACCTTATCCAATGCTTTGGCACTAGAATAAACACCGCTCTTAAATAAAATCATTACCATATACAACAAAAGAGCCCGCTAAATTTAGCGGGCTCTTTACGTATTATATAACTCTATATTATCATTCCTTTACATAAATAGTTTTCTCGACATAAATTTTCCGTTCCTCATGAATCAAACCATCTTTTGGAGGATTATATTCTATTGTCTCCGACAAAACACCTCGGATATACTTCTTCCCTGGTTTAGAATACTGTAAAGCAAATAATATAGTTAAATTATAGCCCTCTTCTATATCATCCGTTAAATTATCAAGACTTTTTATAGTATCTTTTTTTATTACTGAATAATTAGAAAAATCATAATTAAATTTATTTCCTTTACTTGGACGGATAAATATTAATTTGGAATCATAAGAAAACAAAGGTCTTCTTAAAAGAATTGAAATCTTAATAGGCTCATTAACTTTTATAGTATCTTTTTTTAAATCAGTTAAATAATAATGACCTTTAAGGAAAAGAGTGTCTCCTTTTTCATCAAAGAAAAACGTTTGATTAAGATATGATTCTCCTGCTACATCTACAAATTCATGGGTATAATCCAATGTATTATCTTTATAATATTTCCACCAGCCTATTTTTATAGAATCCTTGGTTATCAATCCTTCATTTTCTACAAATCCATTAAGATCATAATTAATCTGTTTGGATAAAGTATCATTAATTTTAATAATTTCTTGTTTTGAATTAACTATTTTTTGATTTTCTTTTACCTCTTTTTTACAAGAAAAAAGAAATACACTAAGAAATAATAGTATAAATAAATTTCTCATTAATCTTCTTTTTCTATTTTGACTGAAATATTCTTATTTGCTCCCCACTTCGAAATTATAATAGAATCCTTAACAGCTCCCTCCCTTGTATCTGACGTTCTCTCTATTGTTTGAACTGGACTAAAAGATTTTCCGTTTATAACTCTACCTCCTGATTCATAAGACCCTATAGTTCTATAGGTTCCCTTCTCAGGAGTATCATCAGCAGAAATTTCTATAGGTTTTATATCAAATTTTTCTTGCATTCTTTGTCCTATTTCTATTCCCTGAACTGTTACTTGAATAGATAAAGCCATTCTCATTCTCATACTACCTCCTATTCCGTCTCCTTGTGAAGTTGCAAAACTTCCTGCTTGTATTAATCCGCTTACATCAATCCAATCTGCATTACTACTAGCGTTGGACTTAGCAAGCAGAGATTGATCTCCTGAAGAACTGCCTCCTCCATGCATAACAAAACCGCCCTGATTTTTCATTCTCCATCCATTATCTAAAATAGATTTATTTCGAATCATATCTCTTTTGATCTTAGCCTTTTGATTAACATAATACTCTTTCATTTTGTCAATCAATCCTTTTTTAACTGGAGGGTCTTCAAACATTCCCGTAGGATCAATAAAATAAATTGGATTATTAAAGAATATACGATACGGTGACCAGCCTGGCGCTTGATGCGCTAATGGATCGTTTTGCCATCTTCTTCCTAAACGAACATCTAAACCATATCCACCGAAATCATAGCTGTTACCCTCGCCCTTAATTTCGTTGTCTTTTTCATGTCCTCCAAATCCCCACCTGTATTCATTACTAGAAGCATGGCGATTTGGAACTTGCATACCAAAGGGAGAATAACTTCCACCCATATTTAGCGACTTTCAGCACTTTTTGTACATAACACCCTACAAAACTA
>NZ_JBZEES010000032.1:0-1747 GCF_058310215.1 Flavobacterium sp. AK-301
GTTAATGTTAAGGTAAATCAGGCTGTAGAAGAAAAGGTCTCTGTAGAATTATGTGGAGACAATGTTCTATTAGAGGCAAGTAAGAATTATGTTTCTTATTCATGGACAAGAACTCCGAACGGACCGGTTTTAAGTACTGAAAATTTTTATAATGCAACTGCTCCCGGAATCTATATTGTGGTTTGTGAAGCAGCAGACGGTTGTTCAAGACTTACAAAAACATTTACCGTTGTACATTTTAATGAAGCACTTGAAAACCCATTAAAGCCATTTGCCACTCAAATAGTACAATGCCCTAATGATGCAGAAGAACTGGCAGAAATTATTTTATGCGGTGCAAATGCAGAAAAAGGAATTACAATTGATATTCCCGGTATAGAATCAATTATATGGGAAAAACTGGACGAGAGTAGTTGTGCCGCTCAGGGACTGGAAAGTTGTGCTAATAAAGATTCTAATTGTATCTGGAAACTTGTTGGAAAAGAGTCTGTTTTTACGGCAAAAGATGGAGGACAGTATCGACTGGAAATTACGTATCCGGGAGGATGTTTCAGACGTTTTTATTTTAATGTTTATAAAAACTTATTAAACGCAGTTCCCAAAACAAAGAATATACTATGTGGTAATCCGGGAGAGATTGAAATTACCGGAGTACCTGACGGATATGAATTTAGTCTCAATAATATTGCGGGACCTTATGGACCAAGTTCGATTTTTCCTATTGAAACTTTTGGAAACTATACTGTTTTTATAAAACAAACTGAAGGAGGGAAAAAGGATTGTATTTTTGAAATACCTGATATTGTAATACTGGACGAAGATTTAGATATTAGAATTCAAGGAGGAAATGTTTCCTGTTTAGATGGTAAAGGAGATATCATTGTAGAAATTACAGGAGTTATGAATTCCGATTTACAATATAAGTATGATTTGTATCAAAATGATATCCTTATCAGCTCTTCAGGAATAGTATCCGGTAATAAGGGTAATGTATGGACTTTTTCCGGACAAAATTCAGGTAAATATGAGGTAGAAGTTTCTATCAATGATGGAATCTGTAGGTTTATAGGACAAAAGGTAGAACTATTAGCTTTAGAGCCTATAAGCGTTAATCTGAACATAGTGCCGTTAATATGTGGTCAAGGTAGTATTGAGATAATAGCAGAAGGTGGTTTGCAAGAATATACCTACTATCTAAATGGAATAGAGCAAGATGGTAATCTTGTTTTAGTTACTGCTCCCGGAGTATACAAAATCGATGTAAAAGATTTTAACGGATGTACTGCTAAAACAACAGAAGTAACTATTTTACCTGAAGTAATCCCTTCTTATACTGTAAAAACGTATGGTATTAATTGTTCCGGAGAGAAAGGTTTAATTGAAATAGATGTTGATTCTAAAGGATATACATTAAGTTATAGTATTAATGGAACAGATTATTACGATCGTCCGATTTTTACAGAGTTATCAGCGGGTTCTTATGCTGTTTATGTACGTTATGGTTTAACCACAATTTCGGGAGAGATTATAGAATGTGATTTGGCACCACAAACCATCATTATAAAACAACCTGATATAGATCTTAAAGCTTTTGTAGGTATTTCAGAAGATATAAATTGTGATCCTGAAAAGGCAAACAGAGCAAAGGTAAGAGTAACGAATGCTGTTGGAGGGATAGCCCCTTATACTTATAGTTTTAATGGAGGACCTTATACCACCAGTATGGAAGCCTATATGCCAATAGGTA
>NZ_JBZEES010000033.1:0-1746 GCF_058310215.1 Flavobacterium sp. AK-301
TTCAATTACTGGAAAAGACGCTGTTCTTTCATGGAATACCGTTAGTGGGGCTTCTTCCTATTCACTAAGATACAAGGCTACTTCGGATACGGAATGGAAAAATCATAATACAACTAAAAACTCTATTTCTATTACATTAGAACCTAATAAGACGTATACCTGGGAAGTAAGGGTAAACTGTAATTCAGAGTCAGATTATGGAGAGTATGTTAAAGGTACTGATTTTAAAAGCTTAGGAACTACTTGCTCTACAGCTCCCGGGGGATTAGTGGTAAATGCAATTACTAACAATAGCGCCCAATTAATCTGGAATACAATTAGCGGGGCTACTTCTTATACTATAGAGTATAAAACAACCGCTGCTTCAAGTTGGACCACCTACACTACATCAACAGCTTACTATACTCTAAACGGCTTAACTGCCAATACAACTTACAATTGGAAAGTAAAAGCTAACTGCTCTTCGGGAAGCAGTACTCTTACTACGGGTACGAATTTCACTACAATATTGCCTATTACTGCTCCGGTCGGATTAACTGTTAGTGAAATTACTGACAAAGGTGCTCGATTAGCCTGGAATGCCGTTAACGGAGCTACTTCTTATACCGTAGAATATAAGACTACTACTACTTCAAGTTGGACTGCCTACTCTTCATCAACAACTTATTATACTCTAAAGGATTTAAACGCTAATACAACTTACAATTGGAAAGTAAAAGCCAATTTCCCTACGGGAAGCAGTACTTCTACTACGGGAACGGACTTCACTACAACAATATCTATCAGTGCTCCGGTCGGATTAACTGTTAGTGAAATTACCGACAATAGTGCTCAATTAACCTGGAATGCAATTAGCGAGGCTACTTCTTATACTGTAGAGTATAAAACAACTGCTGCTTCAAGTTGGACTACCTATACTACATCAACAGCTTATTATGCTCTAAACGATTTAACTGCCAATACGACTTATAGTTGGAAAGTAAAAGCCAATTTCCCTACGGGAAGCAGTACTTCTACTACGGGAACAGACTTTACTACTATAACAGTTGTAATACCCACCTGTATTAATAATTATGAACCGAATGAAACCTTTGTTACAGCTTATCTGATAGCGGTAAATACAACCTATAATGCTGGAATCGGAAGTACTACGGATAAAGATTACTACAAGTTTAGCTTATCTTCTAATTCTGAAGTAGAAATCATATTGGATAATCTGCCTAAAGACTATGACTTGGTATTGTATAACAGTAAAAAAGAATATATAGCCAGTAGCAGTAAAGAAGGAACTACACAAGAGGTAATCTCTATGAATAATTTAAAAACCGGTATATATTACCTATTTGTGTATGGAGGGTCATATGATCTAAATAAATGCTATAGCTTAAGAGTGAACTCTAAAGAAAATTCTCTTACTGATACTGATACCGATATTAATAATACAAATCCTTCATCTGCTATAAAATTGTATCCAAATCCCGTAGAAGAGGTATTAAACATTGAAAGAATAGTTACTGATCAGACTTATGCTCAGGTAAAGATTTATGATAAAAGAGGAAGAGTCATAAAGACCGTTCAGGTAAAAGTGGAAGATATAATTAAAATAGATGTATCTGATCTATCTCCTAATGCTTATCATTTAAATCTTCTGGGAAAGAACTTTAGATTTATTAAGAACTAAAAAAAATAAAAAATCCCAATCTAAATACCCCCCTAATGCCTAAACAAATGCATCAGGGGGTTTTT
>NZ_JBZEES010000034.1:0-1674 GCF_058310215.1 Flavobacterium sp. AK-301
ATTAAGAACTAAAAAAAATAAAAAATCCCAATCTAAATACCCCCCTAATGCCTAAACAAATGCATCAGGGGGTTTTTGATAGTTAGCAAAAAACAGAAATTTTATCTCATATAACCACCTAATTAATTATATAATAATATGATTATATATGCTTTTATCTAAAACACACAATAAATACATTAAACAACGTTATTAAATGATGTATTAACAATTTTTCACCCTTAACCTATTAATTCTCCAATAAAAATCACCAAATGAAACAATATTTATTATTCCTATTTCTATTGTTTTGCGTAATACACTCGTATGCTCAAAACAGGGAAATTAACCTTAATGATAAGAATCTTATTCAAGTTGATAGTCCAATTCTACGAAACCTGTCGAATGACGATTCCCCTAAAGCAATACGTAAACGCCCCTTCACTATGAGTAATGCACTACTTTCAAGCAGGACTGTAGGTGAAAAAGATAAAATAGTATTGGATTTGTTTGAAAACAAAAAGTATACCGCCCTGATAGAGAAAGTGGAAACAGACCGTGAAGGGGTAACATCAATCGTAGCTAAAATTGAAGGCTACCCCTTAAGTCACTGCATTATAAGCTCTTTTTCCGGAAATAATTTAATGAGTATAGATATTCCTGAGTTAGAAGAAAGATATACTACTCAAATGGATATTAATACTAAAAAGAACTATTTATTAGAATTAGACAATACTGAAAAAGAACTTGGTTGTAGCTCACCTTCTCACCAAGAGAATAAGGAACATAAAGGTTCTATGAAATCGGAAATAACTAATATTCCTGCCTTAAAATCTACACGAGCTACCGGAGTAAATGATCCCGCTACCATTGATCTTATGATTGTATATACTTCCGATGCTAAAAATTATGCCGCTAGAAATAATGGAGGAATTCAAAACGCAATAAAACTATTAATGGAAAGATCCAATTTAGTTTTAACGAATAGTAAGGTTAATATCAATATTAAATTAGTTCATTCTCATGAAGTAAATTATACGGAAACCGGAAACAGTTATACTGATTTAAACAACTTAACCTATAAAAATGATCCTTATATGAATGAAGTTCATACATTAAGAGATCAATATAAGGCAGATTTGGTTATGATTTTAACCGAAAAAGGAAATGCTGGAGGATTAGCCTGGCTACCAACATCAGAAGCTGGAAATCCAGATTATGGTTTTTCATTAGTTCGGATCAAAGGTGGCACTAGCGGTTATGCTGCAATTCACGAAATAGGTCATAATATCGGCTTACACCATCATAGGGATCAAATAAAATTTCCACCAGCAGATAGTGAATTAATTTATCCTTATGCTGCAGGATGGAGATGGGAAGGAAATGATAATAGAATCTATTGTTCTATAATGTGCTATCAAGCAGGAAGTAATTTCCCAGATGGACGGAACGCAGCGCGAGTTCCTAATTTTTCAGACCCTACTGTTTATCATAAAGGAGCTGCTATGGGAAATACACAAAGAGCGGACGCTGTACGTACTTTAAAACAAATGAAACATGTAATCGCTGCATACAGAACAAATGATTGTACTCTTAAAGCTACAAATTTAACTGTAAGTTCAATTACTGGAAAAGACGCTGTTCTTTCATGGAATACCGTTAGTGGGGCTTCTTCCTATTCACTAAGATACAAGG
>NZ_JBZEES010000035.1:0-1594 GCF_058310215.1 Flavobacterium sp. AK-301
GATGCTCGCGCCAACAGAGGAAGATGTTCATTTTGAATATCTTTCCACATTTTTACCCTTTTGTGTAAACTTATTTCAGGACAAGACACATATCAAATTAATTCTTTATATTTAGGCGGTAACCATTGTTTTATTTCTGTTTGTTCCTCTTTGGATTGTTTAAATTGTTCTCTAAAAATCGTTGAATATTCAGATTTGAAACCGATTATATCCAGTGGATATTCGTAATCATTAGCCGAATATTTACCCCACTTTCCACTTGCTCCAAAAACAAAATACTCATTATAACTCATTTCAAAAAGAACAGCTGATATGTAATTACCACTTATCAATTCTTCCCAAGTGATATTTACTGGAAATTTCATTTTAAACATTGGCTCACCGTCCATAAATTCTTGTGAGCATTGAATAATTACAAAATATTCTTCACCTATTTCTCGCATAGCTTGTTGTAGTTGATTAAAATCTTCTTCAACAAACAAACAACCTCCCCTTAAAGCTATCATTACAAATTCCGGACGATAAACCAAATCTGGTAAAACCTTATCCTGAATAAATATTTTATCTTGTATTGATTTCCATTTTGTTTGATATTCTAGTTCTGTTAACCAATATTTCTGTAAATATATCTCTGCAAGTTTTCTATTTCCCCACTTATTAGCAGGGACTAATTTGGAAAAATCACCCTGCCAATAGTTTAAATATTCTTCTAAATGTCTTAAATATTCTATCATTTCGTTATTCTTATTTTAAATATTTTCCCAGATGCTTTCTGAATATCAATTGTATAAATACCTGTTTTAGTAGAATAATGACTGAACAAAATAGTTCCATCTCCTAAAACATAACCTCCTCTTGTTGTTCTACTTACTGTATTTCGAGATATTGTTTTGAAAATAGAAGCCCCATCTCCTTTTACAAAACCTTGCATTCCTGCTTTTACTTTGGTTAAATTACCTGCTCCCTGAATCAAACTTTCTGCGTTATTGAATTGATTCAACAACTTCGTTCCACCGTTTGTTAAAGCCTTCATTCCCCCCGCTGGCGCGAGCATCTTGCTCGTGACCACATAAAACTATTTCCTAAAGTTAAAATAAACTAAAACATTACGAACTAGGACACGAGCAAGATGCTCGCGCCAGCAGAAGAATATCTTTCCACATTTTTACCCTTTTCTGTAAACCTATATTAGGACAAGACAGTATTAATAATATGATTAATTATTCTCGCTTTACCTAAAATTGAAGTTCCAATCATTCCTTCAGAAATAAATGAAACCTTTTTTCCATCTATTAGATAATCAAAATAAACCAAATCCATTTCAATTTCATTTCTTTTTATAAATGAAATTGAAAAATAAAATTCAAGAAATTTAATTATCCTTTCAATATATTCATCTCCAAATTTTTTTGACACTTTGACTTGTTTTTTGAAAAACATATATTATAAATTTAAAGTTTTGAATTTGATCTTAATGAACTTTCTAAAATTTGATCCCAAGAATATCCTTTAGCTCTGAAATACCTCCAATCTGGACCAACCATATTGCCATAACCCCCAGGTTTAATCCCCGCTGGCGCGAGCATCTTGCTCG
>NZ_JBZEES010000036.1:0-1538 GCF_058310215.1 Flavobacterium sp. AK-301
ACTGGTTGTGTAATTCATACGTCTCATACTGTGATAAATCCAGATGATTTGGTTCTGACCGTTACAAAATTAAATGATGTAGTTTGTCATGAAACAGAATCAGGTAAGGTTACTTTTTCAATAGAGAATACCGATTATTCAGGATTATTTAACTGGGAGATATTCATATTCAATACGACAACATCTATTAAATCAGGAACTTATATAAATATACCGGAAAACACAAAACCGATTATTGATTTAGGAGCCGGAAAATATACTCTTAAAGTGAAAGAGCAGGATTTCCCTTATTGTTCAAAATCAATAGAATTTGAAGTTTTTGAACCGGAAGTACCTCTGGTATTAAGCGTAGGAGAGCCGACCTCTGTAACCTGTGATCTTAACAAAGGAGAGATCAGAGCAACAGCAACAGGAGGCTGGGGAGATTATCAGTATCAGTTAGTCAATTTATTGAGTAACAGTGTAGTTAAACCCTTTTCAGAGAGATGGATCTTTAGTGATTTACCTCCGGGAGAGTATCAAATTACAGTAAAAGATCGTAGTGGTTGCGAAGTAGCATCAGAAAAGATTATATTAAGTGAACCTGTGCCGATAACAGGGACTATTGTTGCAGATGATTTATCCTGCTTTGGATACAAAAACGCTATAATTACAGTAGCTGCTACAGGTGGACAGGGAGTTGATACCTATGTTTATGTTTTACATTATGAGAATGGTACAACATCAGGACCCCAGTTAAGTAATGAGTTTTCAGGTTTAGGAGCCGGTACATATTATGTAACGATTTATGATGGATGGAATTGTAAAGGAGAGACCAATACTATTGAAATTAAACAACCGGATTCTATTATTGCTTCTTTATTAACCGATGAAGAGCTTAGCTGTAAAAAAGGAGCAGTATTAAAATTTGAAGTAACAGGAGGAACCGCTCCCTATCAGTATAGTATTGACGGAGATAATTATTTCCCACTTGCCAGAATAGAGGTACAGCCGGGCTCTTATAAATATTATGTAAAAGATGCCAACGACTGTGAGGCAGTACTGACTAATATAGTCGTTATAGCTCCAATTCCGGAGTTAACAATAGATTTAGATCTGTCAGATACTTTTGTAGGTTGCGATAGAGAGAGCAAAAATGCCAAAATAACAGCAACAGCAACAGGAGGTTTACTAGATTATTGGTATACATTAGTAAATACAGTAACAGGAGCAGAAATTGGTCCGCGAGAATCAGGTATTTTCAGTGGTCTTGGAGCAGGCACTTATAAAGTAAAAGTAACCAGTGTAGACTGCGAAGCAGAATCAGAAGAGTTTACTATAGAAGAACCTAGCCCTCTTATTGTGAGCGTAGACCAGAGAGAAGTAAGCTGTTTTGAAAAAACAGATGGAAAAATCAGTCTTTCAGTTACCGGAGGTTCGGGAGAATATCAATATGGTATATCGCTTGTCACATCAACTGAACCTATGAAATTAAGTTCAAAAAGTACTTATGAGAATTTAGGTGCAGGTTCTTATATAATAAAGGTTCAGGATAATAA
>NZ_JBZEES010000037.1:0-1204 GCF_058310215.1 Flavobacterium sp. AK-301
GTAATGTTTTAGTTTATTTTAACTTTAGGAAATAGTTTTATGTGGTCACGAGCAAGATGCTCGCGCCAGCGGGGGGGAGGTACTAAGCTTATAGCGAAAACAGCGAATATCCAAAGACATCATATTATTCCTAGAGCGGTGTTTAGAGATTTAAATAAACATTTAGCTAATATTATGAAAAGAGATATAGGGCAAAATCTTAAAAAATTACCCTCAGGATTTCATGGAAATCATCCACAATATAGTAAGTATGTAATAAAAGAAATAAATAAACTTAAACGTCTTGAAGGGTTAAATGCAAATTCTATTAAAAATCTTCAAAAGCAATTAAGTGGTAAAATAAATCAGGCTTATGATAATTATAAATTAACAGGGCAGAATATGAATGAATATTTTAGAAATTTAAATTAGATTCAAATTATGTATAAAGCGATTGATGTATCCGCAGAGCCGGAAATAATAGGAGTAAATAATGGAATTTATCAAATTGAATTAGATAAGAAAATATTAAATAAAGATCCTGAAATATCTCAATTTTATGATTTTTTTGATAGTCAATCTTTTTGGGAAGAACAACAAAAAGGTTTTGATATTCATATTTCTCCTATCAAAGCCAAAATGCTAAAGAAAGCAAAACTTACTGATATTATGGGATATACTCCTAATATTATGGCTTTTGGATGGGTGATTAGTGAACGATTTCTAGATGTAATTAAATGTTTTAATATAGGAGATTATAAAGTTTTTGAGCTAGATATAGAAGATATACAGGAAAAATATTATTTTTTTTTCAAAAAAGTTATTACGATAAAAGAAATAAATTATAGAAATTCAAATTTCTCTACTGGCCATAAAATTTCAAAAGATCTTCAATATTATCATTTTAAAGATCATTCTAGTTTTCTAGAAAAATTACAAGAGAATCCTTTAATGAGATTTGAAAAAATTTCAATTGATAAAAAATTTCAAAATGAAGATATTATATTTACGCAAGTATCTACACATGCATTTTTTTCAGAAAGACTAATAGATGTATTATTAGATGCAGGAATGACAGGTTTGGAAATTTCATCATCCGTGTCATTAGAGTTTGTATAGCAAAATTCTAACATTTTAAAATAAATAAGTGTCTTGTCCTGAAATAAGTTTACACAAAAGTGTAAAAATGTGGAAAGATATTCTTCTGCTGGCGCGAGCATCTTGC
>NZ_JBZEES010000038.1:0-1077 GCF_058310215.1 Flavobacterium sp. AK-301
TAAAAGATTACAATGGATGTATTGTTTCTGAACGTGTAGAGATGCCAATAGCGATTAATATTAATCCTACGGCAGAAGTTACCTATAATTGCGATCAGCAGAACGTAAGAGGAAATCAGGTAACAATACATGTAAATGCTGAAGCAGAAAATGGAGTCTTATATTCTCTTGACGGAGGTACCCCGCAACTGTCAAATACCTTTACTAATCTGAGTGTTGGAACACATAAAGTAGAAGTGTTACATGACAGTGGCTGTATCAAAGAAACGATTCCGTTTGAGATTGTTACTATAGCTCCGTTAGATCTGACTCTTTCAATAGGTGGACTAAATGAAATAATAGCAAAAGGAAGTGGAGGAACAGGATCATATCGTTATTATTTTAATAATCAGGATCATGGAAATCGTAATACATATAAAGTAAAAACTACAGGTACCCATACCGTTACCTTAGTTGATGAAGGTGGTTGCGAGGTAACAAGAGAGATGTATATGGAGTTTCTGGATATAGAGATACCAAATTTCTTTACACCGAATGATGACGGACATAATGACACCTGGACACCAATAAATATTGATAATTTCCCGAATATCAAGACCTATATTTTTGACCGTTATGGAAGAGAAATAGAAACGTTAAGAGTAGGAGAATCATGGAATGGGAAATATAAAGGGACTTCATTACCGGCAGGAGATTACTGGTACGTAATTAAGGTAAACGGAGATGAGGACAGTAGAGAATTTGTTGGAAATTTCACTCTTTACAGATAAATGAAATAGAATTCGGTTGGATTGGCAAGGTTCGACCGAATAGTATTTCCGTTCAGTAAATAGATATGTTTTTTTATAAAAATAGAATGATGAAAAAAATAACAATAGGTTTTGTAGTCGCAGTTGGCTTTATAACAAATCTATACTCACAAGAATTAACGATTCCCGTTCAGACGCAATATCTGGCAGATAACCCGTTTAGCATAGCAGCGACTTACGCCGGTATCGGCGATAATGCAAAAATCAGAATAAACGGATTAACACAATGGGTAGGAATTAAAGATGCTCCAAGTAATCAGTCGTTAGC
>NZ_JBZEES010000039.1:0-1012 GCF_058310215.1 Flavobacterium sp. AK-301
ATATCTAGTTTTGTAGCATCCAGATTTCTTTGTTTTAAATAGGCTTTGGCTTTGGAACTTTGATTCAGTTTGGGTTTTAGATCGGCAAAAATCACTTCATAGTTTACCAATTCTTTTGGTTGTGGCTTTACATTGGTAACGCTTGGACTAATTCCAAAAATTTCTTTACATTTTAAAAGGGCTTCGTGTTTGCTTATTTTTTCGTAATCCTGAACAAACTGGATCACATCGCCTTTTTTATCGCAAGCATGGCATTTGTAAAAATCCTTCTCTAAATTTACTTGTAAACTCGCGGTTTTATCTTCATGCCATGGACAAAGCAACATACCGTTTTTATTCGGTGTTAAGCCGTAATGTTTCAGGACTTCGGATAAACGTAAATGGCTTTTGATTTCTGAAATGGTCATACGCTGTCTTTTAAAAGTTCACATTCGATTTCTTCTTCTTCTTGATCTAACTCAATAATCAAAACGCCTTGTTCTGCCCGAAGACATACTTTTGAATCTAAACTGAAGCCGTAGTCTTCTAACCATTTGCCTGAAATTTTTAAATAAAGATTGATGCGGACTTTTTCTAATAATTCGTAACATTCGCCTTTCATGTATAGAGGATAGGAGAGTTTTTTCATAGGATATATAAGTTTTAAATTATTATTGTATCTATAAATACATTTAGCAAATATATTAAATGTATTTATATATACATTATTATTTTCATTAAAATTTAAAACATTATTATAATGTCTATTTTTAGTACTTTTACGGTCTTATAGATACTTTCTAATTATGAATATAGGCGATAGAATTAAAAAAGTCCGGGAAACCAAAGGATTATCTCAAAAAGAGGTAGCCATGACTTTAAGTATGAACCCGAGCCAATACTCGAAAATTGAAAATGGAAAAGTAGACCCGCAATTCTCATCAGTAGAAAAAATAGCAAATGCTCTTGGTGTAGGGATGAAGGATTTTTTTAATGAAGAAAACCTATTTAAGGATATTGATTCTTTAAATAA
>NZ_JBZEES010000040.1:0-953 GCF_058310215.1 Flavobacterium sp. AK-301
CAACAAGATTTTAACTATCACGGAGCCGTTTCCAATACTCAGGGACTGGGCTTTTTTGGGTTTCGTTCCGTATTACAGACCGATTGGTATATTCCGTCAGAAGGACCAAAGATCTATACCGTAACCAAACAAGATCCCGCATTAAGAGGCGCCACCGTTGAAAGCTTTACCACATTAGAAAAAAACTGGAGTTTCTGGGAAACACCCACTAATTTTATTTCAAAATCCGTTACCACCTATAAAGAAGAGTTACTGCCCAATAAAGTGTATAAGCTGAGTGCTTCCGTTAGCGAACAATTCGATGGAATTAATAATACCCGTTCCCTGACCACAACAGAATACGACACCTATAACCATCCCGTTAAAGCCACCACCGTAGTAAAACAAGGAACCGCCGTAAAGCAAACCGCCGTAACCGAAATCACCTATACCAACCAGCCCGCAGGCACTGCCTATTATATCGGCAGACCCATAACCAAGAAACAAAGCGTTACCGCTTACGGAGATACCCGAACCGGAGAAGAACAGTATAGTTATACCGCTTCCGGTTTAGTAACCCAGATCAAAAAGAAAGGACATCAAACCGATTTTATTACCGAGAACAATGAATTCGATGTTTTTGGGAATATCACCAAAAAAACGATTAGTGCCACAGGTATACCCCCAAGAATCAGTCAGTATCAATACGATTTGAGCGGACGTTTTTTAGTAAAAACAAAAGATATCGAAGGACTCGAAACCCAATTCGAATATCAGCCCGCTACCGGTCTGCTGACCCAAGAAACCGATCCCTATGGTCTGACCACACAGTATTTCTATGATATTTGGGGTAAAATGATCCGCAGTACCGATTATTTAGGAAAAAATACTACCATTACCTATACTAAAAACAAGGCAGAATACAGTAGTACCGAAAAAGCAGAAGACGGAAGCGAAAGCACTACCGTTTCCGA
>NZ_JBZEES010000041.1:0-791 GCF_058310215.1 Flavobacterium sp. AK-301
GGTGGAGATAACGGTACAATTACTGTTAATCTGGACGCTACGAATATCAATACTCCATATCAATACAGTATTAATGGAGGTACTCTTCAGGAATTGAATGTCTTTAAGGGTTTATCTGCAGGGAATCATGTTATTAAAGTAGTTTCAGAAAGAGGTTGTGATCGTGAAAAAACGGTTATCATAGGTCAGCCGGAGGATATTGCAATCGGAGCTCCGGATGTAAAACAGTTTGGTTGTACTACAGGTAACACTATGAACAACGCTGTTATCACGATTGATCCTTCACAAGTAACAGGCGGAAGCGGCAAGTATAATTTTGAATTAAAAAATACTGCTAGTGGAGAGGTTATAGCTTCTATTGATAATACAATACAACCTACATCAGAAGTACGCTGGAACATTACTAATGTTGCAGGAGGTTTTTATACAATATATGTATCTGATACTGTGGGGTGCATAAAAAAAATAAAAGTGAAGGAGATCTATCCTTTCTATGAATTAGTGAGTGCAACAGCTAAGGTTACCGAAAAAATGAGCTGTATTAATACAGGAGAAAGTGTTGAGATTGAAGTAATGACCACAGAGAGTGACGTTACTCCGGCAAATCCATATGCTTTTGAATACAGTATTGATGACGGAGTAACATGGAGAGATATGCCGATTTTTACAGATCTGAAGTCTGGTTCTTATATTTTTACAATAAAGAATAAAACCACTGGTTGTGTAATTCATACGTCTCATACTGTGATAAATCCAGATGATTTGGTTCTGACCGTTACAAAATTAAATGA
>NZ_JBZEES010000042.1:0-790 GCF_058310215.1 Flavobacterium sp. AK-301
TTAGCTTATGAAACGTCCACTATTCAATCAGAGGGTGTAACCGGATTGACGGCTATGCTTTTTGGGGGTTCTCTTAACAAGGGTTCCGGCGATCTGATATTTCTTGTTTCAGGAACTCCTTCTGCCAAAGGTGAGGCTAAATTTCCTTTGAGTATAGCAGGGGTAACCTGTGAGTTTATTATTCCCGTGAAGGATTATTCAGAGATTGAAGCTCCGGCTACAACTAATCTTGCTTGTGATCAAAATACTCAATTAAACTATGATACATTAAAAGGTGAACACATAATAAACGGAGAAAAAGTAACGGCTACTTATACTTTTACAAATGTAATTAGAATTGATAATAGTTATGCTAGTTGTGATGTGACTATAGCAGCTGGAAGTTTCCATTTAGCGGCTAATAATAAGCCCAGCACTCTTACCATTACTTTTTCCCGTCCTGTAATGAATGTAGGAATTGTTTTTAGAGGTGCACAGAGTGGTGAAGTGTTCACCTTTACGACAAATGCAAATGGAAAGCAACCCATTCAACTAAAAAGAAATAGTTCTTGCGAAGACAATATCAGTATAATTGATAATAAAATAAGTTTTCTAGGCAAGGATGCTCTAGGAGGAAATATTACTGTAGGAGGAGGATGGTTTACAGAGTTAAAACTTGAACATAATGGATTATTATACGGTTCATTATTTAATTTTTGTTTAAATAATGCCAGTGCTCTGTAAATAATAAAAAAATTAATTTATATATTTTAAACCGTAAGTTCTAAACCTGCGGTTTTTTTATTCTTTT
>NZ_JBZEES010000043.1:0-789 GCF_058310215.1 Flavobacterium sp. AK-301
CCAAAGGGAGAATAACTTCCACCCATATTTAGCGACTTTCAGCACTTTTTGTACATAACACCCTACAAAACTAATCGCTTTTTAAGAACGTATCTCCTTCTTCTTCTCACTTTGCCAAAAGTAGACTTTTTCATTTGAAAAAATAGAATCTATTGTAAAAAAAGTACGGTTTTTCTTCTTTTATTTTTCAAGCAAACAAAAAATAAAGCTCGATTTTTTTAGAAAAATGCCAAAACCTAAAGGCTCTTATTTTAGATAAATTCCATTGGCGTTTATCTAAAAAAATGAGCATAGCCCTGTGGCGATTGAACTATACGCCAACACAAATAAATACCCCCAAGCACCGCAAGGAACAATAAAAGCGGTGCTTGCAAGGAGCGTTTATTGTGGATGAGGAGCGAAGTGGCGGTGTTGCGGCAATCGAACAGACACCGCAGGACGAGAGTTGAAGCTGGCGAGGTACGAGACGCAAAAACGGAGTACTGCGAGCGTGAAACGGCGGGGTAACTATAAAATCAGCGTTAGCGTTCCTTAATTCGGATGTGAAGTGATAACGGAACAAACCCCGATGGCTGGGCGAAAGAGCAACCGCCTAATTAACAAGGGGCGGTTTGTTTTTTTTCTACTGAAAAGGCAGAGTGAAACGGAGCAAATAAACAAATGAAAAACAAAAATAGCCCCGACGAATGCAAGGTAGAGAACGTGTGTAATGAGGAGCGAAAACGGAGGAAGGTACGACCGACTGATAGCGACGAATGAAACTAAGGGAACGACTGGAGAGAGACCGAT
>NZ_JBZEES010000044.1:0-703 GCF_058310215.1 Flavobacterium sp. AK-301
CTGAAACGTTTGTCGAATACCTGGCCGCTCGGACAATGATCGAAGACGGCTTGCGACTGTGCGTCGCAGGTGGCGTAGGCGGTAGTGCAATTGGTGCGGATCGGTTGCTTGGGACCACGGTTGGTGCCGTCGTCCAACATGAAGCGCGCGGATGGCCCGGGGCATTTGAACTCTGCGGCGGCCTTGGCCAGTGCGGCGGCCGCCTTTTCGGCTTTGGAAGTCTGCGGCGTCGGTGGGCTCGATGGCGAGGGGCGGCGTTCGCAGGCTGTTAGCGCAAGCGCACAGAGCAGCATGCCGAGTGTGAGTGCGCGGGTCATGGGAGGCTCCTTCGGGGTTGGGTATCCGAAGTTTACGCTGGGTTGGGGAGTGCGCAATGTGCTCACTGTGCATCCCCTGTTTCGCCCCCTGCCGGGGCCGACTTACTTTGTTTGTCTTGCCAAAGAAAGGTAAGCAAAGAAAGGCGCGCCCGAGATGGCGACCCCCTCCTTGAATTTGTGTAATCGGGCGGAGACGGGGAAAACTCGCTGCGCTCAGACAGTTCCCCGCCTTTTTCCCGCCCGCTTACGAAAATTGAAGGCGCCATCTAGGGCAGGAAAGTCAAAGGACAAAGGCCACACCCTCTGGGCACAAGCCCAAACGACAAGGCCAACCTCACGATGGGGTTGGCCTTTCTCTTTTGACGTTGAGCCCTTGATGGCGCCTT
>NZ_JBZEES010000045.1:0-672 GCF_058310215.1 Flavobacterium sp. AK-301
GATTACGGAGCAGGAGATGATATTTCCAGTCCGGAAATTAAAGGATATACCTTTATTGACCAGAAAATTTATCCGAATAGACTTATTAATGATGGAGAGTATTCAATAACAAAAAAAATCCAGAAACCTTGGGGAGGCTGGATTAAAAATTTAACAGATCATACTGGAAATCCAGATGGAAGAATGTTAATTGTTAATGTAGGAAACAGGTCAGGTCAGGATAACCTTATTTATGAAAAACTAATTAAAGATATTATCCCTAATCAGGAAATAAATGTTTCATTATGGGGGATTAATTTATTAAATGCCAATACATCAGGAGGAGCCCCTAATATTACGATTGAATTAGTGTCTGTTGTAGGTAATAATGTAATTGCAACCTACGATTCCGGAGATATTAAACAAAATGAAAAATGGAATTTAATTTCTGTAAATTTAAATCCACAACAAAACGAAGTTTTATATTTAAGAATCAGAACCAATTCATTTATAGTAGGAGGAAATGATTTAGGAATAGATGATATTCAGGTATATCAGGTACCAAAAGTTTGTGATTTTGAAATAGAAAAAGCAGCATCCATTGTTGTTGAAGATAGAAAATTCACAGCTGATCTAATTAGTAAAACAGACGTTCTGTGTTTCAATGATACAAATGGAACAGCTACTATAAAA
>NZ_JBZEES010000046.1:0-621 GCF_058310215.1 Flavobacterium sp. AK-301
AAAAAGATCCGACTTCGACCCGACCTTATAGGAACCGGTAATGTCTGGTTTGATGATTTACAAATCCGAAAAACAGCCAATCCCGAAACGAAACTGAGACAGCTGAATATTACCTATAATACCTTTAAAAGTCCCGTACATATCGAAGAAACCGGAGTCGATAAAATCAGTTTTAAACACAATGCTTTCGGACAGCGCAGCAGTAGTTTCTACGGCGGACTCGAAGCCGACCCCGGACACCGAAGCCAGCGCAAACATTATTCGCATGACGGCAGTGTAGAAATAAAAGAGAATATCGTTACCGGAACCACAGAATTTGTTATTTTTATAGGCGGAGACGGGTATAGTGCCCCCGTTATATTAAAAAGTGACGGAGCGAAGAATGATTATTACTATCTGCATCGGGATGTTCAGGGTAGTATACTCGCAATTACCGATCAGGCAGCAGCAGTTGTGGAGAAGCGACATTTTGATGCTTGGGGAGCCGTAACAAAAGTACAGGACGGAGCAGGAAAAGTGCTCAATGGATTCAGTATATTGGACCGAGGGTATACCGGACACGAACATTTACAGAGTGTAGGTATTATCCATATGAACGGTCGTTTATACGATCCTAAAGTA
>NZ_JBZEES010000047.1:0-606 GCF_058310215.1 Flavobacterium sp. AK-301
GGCTTTCATTCCAAAATCTCTGAGGTGTACGCCGTTTATTAAAATTGTTTTGGACTCTTTTAGTTTTCCAAACTGTAGTCGGGTTCCGTCCCAATAGAACCATTCACCGTATTGTTTTGCCAGTCGGGTTAGATAATCCCAGTCGGTTTCGTCAGATTGTAAGGAGTTGGGGATAGGAGAGGTGTATTCAGGAGTCATGTCTTCCGGTTCCCATAGTCCCTGCATGTGACCTTTCATGGTATCTTTGGCAATATCGGAAAGACTTTTGTTTAAATGTTGACGATTGTGTTTCAGGTCATTCATCGCAATGGTATGGCTATGTCCTGTTACCATAAAACCACGGGTTGCCCCGTCTTTATTGACCATTTCCAGACCGGTTATCAGTCCTTTATAAACGACTTCTTTACCTGCTCCGGTAAATAAAGAAAAAGTGATTTCATTATCCAGATTATTCTGAAAATATCCAAAATCTTCCAGAGGATTGGTCATTAGATTGTCTGAAATTCTCCATAGGAACTGAAAGCGACTGTGCGTCAGGATTTCCTGATGGATTTCCAGATCAGAATAATTCACTGGTTTGTTATACATAGGGATACGTATAACTAC
>NZ_JBZEES010000048.1:0-603 GCF_058310215.1 Flavobacterium sp. AK-301
CATTTCCGGACGCGGCTCCAATATGGAAGCCATTGTCCGCGCCTGTCAGGCCGAAGGTTGGTCGGGACGCATTGCCGCCGTCATTTCTAATCGGCCCGATGCGGCAGGACTTAAATTTGCCGCTTCGCACGGCATTGCCACCGCAGTGGTCGACCACAAGGCTTTCCCCGATCGCGACAGCTTCGATGCCGCCCTGGCGCAGGTGATCGACGGCTTTTCGCCGGATCTGGTGGTGCTGGCCGGTTTCATGCGCATCCTCACGCCCGGCTTTGTAAAGCGCTACGCCGGCCGCATGCTGAACATTCATCCGTCGATGCTGCCGTGCTTCCCCGGGTTGCACACGCACGAGGCCGCGCTGGCCATGGGCGTGAAGGTGCATGGCGCGACTGTACATTTCGTCACCGCCGACCTGGATCACGGCCCGATCGTGCTGCAGGCCATCATCGACGTGCGTCAAGGCGACACGCCTGACTCGCTGGCCGGGCGGCTGCTGGCACAGGAGCACACGATCTATCCGCGTGCCGTGCGCTGGTTCGTGGAAGGGCGGTTGTCGGTCGAACACGGTGTGGTGCGCGTCTGGCCGGATGAATCGCAGCTTGTGAT
>NZ_JBZEES010000049.1:0-588 GCF_058310215.1 Flavobacterium sp. AK-301
TAGAATATCGTATAACGATAAAAGATAACAGAAAAGAAGAGTTAGAAGATCATTTAGTGATACAAACACCAACAGAGTATCTTTATGAAGTAGCAGCAGGTAAGGAATTTCAGGTTCAGGCAATGGTTTCAAAAAATCAGGAACAGGTAAAAATAGGCTTGTTTGATAATACCGGTGTTTTTTATAGTGCTATTTCCCTTTCCGGAAAAGGGAAGGATTATAATTGTAAAATACCGGAGAACATCTCAAAAGGCAAGTATATTATTCAGCCGTATATAGAAAAAGGCGGAAAGAAAGAAGTGATTGTACGCACACTGGGATCGCATTTAATTGACAAGTTACCTATTACCGTTTTGGGAGCAGCGAGAGCTAATTTAAAAACAGCAACCATATTAAAACATTTACAGCTGAAAACTGCAAAAGATAATCTTTTTCAGGTAGATGTAGAAGAGCCTTTTCAGATATATGCTCCCTCTTCAGATAATACTACCCGTATCGGATTATTTAGGTTAAATGGTACTTTTGTGACCAATATTACTGTTTCTAAAAATAAGCATACCTATAAATGCGAAGTGCCTTTTGAAATCA
>NZ_JBZEES010000050.1:0-587 GCF_058310215.1 Flavobacterium sp. AK-301
TGAAGACGGGCGGATGTGACACATCGCCCAAGGGTCGGGCATCGGGGTTCTCATGTTCAAGGTCTACAAGGCAACGGTCGTCGCCATGGCGGTGGCCATCGGAGCGAGCAGCGCGCTGGCGGCCGGCAGCCATGGCGGCGTGATTTACTTCACGGGCGCCATCGTGGAGGCCGGGTTCCGCGTGCAGGCCACGCCCCAGGTATCCGCTGCGGGCGAGGGGTTGCAGGCGCGAGCATCCGCGTCCGGTCACCAGGTGGTGTTGAGCTTTCGCTCGGCTGCAGTGCGGGTGGTGCCGGTCGATGTGTCAGTGGAGGCTCGCGCGGCATCGTCGCTCAACCCCCTGCGGGTGGGCGATGCACGCAGCAAGGCGGACGTCCTGGCCAAATACGGCGGTTTCAAGGCCAGCCTGCTGACGGCAAACAACGGCACGCCGACCTTGTCGCGCGCGCCGGGGGTGGAACCAGCGCTCGCGGTGGTGACGCTGTCCTACCAGTAATGAAAAAGGCGGGGGAATCCCCGCCTTGTTTGTGGACCGCTGCGACGGCGTTTAGGACGCCACTGGCCCCACCGGCGATTGGAACGGGTGA
>NZ_JBZEES010000051.1:0-575 GCF_058310215.1 Flavobacterium sp. AK-301
AAATCTACAAAAAGGCGTTCATGTTTTAAAAGCCTATACTTCCAGTGGAGTGACCAGTCATAAAATAATAAAGAATTAAAAAGTCTTTTGTTTTAGAGAAAAAATCAAGATAATGGTTATTTGTAGTCCGATATTCAATTAGTTATAATTGAGTATCGGACTTTTTTTATAGTTGACCGTTTTTTGTAGAACAGGAGTGTCTTGTGAAGTTTACATAATACCTGACAAATATTAAGTTGCTCCGCTAATCTTTCAATCAGTTGGATAATTCTCAGCTTTGCCTTTAACTGCAAGAACACAAAGATTTACGCAAGGTTTTTTTGATCACTGAATACTGTAAACCGAACTCTGTAGACTAAAGACGGACAACAGCATTATTCATAGTAATTAGTTAAATAAATTGTCATTATGTGTTTTTTAATAAAAAATAATTATTATATTTGCGAACATACCTTAAATAATTTATAATTTAAATTTATTTTTATGAAAAAAATATACTATTTGTTTTTTGTTTTGTTTTTATTGTGCAGTAGCATACAGGCACAAACATATCATGAAGATGATAAAGAAGGATT
>NZ_JBZEES010000052.1:0-547 GCF_058310215.1 Flavobacterium sp. AK-301
CCATTAATACTGTATTGATATGGAGTATTGATATTCGTAGCGTCCAGATTAACAGTAATTGTACCGTTATCTCCACCATAACAAGTAACAGGAGTTACTACAGCTTCAAAAACTATCGGACTTGGCTCGTCTAATGTTATTGGGAAATCTTTAGTACAAAGCGTCTCAGCATCTTTGACACGAACAAAATATTTTCCATGTCCTAAACCATCAAATTCAGCTGATGGTTGTAACGGACGTATTTCAGCTTTTGCTTCATCTAACAATGCATAGTTGTAATCTCCAGATCCTCTCGAACCGACTGCTTTGATCTTTCCGCTATTAGCAAGAGGATCACATATAGGTTGTTTTACTACTTCTGCGGTTAATTCTAATGGTTCATAAATTGTAATATCCTGTTCTGATGTACAACCATTACCATCTTTAATGATAATGGTATGAGCTCCTGAAGTTAAACTATCATAGATAAAATCATCTGATTTTGAAACAAATGCACTTCCGTCCAGACTATAGGTATACGGTCCTACTTTTTTGTCTTCTTCTTCGT
>NZ_JBZEES010000053.1:0-537 GCF_058310215.1 Flavobacterium sp. AK-301
TACGACGTCTTCCGCAATCCTGTACAGGCCAGGGAGTTGCTGCTTGAGGCCCTGGAGGTGCAGAAGCTGGAGTTCAGCACCGTGTTCGACGGCGAGAAGGATGGGCGCATGGTCAAGATCATGCCCGTCAATCGCATTGCCACCCGCGCCGACCTGAACGAGCTGATCGCGGGCTTCGACTACAAGTCCTGGGAGCGCAAGCACAACGAAAGCCCGAACCGCCCGGTCGAAAAGATCACCCTTGTCTGCATGGGCCACGAGCCGGACTTGGCCGCGCAACTGGAGCTGGCCGCCAAGCCCTTCAAGATCGACGTGGAGGTGGTGGACATCCTGCGCGACAAGGCTGATCTGGAGTTCAAACGCGACTCGCAGGCCAAGGTTGCCATCAAGAAGGGGGAGCTGCGCATCGAGAAGTTCTACGCCAACACCCGTACCGATGAGTTTGTTGACATCGCCATCGAGAGCTTCCTGAAGGAATCTGGCGAGTTGCGCCCGGAGGGACTGCTGCCCAAGCTGGCCTTCTTCGCGGCCACCATC
>NZ_JBZEES010000054.1:0-523 GCF_058310215.1 Flavobacterium sp. AK-301
TTGATGCGCTGGGCTTCGCCGCCGGACAGTTCGGTGGCCGGCTGGCCGAGCCGCAGATAGCCCAGGCCGATGTCGCGCAGCACGTTCAACGCGCGCATCACGCTGGCTTCGTCGGCGAAGAAGTCGCAGGCGGCGTCGACGGTCAGGCGGAGCACCTCGGCGATGTTTTTATCGCGCCACGTGACTTCCAGCGTCTGCGCGTTGTAGCGCGTGCCGTGACATGTCGAGCAGGGCGCGTAGACGCTCGGTAGAAATAGCAGTTCGACGCTGACAAAGCCTTCGCCTTCACAAGTCGGGCAACGGCCTTGCGCCACGTTGAACGAAAAGCGGCCCGCGCTGTAGCGGCGCTTGCGGGCGAGCGGCGTGTCGGCGAACAGCTTGCGCACATGGTCGAACAGGCCCGTGTAAGTGGCAAGGTTGGAACGCGGCGTGCGGCCGATCGGTTTCTGATCGACGCGCACGAGTCGCCGCACGGTGTCCATCCCTTCGGTGATGCGGCCTCCGGTCGGCACGGCGGTGGCGG
>NZ_JBZEES010000055.1:0-523 GCF_058310215.1 Flavobacterium sp. AK-301
CGCGCGCACGGCGTCCTGGATGGAGCCGGTCAGCGAGGGGAACACCGCGAACACGCGCGACATCTGGTCGACGGTGAGGCGGCGCTCGACGGCGATCGCGAGCGGGTAGATGAGGTCGGAGGCGCGAGGACCGACGATCACACCGCCGATGACCGTGCCGCTGCCCTCGCGGGCGATCACCTTCACGAAGCCGTCCTTGATGCCCATCATCTTGGCGCGGGCGTTGGCCGCGAGCGGAAGCTTGTGCACGATGCCGTTGATGAGACCGGCGGCGATGTCCTTCTCCTGCCAGCCGATCGTCGCGATCTCGGGCGCGGTGAAGATGTTCGCGGTGATGCGGCGGGACTCGAGCGGGATGACGACGTCTCCGAGCGCGTGGAAGACCGCGGTGCGACCCTGCATCGACGCGACCGACGCGAGCGGCATGAGCGTCGTGCAGTCCCCGGCCGCGTAGATGTTCGGCACCGATGTGCGCGAGACCCGGTTCACCCGGATGTGACCGGAGTCGGTCAGCTCGACGCCC
>NZ_JBZEES010000056.1:0-519 GCF_058310215.1 Flavobacterium sp. AK-301
ATTTGATAAGTGGACTCCTATTGTTGACGGAGCAACTCCAGCTTTTATAGAATTTACGGTTGTTAACAATGCAGCTAATTATAATGTAACAAACTTTAGCTCACAAACAAAAACTATTGATAAAAATAAAACCTTTACAGTATATCGTAGTTTCAAATGTTGGAGCAATACTAATAATGATGGTTTATTTGTTGCTTTATATTCTCAATCTGATAGCTTTATATCAATTATTCAGCCAACAGCTGAATATAATACAAATATGAACGTGCAATGTATTATTGATAAAAACACTCCTGCTGGTAATTATAAACTAAAGTTAGTAGAAAAAACCAAAAATGGAACTTACAAATCTGTGACTTTCGCTGAAAATGTTGTAGACGAATTACCTTTAGTAATTAACAACACAATAGCATCAAATAATCTGGTATTTGACAGAGGAGTTAACACAGAAGTAACTACCGGAAATACAGGATATAAATTCAACACTTTAGTGGATATTAAGAATCCTTCTGTTGCTCC
>NZ_JBZEES010000057.1:0-518 GCF_058310215.1 Flavobacterium sp. AK-301
TGACCATGGAAGCAGATGAACTTAATGGGAACGTACTTCCGGTGTATGGAGCTGACTTGGTGCGAGCAATTGATGAGTGCGGGGCAAAAGTCGGAGACCGCGTTCGGATCGAGCATCTCGGTCGTATCGAGTGGCGCGAGCCGGGCGGGAAAAAGGCTTGGAAGAACGCATTCAACGTTGCATTGCTCAGTTGATTGGTGAGGTAAGAGATGAAAAACACGAACCATTGTGTTCTCCACGGCAGGTTGGGGAAGGACCCTGAAGTTCGTTTTCGCAACTCTGGCGGTGCCAGTGTGTTGTTCTCGCTCTGTACGAACGATGACTATCACAACGGAACCGAGTGGGTGGAAGTCAAGGAGTGGCACGACTGTGTGGTAGTTGGTAGCGCCGCTGAGCAGTATGCTGAGAAGTATCAGCAGGGCGACGAAGTCATCGTGCAAGGCCGTATCAAACCTCGTATCTATGAGAAGAACGGTCAGAAGGTGAAAGTTGTCGAAATCTATGTGTCCACGATGGAG
>NZ_JBZEES010000058.1:0-516 GCF_058310215.1 Flavobacterium sp. AK-301
CACGTAGGCGCGAATGTCTTCTGCCATCGCAAGTACCATCGGCTGACTTTGCAGGAAGTCGATGACAGGCTGGTCGCGGCCCGTGAGTGGGCGCAATTGCGTGTCGTAGTACGGGTTGGGCAGTGAACGCACGTCGAAGACAAGATCGGCGTCGGTCGGCACGCCATGCTTGAAGCCGAACGATTCGAACATCAACGTGATGTCGTGCGGCTCGTCGCTGATGAATTCTTTGATGTACGCGCGCAGGGCGTTCGTGCGCAGCGTGCTGGTGTCTATGCGGTGCGCTGGATCGGCCAGCGGGCTGAGCAGCTCGCGCTCCATCTCGATCGCTTCGATGAGCGAGGTGTCGAGGCCCTTGGCAGCCGCCTGCACATTGGCCGCGGTATCCGGGCGGCCGTTACGGATCGACAGCGGATGCCGGCGGCGCGTCTCGGAATAGCGCTGCACCAGCGCGGTCGTGCTCGCCGTCAAAAACAGCATGCGAACGTCGTGTTCCTTGCGCAGCACGGTGACCGT
>NZ_JBZEES010000059.1:0-511 GCF_058310215.1 Flavobacterium sp. AK-301
TACCTGCGGAAGGATCGGTTAGCTTGGTCTTTCTGCCCCAGCCGTCTTGTTCTTGTGTGATAACGGTCTGATCGTATATGGTGGTTCTGGCATTTCCGTTGGCATAGTAGGTATAATGGATGGTGCCTCCGGGATCGGTAACGGAAACGATATTGCCTATGGCGTCTTTTACGGTGGTGCTGGTTTTTACGCCATCATCAACGGTTATTTGTAATGGGGCATAGGTAATTTTAGTGACTCTTCCTGTAGCGGCAACGGATTCTGTTGGTCTGTCATAAAGATCATAGGTAACGGTATTCCACAGCGAAGCGGATGAGCCAAAATAGGGTTCGCTTTCTTTAATTACTCGGTCATGGTGGTCATACTGATAGCTTTTAAATGCCCATTTGCCTTCGGCATTTTTTGCTCCTGCACGGATGGTTCTTCCTAATGCATCGGAAACGGTAGTGCTTTCGCTTCCGTCTTCTGCTTTTTCGGTACTACTGTATTCTGCCTTGTTTTTAGTATAGGT
>NZ_JBZEES010000060.1:0-509 GCF_058310215.1 Flavobacterium sp. AK-301
CAGAAAGTAAAGGTGTTACCCATTTCACACACTGGTTTCAGCCACTAACCGGTACTACAGCTGAAAAACATGATTCTTTCTTTACGATAAAAAGTGATGGCACTGCCATTGAAGAATTTGATGGGGCCGCTTTAATTCAACAAGAGCCGGATGCCTCTTCTTTCCCAAGTGGTGGTTTAAGAGCAACTTTTGAAGCAAGAGGTTATACTGCATGGGATCCCTCCTCTCCTGCTTTCATCATAGAAATTGGAAGAGGCAAAACTTTATGTATTCCAACAATTTTTGTTTCATACACAGGTGACTCATTAGACTATAAAGCACCTTTATTAAAAGCTTTGGAATCACTCAACAAAGCGGCAGTTGACGTTTGTAATTATTTTGATAAAAATGTAACTAAAGTAACCGCCACCCTAGGTTGGGAACAAGAATATTTTGTTATTGATGAAGCACTTGCCAATGCTCGCCCAGATTTAATTCAAAGTGGCAGAACGGTTTACGGTGCAGCACCT
>NZ_JBZEES010000061.1:0-502 GCF_058310215.1 Flavobacterium sp. AK-301
CGTTGTATGAATACCGCGCGCATTCAGCGCACGCGCCACCTGACCCACCGTGGTTTCCTCGGCCCAGTGCTTTGGCTGCGTGCTTGTGATCTGCAGCACGTGCACATTGGTGCCCGTCATCATCGGCATGGCATCGTGCAGCGCACGGGCCGATTCGCGCCCGCCGCTCCAGGCCACCAGCACGCGTTGCGGCAATGCAGTGAAGTTGCCCGCATACGGCACAACCAGCACGGGGCGGCCCGACTCCAGGATCAGGGTCTCCACAAAGTCGCCGGCAATGAATTCATCCGGTTCATCGTGGTTCCGTTGCCCGACGACGAGAAGATCGGTCTCACGCGCTTCACGAAGTACGAGAGCCACGGGGTCGCCTTCCACTGCTCGCCACTCCGTTTCCACCGCAAGCTTCTCCGTCGCCAGGCGAAAGCGCGCGTGCACCGCATCCCGGATGCTGTCGCGCCGGATGCGGTCTTCCTCCAGATAGTGCGCAGCGTTCTCCATCATG